>JAUVVG010000063.1 GCA_030604735.1 Azoarcus sp.
ATGGGCGAACCACCCGGACCGAGGGCTACCGGGTCAGCCAACGAAAGCGAAAGCGCGTCGAGGAGATCTTCGGTTGGTTGAAAACGGTCGGCGGATTGCGAAAGTCCCGTTTCATCGGCCAGGCGAAAACCCAGATGGCGGCCTTCATTTCCGGTGCCGCATACAACCTGCTTCGAATCGCGAAATTGAGCGTTTCGGAGGTGAAAGCATGAGCGCAGGTGCGCAAACGGACCTTCGCGGTCGCCGTTGCGGCCACGAAGGCAATTCGAACGCGGTGCGAAGGCGATTCCGGAAAGCGATGTCACGATGAAACTCGACCTGAACCTCAGTGCTGGCGCGGTACCGCCGGCTTTTGCATCACGCTGCTAATGCCACCTTCTCCCACGACAGTTCCAAGTCAGTGCGCCCGAAGTGCCCATAGCTTGCCGTCTGCGCATAGATCGGCCGCTCGAGCCCCAGCGACTCGATGATCCCCTTCGGCGTGAGCCGGAAGCGTTCGCGCACCAAAGCTTCCAGTTCTTCATCCGTCCGAGTGCCCGTCCCGTACGTATCGACCATCACCGACACGGGTTCCACCACCCCGATCGCGTAGGCGAGTTGGACCAGGCAGCGCTGTGCCAAGCCGCCCGCCACCATGCTCTTAGCGATGTGGCGCGCCATGTAGGCAGCCGAGCGGTCGACCTTGCTCGGGTCCTTGCCCGAGAAGGCGCCGCCGCCGTGCGGGCAGGCGCCGCCGTAGGTGTCGACGATGATCTTGCGGCCGGTGAGTCCGGTGTCGCCCTTGGGGCCGCCGACGGTGAAGCGGCCGGTGGGGTTGATCAGGGCCTCGAAGCCCGGGCTGCGCAGCTCGGGCGGAACGACCGGGTCGATGATGTGGCGCAGCACTTCGGCGCGCAGTGTGTCGGTTTCGATGGACTCGACATGCTGGGTGGAGAGCACCACCTTCTCGACCGCTACCGGGCGGCCGCCCTCGTAGCGCACGGTGACCTGGCTCTTGGCGTCGGGCCGCAGCCAGGGCAGGGCGCCCGACTTGCGCAGCTCGGCCTGCCGCCGCACAAGGCGGTGCGCGAGGCTGATCGCCAGCGGCATCAGCTCGGGTGTTTCGTCGCAGGCGTAGCCGAACATCAGCCCTTGGTCGCCGGCGCCCAGCTCGCCGTCGGCCCTGTCCACGCCCTGGCCGATCTCGCTCGACTGGTGGTTGAAGGCGATGCGGATCTCGCAGCGGCGCGGATCGATGCCGGTTGCGGCGTCGGTGTAGCCGATGTCGGCGAGCGTCTTGCGCACGATGCTTTCGGCCGCAGCCTCGATGTCGCGGAAGACCGCCTTGTCGCGCGTGTTGAATTCGCCAGCGACCACCACGTACTGGTCGGCGAGCAGGGTCTCGGAGGCGACGCGGGCGCTCGGGTCGCGGGCGAGAAAGGCGTCGAGGATGCGGTCGGAGATCTGGTCGGCGACCTTGTCGGGGTGGCCTTCGGAGAGGGATTCGGAGGTGAAGAGGTAGGTGTGGTTCGTCATTGCTTAAAGGTCTCGATGGGAGCGGGCCGGCGCCGTGATGCGCCTGCCCGCCGGGGTTCCGAGGATCAACTGATTGTCCGATCGTTGCTGTCAGTCGGCGTCGGATGCGTCGTCTGTCATGGGCCAGTCCGGGGAGATGGTCATCGGCTCATCGGGGAAGATGACCACGGACCCGTCGTCGAGGATCTCCCGCAGTCGCTGATGTAGAAAGCCAGGATCTTCGATGGGCTTTGCATAAAACACCTTGGCAGTGGGACCCACCTCGGCCTTGACCCGGCGGGCTAGCTCGACCCCATCCCGGTGGAAGGCCTCCCAGTCCATTTCGTGCTTGCCGGACCAGGGGTCTGCCCTGCAAAAGCGCCCGTACCATTCATGCAAATCCTGGAATAGGGCATCGGAGATCGGGTGCGGGCCACTCCATCCCCCCGAGTCCGCCCCGAGGGTGTAGCGCGAATCCACCCCTTCGACCCGACGCCAGGCGAACGCGTCGCCGTAGTCGGGAGAAATCATGTAGCTGGCGGTGATGCCGTCATCCGGCTCGTGGTTGTCGTCGTTGCGCATGTCTGCTCCTCTTTAGCGGCTTTGCCGAAGTGGCGGGGGCCGCAATCTGGATCAAATCCCCCTTGGCCCCGACTGCGCTCTGCCGGCACGGGCCGATGTCGGCAGAGTTGTTCGATCACACGACCGGCTTGCGGTCGTAGCGCACGATGTCTTCGCCGTCATAGACGAAGCGGATCGTCCAGCCGCGCTCGGCGGCGATGCGGTTGGTCGCCTCGACGTCGGTGTGCAGTTCGGCGGCGTAGTAGCTGCTACCGGGGCAGTCGCCCTCGATCACGACGATGCCGAGCGCATCCATCAGCTCCGGGTCTTCGCGCAGGAAATGGTCGTAGGCCGCCCCTTGGGCGTCGCCGGTCTTGTAGTAGCTCTCCCACTCCTGGCAGGGATCGGGTGCTTCGGAGAGCCAGTCGTCGATGATCCAGCGGATGTTGGTGCGATCAGTGCCGCTGGCCTGCTGGCACCACTCGAGCCACTCGGCCTCGACCCGCTCGTCGAGCGTCGCCTCGTCGAGCGCGGGATCCTGCTCGAGCAGGTGCTCGCGGTAGAGCGCCTGGATGGGGTCGTAGAGGTCGTAATGACTCTCGAGCATCGAGGCATCGACGTCGCTCGCGTCGCTGAAACCATAGGCGTCGTAGCGCGTGGTGGGCTCCTCGAAGTTGGCGTACGAGAGCGTGCGGAATTCGCTCACCTCGAACAGATCCCAGGTCTTCGCGGCTTCGGTCCAGGCCGTGTCGATTTCGGCGTCGGACGCGGTGCCCAGATCCAGGGGCAGGGCGATCGAGGCGCCGAACGAAGCCAGCGCCTTGAGGAAAGTTCGGCGATCCATGACGGTCTCCTCGTTCAAGGTGCGGCGGTGCCGACCGAGGCGCGGATGAGCGCCTCGGAAGCAGCCAGGATGGCCGTGAGTTCGTCGTCCGCCGGCGTTGCCGCAGCGCCGTCACGGCGCCACTGCCACTGCTGGCCGGCCTGCTCGACGTGGTAGCCGTGCTTGGAGAGGTAGAGCCGGATCAGTCGCTGAACGGCCTTGATTGCTTTGTCGCGGGACATGTTCGCCTCCATAACAGAAGCGCCGGACGACAGGATATCAAGCGACCGTCGGTCCGTCCTCGCACGGTCCATTCTCGCAGTTGTATAGAAACACCAAAGATGTATAAAATGACTGCATGAATACGGCTCGCACACTTACGCCCGACAACCCCGCGCCGAGCTACCCGCTCGCCGATCTCTGCGTCCTGGCCGACTTGCCGCCCCGCACGGTGCGTTACTACGTGCAGATCGGCCTGGTCGACCGCCCGCAGGGCGAGACCCGGGCGGCCCGCTACGGGAGCAAGCACCTCGAGCAACTGCTGCTGATCAAGAAGTGGACGGCGGCAGGGGTGTCCCTCGAGCGCATCCGCGAGTTGCTGCACGGTGGCCCGCCGCCGGTGCCGCCTCGCGAACGCGCCATCGGCAGCGTGTCGGTGTGCAGCCATCTGACCGTAGCGGACGGCATCGAGGTGGTGATCGATCCGCAGCGGGCGGGGCTGAGTCCCGAGGCGGTTCGGCAGTTCATCCAGGGCGTGATGACGGCCTTCAAGGCGGTGCAGGGCGAAGAAGACGGTGCTTCGCAGACGGATCCGGCGAAAACGAACAAGAACGAACGACAGGCGAGAGAACCATGATGCAGCAACAATCGGCACGACTCGAGACTCGCGCGGGTGAGGCAATGACGCTCAAGGGCGTGCGCTTTGAAGGCAGCTTGCGCGGGACGCTTTTCGAGGCAAGCCTCGAGCAGCGCTTTGCCAACCCCTTCGACTGTCATGTCGAACTCGTGTATAGCTTCCCGCTGCCTTGGGCGGCTGTTTTGCTCGGGGTCGAGGTCCAGATTGGCGATCGCCGCCTGTCCGGTGCGGTGGTCGAGAAGAAGCAGGCTGAGCAGGGCTATGAGGACGCAATTGCCGAAGGCAACACCGCCATCCTGCTCGAGCAGAATTTCGATGACAGCTACACCCTGAACCTGGGCAACCTCGCACCTGGGGAGACCTGTGTGGTGCGGCTACGCTACGCCCAGGTGCTCCAGTTCGAGCAGCATGGCCTGCGCCTGGTGGTGCCCACGGTCATCGCCCCGCGTTATGGCGATCCGGTGGCCGATGCCGGATTGAAGCCGCACCAGGTGGTCGAGCATGATCTGATGGTCGTGCATCCGTTCGAGCTCAGCCTGCGCGTCGAGGGCGCCCTCGCACGCGCCCGGATCGGCTCGCCGAGTCATCCGCTGTCGATGCGGCTCGAAGGCGAGGGGGAGACGACGACGATGCTCGTATCGCTTGCGCGCGGTGGCCGCCTCGATCGCGACTTCATCCTCGTGCTCGATGAGGTCGCGCAGGATTCGCTCGCCCTGTGCGCGCAGGACACGGTGCAGCCCGGCGCGGTCAGCGTGCTGGCGAGCTTCTGCCCGCGCGTGCCGGCGTCGGTTCATCCGCTCGCGGTGAAGATCCTCGTGGACTGCTCGGGCTCGATGCAGGGCGACAGCATCGCCGCCGCGCGTCGTGCGCTGCAGGCCATCGTCGGCGGCCTGCGCGAGGGTGAGCGGTTCTCGCTGTCACGTTTCGGCAGCACTGTCGAGCATCGCTCCCGCGCGCTTTGGCGCACGAGTCCCGCGACCCGGCTGGCCGGGCAGCGCTGGGCGGCCGGGTTGCAGGCGGATCTGGGTGGGACCGAGATGGAGAAGGCGCTGGATTCCACGCTGGCCCTGGCCGGCGATACCGACGCAAGCCCCGGCGCTGTGGAAGGTGCCGCGCCGTTCGATTTGCTGCTGATCACGGACGGACAGATCCACGCGATCGAGCGCACGGTAGCGAAAGCGCGCGCGCTGGGTCACCGGGTCTTCGTCGTCGGTATTGGCAGCGCCCCTGCCGAGGGTGTGCTGCGCCGCCTGGCCGACGAGACCGGCGGGGCCTGTGACTTCGTCGCACCGGGAGAGGCCGTGGAACCGGCCGTCCTGCGCATGTTTGCGCGCCTGCGCTCGCAGCGCATGGCGTCCCTGGACTTGGTGTGGCCCGCAGGTGCGAAGCCCGTTTGGATGAGCGCGCTACCGGGCTCGGTGTTCGACGGCGACGCGGTGACCGTATGGGCACGCTTTGCGCAGGTGCCGGATGGGACGGTGCGTTTGGTCGGCACGCGCGCGCATGCCGAGGCGCCCGAGTCGCTGGGCGAGGCCAGCCTGACTGCTGCCGAGCATGATTCGGCGCTCAGCCGTATGGCCGTGGCCGCGCAGATCGAAACCCTACTCGCCGCCGAGGGCGCCCACTCGCGTCAGGCGCTGGAACTGGCCGTCGCCTATCAGCTGGTCAGCCCGCTGACGCATTTCCTGCTCGTCGAGACGCGTGCCGAAGCCGACAAACCGGCGGACATGCCCGATCTCGTGAAGGTGCCCTCGATGCTGCCTGCCGGCTTTGGCGGCCTCGGCAGTCTCGACTTCTGCATCGACCCCTGCATGGCGCCGCTCAGCGTGAATGAGGCGCCGGAGCATTACGGCTCGCCGGCTGCGGCAAGCGGTGCGTATCTCGACTTCGACGATCCCTTCGATGCGCCCGTGGTGCTGCGCTCGGGTCGACGTGCGGATCACGGCGATACGCCCAACAAGGCTGGGACCTATGACATCCCGGCGTTCCTGCGCCGAAGCGCGAACCAGGACGCCGGGCAGCCACCCCGGGACGATCCGCGTTACTGGCGTGCCGAACCGCATTACACAGGTCTCACTCCCCTGGGTCTGACACAGTGGCTGCGCAGCCACCCGCAGGCCGAATGGCCGCAAACTTATGCCGAGCTGCGCCGAATCGGTGTCGGGGCGGCGGTGCTCGACTGGCTCGAGTTCGTGCTGGCTGAAGGGGAGGGCGAGGCCCTGGTGGTCGCCTGCTTCGTTCAGGTGATGGCGCAGCGCGATCTGCACGAAGCGCTGCTGTCGGACACCGGCGCGCTTGGTAGGCTCAAGGTCTTGGCACAACGCGTGGCACCGGGCGCGGCGCTGAAGGTCAGGCAGGATGACCCTGCCGCTGCGTCGATCCTTGCTCGCCTGCAGGTGTTTGTAAGTACGCTGCGGGCAGAGCGCTGGCCCGACTGCGTCTTTGCGCTCCAGGAAGGGGCGTCGGCGCTCGAACAGTCGGGTGTCGGCGTTGGATAGAGGCAGGGAAACGTAAGGGAGCAGTCATGCCCGTGAAGACCGTCCTCGACGGCAGCGCCGTACCGGTCAGGATCTGGACCGACGACATCGACGAGGGCTCGAAGGCGCAGCTCGCCAACATCGCGAGCCTGCCCTTCATCCACCACCACGTCGCTGCCATGCCCGACGTGCATCTGGGCATCGGCGCGACCATCGGCTCGGTCATCGCCACCCACCAGGCCATCATTCCGGCGGCGGTGGGGGTCGACATCGGCTGCGGCATGGTCGCCGCGCGCCTGTCGCTCACCGCCAACGACATCGACGAGAAGCGACTGAAGAGGGTGTTCGATCAGATCAGCCGTGACGTGCCGGTCGGCCGCGACCAGCATGCTGACGGCCGGGTGCTGGCCGACGTGGTGCGCCCCTTCGAGCCCGGCCTCAAGGCCTTGACCGAGCGCCATCCGCAACTGCTCAAGGCCTTCGGCAAGTTCTCCAAGTGGGCGAACCAGATGGGCACGCTCGGGGGCGGCAACCATTTCATCGAGGTCTGCCTGGACGAGCATGCGCAGGTCTGGGTGATGCTGCACTCGGGCAGCCGAGGCATCGGTAACGCCATCGCGACGTACTTCATCGAGCTGGCGAGAAAGGACATGGCGCGCCACATGATCCAGCTGCCGGATCGCGACCTCGCCTACTTCCCGGAAGGCAGCGATCATTTCGGCGATTACGTCGAGGCGGTGCATTGGGCGCAGGAATATGCGATGGCCAACCGCCAGGCGATGCTCGATCTCGTGCTCGCGGGACTGGCGCGGCACCTACCGCCGTTTTCGGTCACGACCGACGCGGTGAACTGCCACCACAACTACGTCGCCCGCGAGCACCACTACGGCGCCGACGTATGGGTGACGCGCAAGGGCGCGATCCGCGCGGGGGAGGGCGAACTCGGCATCGTCCCCGGCAGCATGGGGGCGCGCAGCTACATCGTGTGCGGCAAGGGCAACGCGGAGAGTTTCTGTTCCAGCGCCCACGGCGCCGGCCGGCGCATGAGCCGCACGGCCGCGACCAAGCGTTTCACCGAAGCGGACCTCGCCCGCCAGACCGAAGGGGTGATCTGCCGCAAGGACAAGGGCGTGGTCGACGAGATCCCTGGGGCGTACAAGGACATCGACGAAGTGATGGCCAACCAGCGCGACCTCACCGAGGTCCTGCATACCTTGAAGCAGGTGGTGTGCGTGAAGGGGTAGGGGGCGACGGCGCGTCAGGCAATCTCTCACATCGCATGCCGGTCTTGCATTGATGCCGGATGCAAGCCGCCCATAGAATCCGCGCATGAGCACTCCACACCTCGATCGGCTTCTCTTCATGCAGGGCGGCCTGTGTTTCTTCTGCCGGCAGCCCTTGCCTCGCGGTGAGGCCTCCATCGAGCACCTGGTGGCCAGCGCCAACGGGGGCACGAACAGCGAGGACAACTGTGTCGCCTGCTGCCGTACCCTCAACAGCCTGCTCGGATCGAAGTCGATCAAGGAGAAGCTGCAGATTGTGCTGAATCAGCGCGGCGACTTCCGCTGCCCCCGGCCGCGAGAGTCCGCTGCCCCGCCAGGTGCGCTTCCGCTGGCTGAGGGCGAAAACCCGACCCCACCGGTCGTGAAGCCGCCCGCTGTCGCCGTCACCGCGCCTGCAGCGGCCGCGCCGACCCGGGACACACATCAGGAGCGGCTTGCGCTCGTCCTCGAGGACCTTCGCAAGCGCGGCAACTCGCGACCGCGCAAGGAGGCGACCCTGATGACGACGATCCAGGCCCTGATCAAGCAGCGTACGAACCAACCGATTTCCGACGCCAACCTGAAGAAGCTGCTTGCCGAACTTCAGCAGCGCGGTCAGGTGACGATCACGGAGGGGAAGGTTGCCTACAAGCTCTGATCTCAACACTGACGTCGCGGCGGGCAACGTGATGCAGGCGGACGCCTACAACATGGTGCAGTGTGTCGCCACACGCATCCGCTCCCGGTTCGCCGAGGAGGCCTCGGGCCATGACTGGCACCACATCCACCGTGTCTGGCGTCTGGCCCGGAAGATCGCCGTGGCCGAGGGCGCGAGGCTCGACGTGGTCGAGTTGGCCGCGCTCGTCCATGACATCGCCGACTGGAAGTTCCACGGGGGCGACGACGCCATCGGGCCACGCGAGGCCGAGCGGCTGTTGCGCGAGGAAGGTGCTGGCGACGACCTCGTTGAGCCGGTCGTCGAGATCGTGGCGACGATCTCGTTCAAAGGCGCAGGGGTCCGGCCGCCCATGCGGACGCTCGAGGGGCAGTGCGTCCAGGATGCCGATCGGCTCGATGCGATCGGAGCGATCGGTATCGCCCGCTGTTTCGCATACGGCGGTCATGCGGGACGCCTGATGTACGACCCCGAGGTGCCGCCTGTCCTGCATGCGACCGCTGATGCCTACAAGGCTGCGAAGGGGGCAAGCATCAATCACTTCTACGAGAAGCTCTTCTTGCTGAAGGATCGCATGAACACCGCGACGGGACGCCTGCTCGCGGAGGAGCGACACCAGTTCATGGCGTCCTTCGTCGAGCGCTTCCTTGATGAGTGGGACTCGGGCGAGGGGCTCACTCCCTGAGCCTGGTGCGCTGTACTGTCGCTGCACCACACCCAGATTGGAGCAATAGATGCTCGGCGCCATCATCGGGGACATCGTCGGTTCGGTGTACGAGTTCCGTAACCACCGCTCGAAGGTCTTCGAACCCTTCTTTCATCCGAACGCGTTCTATACCGATGACACCGTCTGCACGGTCGCGGTGGCCGATGCGCTGGTGAACGATCGCCATCCGGCGCAGGCCCTGAAGGATTGGGGCCGGCGCTACTGGGACAACGGCGGTTGGGGACAGCGCTTTGCGATGTGGCTCGCGTCCGATGTGTTCGACCCCTATGGCAGCTTCGGGAACGGCGCCGCGATGCGCGTGGCGCCGGCGGGGCTGCTGGCGAACAGCGTCGATGAGGCGATTTCGATGGCGCGCAAGGTCACTGAGGTCACTCACGATCACCCGGAAGGGCTCAAGGGGGCCGAAGCGACGGCGCTCGCGGTCTTCCTCGCCCGCCAGCGCGTCACGCCGGCCAACATCCGCTATGCGATTGTCGAGCGCTACGGTTACGACCTCGACCGGACGCCCGACGACATCCGGCCGGATTACCGCTTCAACGAAAGCTGTCAGGAAACCGTGCCGCAGGCGCTGGTCTGCGCGCTCACTGCAACGAGTTACGAGGACGCGATTCGGAATGCGATCTCGATCGGGGGCGACAGCGACACCGTGGCCGCCATTGCCGGTGGGGTGGCGGAGGCGATGTTCGGCGTACCCAGCGATGTCGCCGTCCGGGGCTGGAGTTACCTGCCGGTCGACATGCGCGAGGTGCTGACGGCGTTGTATCGCCAAAGTGGCGTGGCAGCATGAGTTCATCAGCGGCGCGCTTGGCTTGCTGCCCTCGCGCCCCTCACATCCAACATTCATCACCAAGAAGCGAACAGATCATGAAAGGACTCGTCATCCGTTCCCCCTGGATCGACCACATCCTGGCGGGGAAGAAAACCTGGGAGATGCGTACGAGGGCAACCAGCATCCGAGGCCGAATCGCCCTGATCAAGGCGGGATCCGGCCGCATCTATGGCACGGCGGAGCTCGTCGAATGCAAGCCGTCCCTCGACCTCGAACAGTTGCGCGCCACGGAGGCGTTCCACGCGATACCCGTTTCCGGGATCGAGGATGCGTTCGCGAACCGGTGGACAACGCCTTGGGTGTTGCGCGACGTGAGGCGCTTCGCCTGTCCCGTTCCGTACAAGCATCCGAGTGGCGCGGTGACCTGGGTTGATCTGCCTACGTTTCAGGCGGATCCCGGATGGGCGGATTCGACGCCGCCCGTAACGGTCAAGGAGCCGCCGCCGGCCAGGCAGCCTCCGTCGACGGGCGAACACCGGAGGCCGCAGCACAGGGCCGAGGGGTCTTGGGTGGACATCCGCTTGACCGAGGGGAACCTGCGAAACAACCACTTCTATTTGCGCACTGCCGAGTCCTTGTTGCCCAGCGATTGCATCGGCGGGTCGAACAAATCCGACCTGGGCAGGGCGATCCGTGTGACCTTCGAGCCGGGGCCATCGATCGAATGCGATGTCGCTGGCGACAAGATGATTCTGCGTGCCCGCGCTCAGGTCCGCGATTTCTTTGAGCGCTCGGGTTCCAGAGCGGGTGACACGCTCCGCTTCATGCGGGTTGGAGAGCGGGAGTTTCTGGTGAGGCGCTCTGGGGCTGGCTGACCTCCCGGCTCCGGGGGCATGCGCGGCGCGTCAGGTGCTGTAGTGCCGCGCCATCCGCGCGATCTCGTCACGCACTTGCACCCGCAAGGCCTCGGGTGCGAGCACCTCGACGTGGTGGCCATGGCGCAGGATGTCCATGACGAGCTCGGTCGGATCGGCATAGGGGAGCGTGAGCCGGTAATGGCCCTCGGAATCGAAAGTGCCGACTTGGTTGGGATGCCACTCTTCGCGCGCTACCCAGCGTGCCGCCCTGGGCGAGAAACGTAGTTCTGCGCGATGCACCACAGATCCACCATAGATGCCGTAGCTGCTGGAGAAGGCTGCTTCGAGCGCCTCTGGCGGCACCTCCGTTGCACGCACCTCTAGTTCTTGCACCGACTCGATCGCGTCGACCGAAAACCGGCGCAGCGCCTCGCGCTCGTGGCACCAGGCCTCCAGGTACCAGTTGTTGCGATAGAAGGTGAGCCGCTGCGGTGAGACTGTGCGGGCCGTATGCTCGTCGCGCTCGCGTGAATAGTGGCTGATGCGAACTTGCTGCCGCTGCAGGAGCGCCCGTGAGAGCTCGCTGAAGTGCTCGGCATCCTTGACCCGGTGGCCGATGCGAGCCAGGTGGATCCGTTGGGCGATCTCGTCGAAGCGCTGGCCCTCCTGGCCGAGGATGCTCTCCAGCCGGGAGAGAAGCGGGGCAACGTGCGGAGCCAGCAGGCGTGGTTCCAGGTCCGACAACAGTCGGTGCATCGTCAGCAGTGCGTAGGTCTCGTCAGCGCTGAACCACAGGCCGGGCAACTCATAACTCGGGCCTACGCCGGGCTCCGCGAAGCGATAGCCGCCGGCCTCCCGGTCGTGGATGATCGGGGCGTTGAAGCGGTCCTTCAGGAATGCGAGATCACGCTTGAGGGTTGCCCAGGAAATCTCGAGCTCATCGAGCAGTTCCTGTCGCGTGACCACCTTCCGGGCGGTTAGCAACTGATCGATCCTGTAGAAGCGTTCGCTGCGGTTCATGGGGGAGACCGTTCGGTGAAATACGGAGAGCATACCGAAGCGGGCGCACCGGGTGAGCCTTGAATGTCTGAAAATTCCAATCGAGAGTCATTGAAGATGTAAAAACTTCCCCAGAAAAATGCAAAACATCCCCAGAAAATTCTATAAGCATAGGAAAACGGGGGCGGCAAACCATTCCTGAGTGCTGCATAGTGTGGCCACACGAAACGCACAAACGGATTGGAGGCGAAGATGAACAGCAAACTCTTGACTGCCCACGCACAGGTACGGGCTCAGCAGCGCGGTGTGCCGCCATTGATTCTGGAATGGCTCGTTGAGTATGGAGCGACACAACCTGATCAGCACGGAGCAGAGCTCCGCTACTTCGACCATGCGGCCCGCCGTCGCCTTTCCAGAGCAGTCGGTCACAAGGTTGTGGATCTTCTGGGACAACTGCTCGATATGTACGCCGTCATGAGCAATGACGGAGTGGTGATCACGATCGGCCATCGCTTCAAGCGAATCAACCGGCACTGAGGAGATTTGTCATGACAAAGGAAACGCTAGTCTCAAGTGCTCGGAATGCTGTCCAGACGATCCTGCTGCGGGTTCAGGATGAAAGCAGGAAGTGGGAAGCCGACGGCAAGGATGCATGGTCGGCGCTGAAACGACTTGGTGCGAAGGATCTGCCGCGTGGCGACGAGGTTATCCTTGCCCGGAACCTGTACCGCGAGTTTCCACGCCTCAAGAGCGAACTGAAGAGCCAGGGTGTCAAGCTCGGGAGGTTTTGCGAGGAGGCAGGTCTCGGGGCGGTGGGGAACTACTCCAAGGAGCTTCATCGGATGATGCTAGCGTCGGATGCGCAGCCGGAGAAGGTCCGTGTCCGCCGGAGCGCAAGCAAGTACCGGTGGTTGCTCGAGGCGATGGCTCGAGTCTTCAACGTCAGTTGTTCAACTCTGGCCCACCAGCTGATGTCCGGCATGTCTCTTCACCCAGCCAATTCGGAGGTTCGTGAAGAGGCGGAAGAGGTGCAGGGCATGCTCCAGGGACTGGTGAATAGAGTCGATCAAGAGTTCGGCTTATTTTCATTGTTCATGGAAACAGCTGCGTTCAAGGCCAAGCATGCCGCCGAAGGCGGATCGTGCCGGTGGCCTCAATTCGACGCAGAGCTACGTGCCAGCGAATTCGAGCCACCCGCAGCCTCGCTATCGGGAGATCAGATAAAAGAGAATCTTGATCGATACTTTTCCCGCGAGCCTGTTCCATGGGAAACCCCTGGGCGCACCTTCGAGGAGGAAAGAGCAGCGGATGTGATGGCCCGTGCGGCTGAGCGCGAGGCGGCCATGGATCAGACCCGCGCCTACTGGCAGGAAGCGGTGACGAAGCGCAACAGCGCGCATGGGGTATGGCTCTACGGCCCCACGCCGTCGGGCTGCATGATGGATGACGAGTTCTTTTATGTGCCGCATGTCTACCTCGGGTACGGCGAAGGCGTGATCAACCCCATTGACCCGACCCTCGGCTATGGCGAGCACGCGGTCGCGGTTGAGAAGCTGAGGAATGATGCACTGCGGGTGTTCGAGAAGTATGGCCCTGCTCCAGATGATGACTGGGACGAGGTGGCGCAGAGGCCGAGGGGGCAGACATCCTCCATGGATGACGCTATGGCGCACTACCACGCTTGGCTTATCGCATATCCGTCGCCCGACAATTCGTGCTTGATGCCGATGCTCCTCGTGCCAGTCGAGGAGTGTGGCCCGGTGTTGATTCCTCTCGATGTCGTGACGCTGGCCGCTCTGCGCGATGCTTTTTGGGTGGCGCCGGACGGCGAAGTTGAGGAATTCCTCGTGCGGATAAAACGCCTGATCGGCTACCTCCCGGGGCAGCCCAAAGTGATTCTAGAGGGACTTCGCCGGACGGCTCCCTGGCTCAAGAGCAACCCCTTCATGAAGATGAAGGAGGAAAGGGCGCGGGAGCGAGAGTATGTGCGCCAGTTCCACCGGGGTCTTGAGCTTCAAGAAGCAGAGCGCCGTATTGAAGATCAGCAAACGACGCCGTACCGCTCGAAACCGGAGAGCCCGCAGCAATGAAAGAGCCGAAACGTTTTTTCCGCTTGAACTACTCGGATGCCGCCGCGCTTGAGTTGATGCTCAAGACTGGAACCGTCTCGTGCTCTGACCCCGATCTCTCCATGGAAGTAGAGGTTGGCGATGGGATCGTCCTGGCCCGTTTTAACGAAAGCACCCAGTCGGGTGAGGTCCGGGCGCTCGGCGTCGTTACGAACTCTCCCGGTAGTCATGGCGCGCTCGGTGTCAATTGGATTCGTGCGACCGAGACCCTTCACCCATCGACACAGGGAATGCGTTTCTGGCGACAGACAAAGCCGTACTTCCGCTTTGCCGCGTCAGTGATCAAGGGCTATCGCCTCCCGGAGATGTTCCAGCGGTACTTCGGACAGCAGACACAACCGGCCTTGCAGACGCTACGTTCAGAAACCAAGCGCAGCGCAGGCAGGACCGAGGTGTCCGCCGTTGGGAGCAGACCCGAGCTGAAGGCCTTTGACGTTGACAACGATCGAGCGGGTTTCGTCTACCTGATCCGCTCGTCCTATGGGTACAAGATCGGCAAGACAAAGCGGATGAAGCAACGCTCGCAGCTTTTTTCCGTGAAGCTTCCGTTCGAGATAGAGGTCGTTCACTACGCTTGGTTCGACGACTACTCCCGAGCAGAGCTGGAGTTGCATCGGCGTTTCAGAACAAAACGGCTTAATGGAGAGTGGTTTCAGCTCACGCATGGAGATGTGGAAGAGATCAAGACCTTCAGGCTGTGAGTCGGGAGGTCTGCGAGTACGTTCCAGAGATGGGCTGATGTTCGCTGGTCACGGGGAGCCCCCTTTTCGGAAGGCAGTTCGCTAGCTCTTGAAACGATACGGCTTCGAGCAGATTCCCAAACTGGATTCTGGAAAGCATACGCATCCATCGAGTGAGTTCGGCTATCCAGACTGCCTGGTGGAGGGGAGCATCAGCTATCGAACTGGGCGCACCGGGTGAGCCCTGGATTTCGGAAAATGCCAATCGAAAAAACGACCACTCAGGAGCCCATTTCATGACCCAGAAGTTCGACACCGCCCTGTTGCTCGCCCTCGAAGCTCACGCGGGCCAGATCCGCAAAGGGACCGAGAACGCTCTTGGCTTGCCATTGCCCTACATCACGCACCCGGTTGCGGTGGCGACTTTGGTTCAACGCTATGGTGGCAACGAGGACCAAGTCATCGCGGCGCTGCTGCATGACGTCCTTGAGGACGGTGGTCCGCAGTGGGCGGAGCCGATCCGCGAAGCCTTCGGTGGCCAGGTCCTCGACCTCGTGCAGTTCTGTACCGATGGCCTGCCGGATGCCCAGGGGCAGAAAAGCCCCTGGCGTGAGCGGAAGGAGCTCTACCTCGCCCACCTGCGCGCGGCGGAAGGTGAGGGCGTTCTCGTCTCTGCCTGCGACAAGCTGGCAAACCTGCAGGCAATCCTGCTCGATCTGACGGAGATCGGTGAGTCGGTGTGGACGCGCTTCACCGGAGGTAAGGATGGATCGCTGTGGTACTACGCGGAGTTGGTCGAGGCCTTTGGCGGACGGGTGCCGGCGGCGCTGGAAGCTGCATTGCGGCGCGATCTGGCGGCGGTGCTGGAGCTTGCCGAAGCGAAGAGCCGGGTGG
>JAUVVG010000071.1 GCA_030604735.1 Azoarcus sp.
CTAGGCATCAAAGCGCTGCTGAATGCGCCGGATGAGCGCGAACAGTTCAGCATCGACAAGCGCGGCAAGCAATTCGCCGCCCTCGCCGCCGGCCTGGGCTCACAAACCCTTCGGCGAGCGCGAGCGAATTTCGCGCCCTGTTCCGACTCGCGGAACAACCACTGTTGGAAGTCCCTGATCTTGGCCAGATCGGCCCGGGGCCTCAGCATGTTGAACGTGTAAACCCGCATTTGCGGCCCGAAGAGGCCGAGCGGTGCCACAAGCTCGCTGGCCTCGAGATCTCGCCGGGCCAGCAACAAGCTCTATAGGCATACGTCGAGCCCGTCGACCGCCGCGCTGATAGCCATGAACGACCGATCGAAGAGCAGGCCGCGGGAAATGTCGAGCTTGACCGTGCGGTGTCGCCGTATCAATTCTCGCCAGCCGACCAGACATACCTCGCCGTGGATCAGGGTATGGAAGGCGAGGTCACGGGTCTTGCGGATCGGATGATCGCCGTTTATCAGCGCCGGCGCGCACAGGGGCACGATGGTCTCGGGCGGGAGCGGCACCACCATCGTCCCGGGCGGCTGCAGGCGTCGCATGCCGTAGCGGATGTCAAAATCGGTCTGTGTGGTCTCCAGATCCACCGTGCAGGTGCTGAAGTCTGCGGGCCCGTTCCCAATCACCGTGGTCGCAGAGATCCTTGGCTGCTGCCTGCGTGATTTGTGCGTCGAGGCAAATGCTTGAGCGACAAATTGGCGCCGCAAACTTCCGCACCTGCAAACACTTCCTTCTGCACTCTGACCCGCGTTTCTCCGCCCTGGTAATCGATCGCTTATCGCAGAACAGCCGCAACGATCGGCTTCGTTGCTTTCCTGCCCAGAACGGGTTGCCGCTGCTCCTTCACTCTTGACAAGAAAACTGGGCGGGTTGGCTAATCACCGCACCCCGAGCTACATACTAGTCTGTCAGCTTGATTGGTAATACCGGCGCCAGCAAATGCAGCGCGGCTGGCGCCCCGTCTGCAACTTCAGGCTGACCGCAGTCGGTCCTCGCGGATCATCTGCGCGCCGCGTGCCGCGATCATGATCGTCGGCGAGCTGGTGTTGCCGGAGGTGATGGTCGGCATGATCGATGCATCGACCACGCGCAGGCCGCCCAACCCCAACACTTGCAGGCGGGCATCGGTCACCGCGCTCGGATCGTCTTCGCGCCCCATCTTGCAGGTGCCGACCGGGTGGAAGATCGTGGTGCCGATGTTGCCTGCGGCGACCGCCAGATCTTCGTCGGTCTCGAAGCCCGGGCCGGGCAGGTGCTCGACCGGCTTGAACGGTGCCAGCGCGGGCTGGGCCGCGATCTTCCGGGTCAGGCGGATCGCTCTGGCGGCCTTGGCGCGATCTTCCGGATCGGTGAGATACATTGGCGCAATGCGCGGCGCGCTCGCCGGGTCGCGGTCGCGGATCGTGACGTGACCGCGCGATTTCGGGCGCAGGTCGCAAACGCTGGCGGTGAAGGCCGGAAACTTGTGCACCGGGTCGCCGAACTTGTCCAGCGAGAGCGGTTGCACGTGGTATTCGAGGTCTGGGTTTTCGACCGAGGAGTCGGAACAGGCGAACAGGCCGAGCTGGCTCGGCGCCATGGTCAAGGGGCCGCGGCGGAAGAAGGCGTATTCCAGGCCCATCATCGCCTTGCCCCACAGGCTGTTGGCCTGCTGGTTCAGGGTCTTGATGCCGCTCACTTTGAAGATGCTGCGCAGCTGCAGGTGATCCTGCAGGTTGTTGCCGACCCCCTTCAACTCATGGGCGAGTGGAATACCGAGCTCTTGCAGTGTTGCGCCGTCGCCGATGCCCGAGCGCTGCAGGATCGCCGGCGAACCGAGCGAACCAGCCGCAAGCACGGTCTCGATGCGTGCGCGGGCGACGCACTCCTCGCCATCGCGGCGGAAGATGATGCCTTTCACCCGCCGCCCGTCCATCAGCAGCCGGTCGGACAGCGCACCGGTGACGATGGTCAGATTAGGCCGGTGGCGCACCGGATCGAGGAAGCCGCGCACTGCGCTCCAGCGGGTGCCGCGTTTTTGATTGACCTCGAACTGGCTGACGCCGAGGTTATTGCCGCGGTTGAAGTCTTCGGTCATCGGAATGCCCGCTTCCGCGGTAGCTTCGGCGAAACGGTCAAGGATGTCCCAGCGCAGGCGTTGCTGCTCGACCCGCCACTCGCCGCCGCTGCCATGGTGCTCGCTGCCGCCGCGCCAGTTGTCCTCGACGCCCTTGAAGTGCGGTAGTACCGCGTCCCAACTCCAGCCGGCGTCGCCGGTGAGCTCGGCCCATTCGTTGTAGTCGCGGGCCTGGCCGCGCAGGTAGAGCATCGCATTGATCAGCGTCGAGCCGCCGAGCCCCTTGCCGCGGGCGTAGATGATGCTGCGTCCGTTCAGGCCCGGCTCGGGCTCGGTCTTGTAGCACCAGTCGGTGCGCGGGTTGTTGATGCAGTAGAGATAGCCGACAGGGATCTTGGTCCAGATCCATTTCTCGTCGTTGCCGGCTTCGAGCAGCAGCACGCTGACGTCCGCGTCGGCCGAGAGGCGGTTGGCCAGCACGCAGCCCGCAGCACCGCCGCCAACGATGACGTAGTCAAATTCACCGATATCTTTCATGGGAAGTTCCTGAATTCGAATTTTGGAGGGCCGCCGCCCGGCGCGCACGGGGCCGGCGGGATTCCAGCCGCATACGGCGTCGGACCCGATCAGTAGGCGGCGGGCCGAAGCCCGCCGTACAGCTTGTCTTTTCAGTGAAAGGTCAATTGACCGGCATCACGAATTCCGGCCCCTTCGAACCGCTATCCGGCCAGCGTTGCATCACGCTCTTGTAGCGGGTGTAGAAGCGCACGCCTTCCTCGCCGTAGCTGTGGTGATCGCCGAACAGGCTCTGTTTCCAGCCACCGAACGAGTGCCAGGCCATCGGCACCGGCAGAGGCACATTGATGCCGACCATGCCGATCTGGATCTTCTGCGCGAACTCCTGTGCGGTGCGGCCGTCACGGGTGTAGCAGGCGACGCCGTTGCCGAAGGCGTGCGAATTGACCAGCTCGACCGCCTCGGCGAAGGTGTCGACCCGCACCACGCACAACACCGGGCCGAAGATTTCCTCGCGGTAGATCTTCATGTCCGGTGTGACGTTGTCGAACAGCGAGGCGCCGAGGAAGTAACCCTGCTCGCGGCCCGGCACGACCAGCCCGCGACCGTCCATCACCAGCGTCGCCCCTTGCTCGACGCCCGAGGCGATGTAGCCTTCAATGCGCTGCTTGGCTTCGGCGGTCACGATCGGGCCCATGTCGGCACCCTCGGCTTCACCGTCGTTCACCCTCAGCGCGCGGGCACGGGTGGCAACCTTGTCGACCAGTTCGTCGGCGATATGGCCGACCGCGACCGCGACCGAGATCGCCATGCAGCGTTCTCCGGCGGACCCGTAGGCGGCACCGATCAGCGCGTCGGCGGCCTGATCGAGGTCGGCGTCAGGCATTACCACCATATGGTTCTTCGCACCGCCCAGTGCCTGCGAGCGCTTGCCGTTGCGGGCCGATGTCTCGTAGATGTACTTGGCGATCGGGGTCGAGCCGACGAAGCTCACTGCCTGCACGTCGGGGTGGTTCAGCAGACGATCGACCGCGAGCTTGTCGCCTTGGACGACGTTGAACACGCCGGCTGGCAGTCCGGCTTCGCGGAACAGCTCGGCGGTCAGCAGCGAGGGCGAGGGGTCGCGCTCGGAGGGCTTGAGGATGAAGCTGTTGCCGCAGGCGATCGACACCGGCGCCATCCACATCGGGACCATGAACGGGAAGTTGAAGGGCGTGATGCCGGCGGTGACGCCCAGCGGTGCGCGCTGGCTCCAGTTGCTGATGCCGCCACCAACGTTGTCCGAGTACTGCCCCTTGAAGAGCTGGGGGATGCCGCAGGCGAACTCGATGATCTCTAGCCCGCGCTGCACTTCACCCTTGGCGTCCGGGAAGGTCTTGCCATGCTCGCGGGTGATCAGGCGGGCGAGGTCGTCGGTGTGGCGCTCGACCAGTTCCTTCATCTTGAACAGCACCCGCGCGCGCTTCTGCGGCGCCATCGCGCCCCAGGCGTGCTGTGCGGTGGCGGCGCTGGCGACCGCCGCGTCGACTTCCGCTTCGGTGGCCAGACCGACCTGACGGGTCGAGCGACCCAAAGCCGGGTCGAAAACCGGCTGGCTACGCTCGCCGGCCGGACGGGGTTCGTTGTCGATCCAGTGGCCGATGTGCTCGGGGGCGTTGATGTAAGTAAGGCTCATGTCTCTTCCTTCGCTGTGTGACGGTTGTGACGATGGATCGTATTTAGAACCATGTACTACAGAGGGTCCAATGAGTTATTCTTGATTTCGTTATTCGAATTGCTAATTACAGAATGGACTACTCAGGACTGCGCGCGTTCGTCACCGTGGCACGCGAGGGCAACCTCACCCGCGCCGCGGAGCGGCTCTTCGTCACCCAGCCGGCGCTCAGCCTGCAGCTTAAGAAGTTGCATGAATCAATCGGTGTCATGCTCTTCGAGCGGCGACCGCGCGGCATGCGCCTGACCGAGGCGGGGCAGAAGCTGTTGCCGGCCGCCGAGCGGGCGCTGACTGCCGCGGCCGAGTTCCGCGCCGCGGCGACGAGGCTGAAGGGTTCGGTGACGGGACGGTTGCGGCTCGGCACCATCGTCGATCCCGAGTTCCTGCGCATGGGGCCGTTCCTGCGCCTGCTGGCGGAGCGCCACCCCGGTCTGTCGTTCGAACTATCACACGGCATGTCGGGCGCGGTTGCCCGCGAGTTGGAGGCGGGGCGGCTCGACGTTGCTTACGCGCTCGGCCCACCCGGGTTGGCGGAACTGAAGGATCGCTTTTACGTTGTCACGCTAACCGCGTTCGTTTATCGCGTCATTGCTCCGGCAGGCTGGAGCGGCCAGGTGCGGGGGAAAGGATGGCGCGACCTTGCGCGGCTACCGTGGATCGGTACGCCGCCCGACTCAGTCCATTCGCGCCTCTTGAGCCGCATCTTTGCCGCTGAGGGCGTTGCGCAGCGGGTCGTCGCACGGGTCGATCTCGAGCCCTCGATGATCGATCTGGTGAAGTCGGGTGTCGCGCTGGCGCTTGCGCGCGAAAGTCTCGCGCTGCGTGCTGCGCACGCCGAAGGCATCGTCATTGCCGATGCGGTGTCGGTACCCGCCGAACTTGGCTTCATTTGCCGTCAGGAATGCCAAGAGGAGCCACTGATCGCGGCGGCGATGAACATCGTCGAGGAGGTTTGGCACGGCGGGGGTAGAAGCGGCGCGAGTTGATCGCGTGGGCGGCGCGCGTGTAGCAGGTACGATTGGTGAAACGTGAAAGCGCCGTATCGCGCTTTGAAGAAGGGTTCTCTCGTCACCTGATGGAATGGTGGTCGCCAGTTCCGATTTTGCAGTCGGCCTGTCGCTTCAACTCCACGTTGAGAGGTCGCTCTTGCAGCGCTCGGCCGGCTGCCGAGCGTCGAATCTGTGAGTCCGAAGCATCAAGGACCTGCAGTTCGCCCACGCTGAGCGCCGTGTAGCAGGTGTCGGCCGGATTGCCGCCGCTCGATGGGCAGGTCCCTCAGGTCGAGTTGCTCCCGTAGGCAGGACGGCAGTTTTTTGAGTGGAGCTACCTCTCGATCGGCAGCTTGATAGTAAACGCGATGGGCCGGTCGTGGCCGAAAGGTCAGCGGAGATCTTGCAGCTGGCTCACATCCGTCCCGTCTTGCTGATCGGGGTGACCTTGCCCCCGGTCAGCGCCGCCCGCTCCTTGACCCACGCTTCCCGTTCATCCCAAAGCTGCTTGAGCAGCGACACCTCGCGGGCCAGCGCCTCCTCCCACAACGCCCGGTAGCGTGCAGCTTCGGCCTTGGCCTCGTCCAGCCGCTCCCGCATGTCATCACGGTGCTTGGCCTCTGCCTTGGCGGCAGCATCGATCGCCTCGATCAGGTCGCTGAAGATCGGCCGTGATTTCTTGATCGTGCCCTTCTTGCGTCCCGCTTCCAGAGATACTGAATCGTTGGTGATTCTAGTCCCTTTGGGGACATTGGTCGGCTTGCCTTTTTTTAGGCGTTCCAGCGCCTCGAAGTAATCCTTGAGGATGTCAGGCATGTCCGTCTCCTGTCGGGGCCGCTGCAAGGCCTTCCTGGGGTCGCCATTCGCGTTCCACACGCTCCAGCGCCTCCAGTTCCTCACGCTCCATCGCTGCGGTGACTGAACCGGGCGTGATGTGAGCCATCGCCGCACGTTTGAGCCGGATCGTCTGCACGATTTTCGAGTGCTTGCCGATTAGGTGCTTGCAGCCATCGGTGGCGCAAACGGTGTCGATGAGGTTCAGGCCCTTGCGTGTCTCGCACACCCCCGGTCGCGTGCAGCCGCCCAGCGGGCCTTCCCGGTAGGCGAGCAGCCCGGCCTTCATCTGCCTGGCAACCTCCTCGCGCGCCATGACCTCGCCGCGCTCTCGCTGGCGATCGTAATAGTTGCCGGCCCCGCCAAACATCTGCTCTTTGCTGTGCAGCACGTCGCGCACGAAGGCCAGCACTTCGGCCTCCTCGGCGCCGTCCTGCCACTCGACCGCGACGTGCTTGTTGTAGCCCTTCGGGTCGTCCTCGATGAAGTTCTTGCAGAAGGTGCTGCCGCGCCCGTAGTACAGGGTCATCTCGCGCGTGATATGCTGCAACTGCCGGCGCAGGGAGGAGAGGCGAACCAGGCCGCTGGCGTTGGCATACACCGCCAGGCTGCGGCGCAGTTGGTGGGTGGTCAGCGGCCAGGGCCGGCCGATCCCGAACTCGGGCTCCTCGCACCAAGCGCGGAAGGGGTCGATCTCCTCCAGTTCCGCGATGTCTTCCTCCTCGATGGCCGGGCACAGGCGGCTTAGAAGAGAATCACTTGCACCGCCAAGATATCCCTTAAAGGCGGCGATCCGACGCTCCGGCGAGACTTGGCGCTGCATCCAAGGCAGGTACTCGACCGAAGGGAACAGCGGGTGCTCGTCCTTCAGGTCGTCAGCCTTGCTCGGCATGACACCTCGGTCCTCGTAGATCGCGGCGGCGAACTCTTGGGCCAGCCGGATCGCCCGGAAGCCGTCGCGCTCGGTGGTAACCCACTTTGTCCGCAGGCGCCTCCCATTGTTGAACTTGGTCGTGGCGCCGGCAATCAGGCAGTGCTTGCGCCCGTGCAGGCCGCGCTCGGGGCTCATGCAGTGGTACGGCAGATGCCGGGCTTCGGAATTCCGCATGCCGCTGAACACATGAATCTGCAGCTTACACATAAGGAAGATCTCGCCGATGGCGCTGGCCATGTCCATCAAAGGTCTCGGCCCGGTGAAGCCGCGCCTGCCAAGGTAGGCGGCGAGACCGTGCTTCTCGACCAGCGCGGGGCCGATGCAAATCCTGTTCTGGGCCGCCTTGGCTTGTCGATGCTCGACAATGGCTTCCCGTAGCGCCGCTAGCAACCGGGGCTTGTGCGCCTCGATATCGTCGAGTTCCGCCGCGAGGTTGTTGATCAGCGCGGCGTAGATCCGGGTCGGCAGGGGAGCGTGCTGCCGAAAGTCGTTGCGAAACTCCTTGACCCGCCGCTCCAGGTCCTTCCACTGCTTCGGGGTCGCCAGTGTGAAACCCAGTTGCGTTTCAGGCTCGATCTGGCCAAGGAAGGTGAGCCAACCCATCCATTTGGCCACGTAGGTATCTGGCAGGCTTGCGCCGCAGGCATCCAGGAGGGTCGTTTGCGTCAGCACGTCGCGCACCATGCAGGATCGCGCCTCGGCAAAGCGCGCGGCGTGGTGCAGCGTGCGGAGTTTGACGTCCAGCGTGATTGGCGCGTTTTCGTTGCCGTAATAGATCAGGCGCGTCATCAGGAACTGCAGCTCGCGAATGCGGGCTTCGCGCTCGGGCGAAACCACCAATGTGCCCTTGACCGCTCTGCCTTTTGTCTGCTTCCAGTAGAAGAAGTGCAGGTAGAACTTCTGCCGGTGGGCCGTATAGGCCGTCCATGGCCAGACGAACTCGCCGACCGTGTGCGGGGTACCATCCACGTCGCGGCAGATGACGTGGTCCAGCGGCAGGCAGATGCCCCGGTCGTCGTCCCACGGGTCGGGGCCTTGGGCGCCGTGCTGCTCGATGCGCGCCTCGATCTTCATGCGATGACTCCCAGTTCGAGGAACAGCTGGTACTTGTCTGCGAAGAATGGCGTGAGGTTGCCGTTCTCGAACACGTCCTTGCGTACCTGCACCACCATTGCGCGGCAGTTGCGGAAGTTGGCAATCTTCTCAAGGTCCTCGTCGCACTTGGCGATCAGTGGCCGCAGGGCGGCTTCGTGTAGCGGGCCGAGGATCACCTGCTCCATGACGAAGGCGGCAGAGGCGACCTTGCGCGCGTCCTCCTCGCAGGCGACCAGCACCCGGCGCTTGCAGAACAGGCAGCCTTGGGAATCCTTGCAGTCCGGCTTGACCGGCGCGTTGTCGGCCAGTGACTCGGGATGGCCGAAGCTGTCGCAGCGTCCGCCTTCCTCTAGCGGCGGAGCGTCCGCTCCCTCCGCCTTGACCGCGATGACGCGCTGACGTCTTGCAGACTCGGAGACTGACGTCAGGAATAGCGACAGTTCCTCGCGGTGATCAGTGGCCGAGCCGGAGTCGTAGCGCTTCTGCGCGGTCTGTTCGGTGTTCTGGAGCACCTTGGCCGTGACCGACGCGTCGTGATGGCGCTGGTACCAGTCCGCCACACTGGCACGGAGCTTTCTCACGGGCATGCGGGGCAACTGCGAGTCGAGGGCGCGAAGCTGGTTCTCGTACAGCGAAGCAAGCGGGCTATAGCCGATCTGCGTGGGCGGGTTCTCGTTTCGTGGTCCAAACGTAAAGAACAGGTAAGGGAAGTTCTTGCCCTGGAGGAGGTACCGGCGCAGTTCCATGAAGCGGCGCAGGGACGGCATGAAGGCAGCCGGCACGGTCAGCGTCACGGACTTGCCGCTCGCCCGGAATTTGATAGATCGGAATTGCTGGTTGCTGGTGGCTGCGTCGACCTCGCCGTTCGTCTCGATTTCGCGAGTGACCGACTCGTTGGCAGCGGTGTTGCAGAAGAAGAGGAACAGGAAGGCCTTGTGGGCGATTATGCCGAGCATAGTCCGGTGCCTGTCATGCACGTCGGCATTGGCGGTGTCGATTCGGGCCTGTGCTCTCTTGATGGCCTCCTTTGCATCCTCGCGCTGCTGCGATGGATAGCGTCTCGTGGCATATCGATGCGCGATCGCGTCGGGCGTGGCGAGGCGGCCGTTAGCGTAATCGTAGGCCCAACAGGCCTGCTTGCCGAGTTTTTCTCGTTCGGCGCCCCATTGGTGCGGAGGCAGGCGCCACTGATTAATAGGAAAGAGCCAGAGGTGGCTTTCCTCCCAGCCAAGGGTGCCCGGGAGCTCCAGTTTGTAGGGGAAGGGGCGCTGTTCCAGCACCAGGTCGCACAGGCCGTCGAACAGCGCCTGGTTGAGCGCCACGCCATGCGCGAAGTCGTGCGGCGCCAAGGGTTCGGTGCCGCCATTCGGGTTCCAGCGTTCCTTGACCTTGCCTATGCCGCGGCCGAGCGCTTCAAGACCGGTCGCGGCTTCCAGAAGTTCGCGGATGAAGTCAAGTCGGTCGTTGTGCGCCCTTTGACCAAACTCTTGCCGGAGATAGCGTTCGCGGGTTTCGGTCACCCAGGCACGATAGGCATTGCGCGTGGCCTCGCCGCCTGAGAGGCAGTCATGCAGGCCGTTGGAATCTGACCAGTCGAGGAACGACTTGAGCTGATGCGCATAGTTTCCCACTGTTATCAGGCTTTTGCCGTCATCTTGGACTAGGCGGGAGAGCGCCTTGATGAGTTGCAGGATTTCTTTGGGGCGCTGCTTGAGGAGGGAGCCGATCACAACCCCGCGCGGCTGGCCGGGCTTGCGCATCTTGCTCGAGCGCAGCGAATAGCAGAGCGCGCCGAGGTCGTGGGAAACGGGGCCGATTTTGAGGATGACATGCTCCGGATGCAGGAGGCGGGTGTTCTTGCCCAGCGGCAGCTCGATGGTGACTGTCGAGCGTGTGGCGAAGATGGGCTCGACGGGCTTATTCATCGATCGCCATGCCTTTCATCGCCTGGTCGATCCAGCGCTGCAACTGCTCGCCGTACCCATTCACCGCCTCGTAGATGGCATCCATCTGGCTGCGGTAGTTGAGGTAAAGGTCCGTGGTGGCAAAGCTCTCGTGCCACAGGAGATCCTTCACGGTCATGCGCGCCCGGTTCAGGGTGATCGATCCCGATTGCACCAGTTCCATCAGCAGTTCGGTGATGTTCATGCCGAAGCTGGCCCGCAGGTCGTGGATCCGGTAATGGAAGTGCTTGTCGTGGTGCGCACGCACGTAGGGAATCACGTGCTCCCTGAGGAACTGGCGAACAGGCTGGCCGGTTTGCCCATGGCGGCGGTCGAGGTCGGGGTTGAAGCGGAGGGTCTCGGCCTTGGCCGTGTAGTAGGGGCTGCCCTGCTGCGTCAGGAACAGGTAGGGGTCGGGATGCTCGCCGTGCTTAGCCATGAACCGGTTTCGGCGTACTTCGGCTCGCCTTGACAGGGCATAGGTGTGCAGCAGTTCATAGAGGGGGCGCGGGACCTGCAGCACGCCGGTTTTATCGTTCTTGGTGTCAATGCCCGTCCCCGGCCCTGCTTTCAGCTTGTAGAGCTCCCCGTCGCCCGTGAGTAACTTGGAGAATCGCGGGTTCTGGCTGGTGAAGTGCCGTAGGCGCAGCGTGCTGGCCGTCTGGATACGCGCCCCCGTGGCGAGCATGAAGAGCTGTATCAGGTAGCACTCGGTGTTGCCCTTGGCCTCGGTCGCTTCGAGAATCCAGACCTGTTCCTTGCCGGTGAGGGGCCGCAGCTTGCCGCCATCCTGGATGGTCCCGGCGAATGGGTCTTCCGACTTGGGCGCGCGGATGCCCACGTCCGTGCTAACCACCCTTTTGGAGACCGCCACCCCCTCGGTCGTCTTGAAGGCAAGCTGGTATTGTGTCTCCTCCCACGGCGGGTATTCGGGCTGGAAGTAGTTGTTGGCAATCAGCCAACGGTAGAAAGAGACGACGGTTCCGATGCGTCGCTTCGCCGTGCTCGGTGCCAGTACGCGTGCCTGAATCTGCTGTTGCAAGTAACCCCGGTAGCGGTAGGTCGGCCGTCGTAGCTTGATCTTGGGGAACTGAAACAACAAGTCGTCGGGGTTGTTCTGTGTATCCAGCCACTCCTTGTACGCGGCCAGGTCGTCCGCCCTGCTCTGGTAGGTCGTCATGGCAGGGGTCGTTTCCGCCTCAAGCTGCGCCAGGATGAAGAGGCTGCCGAGCGGCCAAGGAACGGCGTTTCGGTCCAGGACGACCGGAAACAGGTTGTAGTTGAAGCCCCGTCCAGCATGATCGTCCCAAACAAAACGATAGTGGTAGGTCAGGGCAGGCCGTCCCTTGCCCTGCTTGATGGCCCGAGTGAGCGCGCGTGGATCTTCCGCTGTAGTCACTTCCGACAACTGAAAGACAGGCAGGAGAACCTTGCGGCGCTGTTCCTTCACTAGCCAAGCCCAGGAAATCGACGCCGCAGTTCGCGTATCTGCTCCAGCGCGGCGGATGCTGGGGTGATTACCACAGAATCGGGGATCGTCAGGCCAAGCACCTTGGCCAAATTGGTCGGATAGAGCCGCCGCCGGCCTGCGAGTCGACCGCACGCCTCCTGCACCGCCACAAACCCCACCTGCTCGATCATCCAGGCAATGGCTCTCTTGTCACGGGCGTTGAGAACCAAGACGCCTTCGGGCTGCTGCCCTGCGGCGTCGGTCGGTCGCCCTGCTGGGCTCCCTCCCAAAGGCTCTTGCTCACCCTTCAAACCAGAAACCCCCGGAAATTTGCATTCACGCGATCCAGTCTGTCCATTCTAACAAAACTTCGTTGTCAGGACTTTTTTGATGGAACTTGCATGTCGGGCGCGTCGATCTCGGCAAGCCGAACCTTGATCTGCTGGAAGTCATCGTTGAGGACGGTCAGCGTGTCGCCATCGGCGACGGCAACCACGAGACCGACGATGAGGGTTGCGGCGGCCGCCACTATTCCGCTTCGCCCTGAGCGACCTTGGGTTTCTCCTTAGGGCGGCCGAACTCGCGCAGGTCAGTAACGATGCCGACGGACTTAGCATCGGCCCCGAAAACGATGTTCAAGAGCGCCTGAACCGGCCGAGGTATTTCCCGGCCCGACTCATAAGGGCACCTCGAATAACGCGAGGTTTTCGTTGAATCCCGCCGCCAAACAATGACAGCGACCGAACTCGGTTCAATTTCTCCGGCAAATCACCGCTTTTCTCTGCGGTGTCGCTCCGTTTTCTC
>JAUVVG010000044.1 GCA_030604735.1 Azoarcus sp.
CAGAGCCCCAGCCAGAGCCCCACCCAGAGCCCCAGCCAGAGCCCCAGCCAGAGCCCCAGCCAGAGCACCAGCCAGAGCCCCAGCCAGAGCCCCAGCCAGAGCCCCAGCCAGAGCCCCAGCCAGAGCGATCGAGCCGTGCGCCGGATGCGCCACCGGCCCTAGCGCCGGAGCAGATCGAGGCGCCACCTACCACTGACGGCAACCGCAGCGACGACACCGATATCGACGCCACGCCCGGCGCGGCCGAACAAGGGACAGCGGTCAGTGTGTCACGGGAGCCAGCCCGCTTCGACGCAGCCTATCTTCAAAACACCCCGCCAGACTACCCGGCGGCCGCCCGTCGCCGCGGCGAGCAGGGTCAGGTACTGCTGAGAGTGGAGGTCTCCCGCGATGGACACCCCCTCGCAGTGGAAATCGCAAGCAGCAGCGGCCATGACCGGTTGGACCGGGCCGCGCTCGAGGCCGTCCGGCGATGGCGGTTCGAGCCGGCACGGGAAGACGGGATTCCGGTCGCGAGCCGGGTGCAGGTTCCGGTGGAATTCCGTCTGGCGCGCTAAGCCGGCAATCGGGGTGCCGACGCACTGCTCAAGCAGGTCCGCTGGAAGAAGAGGGATCGAGGGCAAGGGCGATGGTCAGGACGGCCCTCATGGATGTTGAGGGACGAGTTCCACGACCGCCAGACATGAAACGGCCTCGATTCGGTCGAATCGAGGCCGGAGCGGCGGGAGCATAATCTGGAGCGCGCGAAACGGCGCGCGCATCAGTCAATCCTGCGAATCAAAACCAGCGTCGATCACCGCCTGGCGCAGCTGCTCCACCGTGACATTGCCCGGATCGTATGACACTTTCGCCACACCCTCATCCAGAGAGACTTCGGCATCCGTCACGCCTGGCAGCGCCTTGAGCACACCGGTCACGTTGCGGACACAACCGCCGCAGCTCATGCCCGAAACCTTGATCATCACTTCTGTCATGGATGCCATACTCCCACTCAAAACGTCACCGAAAACAAGAAACGCCTAACGAAACCGCACGATAGCATCCGTATCATCGCGGACTCAAACTTCACAGACTATCCCGCCCCACAACATGCCCCCAAGCGTGGGGGCGTGATACAAGCCGAACAGGCCAAAACCCAGCACCAGCATCCCTGCCGCGAAGCGCACCCGGGTATTGCGGGTGAGGTCCCGGAATCGCTTGAACAGCATGCCGGCGAGCATCAGGTTCGGCAAGGTCCCCAATCCGAAGGCCAGCATCATGCCGGCCCCACGGGTCGCCGATCCGGTCAGCAAGGCGGTCGTGAGCACACTATAGACCAGGCCACAAGGCAGGAAACCCCACAACAAGCCCAGCGGCAAGGCCTGGCTCACATTGCGGGCGGGCAGGAAACGCCGGGTCAAGGGCTGAATCCGTCGCCACACATGCTGGCCCGCCCGCTCGACCGGCGCCAGCAACTGGGTGAAGCCGGTGAGATAGAGGCCAAGCGCGACCAGCATCAGGTTCGCGAGTACGTACAAGGCCATTTGAACCGGCAACACGTCATTGAACAGCATGCCGGCCGTACCGACCGCACCGAGCGCGGCACCGAGCAAGACGTAAGTGGAAATCCTGCCAATGTTGTAGGCGAGGTGAATCGGCCACTGCCGGACCGCCTGGCCCGGTAGTGCGACTGGCTGCTGCACAGACAGCGCGCCAACGATCCCGCCGCACATGCTGACACAATGCGTGCCGCCAAGTAGACCGATCAGGAACAGGGCGATGTAACCGGTTTCAGGCATTCGGACGAGAGGGCAGCATGCCGCCAGAGAGAGGTCGAGGCCAGCATCTTACACCGGCCAAGCAACTGAAGACGGGGGCAACCGGCCCTAGCGAAGACGTCAGATCACCTTGGAATAACGGGCACGTTCCCGGTCGGCGCGCAGATAGCGGTCGAATACCATCGCGATGCCACGCACCAGCAGACGACCTGCCGGCAGCACGGTGATCCAGTCATCATCGACCTGGACCAGCCCGGCCTTGGCCATCTCGCGCAGATCGTCGAGTTCCTCGGAGAAATACTCGCGGAACTTGATCAGGTGCGCGATCTCGACCGACTCGATGGAGAGCTCGAAATGACACATCAGCGCCTGGATCACGGCACGCCGCAGCAAGTCATCGGCGGTGAGCTCTATACCGCGCAGAACGGGCAACTCGTCCCGATCGAGCGCATCGTAGTACTCGTCCAGGGTCTTGACGTTCTGCGCATAGACCGGCCCGATCTTGCCGATCGCGGACACGCCGAAGGCCAGCAGATCGCACTCGGCCTGGGTCGAATAGCCCTGGAAGTTGCGATGCAGGCGCCCCTGGCGCTGCGCAACCGACAGTTCGTCGTCCGGCTTGGCGAAGTGGTCCATGCCGATGTAGACATAGCCGGCTTCGGTCAAACGCCGGATCGCGAGTTGCAGGATCTGCAGCTTGGTGTCGCCGTTAGGCAACTCGATGGAGTTGATCCGGCGTTGCGGCTTGAACAAGCCCGGCAGGTGGGCATAGCTGTAGAGCGAAATCCGGTCCGGCGACAGCTCCAGCACACTTTCAAGGGTGCGATTGAAGCTGATCACATTCTGCTTGGGCAGGCCGTAGATCAAATCCATGCTGATCGACTTGAAACCGGTGGCTCGCGCCGACTCCATCACCAGACGGGTCTCATCGATGCTCTGGACCCGATTCACCGCCATCTGGACATCGTGATTGAAGTCCTGAACGCCGACGCTCATCCGGTTGAAGCCGAGATCGGCGAGCAACTTCACGGTGTCGAAATCCACCTTGCGGGGGTCGACTTCGATCGAATATTCACCATTGGGCACCAGCGTGAACCGCGAACGCACCGAGTCCATCAGCTGACGCATCTCGTCATGCGACAGGAATGTCGGGGTGCCGCCGCCCAGATGAAGCTGGGTCACCTGCCTGCTTCCACCCAGGTGTTCGGCCTGCATCTCGATCTCTTTATCAAGATATTTCAGATACTTGGCTGAGCGCCCATGATCCTTGGTGATGATCTTGTTGCAGGCGCAGTAGTAGCAAATCGTATTACAGAACGGAATGTGGAAGTATAATGACAAGGGCCGGCTCGTTCCTCCGATGGCCCGTTTGGCCAGCCAGTCTTTCAGCGCGCTGGCATCGAAGGCCTCCACAAACCGGTCTGCGGTCGGATACGAGGTATAACGTGGTCCATTGACATCGAAGCGGCGAATGAGCTGCTGGTCGAAGACAAGATCGGGTTGACGGTTCATAGCTTTTCTGGCCTGTCGAGGGATGTCTAACGATCGCAAAAAATGGGGCGGGTGAGTTTGACGTGGATCAATGGAGCCCGTTATCGCTCCCATTTATGAACGGAGTTTTCGAATTGTGCAAATGAAGGCGACCGTGCCGATCACCGCAGCCGACATCAAGTCGGCCTGTTCCCAGTGCAATCTGCTTGAATTGTGCCTGCCTTTCGGCATGAACGAGCATGAAATCAACCGACTCGACGAATTGGTCGGCACCCGCCGCAAAGTCAAGCGCCAGCAACACCTCTACCGTGCCGGCGACCCTTTCGAGGCAATCTACGCGATCCGGATCGGCTGGTTCAAGACCGACGTCGTGCTCGAAGACGGGCGCGAACAGGTTACCGGATTCCAGATGACCGGAGAGATGCTCGGTCTGGACGGCATCAGCACCGAGGCACACTCGTGCAATGCGGTCGCCCTAGAGGATAGCGAAGTCTGCGTGATCGCCTACGACAAGTTGGAAGAACTCTCTCGAGAGGTCGAGGGGCTGCAGCACCAGTTCCACAAGGTGATGAGCCGCGAAATCGTGCGTGATCACGGGGTCATGATGTTGTTGGGTTCGATGCGCGCCGAAGAGCGACTGGCCGCCTTCCTGCTCAATCTGTCACAGCGCTTCACCGCGCGGGGTTTCTCGGCGGCCGAGTTCCATCTGCGGATGACCCGCGACGAAATCGGCTCCTACCTCGGCCTCAAGCTGGAAACCGTTTCGCGCGCGTTCTCCCGCTTCCAGGATGACGGCATGATCGCCGTGCAGCAGAAACACATCCGCATCCTCGACCCGGAGAAACTCAGGAAACTCATCCAGCACCCGGTTGCGGTCCGCTAACACGCGCTTTATTTTTGCAACGCCTCCTGCGGACGAAGTTTTCACACACCGGGGCCTCTAACTAGCGCGGCCCCGATGTGCCCAGCGGAATGCCTCGATATCCCGATTCAGTCAGCGGGATGCCGACGCCGGCAGGTCATCGACGAGCTCAACTGAGTGATGTCGCCCGGTTGTAGCAGTTCCCTCGCGTAGGGAAACAACTCGCCCTCCTCGCGTTCGATGTGCAACACATAGCGTTCGCTGAACGCTTGTACCTCTTCCAGGGTCAAGGGCACGTTCTCGCCACGCGAAATAGGCTCGAGTTTGGCGCGCATCTCGTCCCAGGCTGCAAACATGCGCTGGTGGTCCTCCAGTATCCAGTCGATCAGCGACGAGAGCACGACCCGCCGGTCGGCACCCACACGCTCGAGCAAGACCGGGAACAGGTCGCGCTCCTCGTCCATATGGTGATTGACTGCGGCCAGATCGAAGTAGCGCATGATGTTGGTCGCAGCACGCTGCGCCTGCTCGTCCGGGCCATGTTCAGGCAGCCAGCGGGCCAACCGGTCCAGGGTTTCGAGTTGCGCATGCAGGCGCTCGTGACAGGCCTCGAGCATTTCCAGCGGTTCTTCGAACCCGGGCGAAACCGGAATTAACGATTCAGCCATGATTCATCCTTCAGTGGGGAAGGGGAATGAAACCGGCCGCATTCTTGGAAAACGCGACCGACACAATCCAAGTGTACACCATCGCCGCGGCAAACCAGGCGCTGACCCGGATCACGCGGGTACGGCCGCGCTTTAGCGCAATCGTGCCGAGCAAAATGTAGGCGACCAAGCCGAGGACCTTGGCGGTAACCCAGGGCGCCTGAAAGGGGTACTGCGAGATCATCGTCGCCAGCACGATGGCGCTGCCGAGCAGGAGCGTATCCACGACATGCGGCACCGTTCGGGTCATGCGGTGAGTCAGCAAGGCGTTGCCCGACACCATCCACCAGCCGCGCAACGCGAACCCAAGCGCGCTCAGCACCACCATGGTCACGTGAAGATGCTTGATCATGTAATAACTCATGGTACGCCCCCTTCTCCGGTCATGATGAACGGTGGCAACACCCAGGCATTTGTCGTCGCCCCATTCACTCGATGAATCAGTCGACGACTCGATCGACCATACCCTCCTTTCTTCACCCAGGCTTCCCGTCCAGCCTCGGGCGCCAGTAGATCGGAAGGTAGCGCGTCGCCCAAGCCGCGAAGATCGCAAGCCAGCCCAGCCCGGATGCGAGCATCACACCACCGGAGACAGCCGAGGGCACGAGTTCGGCCGCGATCCGCAGGCAAACCACAAGCTGCAGGCCGATGAACAATCCCCAGGTCAGACCGTCTGCCTGCAGCGGTCGTCCCGAATGCCCGAGGGTGACCCGCGACACCATCGCCAGCAGGATGGACCCGAAGAAGCCGATACCGATCACATGCAACGGCGCCAGCCCCAAGCCATAGACCCCCGACAAGGCGCCGATCGACTGCAACCCGGCCAGCCCCAACCCCACCCCCAGCCAGGCGAACCCGACATGGAGCATGCCCAGCAAGGGCACCTTGAGCGAGGCGACCAAGCGCCAGCGCAAAGTCAGCCAAAGCGCCACCACAGATGCCGGCAGCAGGGGCAGCCAGCCGAATTCGGCCCAACCGAGAAAGGACAGCACGCCGTATGCGACGCTCCCGCCAACGATCACGCCCAAGGCCCAGCGCGGCCGGACCATCTCGTAGCCGATGATGATGTTCGACGAGAAGAAAGGGATCATTCGATGGCAGACCCCGACAAATACCGGGATCAGGCCACCCCATAGCGAAAGGTTGATCGCCCCCCTGATCCAGCGGGCATCGCCCACACCCAGTCCGATCACCCAGGCGAGCAAGGCCACCGCCCCGGACAACACACCCCAGGTCACGACACGGGCGTGCATCCGGTCCTGTCTCGGCGCATGGGCGATCCGCCACAACATCATGGACAGCATCACCCAGCCAGACAGCACGACCAGCAAGCCCAGCATCACCAGCGGCAACCACGACCCTGCACCGACCAGCACCAGGATCCAACCCACGACCAGCAGCCCCCAGGCGCGCAGCCACAGTTCGCGCCTGGCTTCATCGGCGCCCTGCCAGCGCGGCATCGCGGTGAGCAAGAAGCCGAAAATGAAGAACGGGAACATGCCGGACACAACCAACAGGGCATGCAGCCAGCCAGCCGGAAACGACCAAGGCAGTGCCCCGATCAGACCGGCGCGGGCCGCGAGCTCCGCTCCCCACAGGGCAAAGCCGAGCAACAGCATCACCCCTCCGGACAGGAACATCGGTCGGTGTGGTGCAGCAAACAAGGGTAGTTTGCGATTGTCCTCGGGCGCTGCTTTCTGCATCATTCGAAAATCCTTCATCGTCGGTCTGCACCATTCGGGTGCAGGGCGTAAAAGGCGGGCTTAGAACGCCTCGCCAGCATCCGGAGCCATTCATGACCAATCCAGGCCAATCCGTCCCAACCCTGCTACTGCAGGTTCCGCTGTTCAGCGGACTGAGCGAATCCGACGTCAGCAACGTCGCACGCTACACACGCGAACGCAAGCTCGAAAAAGGCGAGCTGCTTTTTCAGCGCGGCGACCCCGCCCATGGCTTCTACTTCGTGGTCTCCGGCCAGATCAAGCTGGGCGTCTCCTCTGCCCAGGGCAATGAGAAAGTCGTGGAGGTCGTCGGCCCGATGCAGACCTTCGGTGAAGCGGTGATGCTGATGGACCGTCCCTACCCGGTTTTCGCGGAAGCGCTGGTCACCTCATCCCTGCTCCACATCGGTCAGAACGTGGTGTCCGAACTGATCGACCAAGACCCGAACTTCGCCCGCAAGCTGCTGGCCGGCATGGCGGTTCGTCTTCACGGCATGGTCAAGGACGTCGAGGCCTACTCCCTGCGCTCGAGCACCCAGCGCGTCATCGGCTATCTGCTGCAGCAAACCGACGACGATCTCGGCGCAAGCTCGACCCGGATCCAGCTTCCGACCAGCAAGCAGGTCATCGCTTCCCGCTTGAATCTGACGCCGGAAACCTTGTCACGCATCTTCCACGACCTCTCCGATGCCGGTCTGATCAAGGTCCAGGGTAAGGAAATCACGCTGCTGGACCCGGCCAGACTGGCACGCCATCAAGGCTGAGCCACCGTCACGGCTTGTAGTCGTGAGATCGATTGTCGTCAGTGATCGGGGCCTTGGCATTGATGCCGGTCAAGCGCATTCAGCCGCCGACATGACCTGAGACTCGATGACCGCCCAGATCATTACCAACAGCAAAACGACAGGCCCCTCCCCCGCACAAGGGAGAGGGGCCTGTCGTAAGTCACCCGGATATATTGCGGATCAGCGCTCCAGCACGTAGGTACCGGGTGCATCGGCGAGTTTCGCGAATCCTCGTTTGCTGACCGGTGGCGCATCGACCAACTCGCCACAACGCGGCTTCAACCACTTCATCCAGTCCTCCCACCAGGAACCCGCCCGTTCTTCGGCCTGATCACGCCAGGATTCCGGCCGGTCGGACCGATGGGCGTCGGCGACCCAATATCTGCGCTTGGGCGGGCTGACCGGCGGATTGATGATCCCGAGGATGTGCCCCGAGCTGGACAGGACGAATCGCTTTTGTCCGGTAACATGGTTGTTGATCTTGTAGGTCTGTTGCCACGGCGCGATGTGATCATCCTCCGCCGACACGGCATAGACCGGCTGATTGATCCTGGACAGGTCCAGCGACTGACCGGCGACATTGATCGCATTCTTCTTGACCAGCTTGTTCTCGAGGTACAGCTCGCGTAGATACCACGCATGCATCGTATACGGCATGCGCGTTGCGTCCATGTTCCAGAACAGCACGTCGAATGGCGGCGGCTTCTCACCGTATAACCAGCCATTCACGACGTAATGCCAGATCAGGCTGTTCGAACGCAGCAAACGGAACGACGAGGCCATCTCCTTGCCGTCAAGGTAGCCCTTGCGCGCCATGTTGCCGACGATATAGCGAATGCTGGCCTCATCGACGAAGACTTCGATGTCACCCGGCCTATGGAAATCGACCAGGGTCGTAAACAAGGTGAAATCGGAGACCGGCACCTTGTCAGCCGGAAACTCGGCATTCGCCCAGGCCATATACATGCTCAAAGCGGTTCCGCCTATGCAATAACCGACCGCATGGACATGATCGACACCGCGAAACTTCCGTGCAGTCTCGACGATTGCATGAACACCCTTCGTCAGGTAGTCGTCAAAACCGATATCGCGCATCGACTCGTCCGGGTTTTTCCAACTCGTGATGAAGACGTCCAGCCCCTGGTCGAGAAGATAGCGGATCATGCTTTTCTTCGGCACCAGATCGAGGATGTAGAACTTGTTGATCCAGGGCGTAACGATCACGACCGGTTCGGCATGCACCAAGGGCTGGGTCGGGGTGTAGTGGATAACCTCGAGCAACTCGTTGCGGAACACCACCGCACCCGGGGTCGTCGCGAGATTCTCGCCGACCTTGAAGTCGTCCGGATTGGTGAGCCGGATCTCGCCCGCTTTAAGGTCGTCCAGCATGTTCTGCATGCCGAGCCGCAGACTCTCGCCATGGGTCTCGATCGCCTTTCTCATCGCGAGCGGATTGGTCCAGAAGAAGTTGGTCGGCGACACCGCGTTGAGCCAGGTCCGCCACCAGAACGCCGCCCTCCTCCGTTCCTTGCCGGACAAGCCCGGGGTGTCATACAACATGTCCTGGACGTTATGGGTGATCGCCAGGTACCACTCCTTGGCCAGATCCCAGGTCGGCGACTCGGACCAGACCGGATCGGCGAAGCGGACATCGTCCGGATTCGGTTTCACCGGGTCGGCGTGGTCCTTGCCGAGCGCGCGCCACATCGAATGACTTTGCAGCCGCCACAAGTCGCTGGACAGCGCCAGCAATCGCTCGGATAGTTCCTGCGGGTGAGTGAGCCAGGCGAGTTGGGCGTGCACGATGGGGGACGCCATCCCCAGGGGATCGACCGTATCCTCCACCGAATTATGCATGTCGCGGATGGCACGGCTGACCAGCTCCATCGGTTGCGGACCATGTTTTCGTTCCGTATTCATCGGACTACCTCTCGTTCGCTGCGAACACTCTCTTACCATTTCAACATATATCGATCAAATATGCATGTTTCGGTTCCACCCTGCAGGATCAATCCAGACGACAGGGCAGTGCCGGTTCGGGCACCTCCACTGCGGCCCAGCCCAGTTCGTCCTTGATCGCCGCCACGAAAACCCGTGATGCCTCATGCTCGCCATGAACCACAAAAGTGCGTTTCGGCGGCCGTTCGAAATGCCGCAACCACTCCAGCAAGGCCGGTTGGTCGGCATGGGCCGACAAGCCACCTATCGTATGCACCTGCGCCCTGACGGCCAGGCGCTCGCCGAACAGTATTACCGATCGCACTCCATCGACCAGACGTCGGCCCAGCGTCCCACCTGCCTGGAATCCGCAGATCACGATGCTGCACTCCGGTCGTCCCAGATTGTGCTGGAGGTGGTGCTTGATCCGCCCAGCCTCGCACATCCCGCTGGCAGAGATGATGACCAGCCCACTGCGGCGCTCGTTCAACGCGATCGATTCGGCTACGTCCTGCACGAATCGCAGCCGGACCTGGTCGGGATGGGCCAGCACCCAGTCACGCAACCTGCGGGTCTCGTCATCCCAAAGCTCATCGTACCTCAGCGTCAACTCGGTCACTGCGGACGCCATTGGCGAATCGACCACGATCTCGAGCGGCGCCACCTTGCCCTGTTGAACCAAGCGGGCGAGCACGAAGATCACCTCCTGGGTACGCCCGACCGCGAAGGCCGGGATCACCACATTGCCCTGTCGCCGCTGCAAGGTATCGCGCAGGATCCCGACCAACTCTGCTTCGGTTTCCGCCATCGGACGATGGGCCCGATTCCCGTAGGTCGACTCGACGACCAGATAATCGGCATGGCGGATCGGCGCCGGATCTCTCACCACCGGACGGGTGTTCTGGCCGATATCCCCGGTGAACACCAGCCGTTTCGGACGGCCGTGGCGAGCAGGGTCGCCCACCTCGACCTCGATGATGGCAGAGCCGAGAATGTGGCCGGCCTCCCTAAAGCGACAGCTGACCGCCGCACCGAGCCGGACCGTTTCATCATAGGAGACGCCGATGAGCTGGTTCAGACTCTCGCGTGCCTGCTCGACCGTATAGAGCGGCGCCGCATTCGAGAGACTTCTGGCATTGCGCTTGCGGCTGCGCCGATTGGCCCATTCCGCTTCCTTTTCCTGTATGAACGCGGAATCCAGCAACAACACCTGCAGCAGATCGACGGTGGCCTTGGTCGCATAAATCGGCCCGCGGTAGCCGAGCGAAACCAGGCGCGGCACCAGACCGGAGTGATCCAGATGAGCATGGGTGAGGAGGACGAAATCGATTTCGCGCAGGTTGAAGTCGAGCGCACGCAAGTTCTTCGTGGCTGCGTTACGCCCCCCCTGAAACATGCCGCAATCGACGAGAAACACGCCCGCGTCATGCACGACCCGCGCACAGGAGCCGGTCACCTCACCCGCCGCGCCATGAAAGCTGATCTCCATACGGTTCTCCGAAAACGCCACGCCTGGGACGACGAGCCAGCAAAACCCGCCCGCGAGCACGTCGCAAGCCTGCCAGCGTCAAGAAATCTCTGGCATCATGATGGACACAAACAACCCGATCGCCAAGAGCACGGAGAACCGCCATGTTCAAACATCTGCTTGTTCCAACCGATGGATCCCAGCTTTCCGACGCCGCAGTCGCCCGCGCGACCTCGTTCGCCAAGGACGCGGGCGCACGCGTGACCTTTTTCTATGCGCAGCCGGACTTTCCGATGCCGATCTATGGTGAAGGCGCACTGATCGACCCCACGACACCGGACCAATTCGCCCGTTCAGCCGAGGCCGAGGCCAAGACCATCCTCGACAAGGCAAAGGCGGTGGCCGACCAGGCCGGCGTGGTGGCCGACGTCGATACGACGGTCAATGAAGTGCCTTACGAGGCCATCATCGACGCAGCCGAACGCCACAGCTGCGATCTGATCTTCATGGCTTCACACGGACGCAGGGGGATTGCCGGCCTGTTGCTCGGCAGTGAAACCCAGAAAGTGCTGACGCACTCCAAGATTCCGGTCCTGATCTACCGCTGAACGCGGGGTTCAGCGTTCGTTTTCCGCAGTCGACAAAATGGCGCCCTTGCGGCGCCACACTCACTGTCAATAGCGACTTGTAGCGGGGACTCGGCAATTCCTCAGGTCGCCTCACCTACCGGCGATTGAGTTCTTCCGGTCCCCGCTGCAGGAACAAAGTGGTGAGGCTGGACGCGGCACACACCAGCCAGAATCCGAAGAAACCAATCGAATAAGTCGCGATCTTGGAAAACTCCACCGGCTCGCCGAGCAGATAGAGTTCCTGCGGATCGATGATGGTGAAGAAGAGCACTTCGGCGATACCGGCCACCAGAAACGACGGCCACAAGATCAGTATCCACTTCAACATTCCGCGCACTCCTTCACCCATGTTTCAGACAGTTGGCTTACCTGGACTGACGAGCGTTCTTCTCATCCTCGTCCATCTTGCGAAACGCATACCTGAGCAGATAAGCGCCGATCACGAACACGAAACCGATCGTGAACAGGCTCATCAACCCATAGTCGGTGCTCATCAGGTCTTTCCACGCCATGCTAACTCTCCTTTACGGTCAGGAATCGTAAGGAACAATCCTTTTTTCCGTCTCTGTAGGGAGGTATACGGCCCCGTTCAAACGCCAGGTTCGGGACTCGTCTTCTAATTGTATGATCCAGCGGCCGGTACTCAACGGCGCGACTGGCCCGGCGAACACTCCTTCGTCACTTGCGCTCAAGCGCAGGATCTGGTCCTGTCCGCCCCGGGTCGGGTGAGCGATCGTGACGATCAGCGACTCGGGCAACGCGTCCGCACCGGTCGCGGACAAGCGCACCGTGACATTATCGGAGCGGATGCTCAGATCGGCCACCAGACCGAGATCGGCCGCATGCACCGAACGGGCGATCGTACGATCGATGGCCCGGCCCTGGCGATAGTAGTCGTCGACGACCAATCCGTCCCAGGTGGTGACCGCGAAGTAGAGAAACACCATACCGACCACCACAGAGGTGGCGGGCAGCGATATCAGGATCCACGGCCAGCGCTGCTTGTACCACGGGACGTTCTTGAATTGTGCATCTGCTTCCGACATGTGCTTCCTTGCGATTGATACGGTTTCCACCTCAGCGAGGCAAGATGAAGGTCGTGCGCTCTCGCACGACCGTGGTGTCGCCGGCGTCGGTGACGCCGACCTCGAAGAAGATGTCGTGCGAACCCGGTGAAGCCGCATCCGATGGCACACGCACCTGGACCGTGACGGTCTCGGTGGTCGCCGCCGGCAGGGTCACGACATGCTCGCCATCGATGCGAATTCCGTCGAGGCCGGAGACCGACAAACTGATATCACGCGGATGCTCGACCATGTTGATCACCTGTAGGCGATAGACATTTTCGATCGCCCCGTCGGCGACTTCGCGTGCCAGCGTGGCCCGATCGCGGATGATATCCACCCGCAGATCCGAGCGTGTCGCCAAGCCGTACACCATCGCAAGACAGATCAACGCCAACAAACCACCGTAGATCAGGGTGCGAGGCCGCGCGATATGGGTCAGTATGTCCTTCTTGCCCCATTTCTTCTTTAGCGCATTCTCGGTCGAGTAGCGGATCAGGCCGCGCGGGTAGTTCATCTTGTCCATGACCTGGTCGCAGGCATCGACACAGGCCGCGCAGCCTATGCACTCGTACTGCAAGCCCTTGCGGATATCGATACCGGTCGGGCACACCTGCACGCAGATACCACAATCGATGCAGTCACCCTTGCCGACGCTGGCCGGGTCGACCCCCTTCTTGCGCGTGCCACGCGGCTCGCCGCGGGACTCGTCGTAGGTGATGACCAAGGTATCCGGATCGAACATCACGCCCTGAAAACGGGCGTAAGGGCACATGTACAGGCAAACCTGCTCGCGCATGACACCGGCGAAAGCGAAGGTGAAGGCGCCGTAGAACAGGATCCAGAAGGTTTCCCAAGGTCCGAAACTCAGACTACGGGCCGACTGGAGCAACTCTTCGAGCGGCGAAAAATAGGCCACAAAGGTGAAGCCGGTCCACAACGCCACCAGCCCCCACACCGCATACTTGGTCGCACGCAGCCGAAACTTGCGACCATCCATCGGCGCGGCATCGAGCTTACGACGCTTGTTGTGGTCGCCCTCGATCTTCTCCTCCAACCACATGAAGATCTCGGTATAAACCGTCTGCGGACAGGCGTAGCCACACCACAATCGGCCTGCGATCGCGGTGAAGAAGAACAGCGCGTAAGCCGAGATGATCAGCAGGATCGCAAGATAGAAGACATCCTGCGGCCAGAACACCCAGCCGAAGATGTAGAACTTGCGTTCGGTGAGGTGAAGCAGGACGGCCTGACGGTCGTTCCAGGTGAGCCACGGAAGACCGTAATAGAGGATCTGGGTGAACCAGACCAGAATCCAGCGCCAGTTCGCAAAATAACCGCTGGTCGAGCGGACGAACAGTTTGCGCGAGACGTAAAGGGAATCGTCGGGGGGCGTTTCCGGCCCCGTGCTGCCTGGTGCTGCTGCCGGCTTGGCCATGATGGCGGTATCCGTTTGAGCGATTTCGGGGTAAACGCGCCAGGACGGGGCCCGACGCCAACGAGTACGGCTTTATCGTTTTGAACCGATGCCGGATCGAGCCGGCATCGGCTTGCTACAGGTCAGACTCGATAAGATCAGCGGGCCGGCTGATTGGTCAGCCCCCAGACGTAGGCGGTCAACAGGTGCACCTTGTCTTCACCGAGGAAGTCGCCAAAACCAGGCATGCGATTCATCCGGCCGTGCGTGACGGTTTCGATGATGGACGCTTCGGACGAGCCCCACAACCAGGCGTTATCGGTCAGGTTCGGCGCGCCGAGTGCGGCCATCCCCTGTGCTTCCGCCCCATGGCAGGCCACGCAGTTGGTGGCGAAGGCTTCTTCACCGCGCTGGGCGCGCAACGAATCGTGCGCCAGACCGTTGAGCGACCTGACATAGTTGGCGACGTCACGCACGCCTTCCGGCCCCAGCACCGCGCCGAACGGCGTCATCACGCCGGTGCGGCCATTGGTGATGGTCGTCTTGATCGCGTCAGGTTCGCCGCCCCACTGCCAAGAGCCGTCGGCCAGGTTCGGGAAACCACGCGCGCCACGCGCATCCGAGCCATGACACTGGGCACAGTAGGTCAGGAACAGCCGCTGACCCATGTCGCGCGCTTCCGGATCGGCCGCCACGGCAGCGATGTCCATCTCGCTGTACTTCGCGAAAATCGGGCCATAGCGCTCGTCGGCCACATTCATCTCGGTCTCGTACTGACCGACCGAACTCCACTGCAGCGCACCCTTGAAATTACCGAAACCCGGGTAGAGCGCGAGATAGACCACACCGAAGATCAGCGTGATCCAGAACAGGTACAACCACCACCGCGGCAGCGGGTTGTTGTACTCGGCGAGGTTTTCGTCCCAAACGTGCCCGTGCAACTCGACCGGACCGCTTTCACGTTTGTTGTTGGACATCAACACGAACAGACAGAACAGCAGGCTACCGGCGACCAGCACCATCACCCACAAATTCCAGAAGCCGCTAACGAAGTCAGCCATTTTCTTATCCTTCCTTGGATTGCCGTCCCGTCCCCCGGGCCGGCAGATCATCGTCGGTAAAGGGGAGTCGCGCCGCTTCATCGAACCCCGACTTCGCATGCTTGCTGTAAGCCCAGATGCAGATTCCCACGAAACACAGGAATCCCAGGACCGTCAAAAGGACTCTGAAGTCATTCAATTCCACGACGCTTCTCCGTTTTCTTTACTTGAAGTTCGACAACGCGGTGCCGAGTCCCTGCAGATACGCGATCAGCGCATCCATCTCGGTCTTGCCCTCGAGCGCAGCCCGGGCACCGGCAATCTCTTCGTCGGTGTAGGGGTGACCCAGCATGCGCAGACGCTCCATCTTGGTCTCGATCGTATTCATGTCGATCGGACGGATCTGGCGCTGCAGCCACGGGAAGGCCGGCATGTTGGACTCGGGCACGACGTCACGCGGATTGATCAGGTGGACACGATGCCACTCGTCCGAGTAACGCCCGCCAACCCGGTGCAGATCCGGGCCGGTCCGCTTGGAACCCCACTGGAACGGTCTGTCGTAGATGAACTCGCCGGCAACCGAGTAGTGGCCATAACGCTCCGTCTCGGCACGGAACGGGCGAATCATCTGCGAATGGCAGTTGTAGCAACCTTCGCGGACATAGATGTCACGACCGGTCAGCTGCAGGGCCGGATACGGCTTGATGTCCAGCGGGTTGCCCTGACGATCGATCGCCTGGGTGGTCGACTTCTGGAAGAACAGTGGCACGATCTCGACCAGACCGCCCACGCTCACCGTCAGCAGGGTCAGCACGATCATCAGGCCGACACTCTTCTCGATCGCATCATGTTTAAATTTCGACATCTTGTTTTTCTCCGATTAGGCGTGGGCGGCCTGCGGTGCGAGCACCGGCGCCTCGTACGCTTTCTCACCGGCAATCGTCTTCACCATGTTGTAGAACATGATGAACATGCCACTCAGGAACAGGATCCCGCCGACCAGACGAATCGTCCAGAACGGATAGCTGGCCTTGACGCTCTCGATGAACGAGTAGGTCAGTGTGCCGTCCGGGTTGGTCGCACGCCACATCAGGCCCTGCATCACACCGGCGATCCACATCGAGGCGATGTAGAGCACGATACCGATGGTCGCGATCCAGAAGTGGGTGGTGATCAGCTTGGTGGAGTACATCTCGGTCTTCCCGTACATCCGCGGCAGCAGGTAGTAGACCGCACCGATGGAGATCATCGCGACCCAGCCCAGCGCGCCGGAGTGCACGTGGCCGACGGTCCAGTCGGTGTAGTGCGACAGCGCATTGACCGTCTTGATAGACATCATCGGACCTTCGAAGGTCGACATGCCGTAGAAAGACAGCGACACGATCAGGAACTTGAGGATAGGATCGGTACGCAGTTTGTGCCAGGCACCGGATAGGGTCATGATGCCGTTGATCATGCCACCCCAGGACGGTGCGAGCAGGATCAGCGAGAAGATCATGCCGAGCGACTGGGTCCAGTCGGGCAGCGCGGTGTAGTGCAGGTGGTGCGGACCCGCCCACATGTAGGTGAAGATCAGCGCCCAGAAGTGGACCACCGACAGGCGATAGGAATACACCGGACGCTCGGCCTGCTTCGGCACGAAGTAATACATGATCCCGAGGAAGCCAGCGGTCAGGAAGAAGCCCACCGCGTTGTGGCCGTACCACCACTGGATCATCGCATCCTGCGCGCCGGCATAAGCCGAGTAGGCTTTCCAACCCGACACCGGCACTGCCGCGCTATTGACGATGTGCAGCAGCGCGACAGTCAGGATGAAGGCACCGAAGAACCAGTTCGCCACATAGATGTGCGACACCTTGCGCTTGGCGATGGTACCGAAGAAGACGATCGCATAGGAGACCCACACGACGGCGATCAGAATGTCGATCGGCCACTCGAGCTCAGCGTACTCCTTGCCGGACGTGAACCCCAGCGGCAGCGTGATCGCCGCCAGCACGATGATGAGCTGCCAGCCCCAGAAGGTAAACGCGGCAAGCTTGGGAGCGAAGAGGGTCGTATGACAGGTCCGCTGGACCACGAAATAAGACGTCGCAAACAACGCACAACCGCCAAACGCGAAGATCACCGCGTTGGTATGCAGCGGGCGCAGCCTCCCGAAATGGAACCATTCGCCGACGTCGCTCAGATTGAGTGCGGGCCAGACAAGCTGCGCGGCGATGATCACGCCGACCAGCATGCCCACGATACCCCACACCACCGTCATGATGGCGAACTGGCGAACGACTTTATAGTTGTAAGTCGCTTGCGATTGCATGTGAGTCACCTCTTCGATTGAAAATCTTCTTGTGCCGAGCCCACGGGTCACGCGAACCAAGTATACGGACCGCCGGGCTGAAGGATACGCTTCGCAGGAAAGCTCAATTTGACGTAGGTCAATATTGTATTGCAGCAAGCCGCGAATACGAACGATCAACGCTCGAATTATATGATCATAAGCATGAACAGAAGGGGCGCGAACCGGTTGCTCCCGGTATCGTGGACGAAAAAAAAGGGTGCGTAAGAACGCACCCCCAACCCCAACAGAGAGACAAAAACCGGGCATGAAATCGGGTCTAGGTTCAGGCCGCGACTTCAAAAACCATGGCGTAAGTATGCCTATCGCGCCCGACTCTGGCTTTGACATATGTCAACAAGTCGGCAGGAGGAGCGTCTCTGCGTCACCCACTCGTCAATGCTCACTTTGCCCTCCGATCGTCGCACTGCGTGGACGTGCCGCGAGTGGGCTGGCTGCCGGGCTGTCCATTGGGCTCCCCGGCGTTTGCTGCACTGCATTGAACGTCTGACCCGGGTTGGTCGGCGGGACCGTCGACGCCCCCCTCCTCCGCTCCTCGCGACGTGTCGGGCGGATCGGACCGGACCGCATCCTTGTCATCCATGAGCAGGCGATAGGCGGGCCCCTCCATGTCGTCGTACTGTCCGGACCGCACTGACCACCAGAAGATCACGCCGATGATGAACACCAGCACGACCGACAATGGAATCAACAGATAAAGCCCCATCAGCGACCTCTCGCGCTTCTCTTCTGCAAGCGCAACGCATTCAACACGACCAACAGCGAACTGCCCGCCATGCCCACGCCGGCCATCCAGGGGGTAATCAAGCCCATCATCGCCAGCGGAACCGATGTGAAGTTGTAGGTGAAAGACCACCACAGGTTTTGCCGGATGATCTGCAGCGTCCGACGCGATAGGCTGATGCCCTGGGACAGCGACGCGAGACTTTCCGACAGTAGCACGATATCCGCCTGGTTGCGGGCCAGATCGGTGCCACCGCCCATCGCGACCGACACCTGCGCCTGGGCCAGCACCGGTGCATCGTTGACCCCGTCACCGACCATCGCCACCACAGCGCGCGGCTCCTGCTGCTTCGCCGCCACCCAAGCCTGCTTGTCCTGCGGCAGCATGCCTGCATGGGCCTCGTCTACGCCGAGATGGGTGGCGACCGCGTTGACTGCCGCTGCTGCATCGCCACTGATGATTGCCGTCGGAATCTGCTCGCGCTTGAGTCGTGCCAACAACACCGGCGCATCTTCCCGCGCCAGATCGGACAGACGGAACAGGGCCGACCACCCCGCGCTAGAGCCCATCGCGACGACCGTCCCGCCATCCCGCTCCAGCTCGGCGACACGCCCGGGGACGGGCAGACCTGCGACTTCGGCCACGAAATGGGGCCGGCCGATGCGGACAGTCATCCCGTCGATCACGCCTTCGACACCGCGGCCAGTCACCGAGGCCAGTCCCGTCACCGAGGGCAGGGTCAGACCCTCCGCGGCATGCCGCACCCCCGCCGCGACCGCATGCTCGGAGGCCTGTTCCAGCGCAGCGGCACGGGCGCGCACGAGGGCCTCGTCCGATCCGTCGAGCACCTCGACCGCGTCAACCTCCATCACACCATGGGTCAGCGTGCCGGTCTTGTCGAACACGAAACGATTGGCGCCGGCGAGGGCCTCGATCGCATGCCCACGGGTCACCAGTACGCCCATTCTCGCAAGCGTATCGGTGGCGACGGTCAGTGCGGTCGGCGTCGCCAGCGACAACGCGCACGGACAGGCGACCACCAGTACCGACACGAAGATCCACAAGGCACGGTCCGGATCGATGAACTGCCACATGATGTAGGTGAGCACCGACAGGCTGAGCAACGCGACGATGAACACCTTGGCCACCCGATCGGACTGGGTCGCGATACCGGGTCGTTCGGCCGCCGCCCGGTCCATCAGCTTGCGGATCGAGGCGAGGCGGGTCGAATCGCCCACTTGCCGGATCTCGATCACCAGGGGGCTCCCGATATTCACACTGCCACCGGTCACGGTAGCGCCACGCCCCTTGAGCACCGGCCGGCTCTCGCCGGTGAGCAGGGACTCGTTGGCCTCGCTCTCGCCTTCAAGCACGATGCCGTCGGCCGGAATCACCTCGCCCGGCCTCACCCGCACCCGGTCGCCCGGCACCAATTGCGAGACCGGCACCCGTGCCGACGCATCCGCCCCTTCGCCGGTCACCCCGAGGCGCTCGGCGAACACCGGCAACACCTTGCCGAGTTCCTCGACCCCGCGTACCGCCTTCTGCCGCGCCAGCATCTCGAGATACCGTCCCAGCAGCAGCAGGAACACGAACATGGTGACCGAGTCGAAATAGACGTCGGGCCCGTTGATCAGGGTCGCCCAGACACTGGCGACAAAGGCACTGCCGACCCCGAGCGCGACCGGCACGTCCATGCCTAGGCTGCGCAGCTTGATATCGCGCCAGGCGCGCTGGAAAAAGGGTGCGGCGGAATAGAACACCACCGGCAAAGTCAGGATCAGGCTCGCCCAGCGCATCAACAGGTCGGCATCGGCCGAGATGTCGCCCTCGCCCGCGATGTAGGACGGGTAGGCGTACATCATCACCTGCATCATGCCGAAACCGGCGACGAATACCCGCCAAAGCATAGAACGGCGCTCGCGCTTGGCGATCTGCTCGGATTTTTCGGCGTCATAGGGGTAGGCGCGATACCCGATCATCTGGATCGCCGCCAGGATATCCGAGAGCTTGGTCGTACGTTCGTCCCAGCGCACCCGCGCCCGCCGGGTCGCATAGTTGACCTCCACCAGAGAAACACCGCGCTGCCGCGCCACATGGCGTTCGTTCAGCCATACACAGGCGGCGCAGGTAATCCCTTCGAGAATCAGCGAAGCCTCGCGCTCATGCTCGCCGATAGGCTGAACGAAGGATTTCTGGAAGTCGGGGTGATCGAACAGGCCGAGCTCCTGCAACTCGACCGGCAAGGCTTCCTTCTGCGGCTCCGGCATCGCATCGCGATGCCGGTAATAGTCGGTCAGATCGTTGTCCACGATGGACTGCGCCACCGCCTCGCAACCGACACAACACATCCGGCGACGGCTGCCGTCTATCGCCACATAGTGGCTGGTCGATGGCGGGACCGGGAGGCCGCAGTGATAGCACTCTTCGGCGCGATCGACGGCATCGACTGCGGTGGCTTCGACAGAACTCATCGGCTTGTACCAGGCGTTGCTTGCGAAAACCCTGCCGCGGGCGCGGCGAGGAGCGCACCTTTTAGCACATTTCAAGACCCTGACCAATGCGGCAGCGCAAAGGTTCTTCGATTAGCCTCCCCCCTCGCCGATTCACCTGCCTCCGTTCAAGGCGCGCAGGTTAACACCTGTGGCCGGTCTTTCGGTTCGGATATGAACGACCCGCGGCAGCAAGGCCGAATCGAGAGCGTATCGACAACCCGGAAATGTGCTGGTCTTCCCTCTCAAGAAAACGCCGAGCCGCCTCAAGTTTTCTTGCCCCCTCGGGAGGCGGAAACGGCATTCGCCGTTTCCTGGGCGCGCTCATTACGAAACGAGGGCGGCCGAAACCGGACGCCCTCGTCTTGCCGCAAATCGATGCGGAGACCACCCGAGCGCCCGGCATACGGACGCTCCGCCCCCGTCATTGACGACGGATCACTTGGCCGCCATCCGGATCGCCCCGTCGAGGCGGATCACCTCGCCATTGAGGTACTGGTTCTCCAGGATATGGCATACCAGCGCAGCAAACTCGGACGGACGACCGAGACGCGACGGACACGGCACCATTTTGCCCAGCGAATCCTGGACCTCCTGCGGCATGCCCATCAGCATAGGCGTTTCCATGATGCCCGGTGCAATCGTCATGACCCGAATACCGCTGCGGGCGAGCTCGCGCGCGACCGGCAAGGTCAGCCCGACGATACCGGCCTTGGACGCCGCATAGCCGGCCTGTCCGACCTGGCCATCGAAGGCGGCGACAGAGGCGGTGTTGACGATCACGCCCCGCTCGCCGTTCTCGTCCGGCGCGGCCTTGCTCATCACCTCCGCGGCGAGACGAATCAGGTTGAAGGTGCCGATCAGGTTGATCGACACGGTACGTGCGAACGACTCCAGCCGATGCGGACCTTCGCGACCGACCACCTTCTCGGCTGGCGCCACGCCGGCGCAGTTGACCAGCCCGTGCAAACCGCCGAAATCGTTGACTGCGCGGTCGATCGCCGCTTTCGCGCTGGCTTCGTCGGTCACATCGGTCTTGACGAAAACCGCCGCCGCCCCCAGCTCGGCCGCGACCTTGTCGCCGGCCTCCTGATTCACGTCGGCCAGCACGACGCGACCGCCTGCCTCGACCAGCATCTTCGCCGTCGCCGCACCCAGGCCGGAGCCGCCGCCTGTCACCACGAATACCTTGTTCTCGATGTTCACTAAAATCCCCTCCGGATTGTTTGTCATCCCCAAGTCGGCTGAAGATAGGGTTGGTTGACGCGAACGTCAACCAAAGTATCGATTTGTATCTTGGCGACACGCTTCGTGCGGAGCCCGTATCAATGCTACCGACCACGTCCAACAAGAACTCGCCGCCAGGGTGAGCCGATCTACGGCGACCAAGGCGCCGCGTCGCCATCACGACCCCGAGGCGCCGGATAGTGGCAAACCACAGATGCTCGCAGAGCAAAAAGCCCGGCACAATGGCCGGGCTAAATGCTTGATTTCATGGTGCTGCTGAGAGGAATCGAACCTCCGACCTACTGATTACGAATCAGTTGCTCTACCAACTGAGCTACAGCAGCAACGAAGAGGGCGGAATATACCGCACCCGTGGGGTGGCTTCAAGGGCGATTCCTTGCCGCAGCCAAAAAAGTCCAGGCCGCCTCGGTGGCGGGCTTAGGGCGCAGGACTCCAGTAGTCGGCGCGGCTGTAATGGTACTTCAGGTGATCGATCAACAACCGCACCCGCAAGGCCAGATGCCGGCGTTGCGGGAAGACCGCGTAGATACCCATCTTGGGCGCGGCATAGTCATCCAGCACGGTTTGCAGCCGCCCGGCGCGGATATCCGCCTCGACCTCCCAAAGCGAACGCCAGGCCAGCCCGTGACCGGCCAGCGCCCATTCGTGCAGAACCGCGCCATCATTGCATTCCAGGCGGCCGCCGACCTTGATGGTCAGATTGTCGCCGTGTTCATCAATGAATTGCCAGCCGCGTTGCTGGCCTAGTGAAAGACAGTCGAAACGGACCAGATCTTCCGGTCGCTCCGGCCGGCCTTGCCTGGCGATGAAGTTCGGGCTGGCAACCACGACCCGGCGGTTGTCGGCGAGCCGGATCGATACCAGCGTCGAATCGGCCAGCTCACCGATCCGGATCGCGCAGTCTATGCTTTCGTTCACCATGTCGACGACCCGGTCGGTCAAATCGAGGGTGCAACTCACCTCGGGGTTGGCCTCGAGAAAATCCCGCAACAGCGGCGCGACATGAAGGCGCCCGAAACCGGCTGGCGCGGACACCCGCACATGCCCGCTCGCCTTTACTCCGCCCAGGCTGACCGACGCTTCCGCATTCGACAAGTCGTTCAGGATTCGCTGGCAGTCCTCCAGAAAAGCGGAACCTTCGAAGGTGAGCGAAACATTGCGGGTGGTCCTGACCAGCAACTTCACACCAAGGCGCTGCTCCAGTGCATCCAGCCGCCGCCCGATCACCGCCGGGGTGATCCCTTCCGCCCGGGCAGCTGCCGAGAGGCTGCCGCGGGTGGCGACACTGACAAAGCTTTCAATCTGCTTGAACGCATCCATTTTTTACTAAAAGTACAAAATAATTTTACTGAATGACGGATTCTAACCCTCTCTGATAAGTAATAAAGTGGGGGTCATTGAAAACACATGCGTCCGAGCCAACGGGGCCGGTGCCAGTTTGCCGGCAGGCCTGCACGACACAGCAACGAGGAAGTCGATGAAACACGGCAACAGGATTAGCGCAGTCGCTTTCGATGCGTTCGGCACGCTGTTCGACGTGTATTCGGTCGGCGCACTGGCCGAACAGCTCTTTCCGGGCAAAGGGGAGGCGCTGACCGCGCTGTGGCGGCTGAAGCAGATCGAGTACTCGCAGTTGCGCACGCTCTCTCGGCGCTACAAGCCCTTTATCGACGTCACCGAGGACGCCCTGATCTTTTCCGGCCAAAAGCTGGGACTCGACATGTCCGATGCCCAGCGGCGGCAACTGATGAACCAGTACGCCTGCCTATCGCCTTTCCCCGAGAATCTCGCGGCGCTGAAGTCGCTGCGGTCTCTCGGTCTGCCGACCGCAGTCCTGTCCAACGGCACGCCAGGCATGCTCGAGGTCGCCATCAAGAGCGCCGGCATGAACGGACTCTTCGATCACGTGCTGTCTGCCGACGCGGTGCGCCAGTACAAGACCGCAGACGCGGTGTATCAGCTCGGGCCGGACACCTTCGGCGTACCCGCCCGGGAGATCCTGTTCGTCTCGTCCAATGGCTGGGATGCGGCAGGAGCCAGCTGGTTCGGCTACACCACTTTCTGGATCAACCGCAGCCGCCAGCCGCTGGAAGTGCTCGACATCGAGCCGGCTGCGACCGGTGAACGCCTGACCGACGTAGTGGATTTCGTCCGCGGACGTAACGCCACGACCTCGACCACATAACCATCCTGACAACCGCAAGCCCGCGACGAGACCGTCGTTGAGACCGAAGTACAAGCACTCACCAGACAAGTTTCACCCGAAACCGCGCAAGCACTCCTGACCACGAACCCTTTCCAATAAAGGCCCTTCATCATGACGACACGCATCACATGCAAAGCCCTCCAGGTCGACGCCCAGTTGCATCGCTTCATCGAAAACGAGGCTTTGCCCGGCACCGGCATCGCCAGCGACACCTTCTGGAACGCCTTCAGCGACATCGCCAACGAACTCGCGCCCAAGAACAAGGCCTTGCTCGCCGAACGTGACCGCCTGCAACAGGAAATCGACGCCTGGCACCGCGCCCACCCCGGCCCGATCCAGGACGCCGCCGGCTACCGCGCCTTTCTCGAGTCCATCGGCTACCTGCAGCCGGCCCCGGCCCCGTTCAAGGTGACCACGGCCAACATCGACACCGAGATCAGCCAGCAGGCCGGCCCGCAGCTGGTGGTGCCGGTCATGAACGCCCGCTACGCGCTCAACGCTGCCAACGCCCGCTGGGGCAGCCTTTACGACGCGCTGTATGGCACCGATGCAGTCTCTGAAGCCGATGGCGCCGAGCGTACAGGCGGCTACAACCCGGTGCGCGGCGCCAAGGTGATCGCCTTCGCCCGCGACTTCCTGAACCAGGCCGCGCCGCTGGCCGGCGGCAACCACACCGACGCCACCCGCTATGCGATCGCCGATGGCCAGCTCGCCGTCACCCTGGCCGACGGCAGCACCGTCGGTCTGGCCAAGCCGGAACAGCTGATCGGCTTCCAGGGCGACGCCGCCGCGCCGACCGCCATCCTGCTTCGCAACAACGGCCTGCACTTCGAGATCCAGATCGACCGCGAGCACCTGATCGGCAAGACCGACGCGGCCGGGGTCAAGGACGTGCTGATGGAAGCCGCACTGTCGACCATCATGGACTGCGAGGACTCGATCGCCGCGGTCGATGCCGAAGACAAGGTGATCGTCTATCGCAACTGGCTGGGCCTGATGAAGGGCGACCTGGTCGACAGCTTCGAGAAAGGTGGCAAGACCGTCACCCGCGCGCTGAACGCGGACCGCGGCTACACCACGCCGGACGGCGCCTCGATGACCCTGCACGGCCGCTCGCTGCTGTTCATCCGCAACGTCGGCCACCTGATGACCAACCCGGCCATCCTGCTCGCCGACGGCAGCGAGATCCCGGAAGGCATCATGGATGCGGTGTGCACCACGCTGATTGCGCTGCACGACATGCAGCGCAAGGGCAACTCGCGTACCGGCAGCGTCTATATCGTCAAGCCCAAGATGCATGGTCCGGCCGAAGTCGCCTTCTCCAGCGAACTCTTCGGTCGCGTCGAGCAGATGCTCGGCCTGCCGGCCAACACGATGAAGATGGGCATCATGGACGAGGAGCGCCGCACCTCGGTGAACCTCGCCGCCTGCATCAAGGCCGCCGAAGCCCGGGTCGCATTCATCAACACCGGCTTCCTGGACCGCACCGGCGACGAGATGCACACCGCGATGGAAGCCGGTCCGATGATCCGCAAGGGCGACATGAAGACCTCGGCCTGGATCCAGGCCTACGAGCGGCACAACGTGCTGGCCGGTCTGGCCTGCGGGCTGCGCGGCAAGGCCCAGATCGGCAAGGGCATGTGGGCGATGCCGGACCTGATGGCCGAAATGCTGAAGCAGAAGATCGGCCATCCCAAGGCGGGTGCCAATACCGCCTGGGTGCCCTCGCCGACTGCGGCGACCCTGCATGCGATGCATTACCACCAGGTCGACGTCCAGGCGATCCAGCAGGAAATGGAGAAGATCAGCTTCGCCGAGGAGCGCGAGACCCTGCTCGCCGGCCTGCTGACCGTCCCGGTCGCGGCCAGCGCGAACTGGTCTGCCGAGGAGATCCAGCAGGAGCTCGACAACAACGCCCAGGGCATCCTCGGCTATGTCGTGCGCTGGGTGGACCAGGGCGTCGGCTGTTCCAAAGTGCCCGACATCAACAACGTTGGCCTGATGGAAGATCGCGCCACGCTGCGCATCTCCAGCCAACACATCGCCAACTGGCTGCGCCACGGCGTCACCACCGAGGCCCAGGTCACCGAAACCCTGCAGCGCATGGCGGCGGTGGTGGACAAGCAGAACGCAGGCGACCCGGCCTACAAGCCGATGGCCGGCCACTTCGAGACCTCGGTCGCCTACAAGGCGGCATCCGACCTGGTGTTCAAGGGCTGCGAGCAGCCCAGCGGCTACACCGAACCGCTGTTGCACCAATGGCGTCAGGTCGCGAAGGCCGCATAATGCCGGCATGACGGCCGACAGCGTCGGAGGGTGCCGCTTGGCCGCTCCGACGCCCGCAAGACGAAAAACGCCGCATGATCGCGGCGTTTTTCTTTGGATCCGTCCGCGAGCTTGCCCTGACCCCCGACATGCAGGAGGACACCCGATGATCGCCGCACTGACCCTTCTCCTTGTGTTCCAGCTGATCGGCGAAGTGCTGGTCCGCGGCCTGGACCTCCCGATTCCCGGTCCGGTGGTCGGCATGGGGCTGTTGTTCATGGCCTTGATCATCGCCAAAGGCCCGGGCGACGACCTGCGCAACACCGCCACCGGCCTGCTGCAGCATCTGTCGCTGCTGTTCGTGCCTGCGGGCACCGGCGTGATGCTCCACTTCCAGCGGCTCGCGGACGAATGGGTCCCGCTGATGGCCGCGGTCGCAGTCAGCACGGTCCTGTCGATCGCAGTCTCGGCCCTGCTGCTCAATGCAATGATCAAGGGCAAGCGCAACACCGCGGAAGGAGACGCCCAATGAATCCGGACATCGGCGAAATCTGGGTCTACCTGTCGACCACCCCCCTGCTCGGGCTGACCTTGACTCTGGTCGCCTATCAGGCGGCGTGGTGGCTGTATCAGCGGGCCGACCAGCACCCCCTGCTCAATCCGGTGCTGATCGCGGTGTCGATTCTGGTCGGAATCCTGTGGCTCACCGGCACCGACTACAACACTTACTTCGACGGCGCGCAGTTCGTTCATTTCCTGCTCGGACCTGCAACCGTCGCACTGGCGATTCCGCTCTACGCCCAGTGGCAGCGGCTCAAGGCGATGCTGCTACCCATCCTGCTGACGCTGGTTGTCGGCTCTCTGACCGCTGCGTTGTCCGCGGTAGGCGTGGCGGCCCTGCTCGGTGCCAGCCGGGAGTCGATGATGTCGCTCGCCCCCAAGAGCGTGACCACGCCGGTTGCGATGGGTATTGCAGAGGGCCTGGGCGGCTTGCCGTCACTGACCGCGGTGCTGGTGATCGCGACCGGTATCCTGGGCGCGGTCTCGGCCCGCTTCGTCTATCAGGCCTTGCGCATCGACGACCACGCCGTCCGAGGTTTCGGCATCGGACTGGCGGCGCACGGCATCGGCACCGCAAGGGCCTTTCAGGTGAGCGAACAAGCCGGCGCCTTCGCCGCACTGGCCATGGGCCTGAACGCACTGATCACCGCCCTGACCCTGCCGTGGATTCTGCCCTGGCTGACCCGCCTGTTTTGATCGTGCTCGTCTGACCGTGCCGGCGGCATTGCACCGTTGGCGCGAGAGGCGGAAACTAACGGAAAATCGAACACAAGGAATCGCCCATGACGCCGACCTCGGTTCACGACATCCGCAACGTCGCACTGCTCGGCCATACCGGCAGCGGCAAGACCACACTGCTCGAGGCCTTGCTCGCAGCGGCCGGCGAGATCACCGCGGCCGGCAGCGTCGAGCGCGGCACCACCTTGAGCGATTTCGACCCGCAGGAAAAACATATGGGGCACTCGCTGGTGACCTCGATCACGCACCTGGAGTGGTCCGGGCACTGGGTCAACCTGCTTGACACCCCGGGACTACCCGACCTAGCCGGCCGTGCGCTGGCAGCCCTGCAGGCGATCGACACCGCGGCGATCGTGATCAACGCCCAGGCGGGCATCGAAAGCGGCACACGCCGGATGATGGCGGCGGCCGGGGAGAAATGCCGGCTCATCATCGTCAACCGCATCGACATGAATGGCGTCGATCTCGCCAGCCTGACCGCCGATATCCAGTCGGCCTTCGGCTCGGTGTGTCTGCCGATCAATCTGCCCGATCCCAAGGCCGAACGGGTGATCGACTGCTTCTTCACCCCGGACGAAGGCGCGGCAACCGGCTTTTCGTCGGTCGGCCAGGCGCATGACGCGATCGTAGACCAGGTCGTCGAACTTGATGAAGCCTTGATGGCCGCCTATCTCGAACAAGGAGAAAACCTCGACCCGGAGCAACTCCACGCCCCGTTCGAACTCGCCCTGCGCGAGGGACATCTGGTGCCGATCTGCTTCGTGTCGGCCCGAACCGGCGCGGGCGTGGCCGAATTGCTCGACATTCTGGCACGCCTGATGCCCGATCCGACCGAGGGCAACCCACCCCGCTTTCTGAAGGGAGACGGCGAGCAGGCACAACCGGTCGCCGTCTCGCTCGATCCGGACAAGCACGTGATCGCGCATGTGTTCGAAGTGCTCAATGATCCGTTCCGCGGCAAGCTGGGCATCTTCAGGATTCATCAAGGGCAGGTCACGCCGAACACCCAACTCTTCATCGGCGATGGACGCAAGCCTTTCAAGGTCGCGCATCTGCTCAGGCTGCAGGGCAAGAACCAGGTCGAGACGCCGGTCGGCGTACCCGGTGACATCTGTGCGGTCGCGAGGGTCGACGACATCCACCCCGGCGCGGTGCTGCATGACTCGCATGACGAGGATTATTTTCACCTCGTGCCGCCCGTGTTTCCTCAGCCGGTGTATGGGCTCGCTCTCATTCCCCATAAACACGGGGACGAACAAAAGCTGTCGGAAGCCCTGACCCGCTTGCTGGACGAGGACCCCTGTCTCGCGGTCGGCTTCGATCCACGCACCCGCCACATGGTCGTTCGTGGGCTGGGCGAGCTGCACCTTCGCATCGTGTTGGAGCAGTTACGGGCACGCTGGAACCTTCAGTTCGTTACAGCGACCCCGTCAGTGCCCTATCGCGAGACCATCGCCGCCAGCGCCGAGGCCCGCTACCGTCACAAAAAACAGAGCGGCGGCGCCGGGCAGTTCGGCGAGGTGGCGCTGCGGGTCGAGAGCCTGCCGCGCGGAGCCGGCATCGAACTGGGTAACGAGGTCAAGGGCGGGGCGATTCCGACCAACTTTCTGCCGGCGGTGGAAAAGGGCGTGCGTCAGGCTCTCGCAGACGGCGCGCTGGCCGGGTTCCCGGTACAGGATGTGCGGGTCGTGCTGGTCGATGGCAAACACCATGCGGTGGACTCGAACGAAGTGTCCTTCGTCACCGCCGGACGTCATGCCACCATCGAAGCGCTCCTCGCCGCGAGTCCGGTCGTACTCGAGCCACTACTGGAAATCACCACCCGCTTCCAGGAAGCGCATTTCGGTGAGATCAGCGCCGAACTGGCCGGTCGACGGGGCCGATTGACCCACACCGAGAGCCCCTCGCCCGGCTTGACTGCGCTCACTGCGATCGTACCGATGGCCGAACTGGATGGCTTCGAGGCCCGCCTGAAAGCGATTTGCGCCGGGGACAGCGAATTCACCATGAGTTCTGCTGGCCATGAACCGGCACCCCACGAGGTTCAACTGCAACTCTCCAAGGCCTACGACGGCCGGCACAGCGAGTGACGGTACGGATGAAACTGACCCGACGACAGAAAGCCTACTGGAAACTGAATCTCCGCCTGACCGCTAGCCTGTTGCTGATCTGGTTCGCGATCATATTCGGTTCCGGCATCTTCGCTAAAACCCTGAACGAATATACGTTTCTGGGCTTTCCGCTCGCGTTCTATATCTTCTCGCAAGGGGCGCTGGTGGTCTTTCTGATCATCATCGGCTTTTACGTCTGGGCCATGAACCGTCTGGACCGACGCTTCGGTGTAGCCGAGCGTCGTTGAGCACGTCCACCTCGAAGCGCAAGGCCGTCACCTGGCCTTGCGGTTGGAGAAGTTGTGAGCGTGACGGCTCAGCCCGAAGTCAATGAAGACCTTGCACCAGATCGTGACCCCTGCGATCGCGCTCCAGACCTGATAGTCGACCTGGCTGAACAGCACCAGGCCGATCACCAGCACCACGACCGCCCCGCCGAGCAGATTGACCACCCCTGCTACCGGGGCGAAGCGCGCCGGATCCGGAGGCGCCTCCCCGCGCTTGAGCGCCACTTCCGAGAAATCCC
>JAUVVG010000027.1 GCA_030604735.1 Azoarcus sp.
GCGGCATCTTCTACGCCCAGGGGGTGAAGGCCAACGTGGTGTTCTTCGACGCCGCGCCCAAGGACGGCAAGGTGCATACCCAGGGTGTATGGTTCTACGACCTGCGCACCAACCAGCACTTCACACTCAAGACCCGCCAGCTCAAGCTCGACGACCTGCGCGACTTCGTCGCCTGCTACAACCCGGCCAACCGCCACCAGCGCCAGGAAACCGAGCGCTTCCGCCACTTCAGCTACGACGAGCTGATCGCCCGCGACAAGGCCAGCCTGGACGTGTTCTGGCTCAAGGACGACAGCCTCGACAAGCTCGACGACCTGCCTCCGCCCGATGTGCTGCAGCAGGAGATCATCGAACATCTCGAAGCCGCGCTGGCAGCGTTCCGTGACGTGGCGGCCGCACTACCGGTTTTCAAGTCATCACAGTCCCAAACCATCGACGACAGCATGCCGAACGCGCTCAAACGGACCGGGAGCGAGGATCCGACCATCTCCGACAACTGAGCGTCTTACTCCATCAACGCGACCGACTTGATCAACGCATAGGCCCCAGTCCCTGGCCGCAAGGCCAGGGACTGGGCCGACCAGGCCGTGATCTGCGACAGCAGGACCTGCCCGTCGGCGAGCCGGCACGCCACCGTGACCCGTCCGTCCGGCCCGGGGTCGATGCGTTCCACGCTGACCGGAAGCTGATTCAGCACACTCGTGCGTCCGGGTAGATCGAGCGCGAGTGCGACATCGCGCGCCAGGATGCGCAGGCGGGCGTCGCCCCGCGCCCGCCCCGATGCACCGACCAGCCAGATCCTCTCCGAACCGATCTGAAAGGGATGCAGCCCGTTGTCGGTGGGCGGAGCCAGATCGCCTTGCAGCACCGACGCCGGCCCCTCCTCGTCGAACAGCGGCGAATCCGGCCTGGCCAGTGCCTCACGCAAGGTCTCGATGCAGTCGATCCGACCGTCGCGCATGAACACGACCCGGTCGGCGAGGCGCTCGACCTCGTCCGGGGCATGACTGATCATGATCATCGGCACGCCCGCTTCGACCGCCAGCCGAGACAGAAACGGCATGATCTCGCGCTTGGTCTGGGTATCGAGCGCGGACAGCGGCTCGTCCAGCAGCAACAAACGCGGACTGGTGAGCAAGGCCCGGCCCAGCGAGACCCGCTGGCGCTGACCGCCCGAAAGCTGGTCGATCCCCCGGTCGAGCAACGCGTCCAGCCCCAGCATCGCCGCGACCTCGGCCAGATGCAAGCGCCGCTCGGGCAGCGGGGTGCGGCGGTAACCATAGAGCAGGTTGTCACGCACCGACAGATGCGGCAACAGGCTGTGCTCCTGAAACACCAGGCCGATACGGCGACGGTGCAAGGGCACGAACTGCCGCCCCTGCTGCCAGACCTGCCCGCCCAGCATGACCTCGGCCCCCTTCAGCCGCTCCAGCCCGGCGATCACCCTCAGCAGGCTGGTCTTGCCGCACCCGGAACGCCCGAACAAGGCCGTCACGCCTTCCAGCGGAAGTTGCATCTCCACCGCCAGCTCGAAGCGGTCGCGACGCCAGTGGGCACGCACCTGAAGGATCATAGCTTGGCGATCTGAAAGCGGCGGTTGATGCCATAGACCACGAACAGGGTCAGGAACGCGAACACCAGCAACATCGCCGACAAGCGGTGGGCCGCCTCGTAATTCATCGCCTCGGTGTGGTCGTAGATCAGCACCGACAAGACCTTGGTCTCACCCGGAATGCTGCCGCCCAGCATCAGGATGACCCCGAACTCGCCCAGCGTGTGGGCGAAGGTCAGCGTCGCGGCGACCACGAATCCGCCCCGGGTCAGGGGCAGGATCACGGTGAAGAAGCGATCGAACAGGTTTGCGCCCAACGCGCTGGCGACTTCGACATGACGGCGACTGAGATTGGAAAAGGCCTCGTACAGCGGTTGCACCGCGAACGGCATCGAGTAGATCACCGACGCCACCAGAATGCCCTCGAACGAGAAAGCGAGATGGGTCAGGCCGATGTTCTCCAGGGTCTGACCGACCACACCGCGCGGACCCAGCGCGACCAGCAAGTAAAAGCCCAGCACCGTCGGCGGCAACACCAGCGGCAAGGCCACCACCGCCTGCACCGCGACCCGCAAGCCCGACCGCTTGGCGGACAACCACCACGCCAGCGGGGTTGCGATCACGAGCAGGATCAGCGTCGTGTACAGGCAAAGCTTGAACGTGACCTCTATCGCCTGCCAGTCCGCAGGGCTCAATCCCAGCATGTGATCCTATCCGCCTCGTTGAAGAGTCCGGCTCGAAGATACCCTCCCACCCTGCCGCCCGGCAATGCTTACCAACGAACAAGTGCCGCGTCCGCGCCTTCGTCGTCCGCATCATCGCGGCATCACGAAACCGTAAGCTTCCATGATCCGGTGCGCCTCGTCGGTTTCCATGAAGCGTGCGAAGTTCATCGCGGCCGGCTTGGCACCGCCACGTTTGGTAACGATGAAACCCTGGGTCAGCGGATTGTGCAGGCCGTCGTCGATCAGATGGTAGCCATGCGCAGCCAGGGCGGGGAACATGGCCAGCGACAGCGCGATGATGCCGACCTCGGCCGCGCCCGACTCGACCATCTGCGCAGTCTGGGCAATGTTTTCGCCAAAGACCAGCTTGCCCTGCACCCTGTCCCATACGCCCGCCGCCTCCATCGCCTCCTGGGCCCGAAGGCCATAAGGCGCATGGGCTGGTTGTGCGATCGCTATGCGACGGATGGACGCATCGGCAAGATCTTCCAGGGTCAGACCGGACGCATCGAGGGTGTTGCTCCAGATCACGATTCGACCAATCGCATACACCGCCGGCTCGGTCGCACTGAACCCGGCCGCATGGAGTCGCTCGGGAAAGGAGATGTCGGCCGAGAAGAAGAGGTCGTAGGGCGCGCCATTCATGATCTGGGTCGTCATCTTGCCGGACGAACCGTAGACCACCTCGAACGCGTGATCCGGATACTGAGCGCGATACACCGCGATCACGTCCTCCAGCGCGAAACGCAAGTCTGAAGCCGCCGCGATCGTGAACCGCTCCGCCCAGGCCGGCAAGGACAACACCACCAACACCAGGACGAGCAACACTCTGCTACAGGACCTCATGGCTCGAAACCTCATCAAATGGTTGACGCGAAAGTCGCCTTGGCGACTCACTGAACTCCCTTCGCCCGCGTGCGGGGCGAAAGCGGGGTTTCGCAAAACCTGCTTTGCGCCGCTGAAGCCGGACCGGTGCGCATACCGGCCCTTTCGCAGCAACACCCCCCTTGAACCTCGAGGCGGCAGTCGAAATATACTTCACGACACCGATGATGCGGACTACGCTGGAGTGACGTCCGGTAATGGTCGAAGCCCACCGAGGTCCGCATGTTACGGATTCAAACGAATGTCGATGGCGCCGCGTGCACTTTGACCGCGATCGCCCGAACCCGTCCCTCTAGAATGCGAGCTTGAACAGCCTCATTTTTTGCGCCCGCGAGACCAGAAGGCCAAACGCTGGCAGCAAGAACCGCGGTTACCGTAGCGCAGCGCCGGTCGCCCATAGACACGGAACACGCCTGTGAACGGCAAACAACGCGAATTTCAGAACTCACTGATCCAGGCAATCCACGAAGCCTCTCCTGACGGCATTCTGGTCGTCGATGAGAGCGGGACGGTCGTATCCTATAACCAGCGCTTTCTCGAGATTTTCCGTCTCGACACCCTGGGCCTGGCCAAAGCCAGAAAGGGTGCCTTGCACGGGTTCTCGGACGAAGTCCTCCTCGAAAAGGCTCTTCGGCTGATACGCGAGAAGGAGAGTTTTCTCGCGCGCGTCCACGCCCTGTATGCCGATCCCAGCATCCAGGACGTGTGCGAGATCGCACTGGTAGACGACCGCACCCTGGAGCGCCACTCGACCGCGCTGTGGGGCACGGACCACCGCTATCTCGGTCGGGTGTGGTTCTTCCGCGACATCTCGGCGCGCAAGCGATACGAGAAACTCCTCGAAGACCAGTCCAGCCGCGACCCGCTCACCGATGTCGCGAATCGGCGCAGCTTCTTCCAGCATGCGAACGAGGCATTCATCAGGGCGCGTCGGACGGTCCGCCCACTCTCGCTGATCATGATCGACCTCGACCACTTCAAGAAGGTGAACGACAGGTTCGGGCATGCGATCGGCGACGAAGTCCTCAAGCAATTGTGCCGGTCGGCCGAGTCGGTCGTGCGTGAAACGGACTTGCTCGGCCGGGTCGGTGGCGAGGAATTCGCGATCCTCGCACAGGACACCGATCTGGACGGGGCGGTCAGACTGGCCGAGCGCTTCAGGCTGGTGACCAACGAACAGACTGTCGCCAGCGGGGACGCGACGATTCGCTTCAGTATCAGCGCCGGCGTCGCCACGATCGAGCACGGCGACCGCTCGGCCGAAGACATCCTGCTCCGGGCCGACAAGGCCCTTTATGCCGCCAAGAACGCCGGTCGCGACTGCGTCAAGCACGCCTGAGCCCCACAAGTCACCGTTCTGCCGGGACATGCCGGGTGCGCACCGGGTCGATCGAAACATTCGAACACCGTTGCTCACTACTGATTACCGCCATCGCACCGGTCCGGTACTAGAATGGCCAAACGAATGCTTGGCCTTCAACTGAACGAGCACGGCCGACCCCTTGGACGCGCTACAGCGAAAAGTCCGCGGATCGCTCCCGACACACCGCGCCATATTAGTAGAATCCGCTGCACAGGTGAGACATGAGGCCGGCCCCGGACCGGCCCAGGAGACACCCCACCCATGATGCTCATGCACAAATCGACGTCCACCCTCGCCCATGAGCGGCGGGCACGCATGCTACACGCGGCGCAGCGGGAAATTAACCTCACGCTCACGAGCGCCCCCGATCTCGTCGGCGGCTGCCGCAGCATTCTCGCCGCGCTGGGCAACACGCTGGACTGGGCGTTCGGCGAACTGTGGAACGTCACCGACGACGCGCTCGCACGCCGGGTGGTGTGGCACAGACCGGACGCCCTGCTGGCCCGCTTCGCCGAGGCGATCGACTCGCAGGACCGGGATGAACTCCCGACCATTCCGCGCGAGATCATAGAGAGCCACACCCCCCAGTGGCACCCGGATATCGCAGGCAATGTCCGTTTCAGCCGCAGTGAACTGGCACGCCAGTGCGGACTGCACGCATCGTTCGGATTTCCCCTGACCCTGGGAGAGCGTACCCTGGGTGCGATGGTGTTCTTCAGCCGCGAAGTGCTGCAGCCGGACGATGAAATGCTGAAACTGGTGTCTGGCATCGGCAGCCAGGTCGCCGAGTTCATCGTGCGACGCCAGGCCGAGGCGAGCCTGCGTTCGTCCGAGGAGCGCTTTCGCCTTCTGGTGGATGGGATCCGGGACTACGCCTTGTACATGATCGACGCCGAGGGACGGATCGCGAGCTGGAACACCGGTGCCGAAGCAATCAATGGCTACAGCGCATGCGAAATCATCGGCTGCGATTGCTCTCTGGTGTACACCGAGGACGACATTACCCTGGGACGACCACAACGCGAACTCGAACTCGCCCGACACAACGGCCGCCATCACAGTGAAGGCTGGCGTCGGCGCAAGAACGGCTCGCACTTCTGGGCCAACGCGCTGATCACCGCGCTTTGGCGCCCCGACGGATCTCTGCGCGGCTATGCCAAGCTGACCCGCGACATGACCGAGCACCGCCGCGCCGAGGACAAGTTGCAACGCTACGCCCTGCGCATGCGGGCGATGTCACGCCGGATGACCGAGCTTCAGGAGGACGAGCGCCAAAGCCTGGCTGCCGAACTGCACGATCGGGTCGGTCAGAATCTGACCGCACTCAACATCAATCTGCAGATCCTGAAGGACCAGCTCCCGTCTTCCGGTCCGGGACAGGCACGCATAGACGACTGCCTGTCGCTGGTCAGCGAAACGATAGGGACCATGCGCGACGTGATGGCCGACTTGCGCCCGCCGGCGCTGGACGACTACGGCTTGTTGCCGGCCTTGCGCTGGTATGGCGAACAATTCAGCCGACGCACCGCGATCGAGCTGGACTTCCAGGCCGACGAGGCCTTCCCACGGCTGCCCCGTACGGCCGAGAACGGCCTGTTCCGTATCGCCCAGGAGGCCCTGACCAATCTGGTCAAGCACTCGGGTGCCCGGCGCGCCATCATCGAGCTTTCTCTCGCCGGACATGTGGCGACCCTGGCCATTCGGGACCAGGGCCAAGGCTTCCAGCAGCCCGGACCCGATACGGCACCAGAACCGGCAGGCTGGGGACTGATCACGATGGCCGAGCGTGCCGATGCGATCGGCGCCCGTCTGGAAATCTGCTCCGCACCCGGCCAAGGCACCTCGGTGATCGCCAGAATGCAGGTATCGGCATGAAGGCGCAGATCCTGCTCGCCGACGATCACACAGTCGTCCGCGAGGGCCTGCGCATCCTGCTCGAGGCCCAGCCCTGGATCGAAGTCGTCGCCGAAGCCGCCACCGGAATCGAAGCGGTGGCCAGTGCGAAGCGGCTGCAACCCGATGTCGCCGTGCTCGACATCGCGATGCCCGAAATGAACGGCATCGATGCCACCGAGCAGATCTGCGCCGCCTGCCCGGGCACCCGCGTGCTGGTCCTCTCCATGCATGCCTCGTCCGAGCATGTGTTCCGCGCACTGCGGGCCGGGGCGACCGGCTATGTGCTGAAAGAGTCCGCCGGGGCAGAAGTGGTCGCCGCCGTGCGCTCGGTCCACGCCGGCCGGCGCTACCTGAGCCAGAAGATCACCGATCTGGTCGTCGACCGCATCCAGCACAAGCACGATCCGGCCAGCCCGCTCGAAGCACTCAGCCTGCGCGAGCGCCAGATCATGCAATTGATCGTCGAAGGCCATACCAGTGTCGAGGTCGCGCAACGGCTGCACCTGTCGCCCAAGACAGTGGAAACCTATCGTGCCCGTCTGATGCACAAGCTCGGCGTGTCGGATTTCCCGTCGCTGATCAAGTTCGCGATCACGCACGGCGTCACTTCACCGCTCTAGACGGCCGGCTCCTCCGACTGTCGGGATGTCCCGACAGCACGCGAAGGGTTTTCCCCACATCTTTTCCAGCCGCATGGCGCTAGTCTGGGAGCATCCGGACATGCATCCATAGTCCGGCGACAAGTGGTGACGTAGGGAGGCTGCGGTGGCTCGATACAGTGTCCTGGTGGTGGTGCAACACGAACTGATGCGAAAACTCCTGCTCGAATTGATGAATGAGCGCTTGCCTGACGTAGCTTGCACGGGCGTCGGCACGCGGAGCGAAGCCCTGCGCCGATGCGCCGACCTGAACCCTGCCGTTCTGGTGTTCGATGCCGGCATGCACTGCCGAAGGGGCGGCGAATTCGCCGTTCGATTCCGGGCTGCAGTGCCCCGCTGCGGAATCATCGCCCTCACCACCCACGCGCTAGGGACGACCGGCGCCGACATCGTGATCACCAAGGACTCGCTCAATCTCGCGCTCGCCCCGGCGGTGTCGCGCCTGCTCACACTGGCGACCAAGGACAAGCCATGACAATCACGACCGCGAGCCCCCGCCGCATCGCCTGGCCCCCGCTGTCGACCTGGCTGATCCTGTTCGCCGGCCTCACCCTGAGCCTGTGGGCCTGGTGGTTCACTCATCAAGCAGTAGTCCGCCAGGTCGAGGTCTTGTTCGAATCCCGCAGCGACCGCATCGCTGCCGCGGCCCGCGACCGGATGCTGGCCTACGAGCAAGTGCTGAGGGGCGGCGTGGCCTTGTTTCTCGCTTCGGACGACGTGACGCGCGAGGACTGGCACCATTATGTGAGCGAGTTGCGGGTGGACCGCTACTACCCCGGCATCCAGGGCCTCGGTTTCGCGATCAGGCTCACCCCGGATCAGGTCGTGCCCCACGAGGCCACTGTGCGCGCCGAAGGCTTCCTGGACTATCGGGTCTGGCCCGAGGACGAGCGGGCAGAGTACACCGCCATCGCCTATCTGGAACCCATGGACTGGCGCAATCAACGCGCCCTCGGTTACGACATGTACTCGGAAGCCGTGCGGCGCGAAGCGATGTCGCGAGCCCGCGACCAGGGTGCCGCGGCCGTCTCAGGAAGGGTCACGCTGGTGCAGGAAACCGATGCCGACATCCAGGCCGGCTTCCTGATGTATCTGCCTCTTTATCGGACACAAGCGATCCCGGACGACATCGAGGCGCGCCGGCAGGCACTCGTCGGCTATGTGTATAGCCCGTTCCGGGCCGCCGATCTGATGGCCGGACTACTCGCGACCGACTACCCGCATATCCGACTGCGGATCTTCGACGGCCACGACACCTCCACCGACGCCCTGCTATTCGACAGCGGCGACGACGGTACAACGTTCGACCAGACCGATGGCATGCAACGCACGCTGGAGATCACCACAGGCGGGCGTCCCTGGACACTCGCGTTCGAAGCCCTGCCTGCCTTCAACCGGCAAATCGACCACAGCAAGCCACTGATCATGCTGCTCGGCGGTACCTCGATCAGCCTGTTGATATTCGCCATCGCCTGGTCGCTCGGCACCAGCGCCCGGCGCGCCATCGCCCTGGCCAGAAGCGAAGCCGAGGTGATGGCGCTCAACGCCGAACTCGAACAACGGGTGCGGGCACGCACCGCACAACTGGAAGCAAGCAACCGTGAGCTGGAGAGCTTCTCATACTCGGTTTCGCATGATTTGCGCACCCCTCTGCGTGCGATCGACGGATTCTCACGGCTGCTGGAGGAGGAACTCGGCCCACGTCTGGACCCGGAATCGGCACGCCTGCTGCAGGTGGTGCGCGACAACAGCCAGCGGATGGGCGTGTTGATCGACGACCTGCTCACCTTCTCGCGACTGGGGCGGACCTCGCTGCAAACCCGAAAGGTGGACATGGCCGCACTTGCCAACGCGGCCTACCGCGAGCTGGCTCAGGGCAATGACGTCAGCAAGGTGGCGCTGGACATCGGCCCGCTGCCGACCAGCGAGGGCGATCCGACCATGTTGCGCCAGGTCTGGATCAACCTGCTGTCGAACGCGCTCAAGTTCTCGTCCGGACGGGACCTACCTCGGATCACGATCAGCGGCAACGAGAACGCGGGCGAACTGCATTACTGCATTCAGGACAACGGGGTCGGCTTCGACATGCGCTACGTGGATAAGATCTTCGGGGTCTTCCAGCGTCTGCATGCCGCCGACGAGTATCCCGGCACCGGGGTCGGCCTGGCGATCGTACATCGTGTGGTCACCCGGCACGGTGGCCGGGTCTGGGCCGAGAGCGTACTGGAGGAAGGCGCGACCCTGCACTTCACCCTGCCACTGGCGACGGTCACCGAAAGGATCACCTCTTCCTCACCTGATGAGGGCTGAACCATGGAAAACGAACAACAAGTCGACATCCTGCTGGTCGAAGACAATCCCAACGACGCCGAGCTGACCTTGCGCGCGCTGAACAAGTACAAACTCGCCAACGCCCTGTTCTGGGTCAAGGACGGCGAGGAAGCGCTCGACTTCCTCTTCGGCAAAGGCCGCTATGCCGGCCGCTCCGACGAAGGCGCGCCCAAGCTGATCCTGCTCGACCTGAAGCTGCCCAAGGTCGATGGCATCGAGGTCCTGCGCCATGTGAAGGCCGACCGCCGTCTGCAACGCGTCCCGGTGGTCGCGCTGACCTCGTCGGCCGAGGAGTGCGATCTGATCGATACCTACAGCCTGGGGGTGAACAGCTACATCGTCAAACCCGTCGACTTTCAGAAGTTCATCGAAACGGTCGCACAGATCGACTTCTATTGGTTGCTGCTGAATCGCGCGCCCACCTGACACCGAACACACCATGAAAGACGAGTCGTTGCGCATACTGATCATCGAAGACTTCGAACCCGACGCGGAGCTGGCCCTGGCCGCACTGCGCCGCGCCGGAGTGCAGTGCGACATGCGTCGGGTCGAGGCAGCCGATGCGCTTGTACAAGCCCTGCAGGAGTTCCGACCGCACCTGGTGCTGTCGGACTTCTCCTTGCCCGGCTTCGACGGATTCTCGGCGCTTGAGATCGTCCGCAGGCACGCCCCGGACGTGCCGATGGTATTCGTTTCGGGCACCATCGGCGAGGAGCGCGCGATCGAGTCGCTCAAGCGCGGCGCGACCGACTACGTGTTGAAGGATCACCTGGAGCGTCTGCCACGTGCGGTCATGCGCGCGATCGCCGAAGCGCGCGAGCGCCGCGCGCTGGCGCTCGCGCAACAGGAGGTCAATCTCAACGCAGAGCGCTTCAAGCTGATCCTGGACCATTCCTTCGATGCCTTCGTCGCCATCGGCGACGATGGCATGGTGATGGAGTGGAGTCGGCAGGCGCAAGCGATCTTCGGTTGGCGGCGCGACGAAGTGATAGGCCGCAAACTCGCCGCCGAACTGGTCCCGCACGAGCACAGGGTGCGCTTCGAGCGGGTCATGAAGCGCCTGCTTGGGGGAAAGGGCCATGCCGGAAGACGGCGCGAGTTCGAGTTCGTCGCGGAACGCCGAGGCGGCGAACACTTCCCGGCCGAAGCGCGGCTCGTGCCCATCCAGATGCGCGACCGACTGCTACTTAGCGCCAACGTCCGCGATGTCAGCGAACGCAAGCGTTCCGAAGAGATGCTGAGGCTGCGCGAGCGGGCGATCGAATCCAGTCTGCATGCAATCGTGATCACGAGTGCCACCAAACCTGACCAACCGCTGGAATACGTCAATGCCGCGTTCGAACGCATCACCGGCTACAGCAGCGAGGAGAGCATAGGGCGCAACTGCCGCTTCCTCCAGCGCGACGATCACGACCAGCCCGGGGTCAGACTGATCGCCGAAGCCCTCGCCAGGGGCAGCGAAGTCCATGCCGTGCTACAAAACTACCGCAAGAACGGAGAGATGTTCTGGAACGAGGTTCATATCGCGCCGGTCCGGGATGCCAGTGGCCGGATTACCCACTTCGTCGGCATCCAGAGCGATGTCACCGAACGCGTCGAGCACGAAGCCCGCATCGAATACCTCGCCACCCACGACGAACTGACCGGCCTGCCCAATCGGCGCCTGCTGGAGGACAGGGTGGAACAGGCCCTCATCCACAGCCGCCGCACTGGCCGGTCGATGGCGATCGCCTTGCTCGACATCGACCGCTTCAAGCTGGTCAATGACAGCCGCGGCCACCCCTTCGGCGACCGCCTGTTGTCCGCGCTCGCGACCCGCCTGTCCACCGCGGTCCGGAACGGGGACACCGTCGCCCGCCAAGGCGGGGACGAGTTCATCGTGCTGATGACCGATCTAGCCCGACACAGCGACGCCAGCCGGGCAGTCGGCAAACTGCAGGCAGCGCTGGTTGATCCGATCGTCGTGGACGGCGTCGAACTCTTCGTCAATGCCAGCATCGGCGTGAGCCTCTACCCTGATGACGGCGACAGCGTGGAGGCCTTGCTCAGCCATGCCGACATGGCTCTGTACCGGGCCAAGGACCAGGGTCGGGACATGGTCGCGTTCTACACCGCGGACATGAGCGGACCCGCCCTCGACCGGATGCAGCTCGAGGAGGCCTTGCGCCACGCCATCTCCCGTGGCGAACTGACACTTCACTACCAGCCGCAGATCGCGCTACGGAGCGGACGCCTGCTCGGTGTCGAGGCCTTGCTGCGCTGGCGCCACCCGGAACTGGGCATGGTGCCGCCAAGCCGATTCATCCCGGTTGCGGAAGATACCGGCTTGATCCTGCCGATCGGCAACTGGGTGATCGAAACCGCTTGCACCCAGGCCCGCACCTGGGCCGATGCAGGCTTCAACCAACTCAGGATCGCGGTCAACCTGTCGCCCCGGCAATTCCGCCAGCATGATCTCGTACCCCGAATCGAGGCCACACTGGAGCGCACCGGTCTGCCGGCAGAGAATCTCGAGCTGGAACTGACCGAAGGAATGCTGATCGAGGATCCCGATCGCGCCGAGGCGGTGCTGCGGCAGCTGCGCACGGTCGGAGTCCGGGTCGCGATAGACGACTTCGGAACCGGCTATTCCAGCCTGAGTTATCTGCAGCGCTTCGTCGCCGACCTGATCAAGATCGACCAGAGTTTCGTGCGCACCATCATCAGCGACCCGCAATCGGCCGCGATCGCACGTGCGGTCATCTCGCTCGGCCACAGCCTGCAGTTGAACGTGCTCGCCGAAGGCGTCGAAACCGCGGAGCAACTCTCGTTCCTGCGGGAGGCCGGTTGCGACGAGGCTCAGGGCTATTTGATCGCCAAGCCCATGCCGGCCAACAATTGCAGCGCTTTCATCGAGAACTGGAAGGGTTTCGAAACCCGGCTGGGTGACGACACCCCGACGCTGCTGGTAGTGGACGACGACGCCAGCATACTCAGCGCGCTGCAACGCTGCCTGCGGCGCGAGGGATACCGGATTCTGACCACCACGAATCCGGGTCGGGCCTTCGAGCTGCTCGCCTCATCACGGGTCGATGTTGTCGTCTCGGATTGCCGCATGAGCGGCATGAGCGGCAACGAATTCCTCGACCGGGTCCGGCAACTCCACCCCGCCACGGTGCGCATCCTGCTGACCGGCTACACCGAATTGACCTCGGTCGTCGACGCCGTGAACCGCGGTGGCGTGTTCAAGTTCGTGACCAAGCCCTGGGACAACGAGGCGTTGCGGATGACCCTGCGTCAGGCATTCCGACGCTACGCCCAGTCGCAGGAAAGGCGGCCAGGCCACGCCACCGATGACATGGACGAGGGATTGCTCGCCGGAGATTGAACCAGGAAACCACGGTTGGACGCGTCCGAGCGAGCTTCCTGCGCACTGTCAGCCAAGGCACGACAACGCGGCATGGACTGCCACCGCCGGACTCGCGTGTCCGGACGGCTAAGGCGGCGCGGACTATGAGGGAACTGTGGCTTCTTTGGCAGATGGTCTCTGGCCAGCATGATTGCATCGGGGTATCCGCGATGTGTTTCAAGGCTGAAGATAGAACACCCTGAGCTTTGAGGAACGCATACGAGGAAGCATGAAGCGAATCGCCCCGGGTTTGGTGGAGGCTCTAACCCTCTTGAAGATGGAGCTATGGATAGGCAAGGAACCGTGTAGCTAGCGACACCTCTAATGGGTGTCCTGGTTCAACCAGCACCGACTGCTTGAACCTATTGGCTATATCCTGCCCGCAGAAGCTGAGGCAAACTACTGCAGGCAAGTCGCCAGTCAGGCCGCGACCGTTACGGGTCTTGCGATACTTGGTGTTAGCTCATAGCTCGATGAGCCCAGAGCTCCCATATCATCACGAGTCGAATTTTGCGAGTGACGGGACAAACCTTCCTATCATTTTTTGTCGGAAGACCGCATTCTGTCATCCGACAACAGGCGCTTCGTCATGGGTAGATCGAGTGTAAGAGCTCCAGCCTTGCCTGCATTCTAAGCGCCGAGGGTCGTTTGTAAATCCTGGGCTTTCGTATGAAGGGTTCCCTGCATGAAAGCCACTAATGCATCAAAGAGCAAGCAGTTTGGCATTACCGCTTCGCTCAGCTTGCAAGCCAGCCCGATTCTGCGTGCACCATCGATCACGGTGTATTTTCAGGTTGTCGCAATTGCCCTCGCCTACGCGTCCTTCGCAGTCATAGGTCGTCTGTTCGCGCTGGGCCCAGGGCACATCTCTCCGATGTGGCCAGCGGCAGGGCTGGCGCTCATAGCCGTGCTCTTATGCGGTAAACGATGTTGGCCAGGAATATGGCTGGGCGCCTTCGTTTCCTTTCCTGGTTTTGAACCCCGCGCCGAGTGGCTAATGCTGTCGTCGGCCGTTGCGTCGGGCGCGACCCTGCAAGGACTGCTTGGTGCCGTTCTCGTCCAGAAGCTTTTCAAGCGGCCTGCACCCCTTGCACGCGAAGGAGATCTCTTTCAGTTTCTGTTTCGTTCTGGTCCCATCGCATGTTTGGTCTCCGCGACGGTCGGTTTGCTCGCCATGCACCTCGTCCAAGGTGTGGCAGCTGATGCGATCTTTGGCTATTGGCTAGTTTGGTGGGCCGGCGACGTATTGGGTGTCGTGCTGTTTGCCCCGCTGTTTCTGTCGATTTTCAGTCCCCCCGACAAGCGGCTCTGGCAGGGGCACGCCGCCCGCGTCATCGTGCCATTAATTGTCGCTATCGCTTTGCTCGCGAGCGGGAACATCGTTCTTGACCGGCTCGAAGAAACGCAGAAGCGTCTCGAGGTCGAACGAGTGATGGACGAGATGCACGAAACTCATTTTTACCCGTTTCATGACTCCATCATTATTATGCAGAGCATGCAGCGACTGTTCGCCCAGCGTGCTGAACTCTCACGGCAAGGTTTTCTGGCCGACGCGATTCATCTGATGCAGAGTCCCGGCCTCATTGCGGTCGAGTGGATCGAACGTGTGCATGCCGACTTGGTCGATCAGTTCGAGGCGCAAATGCGAAGGGAGACTGGCGATCCGTTCATGGCTTTCCAACCGCAGGGGAGTGCGACTAAGTCTGGAGAAGCCCCGGACGAGTATTTCATCATCCGCTATTCCGAGCCTCGATCATTGAACGCGGAATCTGTCGGCCTCGTTGTCAGTGTGCGCAAAGAACTGCGCGCCGCCTTCGAGCTTGCCACCGCAAGCGGGCTGGCGACAGCGACCGAGCCGGTCATGTTGTACCGCACAGGTCGCCCGGCTGTGTTCGTCATCGTGCCAATCTACAACCGGATCCTCACGCCACAGAGCGCGAGCCCCGAAGACCGAAGCGCTGCACTAGTAGGTTTCGTTCGAGGCGTGTTCGATTTCGATCAGATGTTCTTCCGAATGGCCCGCGCCGCAAGCCAGAAAGGACTCCTGTATCGGATCTCGGACATTTCGGATCCCGATGCGCCGATCCTGATGGAGGCAACGATGGCTCCGGATGCCATCTCTTACTGGAAGCGCGAAGTCGTCTTCGGGGAGCGAAGGTGGCGGCTCGAAATGCAAACCGCCACCCCCTACTGGCATCCGGGTTCAACCGTGAATACGCGTTTGTTTCTGGCCCTTTCGGTATTGACGGCGTTTGCCGCCGCCTTTTCGGCACTTGGCAGCGCAGGGCGCAACGCTGCGACCGACGCCGAGGTCACCGAGCGCACAGCCGCCCTGAATAAGGAACTCGAGGCTAGACGCGCCGCCGAGGTCGCTCTGCGAAAGAACGAGCGTGACCTTGCCATTACCCTTGCCTCGATCGGGGACGCGGTCATCGCAACAGACGCGGAACTGCGTGTCAGGCGCATGAATGAGGTTGCGGAGCGACTTACCGCACAGCCCTTGAAAGTGGCCATGGGTCACCCCATCGACGCAATTTTCCGCGTTGTTGACGCCCAGTCACGGGAACGCATTGAGAACCCTGCGATAGTGGTGTCGAGAACGCACGCTACCTACACTACGACCATTCATGAGCTCATGCAGTCGGCTGACGGGAAAGAGAGTCCGATCGCATCGACAGCTGCGCCGATCCTCAGTGCCAACGGGGATTTTCACGGTGTAGTGCTAACTTTCAGGGACACCACAGTCGAGCGGGCCGCGAGTCAGGCGCTCGAGGCGAGCGAAAGGCGCTATCGGCGGTTCATGGAGTTTTCTCCATACGGCGTGTTCGTCCTATGCGAAGGGCGATTTACCTTCTTGAACCCCAAGGCCGTCGCGATCTTCGGCGCAGCTTCAGAGCATGAACTCCTGGGGCGATCGGTGCTGGAGTTCATTCACCCCGACGACCAAGCAGTCATCAGCGAACGTATCCGTGCCTTGAATTCAATGCATAAAATGGCGCCTGCTATCGATCTGAAGTGGCTTCGCGTCGAGGGTGACAGCTTTCACGGTGAGTCCATTACGGTACCTTACGAACATGAAGGGCGGCTAGCCTCGCTCGTCATGCTGCAGGACATCACCACGCGCAAGAGCGCGGAAGAAGAAAGGGATCGTTTTTTCGAGCTGGCAATCGACCTGTTGTGCGTGGTCGCGGATGACGGGTATTTCCTTCGTGTGAATTCCGCCTTTTCACATGTACTGGGCTGGAGCAAGGAAGAGCTCCTATCCAGACATTCGATGGACTTCATTCATCCGGACGATGTGGATGACAGCTTGCGCACCTTGGGTCGCCTCAACGAAGGGCGAACGGTTCACGCATTCGAGAACCGCTTCCAGTGCAGAAACGGTGAATGGCGCAGACTTTCCTGGAACGCGCTGCCCCAACCGGATGGGAAGATCTTCGCCTCCGCGCATGACATCACGGATCAATATGAGACGGCACAGAAGCTGCGGGAGCTGAATGCCGAACTTGAACGCAGTCTTGTCGAGCGCACCGCCGCAGTCGACGCTGCCCAGCATGCCAGTCGCGTCAAGTCGGCCTTCCTGGCAACCATGAGCCATGAGATCCGGACGCCAATGAACGGCGTCATCGGGATGGCGGAGATGCTGTGCAACAGTCAGTTAACTGCGCATCAACTGGAGCAGGTCACAACGCTGCAGAACTCGGCGAATGCCTTGCTTCGGATCATCGATGACATTCTCGATTTCTCCAAGATCGAAGCCGGGCGGCTAGAACTGGAACTGTCCCCAGTGTCTCTGATCGATCTTGTCGAGGGGCTGTGCAGTTCCCTCTCTCAGATGTCCGCCAAGCGCAACGTAGACCTGCTTTTCTTTATTTCGCCGCGCATTCACGAACATCTACTCGCGGACGACGTGCGGCTACGGCAGTTACTGAACAACCTTTTGGGCAATGCCATCAAGTTTTCTTCCGGGCAGGCAATCCGCGGGCGCGTTTCGCTGCGTGTCGAGCCGGTCACTGGCGAACCACAACGTCTCCGCTTCCAGGTGTCTGACAATGGCATCGGTATCGCGCCTGACGCCCTCCACACTATCTTCACACCGTTCAGCCAGGCGGAGGTGTCCACCACAAGGCGATTTGGCGGAACGGGGCTCGGACTGGCGATCAGCAAGCGGCTCGTGGAGTTGATGGGCGGCGAAATCGAGGTCGCCAGCGAAGTGGGTATAGGCGCGACCTTCACCATTACCCTGCCGCTTGAGCCGGCTCCGGACCAGCCCGTTCGGGTGCAACCAGACCTGAGCGGCGTGCACTGCATCATCGTGGCAAGCGGCTTGCTCGATGTGCGTGATTTGCGCGAATACCTTGAAAGCGCAGGGGGGGTGGTATCGCACGCGGATTCCGTCGAGGATGCCGCTGGACTCGCGCGGGCCCATGCGGGAATGGTCGTCATCCTGCGCGATATCGGCAATGCCAAACCCATCATACCCGCTGCGCTCAGGGGCATCGAGGGTGCGCGTCATGTGTTGATCGCTCGCGGCAGACGCAACCGCGCTCGGCAAGTATCCGATGATGCCGTGCTGGTCGATGGCACCTCCCTTCGGCGCGCAGTCTTGTTGCGTGCTGTTGCGGTTGCCGCAGGGCACGCCTCTCCGGAAATGTTCATCGATCCCGATACGCGCGAGCTGATCGGTGCCGGCTCCCGCGCGCCTTCCGTAGAGGAGGCTCGCGCACAAGGGCGGCTGATCCTCGTTGCCGAAGATGACGAGATCAACCGCAAGGTCATCTCGGAGCAACTGTCGCTGCTCGGTTACGCCTGCGAGATTGCCACGGACGGACTTAAGGCGCTTGCATTGTGGCGGGAACGTGGTCATGCGCTGCTGATTACCGATATGCACATGCCCCACATGGATGGATACACGCTCGCGCGAACCATCCGTGAGCAGGAAGCCGGTCGCGGTCGCCTCCCCATTCTCGCGTTGACCGCGAATGCCATACGCGGCGAGGCGGCGCGTGCCCATGCGGCGGGGATCGACAAGTATCTGACCAAACCCATCCAGCTAAAAGCGCTGCAGAACGAGTTGGAAGAATGGCTTCCGGTGCTCGGAAATGAGGCACCTGCTGCCGAGCCGCCGCGGAAATCCGAATCGCCGGGTACGCTGAGCGTGCTCGATTTATCTGCACTTGAAGCGGTCGTTGGTAACGATGTCGAGACAATGCGTCATTTTCTCGGCAGCTATCTCACATCGGCTGAAAGCCTTGCCCTTGAATTAAGGGATGCGGTGGAACAAATGGACTTTGATGCCATCGCCGACATCACACACCGCCTAAAGTCCTCGTCCCGATCCATGGGGGCCCTGTCGCTGGGAATCATTTGTGAGGTTCTCGAGGACGCTGCCAAGAATCACGACCGAAGCCAGGTTGGAACAAATTGGCTGCACTTCGTTGAGAACTTAAGCAATATTCGCGCTGCCGTAAAGCAACACCTGTCCTAGACATTTTGATAGGTGCAGTTTGCGTCAAACACTGGGGCTGCGGCGGAGCTGTCACCTGCACTGAAAACCACGGACTTACCTTTTTATCGACGGAATTATAAGGGGGCACCCGATGAAGACCTTGATCGTCGACGATGAACATCTCATGCTCGAACTCCTCTCGCACCAACTCAATACGATCGGAGACTTTGAGATCACTACATCAACCCGGGCGCAGGACGCGATTCGGATGGTCGAAACAGGGGGGATTCCCGTCGAACTGATCCTGTGCGATCTCCAAATGCCTGAAATGGACGGCGTCGAATTCATTCGCCATCTGCTTCGCGTAAATTATGCGGGTGCCCTGATACTCGTCAGCGGTGAGGATGCGCGAATACTGCAGACCGCCGAAACCGTTGCGCGCGCGTCAAATCTGGACGTTCGGGGCTCATTACAGAAGCCGGTCAGCATCTCGGCGCTTAGCGAAGTTTTGCTCCGCGATGGTAAGCGAAGCTCCGTATGTGCCAAAGGCAAGGCCCGCAAAATCTATTCTGCCGAAGAAGTACGAAGCGCGATTGCAGAGGGGGAGCTGATCAACCACTACCAGCCAAAAGTCGAACTGATGACCGGCGCATTTTCAGGGGTCGAAACCCTCGTTCGCTGGGATCACCCTCAAGATGGTCTGGTGTTTCCCGACCAGTTCATTGGAATTGCCGAAGAGTATGGACTGATTGACAGCTTGACCACGGCCGTCGTTTCGTCGGCCCTCAGGCAACTTCGGCAGTGGATGGCCGATGGCTTAACCCTTCACGTGGCGATCAATGTCTCGATGGACAATCTCACTAAGCTCAACTTTCCGGAATTGATCAGCAATCAAGCCCTGGTCGCCAACGTTCCGCTCTCCAGCATTGTTCTCGAGGTAACCGAAAGCAAGCTAATGAAGAACCCCCGCGCTGCACTCGACATCCTTGCACGCTTGAGACTTAGACACGTGGGGCTATCCATTGATGATTTTGGAACGGGCCATTCGTCCCTGGCCCAACTGCGGGACATTCCATTCAGCGAGCTCAAGGTCGACCGAAGTTTCGTGCATGGCGCCAGGGGCGATCCAATGCTGAGTGCGATTACGGAATCCAGCCTGAAAATGGCCAAGCAGCTCAAATTACAGACCGTTGGAGAGGGCGTGGAGGATCAGGACGACTGGGATTTTCTGGTCGCGTCTGGCTGCGATCTTGCACAGGGATACTTCATTGCAAAACCGATGGCGGCAGAAGCGCTGTCCGAATGGGCTGTTGACTGGAAATCTCGCACGTAGACGCCCCTCGCTCAGCGTGCCAAGGGCGGTTCAATTGCCTTGAGTCTGACTACAGCATAGGCTTTCGATCCAACGGACGCCTCGCTCATTGTTTGTGGGCGCCCGCTGACCTGCCTGAAACCGGACTTAGCGGTGTGCGTGTCCGGTTGTGGCTCGGGCGATTCGGATTCCAGAAACCGGCGAATCTTGGTCAGGAGGACGCCCCGCTCGATGGGCTTGACCACGAAGTCGGCTGCGTCCCCCTCTAGACTTCGCGACTACCTCCGGTCCGCTCTGCCCAGTAATCATGATCACCAGGATTCGCGCTAACCGCTCCACAGATTTGATCCGACGTGTCACCTCTATCCCATCGATATCCGGCTGATTGAAGTCCATCAGGACGACATCCGGGCGGGCGGGCCGTAAACCGCGGAGCATCTCTCGTTCCTGCGGCAGGCCGGTTGCGACGAGGCTCCGGGCTATCTGATCGCCATGCCCATGCCGGCCAACAAGTGCAGCGCTCGGTCGCTCGGGCAATCGCTCGAACGCGCCAAGCTCAACCCACACCGGATCAGGATCCCGACACGCCTCCGCGACCCGTGTCAGCGCCGCGACCGAGGATCGGAGAAACGGCGCTCCCGAGAGTACAGCACCCAGACATCGATCGCCGCCCCGATCGGTGCGAGCAGACGCAACCGGTCCGGATGCGCGTCGAGCAGGTCGAGCGCGCAAATGCCCGCATCATAGCGTCCCGCAAGCAGTCCCTCGCCCACATGCACGGTCGTCGGCTCCTCGACCACCTCGAATCCATCCAGCGGAACATAGTGTCGCGTCGCCGGTTGCAGGCCTACGCTGCCCGGCCTCGGCCTGTCCAGGCGCGCGAGCAGCGCGAGCGGCCTGCTCGGCGCGATGAAGCAATCCACCGGAAAGGCGCGATGCATGGTGCGCCCGACGCATTCGGCATGCGCCGGATGTGCGCTGCATTGCAGGACATAGTCGGTCTCGCCGGCCAGCAAGGCCTCGAACGCGCCAACGAAATCCGCCATCAGCGCGACCCGCGCCTCATCGAGACCATGTTCGCGAAGATAGGCGTGCAGCACGAACGCGTGGTTGCTGCCCGCGGGGCCCAGGGTGGCGAAACGCATTGAATACCCTCTAATGTATTGTCCGGTTTAGCGAATTGCCGGGTCGGTCCGGCGAGAACGTGCATTCATGATATATCCAAGCTACGATAGGTTTTTTAACCCGCTCGCCCTGATCCCATGTCCAACCCGATCTATCACGTCTTCTCCGACGGCCCAGCGATGGTCGCGCCCTACAGTCATGCGGTACAGAGCGATGACTGGCTGTTCCTCACCGGCCAGATGCCGATCGCAGCGGACGGCACCATCCCGACCGGCATCGAGGCGCAGACCCGTACCGTGATCGCGAATCTTCGCGACGTGATGACCAAGGCGGGATTCGCCGATGCGGACATCGTCCAGGTTCGCGTTTTTCTTTGTCGATTCGAGGAACACTACGAGAGGATGAACCGTGTCTATCTCGAGCATTTCCCCAAGGACAAGCTACCTGCACGCACCTGCGTCGGCGTGACCGCGCTGGCCCGTGGCTGCGAAATCGAAATCGACGCGATCGCCAAGCGACGTTGAACCCGGCCCGGACCCAACTTGGGCATTCCGGCAGGTATACCGCGCCAGATGGCGTGCAGACCATCACGAAATGCTCATATTTCAGCTGCTACAATGACATATAGTTCGAGAATCAGCCTGGACTGATCAGCGCGTTCCGATGAGACGATAAATGGCCGACAACGAAAAATCGCCGCCGCTCCATGACGCGACCATCATCGGTTCGGACCTCGATCGCTATCTGCGGGACGAGTTCGACGACTTCGATCCTGTCGAGGACGCGCCGTTAAGCAACGATACGCTGGACCTGATCGTCGAGCCGATGATGCCGGAACTGCCTCGCGCTGACCCGGAGTCCGCTTATCAGGCCGCGGCCAAGAGCCCCAACCTCGCTGCCAAGGCCTTCGCTTATGGCCAGGCCGGGGTATTGCTGAGCGACCGGCGCAATGTGCTTGTCGCGATGTGCAATGCGGCTTTTCTCGAACTGACCGGATACCAGTACGCGGAAGTGGTCGGCACGCCCCCGGCCCAGTGGGTGGCGGAACGTTCGGCCACCACCCTGACAGAAATGAACAGCCGCCTGAAAAACGCCGACTTCTGGCGCGGCGAGGTCTGGATCAAACGCTACGACGGCCGCACGATACCTACCGATTTCTCGGTACGAGTGGTGCGCGACAGCAACCATGCGGTGATGAGTCATGTCATCACCGTCACCGACATCAGCGATTTCAAGCACGCCGAATCGCTGCTGCTTCAGCAGACCCTGAGCGACCCGCTGACCGGGCTGGTCAATCGCACCGTTCTGACCGACCGCCTGGAACAGGCCCTGGCCGCGAGCCGGCGCACCAATACGCTTCTGGCCATACTCTTTCTCAATCTCGATCGATTCAAGCTGATCAACGATTCGCTGGGCCATGCCGCCGGTGACAGTCTGCTGTGCGAGGCGGCCAGACGCCTCAAGGGCTGCGTACGCGACGTCGATACGGTCGCTCGCATCGGTGCCGATGAATTCGTCCTCCTGCTGGGCGACGTCACCGACGAACAGGCCGCCGCCCAGATCGCCCTGAAGATCGGTTACGAGTTGCATCGACCCTACCTCATCAGCGGGCAGGAGGTCACCGTCACCAGCAGCATCGGCATCTGCCTGCACCCGAACCATGGCAGCGACTCCAGCGTCCTGCTTCAACATGCGGATACGGCGATGCACCGGGCCAAGGATCTCGGGCGGAACCGCTACGTGTTCTACCAGAGCGAGATGACCTCGGACAGCAACGAGCAGTTCGCAATGGAGAAGGGCCTGGTGCTGGCGATTCAACGCAGCGAGTTCGTGCTGTATTACCAGCCCCAGATCGACATCCAGAGCGGGCGCATCGCCGGCGTCGAAGCCCTGATCCGTTGGCAGCACCCGGAACTCGGCCTGGTCGCACCGGACCGCTTCATCCCGATCGCCGAGGAGACCGGTCTGATCCGGACCATAGGCGAGTGGGTCATCCGCCAGGCCGGCGCCGACATGCAGGCCTGGCGGGAGGCGGGGCTGCCCCCGTTGCGGCTTGCCATCAATCTGTCCGCGCTGCAGATCGCCCGTCCCCAGCATACCGACGCGCTGCGCTCGGTCTTGATCGCAGCCGGCATGGCCTATGCCGACTCTGGTTTCGAGTACGAGATCGAGATCACCGAAAGCACGCTGATGACCGGCGAGAACACGATGGCCGCCGCCAACGCGCTGAAGGGCCTCGGGCTGACCCTCGCGATAGACGACTTCGGCACCGGCTACTCGTCGATGATGGCCTTGCGCGAGTTGCCGCTCGACCGGATCAAGATCGACAAGTCCTTCGTGCGCAACCTGCCCAACGACAAGAAAGACATCGCGATGACCGCCGCGATGATCGCGATGGGCACGGCGCTCGACCTGCGCATCCTCGCCGAGGGCGTCGAAAACCTGGACCAGCTCGCCTGCCTGCGCGAACTCGGCTGCCACGAGGTCCAGGGCTTCCTGTTCAGCCGGCCAGTCCCGATCGAAACCCTGCGCCAGGTCGCGGCAGAGCGCGACATGGTCTTGATCGATCCGCCCCCCCCGGTCAAGACCGGACAATAACCCCGCATCGCCCGTAAGCAGCTCGTCGGAGGCCACGGCGGGCCGACCCCCGCCGCTCCATTCTCGACTGCGACCCGCAACCGGTCGATCGTTCCGCGCCGACATAGGCCAGCCGCCCGAGCGCGACGATGACACGGCCGGCGCGACCTTTTGCGGTCTTGGGGTCATAATCCCGGCACGGACCAGACCACATGCGGCGGCTCTTGGTCGCTCCAAAACCAAATCCGGCGCCAGTGGTCCATGGCTCGACATAACGATGACTCGAAACGACAGAGCGATTGCTCGTTTCGATCAATTCCCCCTCACAGGAGAGACACGCAATGACACAGGATCCGGTCATCGAGACAGAGGAACTGAAAGCCAATACCCACTGCAGATTGCTGGATGCGCGCGATGCCGCCTCCTACGAGGCAGGGCATCTGCAAGCGGCCGTCAGGGTGCCGGTAGAGGTCTGGTCCCAGGCAGCCAAGAGCGAGGCCTCTTCGTTCGCGAACACCGACTATTGGCAAAAGGCGATTGCAGAACTGGGACTGTCCGACGAGGACGAGGCCGTCGTCTATGACGACGGGCGCATGATAGAAGCGGCCCGGGTATGGTTCATACTGCAGCACTTCGGCGCCAAGGTCCGACTGCTCAACGGCGGCTGGCCGGTCCTGGTCGAAGCGGGTTTCGAGGCCAGCCGGGAGAACGTTCAGCCTGCTCGCGGGAGCTTCAATGCCCGACCGGGCAAAGGCATGGTTACGCTGATCGATCGCCATACACTCAAGGAAAAGGTGGGCACCGAAGTGCGGGTGCTGGATACCCGTTCCACCGCCGAGTACCGCGGCGAGGATCTGAAGAGCAATCCCCGCGGTGGCCGTCTGCCCAGCGCACTGAATCTGCCCCACACCGCGATGCTGGATGGCGGACGCCTGCGCCGGTCGGAAGAACTCGCCGGCATGCTGCGCGGCAGCGGCTTCGATCCGTCGGAGCAGATCGTCGCGCATTGCGACGCGGGCGGGCGCGCCGCGCTGGCCGCGGTCGCCGCCCTGCGCGCCGGCTACCCGGCCATGTGCGTCTATTACCTCAGCTTCTCGGACTGGTCGCGCGACGACAGCTGCCCGGTGATCCAGGACTGACGCCCACCCGCTAACCAGGCTTAGCTCGCCGGGTGTTGGGCCCCCACCCGGCGAGCGAACACCGACCTGCCACCCCCGGCCGAAGCCTGCAGGATTGCCGCCCATCCAGCATCGTCAAACCCTCACGACAAATTTCCTCCACCACTACGATCGCGCTCGCTACACTGGCGACCCACGCCCAATTTGCATGAATGCGAGCCACACATGAACAAGCCCATCATCGTCACCGCCGTCGTCCTCGCCCTGGGAGCGGGTGGCTATGTCGCCACTGCCAACCATATCGGCAACGTGGTCCGCAGCGAAGTCCAGCATTTCGAAACCTCGCTCGCACAGATGGACGAAGTCCGGGTCTACCGGCTGACCTACGAGCACGGGCTGTTCAGCGGCACCCTCCGCTACGACCTGGCGATCACGCCCATGGGTGCAGACCCGGTGCACGAATTGCTGAAGGACATGCTCGGGTCCGGCGAGGACGCCAGTCTGCGACTCGACGGCGAGATCGCGGTAAGCCACGGACCGTGGATAGGCGGGGGCAAGGGTTTCGGCCTGGCCCACTTGTCCGGCGGCATCGCCTTGCCCGACGCGCTGCGCGAGCACCTGCCGCAATACCCCGGCCAGCGTCCGATGCTGGAAGCCGACGGCCTGTTCGGCTTCGACCGCAAGATCGCCCTGAGCCTGCGCGGCATCGACTATCGCGGCAAGCTGGTGGACCCGGCGAGCGGCACCAGCGGCGACCTCAATTTCGCCGGACTGAACGGCCGCTTCGGTTTCGACTCGAGCGCCAGCTGGCTGAACGGCACGCTGCGCCTGGACGAACTGAGCCTGAATTTGACTGCCCCGGAGAACGCGCGCGCCTCGATCGCCGGCATCGACATCACGCTCGACCTGGCCCGCAGCCCCGAAGGCTTCTGGACCGGCCCGTCCAGCCTTTCGATCCGGGAGGCCGACCTCGCCGCGGATGAGGTCAAGGCCGGACTGGGACAGCTGACCCTGCGCAGCACCAGCCAGAGCCGTGCCGGTCGCGACGGCGGACCCAGGCTCGCGGTTCAAGCCAGCGGCGGTATCGCCCGCACCCAGATCGAGGCCAGCCGCGAAGGCAAGCAGGCCCGTTTCATCGCCGACGGTCTGAGCCTGGAGTTCGACGCCTTGCGCGAATGGCAAGCGATCTGGCTGGGCAAGGCCAGCCTGCGCCTGGCCAGCCTGGAGGGTGGCGATGGCAACGCCGACATCCGGCTGTCCGCGCTCGCACTGTCGTCCGACGCCAGCTTGTCCGGCGCACTGGTCGATCAGGTCATCCGCTACGAATCCGGACCGATCCGAATCAACGGTGCGGAGCTTGGCGGTGGCACGATGGAGTTCGCCCTGAAAGGGCTGCGTGGTGACGTGCTCAACGAACTTGCACAGGCACTGGAAAAGTACAAGGACGACGCCGTACCGGTGTTCGACGCCGAGTTCCAGGCACTGCTGCGCGATGCCATCCAGCGCATGCTGGCCGAAACCGTGTCGCTGAACCTCGACCCGATAGGCCTGAACATCGAGGTCGCCAACGACCTTGCCGCCCACCTCCGGACCACCCTCAACGGTAGCCCCGATATCGACTTGGACGATGTCGAAGCCTTGGTGAACCGTCTCGACATCCAGGCCGGTTTCAAGGCAAGGACCTCGGCACTCAAGGCGCTGACTCGCATCGCGACCCACGCCGAGCAGGCGCGCTCGGCTGCCTCAGGCCAGGCACCCGACCCGCAGGCGGTCGCGCTCGAATCCGAGATGCGCTTCCAGATGATGATGCTCGCCGCACGCCAGGCCCCGTTCCTGATCGTGTCGGATGACGAGATCCGGGCCGAAGCGGCCTTCCGCAACGGCCGGCTGGCTATCAACGGCCAGGATGTCGGCGGCATCGGCGAACTCGGCATGCTGGGGGCGCTTGCCGGTGGCCTGTTCGGTGGCGACGCGGGTGGATCCGATGGTGCGAACGATGACACCGGATCGGCCTCATCGTCAGGGGGCGCGCCGATATTCGACACCGACCCGCTCTACGAGACGGTCAGCCTGTCGGCCAATTTCGAACCGGATCCATACGAGATCGAGGTGGTTGCCGGTGGCAGCCACGAGATCGACTCGTCGCTGGGCGAGGACTGCTACGGCTACATCAACCGTGACCAGCCGGACGTCGTCCTCGAATACGACAGCGGAGCATTCTCGCTCTACCTCTATGCCGAATCCGAAGCGGACACCGCACTCGCCGTGCGAGCCCCGGACGGCAGCTGGCATTGCAACGACGACGCCCCGGGCCGCGGCCTGGACCCGACGGTGAGCTTCGACTCGCCCCGCTCGGGTGCCTACCAGATCTGGGTCGGCACCGTTTACTCGGAGGCCGCCGAGGCAACGCTGTTCATCTCCGAGCTCGACCCTGCCGGACAATAACAAGACAAACCCGCCAACAGCCGTTAAGCTAAGGAGGTCAAGGTTCCGGGCGCCCAGAATGGGCAATACATTCGATGAAGCGTATGCTCGTTCTCCGTAACTGGCTGATCGCCATCGTCTTGGTCCTCGCAACGGGATGCGGCCGGGACGCGGCAGAAGGGCGCCTGGTCACGGTCGGGCTCTATCAGAACCCCCCGAAGGTCTATTCCGATAGCGACGGACGCCCCGCCGGGCTGTTCGTCGAGCTGCTCGAAGCGGTCGCCCGCGAGGAGGGCTGGCGGCTCGAATACGTCCCCTGCGAATGGACCGACTGCCTGGACAAACTCGCACAATGGCAACTCGACCTGATGCCGGACGTCGCCTTCTCGGCCGAGCGTGCGAGACGCTTTTCCTTCCATCAGGTTTCGGTGGCCAACAGCTGGTCGCAGATCTACACCCACACCGACCATATCGTGCGCGAGCTTGCCGACCTCGACGGCATGCGGATCGCCCTGCTGCAAGGCGGCATTCAACAGAACTTCCTGGCCGACTTGCTCGCTGCGAGCGAAATCGACTACCAGCCGGTCCCGGTCGCGACGCTGCACCAAGCCTATCAGGCCGTCATGGACGGCGAGGCCGATGCGGTCGTGACCAACAGTTTCTTCGCCGCGCACAACGGTCATCGCTACCGGCTCGCCGAAACCCCTATCGTATTTCTACCCTCGACGCTGTACTACGCCTCACCGCACGGTCGCAACCTCGACCTGCTCGCCCGCATCGACATCCGCCTGGCGCAATGGCGCCAGGACGCCGACTCTATCTACTTCGATGCGATGCGGCGAACCATGGCTGCGCCGCCCGAGATGCGGGTCCCGGAATTCGTCCGCTGGACCCTTTTCGCCGCCACCGGGGCTTTGTTGTTGCTGCTCGTGGCCAGCCTGTTGCTGCGCTGGCAGGTATCGGCGCGCACCCGTGCGCTGGTCAGGACGACCGATGAGTTGCGGATGGAGCGTGCCAACCTGGAGCACCAAGTCGCTGCCCGCACCGCGGAACTGCTCGCGGCCAAGGAAGAGGCCGAACGTCTCTCCAACGTAAAGAGCGACTTTCTCGCCAACATGAGCCACGAGATCCGCACCCCGATGAACGCGATTCTCGGCATGCTTTATCTCGCGCTCAAGCACACCGACCTGAGCCCTGCGCTGCACAACCAGCTCGCCAAGGCGCAAGGCGCGGCACGCTCGCTGCTGGGCATCATCAACGACATCCTCGACTTTTCGAAGATCGAGGCAGGCAAGCTCGATATCGAGCAGGTCGAGTTCGGCCTCGACACGGTACTGGAGCAACTGACCGACGCGATCAGCTACCAGGCCGAGAGCAAGGGGGTCGAGTTCCTGATCCGCTACGATCCGGGCATTCCACCCCACCTGATCGGCGACCCGCTCCGATTCGGCCAGGTCTTGCTGAACCTGTGCAGCAACGCAGTGAAATTCACCGACAACGGCGAGGTCGAACTGGCCTTCCAGCGTCTTCGCGGCACCGATGAACAGATCACGATACAGGTCAGCGTGCGCGACACCGGCATCGGCATGCACCCGGACGTGCAGCAGAGTCTGTTCCAGAAGTTCACCCAGGCCGACGCGACCACCACCCGCCGTTTCGGCGGAACCGGTCTGGGACTGGCGATCAGCAAGAACCTGATCGAGCTGATGGGCGGCCGGATCTGGATCGAGGACTCCCGTCCCGGCGTCGGCACCACGATATGCTTCTCCCTGACCTTGCCGCTGGCCGACCGGGCCAACAGCCGGCAGCGCGAACTGGTGGAACAGGCCGGCCCGATGCTGGCCGGCGTCAAGGTGCTGGTGGTGGACGACAACCAGGTGTCGCGCGAGATCCTGGCCGAAATGCTGCGTTTTTTCCGGCTCGAGGTCGACACCGCATCGAACGGTGTGGAGGCCCTCTCGGCGCTGCGAGCCTCGGGTGCCACGGCCTACGATCTGGTTCTGATGGACTGGCGCATGCCGGGCATGAACGGCGACGAGGTCACCCAACGCATGCGCCAGGACCCCGCCATCAAGCCCAAGCCACGGGTGGTGATGGTCACCGCCTATGGCCGCGAGGACGTGATCCGGCTGTCGGAACAGGCCGGCGTAGACGGCTTTCTGATCAAGCCGGTTTCACCCTCGACCCTGCTCGACACCGTCCTGAGCGTGCTCGGCCGGGGACGCCTGTTGCGCGGCAAGGACAAGCCGGCCGATCGCACACCCAATCTGGCCACCAGCGGCAAGCTCGCCGGCGCGAGTCTGCTATTGGTCGAGGACAACGAGATCAACCGGGAATTCGCGGTCGAGCTGCTGCGCAGCGAAGGCATCGAGGTCGATCAGGCGGTCGACGGCGCCCAGGCCTTGGAGCGGGTCAGGCAGCGAGACTACGATGCGGTGCTGATGGACATCCAGATGCCGGTCATGGGTGGGCTGGAAGCCGCCCGCAGGATACGCGCGCTGGCCGACACCCCGGGCGGCGAGCGCTTCCGCACCCTGCCTATCATCGCGATGACCGCGCTCGCGATGGCCAAGGACGCCGAGCAAAGTCGAAGCGCCGGCATGAACGATCATGTCACCAAGCCGATCGCACCGGATCGCCTGATGGCCGCGCTGGCCCGCTGGATTTGCTTGCCGGTGGCAGGGCGCCCGTCCGGCGCCCTCCGAGCCCAGCCCCGCACCGGGACCCCCCACCCGGATATTCCGGCCGACCTGCTCTCGCTCACCAGCCTGAACGTGGTCGAGGGCGTACGCCGGATCGGCGGTCGGCCCGAAGCCTATCGACGCCAGCTGCGACGCTTTCGCGAGCACTATGCACAGGCGCGCACCACCCTGCAAAGTCATCTGGATGAACAGGGCACCGCACAAGCCGAGGAGTTCTGTCATGCGGTGAAGGGTGTCGCCGGCAACATCGGTGCGCAGAAACTGTTTGAAAAGCTCGACGAGATCGATATGCTACTCAAAACGGGCATGCGACCTTCATCGATCCAGCTCGATGAGATCCAGGGCTTGATGCAGCAGGTGGTGGAGGATATAGACCGTCTCCCGCCCGATGCGATGGTCGCCAACCCGCCGAATGCGTCACTGCAGATCGAAAACTTGCGGGCGCTCATCGAACGACTGGATCACGCATTGTCTTACGATCTCGGCGCGGTCGAACCCTTGCTGGCCGAACTGCGCAACGAGGTGGCGGGCACACCTTACGAAGTCCACGTCGCCCGGATCGCCGAGCGAATCGACGTCTTCGATATCGATGCCGCCCGCGAGCAGTTGAAAGCACTGAATCTGACCGACCCGAGCGTCACACGATGAGCACACCTTGATGAACGAGCCCACTGCCTCGGACGAGCGTCCCCGGATTCTGATCGTCGACGACGTGCATGAGAACCTGCACGCCCTGATGAACATCCTGCGTGACGAATACGCCATCCTGGCTGCGACCTCGGGCGAAAAGGCGCTCGAACTGGCCCGCGGCGCCGCCCGGCCCGAATTGATCCTGCTCGACATCAAGATGCCCGGCATGGATGGCTACTCGGTGTTGTCGGAACTGAAGATCGACCCGGTCACCGCCGATATTCCGGTGATGTTCGTCACCGCGCTGAGCGAAGCCGAAGACGAGGCGCGCGGCCTGCAGCTCGGCGTGGCCGATTACATCGCCAAGCCGGTTCACCCCGAGCTGCTGCGGATGCGCATCCGCACCCAGCTCGAACTGCAGCGTTGCCGCCGCAATCCGGTCATGTTCGACGTGGTCGCCAACCGGGATGCCGACCGCAGCTACTCGCTGCTGATCGTCGATGACATGCCCGAGAACGTCCATCACCTGCTCGAGGCGCTGAAGGACGACTATCGCATCCAGGTCGCCAGCAGCGGCCCCAAGGCGCTGGACATCATCAACGGCCCGAATCCACCGGATCTGGTGCTGCTCGACGTGATGATGCCCGACATGGACGGTTATGAAGTCTGCCGCCGGATCAAGGCCGCGCGCAGCAGCAACCGGATTCCGGTCATCTTCGTCACCGTGGTCGACCAGACCCAGCAAAAGATCAAGGGATTCGAACTCGGCGCGGCCGACTACATCACCAAGCCTTTCGACATCGACGAAGTCAGGGCGCGGATCCGTACCCACCTCGAACTCGCGCGGCTACGCCGCTTCCTCGAGGACCTGGTCGCGCAACGCACCGCGATGCTGCAGATCAGCGAGGAGAAGTACCGTACCCTTGCCCATCGCGACCCGCTTACCGGCTTGCCCAACAGGGTGTTGTTCGGCGAGCGACTGGCCCATGCGATCGAACAGGCGGAGCGCGACCGGAACGAGTTCGCGCTGCTGTTCATCGGGCTGGACAATTTCAGTTCGGTCAACGAGAGTCTGGGCCATCATCTCGGCGACCAGTTGCTGATCGAGGTCGGCCGCAGGCTGCAATCGCTGCTGCCCGAGAACGATGCGATCGCCCGGATCGGCGGCGACGAGTTCAACATCATTCTGGAACGCGGTGAGAGCATGCCGTGGATCGATCTGACCGCCCAGCACATGCTCGATGTCATCGCCGAGCCGATTCTGCTGCAGGACCAGACCGTCTATATCGGCGCGACCATAGGCATCGCCCTCTATCCCACAGACGGCACCCGGGCCGAAGTGTTGCAAAGCAACGCCGCGGCCGCCCTGCATCAGGCCAAGGTCAGCGGTCGTGGCACCTTGAGCTTCTTCTCGCCGGACATGTCGTCGCGTGCGATCGCACGCCTCACCCTGGAAGCCGACTTGCGCAATGCGCTCAATGGCAACGAGCTGGTGTTGTACTACCAGCCCCAGGTCGATCTGGCCCAACGCCACATCGTCGGGCTGGAAGCGCTGGTGCGCTGGCAGCACCCGCAGCGGGGCATGATTCCCCCTTCCGAGTTCATTCCACTCGCCGAGGAAAGCGGGCTGATCGTGAAACTCGGCGACTGGGTGCTGAACGAAGCCTGCCGCCAGGTCCGGACCTGGACCGACGCCGGCCTGTTACCGGGCCAGACCTCGGTCAACGTCTCGGCGGTTCAGTTCAATCGTGGCCAGTTGGTCGCATCGGTCAAGCAGGCCCTGGACAACTCCGGGATAGATCCCGCTCAGCTCGAGCTCGAGATCACCGAAAGCTTCATGATGACCGACCGCGAACGCTCCTTCAAAACCCTGGCCGAGCTCAAGGCGCTAGGGGTGCAGCTGGCCGTGGACGACTTCGGCACCGGTTACTCCTCGCTCGCCTACCTGCAGCAGATCGACCTCGACAAGCTCAAGGTGGACATGTCCTTCGTCCGCAACATGATGAACGACGAAGGCAGCGCCTCGATCGTACGGGCGATCATCGCGCTCGGCCACGGACTCGGCCTCACCGTGACCGCCGAAGGCGTGGAGACCGAAGCCCAGGCCGCCCACCTGCGCACGCTGCACTGCGACGCGATCCAGGGTTACCTGTTCAGCAAACCGTTGCCCGCCGACCAGATGACCGCATTTCTGGAGGACTACCGCACGGCACCGACGACGAACTAAAAGCAAGCTTCGCCGCGCCGCTGCAGCAGCACTCCGCACTCCAGATGATCGGTATAGGGAAACTGATCGAAGGCCGCCGCCGCGGCGATTCGGTGTGTCGCCCGCAGCGCTGCGACATTCTCCCGCAGGGTCGCTGGATTGCATGAGATATACAGGATGCGCTCGAAGCCACGCGCCAAGGCCAGGGTCGCCTCATCCAGCCCGGCACGCGGCGGATCGACGAACAAGGTGGTGAAGCGGTAATCGGCCAGATTCACATCCTGCATGCGCCGATACACCCGACCACCGGCCATCGCGTCACTGATCTCGTCGCTGGACATGCGCACCATCGCGACGTTGTCCACCGCATTCGCGTCAAGATTGTATTCGGCGGCGCGCACCGAGGTCTTGCTGACCTCGGTCGCCAGCACCTTGTCGAACAGCGGCGCCAGCGCGATCGTGAAGTTGCCGTTGCCGCAGTAGAGCTCGAGCAGGTCGCCACCACCACGCCGCTCGCCCGGTCCGCTTTCGCGACCTGGACCGTCGCCACTCGGGCTGTCACCTACCCGGTCCTTACCTATCCGGCTGTCAACACCCAGGCCGTTGGCACCCAGGTCGCGGCCATCGACGCTGCCGTCTCCACCCGATTCGCCCGGCCCCTGCGTTTGCCGCAGCTGCCGCATGGCCCAGGCCAGCATGTGCCGATTCACACCGCCGTTGGGCTGGGTGAAGCTGCCCTCGATCTGCTGGTAACGCAACGACCTGCCGTCGAGTTCGAAGGCTTCCAGCAACCAGTCACGGCCGACCACGCGCTTCTGGCCGCGACTGCGGCCGATCACCTGGGCATCGAGCTCGACCGCCAGATCCCGCGCAGCGACATCCCAGGCCTCTTCCAGCGGGCGGTGGTAGATCAGCGTCACCAGCAGCTCGCCGCTGAGGGTGGACAGGAACTCCACCTGGAAGGCCCGTCGCCTGAGTTCATCGCTACGACCCAGTGCCGCGCGCAGGCGCGGCATTGCCTCGCAGATCCTGAACGAGGCCACAGGAAAGTCCTCGATCGATACCGGTTGCCTGGGATCGGCCGGATCGAACATCGCATAGGACACCGTCCCATCGTGATGCCACAGGCGAAACTCGGCACGCAGCCGGTAGTGCAGCGGCTCGGACGCGAACACCTCGGGTTCGGGCAAGCCGAGTCCGGCGAAACTGCGCCGGTAAGCGGCGACCTTGGCGTCGAGCAGTTCAGCGTAGGCGGCGGGATTGATACGGGAAAGCGGCATCGGGTGTCCAGGCGATGGGGACGGCGACGCTTGCGCCGCACGAAGTGCGCCATTGTCTCAAAGATCGGAGCGCCACGGCGTGCCGTGCCGACAAGCCGCCACCTGTCTGCCCGGCATGAATACCGTTAATCCCTGTAGCCCGGATTGATTCGATCCAGTCTGCGCAACAGGGCCGGCCAGGCGAGTCCACCGCCCGCGCCGCGGGTCACCTTCTCCCACTGTTCCTGCGCACCATCTAGGATGCTGGGGCCGATGCGGCGCAGATCCGCGCCGCCGGCCTGCGCCCGCACCTGCATCATGCAGCTCGTCTCGAAGAAGTACATCGCGACAAAGGCTTCTGCCACCGAACGCCCGACCGTCAGCAACCCGTGGTTGCGCAGCATCAGGAAGCGCTTTTCGCCAAGGTCGCGGACCAGCCGCGGTTTTTCGTCCTCTTCGAGCGCGACGCCCTCGTAGTCGTGATAGCCGAGTGACGAGAGCACGAAGATCGAATGCTGCGACAGGGGCAGCACGCCGTCTTGCTGCGCCGACACCGCGACCCCATTGACGCTGTGGACATGCAGCACGCAAATCGCATCCTCGCGCGCGGCATGGATCGCACTGTGGATCGTGAATCCCGCCGGGTTGATGTCGCAGGGACTGTCGTCGAGCTTGTGTCCCGACAAATCCACCTTGACCAGACTCGACGCGGTGATCTCGTCGAACATCATCCCGTACGGATTGATCAGGAAATGATGGTCCGGGCCCGGAACCCGGGCCGAGATATGCGTGAAGATCAGATCATCCCATCCGAACATGGCCACCAGTCGATAGCATGCCGCCAGATCCGTACGCTGCTGCCATTCCTCCGCGCTGACGTGAGCGCGCACCGCGATGGCCTGTTCGTTCATGGACTTCTCCTCGATGACCGAAGATCATGATTTATTATATAGACTGGTCTAGATGGGGAATCAAGATGACACAGACTGCGAGACCGGGTAGCCGCGAGCGCATGATCGAAGCGGCGATCGTGCTGATGCGTGAATCGGGCCTGTCCGGTGCCGGCATCAACGAGATCGTTCGTGAAAGCGGCGCGCCGAAGGGCTCGGTCTATCATTTCTTCCCGGACGGCAAGCAGCAGATCGCCGCGGACTCGGTCCGGATCTATTCGACACGGGTCCAGGACTTCATGGACACCGCACTTTCTGGCCAGACACGGCCCGACGCCAAGATCAGGGCCCTGTTCGACGCATTCGCAGAGCGGGTCGAACAGGGCGAGTTCCAGCGCAGTTGCGCGGTCGGCACGGTCAGCCTGGACTTGCGCCCGGGTCTCGAGGAGTTGCGCGTCGTTCTGGCCTCCGCGCTGTCGGACTGGGCCGCGCTGATAGAGCGCCATGTCGATCTGGGCGATCCGCAGCGGACGCGGTCCTTTTCGCGCTTTGTGATCACCGCGATCGAGGGGGCCTACGTCCGCTGCCGTGCCGAGCGATCCAGCCGCCCGTTCACCGAGGCCGGCACGTGGCTGGCCGGACTCGCCCGGCCGCTCTGACCAGACCCGATCTCACCGGCGAGGCCTCACCCCGGCCGCGAGCCTTCCAGCGATCTCGCGGCGACACCCAGATCGCGCCAGTTGGCCGGATGACAGGTGAACAACAGGATCTGGTGGCGGGTGGCGGCGTCGAACAGGATCCGCTTCATCTGGGCGAGCCGCTCGGCATCGCTGTGGACCAGCGCATCGTCCAGGATGATCAGCGTCGGACGGCCGGCCTCGGCCAGCAGGTCGGCATAGGCGAGGCGGCTGATCACCCCCATCTGTTCCCGGGCACCGAAGCTCAAGGCCTCGAAGCGGCCGGTCTCGGCGCCGTGCGCGGCCGGGCGGGTCAGTGGGCCGGGGGTCAGGTTTTCGTCTATCTCCAGGCTTGCTTGCGGAAACAGCAATTGCAAATAGCGGTTGAGGTGCTTTTGCAAGGGCGCCTGTAGGCGCCGGGTCAGTGCCTGGCGCCGCTCGTCGAGCAATCGCAGCAGCAGATCCAACGCGGCGGCACGGCGTTGCAGCTCGTCTGCGCGGCGCGCGGCCTGGGCGTGGTCACGGACCAGGCCGGCCCGCTGCTCTTCGTCACCGGCCGCGCCTTCGGTCTGCAGCTCGACCTCCAGCCGCATCAGCTGCTCGCGACGTTCGGCATGCTGACGCTCGAGCTGCTCGGCGCTGTCGCGAAAACGCACCACATCCTGCTCCAGGATGTCCACCCGCGCATCGGCGAGGGCCGCGGTCAGGGTCTCGACCCGTGCTGCCAGCGAGGCCTGTTCGGCGCGCGTGTCGGTCAGCGCCTGGCCGATGGCCGCAACCCGCGCCGCCCGGTCCGGAGCCTCGAGCGAGACCCGCGCCGCCAAGTGTTCCCGCTCGGCTGCGAGCCGCACCGTGTTGGCCTTCTCGACCGCAAGCTGGGCGGCATGAAGGCTCTCGCGTGCCTGTTCCAGGCTGTGGCTGGCCGCCTGTTCCGCGGCTTCGGCCTCCGCAACGCCCGGTTCGAGTGCACCTGTTTCGATTGCGCCGTCCTCTCCGGTCTCGATCGGGTCCGGGCCACCGCTATCGATCGGCGCGCGTCCCGTCGGCATGCTCGCACCGGCTCGGACGTCACCGGGTCGGACGTCTTCGGCGCAGTCGACCTCACCGGCAAGGTCGCGCCGGACGGCTCCACCCGAATCCATCACGACGGCGCGGTCGCGGTCTGCAACGGCCGACGCGACCTTATCGCCTCGCAACGAATCCAGCGCCCGCGCGACCTCGTCGTGGCGGGCCTGCAGCCGGGCCTCCTCGACGCGCAGCCGATCCAGCCCGTCCGGAGCCAGTGCGGCGAGCTCCGCCTCGGCCGCGCGCAGATCCTCCGCCAGGCGTTGATGCACGATGACCCTCGCTTCGGCCTCGTCCAGCGAGGTCAGGCCCAGCCGTGCCAGCAACGCTCGCTGTGCGTCCGCCAGGTCCTCACAGCGCGCCCGCAGAGCCGGCAGATCGGCCCCTCCGGGCACGATGTCGATCTCGCCAAGGTCGGGCAGATGCAGGGTGGCCGCGTCTATCAGTTCACGAGCACCCTGGCCGGTGATCGTCGCGTCGCCGATCGCGAGACTGCTCCCCGGCGACAGACGATAGACCAGTCGGGTCGCCGCGGTCGCCTGCTGCAGGCGCAGATCGGCCAGGGCGCGATCCTGGGTCCGCAACCGGGTCAGGTCGGCTGCGGCAATCTCGGATGCGGCCAGCCGGCGTTCGAGCTCGGTCACTTTCTGCTGCGCCGCCTCGGCCCGCTCGCGCCGGGCGCGACAAGCCGCCAGCCCTTCACGACAGGACCCAGCTTCGCGCAGCAAGCCCTGGTGCAACTCGCGCTGACGTGCCGCCTTGAGCACCCGGCGCGCCGACTCCCGGGTGTGGACCGCCTGTTCGTACCGGCTACGCCAGGCCTCGACCGGGGCGGCCGCGACGCGACAGGCCTGCTCGGCCTCGGCCAGTGCCGCCGCGCGCTGCTCGGCCAGCGCTTGCTCGCGGGCGAAAGCGTCGAACTGGTTGCGCAACAGTCCGATCCGGGCTTCGGCCTGGGTCCGCCGCTCGCGGGCACCATCCAGTTCGGTCTGCAGGCCGCGTGCCGTCGCCAAACGGGTCGCGGCTTCCCGTTCCTGGGAGCGAAACGCCAGCCACGGCTTCTCGGCCTCATCCGCCGCATGTGCCGCGCGAAGCCGGGCCAGCCCATCCACCCGCTCGCGATAACGCCCGATCCGCTCGTCCAGCGCCCGTATCGCCTCGGACAGCGTCGCCACCCGGTCGAGCGCCTCCTTGTAGGACCCGCGTGGCTTTCCGCCGGACTCGGTCAGCACGGCGTTGCGCAGGGTACGGACCTTGTCGAGAATCTCGTCACCGCCGCTCGCCGCCACCTCGCCAAGCGATTGTTCCAGCGCGTTGCGCAAATGATCGGTGGCATGCCCCACCGCTTCATGCAGCTCATGCGCGCTCCCCTGGCTGATCCACAGCAGGCCGGGGATGCCCCAGTGCTCGGCCTTGCTCGCACCGCGCCCGGCATGCTGGTAGCCGAGCAACTCGGCCAGCCGGTTCTCGGCCTCCTCACCGTCGAGCCGGTCCCGCCCGATCTCGAGCTCACAGCGCTTGCGGGCCAGAAAGGTCTTGACCAGGCGGCAGGGCTGCCCACCCAACTCGAACCCGATCTCGACGGTTGGGGCGGCCGCCGAATCGCCCCAAGGGCGCAAATCGTCCACGCTGCCGGAGCGATGGCGTTCGAAAAAAGCGGCCCGGATCGCCGCGACCAGTGTGCTCTTGCCGGCTTCGTTCGGTCCGGTGAACAGATTGAGCCCGGGGGCGAGATCGCGCAGTTCGATCGGCTGGCGGAACTGGCGCAGCTGTTCGACCCGTATCCTGTTGAGCTTCATCGCGCCTCCGCGTCCGCATCCTTGCGTAAATCCGCGCCCGCGCCACCCCGACGCGCATCGAGCAGCCCGGCCAGCAACACCAGGGCCTCGCGCGCGGTCCCGGCGCGATCAGTATCGTCATCCTGCTGCAGCGCCCCGAGTTGCTCGATCACGTCACCGAGGTAGCCATCGGCCGCCAGTCGCTCCAGGTCCTCGGGTGTCGGAGCGAGCTGCAAGCAGGACAAATCCGCCTCCAGGCTGCGCGTCCGGCCACGACTGCGGGCAATCGCCTCGGTGAGCCGTCGATGGACGGCCAGATCGCAGTGACCGCTGAGCGCAAGCTGCACCACATCGGCCGAACCCAGACCATCCAGCCGTTCGATCAGCGCGTCCACATCGGACGCGACCGCCAGCGCGGCGCTCGTAGACGACCAGCGATAGCGGCCGGTGACCACCGGCGTGACCCGCGGGACCTCCCCTGCACGGTCGATCTCGACCAGCAGCGCCTGACCTGAGTCGTTGGCCCGGAAACGGTCGGTTTCCGGCGTCCCGGCATACCAGGTCCGGTCATCGATGCGGCGGGTACCATGCCAGTCGCCCAGCGCGAGATAGTCCAGTCGCGCCGAATCGGCGCGCCCGGCCGCGATCGGGTTGGGTGCATCGATGTCCTCGGCCAGAATCCCGGTCACGCTGCCATGGGCGAGACCGATCCGCAGCAGGCCGGCCGGCGTCTCGGCGCCATCGAACCAGTCGGTGAGATCCGCATGCGTATTGCGCTGGGTCAGCGGCGCCGGCAAGACCACCGTCGTGGCCGCCTCGAGCACGACCGGTTCCGCCGCCAGGCACACGGTCACGTTGCCGGGAATCGCGCCGAGCCGGGCCGCGCGCGTCCATACCGATTCGGCCAGCGCCGCGTCATGATTGCCCGGCATCAGCAGCCATGGCCCGGCGAACCCGGCCATGGCACTGAACAGCCGGAAGAGGGTCCGGTCGGCTACGGTCTGGGCATCGAACACGTCGCCGGCCACCAGCACCGCATCGACCGCCTGCACCGTGGCGAGCTGGGCCAGCCGCTCGACCACGGCGAAGCGCTCCTCGGCGAGCAGGGCCGCCTCGTCCGGCTCGAACTGGCCGAACTGTTTGCCGATCTGCCAATCGGCGCTGTGTAGGAATCGGGGCATCGCACACTCTAGGAATGACTCCGGGACGAAAGTCCGGCAGTGCGGCAATGCTAAGATTGCGCCCTCCCGCCTCCGCCGTTGAAGACGCCATGCTACCCAAAACCGGGCTCGATTTTCTGATCGAAGATTATTTCGATCGGGGCACCATCGATCGCGGCCTGGCCTATGCCAAGCAGGGCCGGGCCACCCTGACCGACGTCGAAACCAGTCCGGATGGCAGCCTCTGCCTTACCGGCATTTGTTTTGGCAGCGGCCGGCGCAGTTATCACCCCAGCCTGTGGATCGATCTGGACGACAAGGGTTCGCCCTACCTTAGCGACTCGGTGTGCTCCTGCCCGGTCGGCCTGGACTGCAAGCATGTCGTGGCCCTGTTGGCGACCTTCGCCGACGAGATGCCCGCCGAATTCGCACGTCTGTTCGCCGCCTGTGCCCAGATAGACGATGCCGCGCCGGACGCCACCGACCAGACCCGGCGTTGGTTGAGTTTGTTCGATACCACTTCCGACGACATGCGGGCCCGGCCCGCCCCGGACGCCGCCTGCCTGATCTACGAATTCGTTCCAGGCCAGCCGCCCCTGCTGCGCGCGGGCAAAAGCCGCCCGCTCAAGCGCGGCGGCATGGCCAAGCCGACCCGGTTTACCGTCCACCATTGGGAACTGGAAAGCCGCATCCGGCCCGATTTCATCGCCGGCGACGACGTGACCGTGCTGCAGCTCCTGCAGGCCCTCAGAACCGATCACCAGACTTACGGCCTGACCCTGGAGGCCACCCTGGTCGGCGAGAACGGCGCCCATCTGCTGATGGCGGCCGGCCGCACCGGGCGCCTGTATCTGGAAGACGAGCGGGGCCTCCCCTTGTCGGTGGGTGCGCCACACCCATTCAGGATCAAATGGCAAACCGACAGCGCCGGCCTGCAGCGTCTGGTCTTCGACTTGCCCCCGGAATGGCACATCCTGCCGACCTGGCCACCTCACTACTACGACCCGGTCCAGCGCAGCATAGGGGCTTTGCGCTCGCAGCTGCCCGAGCCGCTGTTCAAGAAGTTTCTGAAGGCGCCGCCGCTGAACGAGCAGGACGCCACGCTGGTGCGCGCCAGGCTGGAATCGCTGGCCAGTGAGCTCGGAGAGGAGGGCGCCGCGGCCCTGCCCTTGCCCGAGGCGGTATTGGCCGAAACCCCGGCGCACCCACCCAGCGCACGCCTGCGCCTGGGTGTGGGGCGATTCCGCCATGAAGCCTTGTCCAGCATCGACGAAACCTACCCCGTCGCCAACCTTTTCTTCGACTACAGCGAAGGGGTCACCGTGGTCGGCAGCGAACATCCCGACGCGATCGTGCGCTTCAAGCGCGATGGGGCCAGTTCGGCCTTGAAACGGGATCTCGCCCATGAGCGTACCCAGTGGGCCAGGCTGCAGGCGGTCGGGCTGGAAAGCTACCGCCGCCGCTTGCCCAGGTATAACCGCCTCGATCAGGCGGGCGACTGCCTGCTGGCCGCCCCGGCCGATGCGCGCGGCTGGATGCACTTGCTCAGCGAAGGCCTGGCCCGGCTCGAAGCAGATGGCATTCAGATCGAGTACGGCGAAGACTTTCCGTTCGAACTCACCCAGCCGGACGACTGGTTCATCGATCTCGACGAGGAGGGGGCGCAGGCCGACGGCTGGTTCGACCTCGACCTCGGGGTCATCATCGATGGCGAACGGGTCAGCCTGGTGCCGCCGCTGCTTGCGCTGATGCGCGATCAGCCCCAGTTGCTGAACAGGCTCAACGCCTTGCCCGACCACGAAACCCTGCCAGTGCGCCTGGATGCGCGCCGGATTCTGCCGGTGCCGGTGGCCCGCCTGCGCACCTGGCTGCGTCCGCTGCTGGAGTTCCTGAACGACGACCGGCCCAGGTTGTCGCGTTACCAGGCGACCGCGCTGGCCGATCTCGACGACCATCCGACCCGCTGGCTGGGCGGAGAAGGCCTGCGCGACCTGGGCAAACGGCTGCGCGACTTCACCGGCATCGCCGAGGCACTGCCTGCACCGGGTTTCAAGGCCAGCTTACGCCCTTACCAGCAAGCCGGCCTGAACTGGCTGCAGTTCCTGCGCAGCTACGATCTGGCCGGCATCCTGGCCGACGACATGGGCCTGGGCAAGACGGTACAGACCCTGGCCCACCTGCAACTGGAGAAAGGTTCGGGTCGGGCCGACCGGCCCAGCCTGGTCATCGCGCCGACCAGCCTGCTGCCCAACTGGCTGGCCGAAGCCGCCCAGTTCACACCGGACCTGAAGGTACTGACCCTGCACGGCCCGGACCGCGACCGGCATTTCGACACCATGGACGAGGTGGACCTGATCCTGACCACCTATCCGCTGCTGGTCCGGGATCGCGACACCCTGCTGGCGCGCGAATACCATGTGCTGGTGCTGGACGAAGCCCAGTTCATCAAAAACCCCAAGGCGCAGTCGCATCAGGTCGCGCGCAAACTCAAGGCACGCCACCGCCTGTCGCTGACCGGCACGCCGCTGGAAAACCACCTCGGCGAACTGTGGGCCCAGTTCGATTTCCTGATGCCCGGACTGCTGGGCGACCAGCGTCGCTTCGTCGAGGTCTTCCGCACCCCGATCGAGAAACAGGGCGACTCGGCGGCGCATTCACGCCTGCATGCGCGGGTCGCGCCCTTCATGCTGCGCCGAACCAAGGAACAAGTCCTCGCCGAGCTGCCGCCCAGCACCGAGATCGTGCGCTGGGTCGAACTGAGCGGCGCCCAGCGCGACCTGTACGAATCCTTGCGGGTCGCGTTCGACAAGAAGCTGCGGGCTACCCTGGCCACCCAGGGCGTCGGGCGCAGCCAGATCATGATCCTCGATGCGCTGCTCAAACTGCGTCAGGCCTGCTGCGACCCGCGCCTGGTCAAGCTCGACAGCGCCAGGAAGATCGGCACCCGCGGCATCGCCGAGTCGGCCAAGCTCACCGAATTGATGACGCTGATCGAGGAACTCATCGACGAAGGACGACGCATCCTGCTGTTCTCGCAATTCACCTCGATGCTCAGCCTGATCGAAACCGAACTCACCAAGCGTAAGTTCGCCTTCGCCAAGCTGACCGGCCAGACCCGGGATCGCGCCACCCCGGTACAGGATTTCCAGTCCGGCAAGGTGCCGATCTTCATGATCAGCCTCAAGGCCGGCGGCACCGGCCTCAACCTGACCGCGGCCGACACGGTGATCCACTACGACCCGTGGTGGAACCCGGCGGTCGAGGCACAGGCCACCGCCCGCGCCCACCGCATCGGGCAGGACACGCCGGTCTTCGTCTACAAGCTGCTGGGACGTGGCACGGTCGAGGAGAAGATCCTGGCACTGCAGACCCGCAAGCGCGGCCTCGCCGACCGCCTGCTCGAAAGCGGCCGCCAGGCCGAAGGCGGCCACCTGATCACCGCCGAGGATCTGGACGTGCTGTTCGAACCCTTGGGCTGATCCGGGCATGACCACTCGCCCCCGCGTCATTGCCGCCGCCTTTGTCACCCTGCTCTCGCTCGCGGGCTGTGGCGATCGCGTCCATGAGATCAGCCTCGCCGAGCTCGCGGCCAACCAACAGGCCTACGACGGCTTGCTGGTGCGCGCCCGCGGCACGGTCAAGGGTTTTCACGATCCGCGCCATTACTGGCTCGAAGACGAACACGTGAATCGAGTCGGCCTGATGCCACCGGAGCGGATCGCCCCCCACCTCGGACGGGAGGTCGGCATCGTCGGGCGTTACAGCTTCGCCCAACACCGCGGACGCCGTATCCATATCATCGAGATCGAACCGTTCGATCCGATCCGCTGAACCCGGATATGCGTCATTCCCCGGCAGTCGCCGACTTGCGCGAAGCCGGTGTCGCACGCTCCTGCGACCAGTTGCGCAAGGCCTTGATCTGTTCGGCCATGGTGTGCGACAGCGGCACAATGCGCGAGGTACTCCAGATCACGTCGCGCTCGTTGAACGCACGCTGCTCCTGCCAGGCATGCACCACCGCGGCCTTGATCGCCTGCTCGATCTCGGCGCCGCTCCACAGCTTGGTCACCACCGCCAGGGTGCGCAGGTTGAACTGCGCCGGGTCGGCGCCGACCGCGCGCAGGTGGATCTCGATGATCCGGGCACGCTCCTCGTCGTTCGGCAGGTCGAGGAAGAAGAGCTGATCGAAGCGCCCCTTGCGGATCACCTCGGCCGGCAGTTTCTCGATCCGGTTTGCGGTCGCGACCACGAACACGCCGGCCGGTTTCTCCTGCATCCAGGTCAGGAAGCTCGAGAAGATGTTCGGGTTGTTGCCGCTGCGCTGGTCCGAATCGTAGCCGAAACTGTTCTCCATCTCGTCTATCCACAGCACCAGCGGCGAGATCTGTTCGGCCACCTGCAACGCATGGTCGAAAGCATACTCTGGCGAGCCGAAAGCGCCGGACAACACCAGGTTCATGTCCAGGCGCACCAGCGGCAAGCGCCAGGCGCTCGCGATCACCTTGGCCGCCATGCTCTTGCCGCAACCGCTGACCCCCATGAACAACACCCCGGACGGCATCGGCACGTTGGCCGCGACCTCTTCGCCGGTGAAGAAGGCACGCCGGCTCAGCACCCAGTCCTTGAGGTTCTCCAGGCCACCGACCTGGTCGATGTCCACCGTGTTCGGGATGAACTTGAGGCTGGCCTCGCGCATCAGCGCCGCGGCCTTCTCCTCGCGCACCTCGCCGAGCGCGACCTCGACCTCGAGCTTGTGTTCGGCCACCAGGCGCCGCATCAGGTGTCGCACCTCGTTCAGCATCAGGCCCTTCATCGCCCCGGCGAGTTGCCCACACCAGGTCTCGCTCGGCGCGTGCTCCGACCCCATGCCCGCGGCCAGGCGCGACAGTTCCGAGCGGATCTCGTCCTCGTCCGGCGCACCCAGCTCGACCGTGAAGAGCTGACGGGACAGCGAATCCGGGATCAGCAACTCGGTACAGGACAGGAACACACAGGACTTGCTGCCCAGCAGACGCTGGTACAGGTCGCGCAGGCCACGGACCCGGTCGGGTCGACTGGCCAGCAGCAAGGGGAAGTCCTTGAGCAGGTAGAAGCGCGCCTCGTCCTGTTCGGCGATCCGGCGCAGCGCCTCCAGCGGATCGGTCACCGCAGCCTGGCCCGTGTTCAGGCTATCCGCACCTTCTCCCGTGAAGCCACCGGTCACCGACCACACCACCACCGGCCGCGCCTCGCCGAACCAGGACTCGGCGATCCGGTTCAGCATCCGCTCCAGCCGATCCTCCTCGTGACAACGGACGTAGACCAGCGGATAGCCACCCGCGAGCCCCTTGCCGATCCGGACCTGCGCCGGATGGGCGCGGCCGGCGTGGGTCACCGATGCGTTTTCCATAAGCTCTTCCTTACCGACTCCCCGACCATCGCCTGCCACGGGCCGGAATGCCCGTGGATGATCGCATTATTCAGCATAATCCCTCGCGGGATCCCGTCACCGTGCCATCGCGACCTGCGACCGATCCCGCGCCCTGTCTCCGCAGCGTTCGGGGCCTTTCATATCGGCGACGAAAGGCTATATTTGCCCTATCTCGCCTCGATGTGTCGACATGGATCATCAAACACCCACCTACCCGTTGATCGACCCGGACGCCGCACTGTTCATCAGCGGCGCGGTTTCGATCAGCATCGGCACGCGCAGCGCCGACATGCTGCCCAACCTGACCCGCGCGGTCGGTTGCCGGCTGTCGCCCGACCGCTCGCGCCTGCACCTCCTGATCAGTCGCGAGCAGTCGGCTGCCGTGCTGACCGACATTGCCGACAATCGCGAGATCGCGGTCGTGTTTTCGCAACCGAGCACCCATCGCACCGTGCAGTACAAGGGGCGTGATGCGAGGATCGAGACCACGGTGGACGGCGATCACGACCGGGTGCGGCGTTACCGCGACGCCTTCGTCGGCGAGTTGGTACCGCTCGGCTACAGCGAACATGCAGCACGTGCCGTAGTCGATTGCCGGCTGGACGACGTCGTGGTGATCGCGTTCTCGCCGGAGAAGGCGTTCAACCAGACGCCAGGGCCGCAGGCCGGCCTGCCGCTTGGCCCAGGGGCACGCTGATGCCACGCCTGGACCTGATCCGCGAATGCCTGGAAGGGACCATTCCGGCGATGATGGCGACCTGCGCCAGCGACGGCACGCCGAACATCGCGTACCTGTCGCAGAGCGAGTTCGTGGACGAGCGGCATGTCGCACTGTCGTATCAGTTCTTCAACACCACCCGCCGCAATGTGCTGGAGAATCCGCACGCCCGGCTGATCGTGACGCATCCGCTCAACGGTGAGCGCTTCCGGATGCTGATCCGCTATTTGCGCACCGAGACCGACGGCCCGCTGTTCGAACGCATGCGGGCAAAGCTGGCCGGCATCGCCTCGCATACCGGCATGAGCGGTGTGTTCCGCTTGCTCGGATCGGATATCTACGAAGTCCTCGACATCGAACGTGTACCGGGCCAGGTGGCCGCGCCTCCAGCACCACGACGCAACCTGCTGGCCGCGCTACGCGTATGCGTCGAACGACTCGCCGCCTGCACCGAGCTGGACGGCCTGCTCAACACCGCCCTGCATTGCCTCGAAGCGCAGTTCGACATCCATCACACCATGGTGCTGATGCTGGACGGCTCCGGCACCCGGCTGTACACGGTTGCCAGCCGCGGCTACGAGACATCGGGCATCGGCGCGGAGATCGCGTTGGGTCAGGGTGTCATCGGGGTCGCGGCCCGCGAGGGCACGCCGATCCGGATCGGGCACATGACGCTGGACACCGCTTACAGCCGCGCGATCCGCGCCGCCACGCTGGAGAGCGGTTTCACCGACGGCCTGGAAACCGAGATTCCGCTGCCCGGCCTGCCGGAATCGCGCAGCCAGCTCGCGGTACCGATCAAGACCTGCGGTCGGCTGCTCGGCGTCCTCTATGTCGAGAGTGCGCAGGACTTGCGGTTCAGCTATGACGACGAGGACCTGCTGGTCACACTCGCCGGACAGCTCGGCGCCGCCGCGATGCAGCTCAATCACGGCGGTGACACGGCCGAACCCGTGGAATCCTCTGTGCCGCTGCCGGCTCCGACGAGCGGGCCGCCGGCCGTGATCCGGCACTATGCCGAGAACGACAGCATCTTTATCGACGACGACTACCTGATCAAGGGCGTCGCCGGCTCCATCCTGTGGACGCTGCTGACCGATTTCGTCGCGCGTGGCCGGCACAGCTTCAGCAACCGCGAGTTGCGCGTCGATCCGCGCATCTGTCTGCCCGACGTCAGCGACAACCTCGAAGCCCGCCTGATCCTGCTGCGCCGCCGCCTGATCGATCGCGACGCTTGCGTCCAGCTCGACAAGGCCGGACGCGGACACCTGCAGCTCACGGTACGACGCCCGCTACAACTCGTCGATGTGATCGAGAACCTGCCGCACACCCGCCCGCCGCTTACGGCCTCGACCGCCTCTGGCCGACCCTGAGAGACGCCACAGGGGGGCGGTCGGGCGCCATCCTAAATAGTTCCTCAACACTTCCTAAAAGTCTCTTAAGTCACTGTAAGTGGTGACTTTTCTCCATTCTTAGCAGGTACATTCCTGTCCCACGTGCAGACCGAATCTCCGGTCACGGCACCGGGCCAACCGTTGCCCGTTGCGCACAGGAAAGTCCATTTGGAGGAGACAATGACACAACAGCCAGACAGGGCATCGCCGCTAGCGATGCTCGAAACGATGATGTTGATCCGCGCCTATGAGGAGACCATCGTAGCAATGAGCGAGGCCGGTACCGGCCCGGGTTCCTGTACCTCGGTCGGCCAGGAGGCCTCGGCGGTCGGCGTGGTGCATGCGCTGGGTGCGCACGACCGCATCCTCACCAATCACCGCAGCGCCGGCCACCTGCTCGCACGTGGTGCGGACCCGGGGCGCATGCTGGCCGAGGTACTGGGTCGGCGCGACGGTTACTGCAAGGGCAAGAGCGGACATCTGCACATCTCGGCAAAGGCGCTGGGCGTGATCCTGACCTCGACCATCGTTGGCGGCGAGCTGTCGCTGGCCACCGGCGTGGCGCTGTCGCAGAAGATGCTGGCCGAGGACGATGGCATCGTGGTGTGCTTCTTCGGTGACGGTGCAGCCTGCGAAGGGGTGTTCCACGAGTCGCTGAATCTCGCCACGGTGTGGGAACTGCCGATTCTGTACGTGTGCGAGAACAATCAGTGGCAGGCCTTTGTTCACCGCCGCGAGACCATGCCTGTCGACGAGGTACGCCACTGGGCAGCGGCCCACGCCATCGACAGCCGCAGCGTGGATGGCAACGACGTCGAGGCGGTGCATGCGGCGGCACGCGAGGCGGTCGGACGCATTCGAGAGACCGGCAAACCGATGTTTCTCGAAACGCTGACCTACCGCCTGCGCGGCCATTTCGAACCCGACGACCAGTCCTACGTGGATCCGGCCGAACTCGCCGCGTGGCAGGCGCGCGACCCGATCGCGCTGCTGCAGCGGCGCCTGCTCGCCCGCGACGAGCTCACCGCAGCGCAGCTGCGCACGATCGAACGCAATGTGCGGGCACGCCTGGACGACGCGACCCTGTTCGCGGAAGCGTCGCCGTTTCCGGACATCTCCGAACTGATCACCGACATCTACGCATGAACACGCCGATCCTGCGATGGAATGCGCAGCCACCGAGCGCTGCGTCGACCGCGATCGGCCATTCGAGGAGCAAGACATGAGAACCATCACCGTCAATGACGCCGTCGGCGAGGCACTTGCCGAGGAGATGCGCCGCGACCCGCGCGTGCTGATCTTCGGCGAGGGGGTCGCGACCAAACGCCACGATTTGCTCGCCGAATTCGGCGCGGCACGCGTGCGCAACACGCCGCTGGCCGAAGGCATCATCGCCGGCACCGCGGTCGGCGCCGCAGCGACCGGCCTGCGTCCGGTCGTCGACCTGTTGTTCGCGCCCTTCCTGTGTTTCGCGATGGACGAGATCGTCAATAGTGCCGGCAAGCTGCGCTACCTGTCGGGTGGCCAGTTCGCCTTCCCGATGGTCGTGCTCGCACTCAGCGGGGCGGGCTGGGGCGTCGGCGCACAGCACAACCACAACCTGGAGGCATGGTTCGCCCATGCCCCGGGGCTCAAGGTGGTGATGCCGTCGAACGCGGCCGACTTCAAGGGACTGCTGAAGGCCGCGATCCGCGACGACAACCCGGTGCTGTTCTTCATGGACCTGGCGCTCGGATTCCAGCCCGGCGAGGTCCCGCAACACGAACATCTCGTCCCCATCGGCCGTGCGGCAACAGTGAGAGGCGGCAGCGACCTGACCCTGATCAGCTACGCTAAGACCGTGCACACCTGCATGGAGGCCGCGCACCGTCTGGCCGAAATCGGCGTTTCGGCCGAAGTCATCGATCTGCGCTCGCTCAAGCCGCTGGACGAGGGCGCGATCCTGCGTTCGGTGGGCAAGACCGGCCGCGTCGTCGTGGTCCATGAGGCGAGCCGCAGTTGCGGCATCGGCGCCGAGGTCGCGGCGCTGGTGGCCGAGCACGCGTTCGCGTCGCTCCGCGCACCGGTCGTCCGCCTCACCGGGCCAGACGCCCCGGCGCCAGCCTCGTTTCCGCTGGAACAGGCCTTCGTGCCACAAGCGGACGCCATCGTCTCTGCCGCAATGAAGCTGTTCGCAGACATCGGCAGTGCGACCAGCGTCACCCACGCCGATTTCCCATTGGAGCCAGCATGATGAGCACGACCATGACCGACAACCCCCAACTCACTGGAGTCCCCCTGATGAATAGCACGATCACCCATAACCCCCACCTCGGCAGCAACACCGGCACCACCGTGTCCGGGGCGTCACCGCTACGCCGTTCGATCGCAGCCACTGCCTGGCTGAAACTGGCCGTGATCTACCTGCTGGTCGGCATCTCGATCGGCATCGCGATGGGGGCCACCGGCAACTTCGTGCTGCGCCCGGTTCACGTGCACATCGGCCTGCTCGGCTGGGTGACGATGGCGCTGGCCGGCCTGATCTACAGCCTCCACCCGGCCGCCGCCCAAAGCCGGCTCGCGACGGTCCATTTCTGGCTCCACAATCTCGCGCTGCCGGTCATGATGGTCGCACTCGGCGCGCTGCTCACCGGTTACCCGCAAGCCGTGCCGGCGCTGGTCGCATCGGAGTTCGTGCTGGCCGCCGGGCTGCTTGCCTTCGCGGTGAACCTCTTCCGCAATCTCGGACGCTGACCGCCCCGGGACCGTGCCCACGCAACAGACACGGTCCCGGCTCACCGGCCGCCCGATCCGGCACCACCTCTCACCGGGGCCTTGGCGCATCCACCGGCCACCATCCACCGATGCCGCCCGTTCGATGCGGTCCTTTCGATGCGGTCCTTTCGATGCGGTCCTTTCGATGCAATACTTGATCTGTTCCATCGCCACGCGAGGACCATGATGAGGATTGCGATCTGTCAGACCGCCGGGAGACCGGGCGGGCTCAAGGCGAATCTCGACCTGCTGGCCGAGACCGCCACGCGCGCGACCCGGCAGGCGGTGCAGCTCCTGATCCTGCCGGAGATGTTCCTGAGCGGCTACCACATCGGTCGCGACGCAGTGCATCGCCTCGCCGAAGCGGCCGACGGCGCGTCGGCACAGCGGATCGCCGCGATCGCGCGCGAGACCGGCGTCGCCATCCTCTACGGTTACCCGGAGCGCGCGGACGACACGGTATACAACGCGGCACAACTGATCGACAGCCGCGGCGAACCCCGGCTGAACTATCGCAAGACGCATCTGTTCGGCGCGGTGGACCGACATTGCTTCAGCGCCGGTGAGGCGCGCTCGGCGCTGGTCGAACTCGACGGGCTGCGCCTCGGCGTGCTGATCTGCTACGACCTCGAGTTCGGCGAGAACGCCCGCCTGCTCGCGCTCGACGGGGCCGACCTGATCGCGGTTCCGACCGCGCAGATGCATCCTTATGCCTTCGTGCCGGAGACCCTGATCGCCACCCGCGCGTTCGAGAACCAGGTCTTTGTCGCCTATGCCAACCGCTGCGGTCGCGAGCGCGAGTTCGACTATACCGGTCTGAGCGGCATCGTCGCCCCGGAGGGCCAGGTCCTGGCACGGGCCGGCCTCGACGAGGACTTCATCGTCGCCACACTCGACCACGAACGGCTCGCCGCGTCGCGCCGGCTGAACACCTTCCTGGCCGATCGGCGCCCGTCGCTGTATGCGGACTTGGCGAGCCCTGGACCATGAAGCCCGACCACCCTGCCACCGAACACCCTCTCGGCGACGACCCTCGACCCGTCACGATCTTCGGGCCGGACTTCCCCTTCGCCTACGACGACTGGCTGCGCCACCCGGCCGGACTCGGCACGCTGCCGCCCGGGCGGCTCGGCACCGAGGTCGCCGTCATCGGCGCCGGCATGGCCGGCATGACCGCGGCCTTCGAGCTGATGAAGCTCGGGCTGCGGCCGGTGATCTACGAGTCACGTCGGATAGGCGGACGCCTGCACTCCGAAGCCTTCAAGTGCGCTGACGGCGTGATCGCCGAGCTCGGTGGCATGCGCTTTCCCCGCTCGTCCACCGCTTTCTATCACTATGTAGACCGCTTCGGTCTCGCGACCCGCCCCTTCCCGAACCCGCTCGCACCCGGCACGCCCAGCACCGTGATCGACCTCGAAGGCCGACCCCATTATGTCGCGCAGGCAGCCGACCTGCCGCTGCTGCTGCAACAGGTCGGCCAGGCCTGGCACCGTGCGCTCGAGGAGGAAGCCTGTTTCGATGCGATGCAGGCCGCGATCCGGGCGCGCGATGTCGCCACCATCAAGCAGATCTGGAACACCCTGGTACCGCGCTGGGACGACCGCAGCTTCTACGATTTCCTGGCCACCTCGACCGCTTTCCGCGAGACCTCGTTTCGTCACATCGAGGTCTTCGGCCAGGTTGGCTTCGGCACCGGCGGATGGGACACCGACTTTCCGAATTCGATGCTCGAGATCCTGCGGGTCGTGTTCACCCACTGCGAGGAGGACCAGCACTTCATCGTCGGCGGGGTCGAGCAGGTACCGCGCCGGTTGTGGCGCGAGGCGCCGGCAGCGCTGGTCTACTGGCCTCCCGGGACCTCGCTCGAGAAGCTGCACGACGGCGCGACCCGGCCCGGCGTCAAGCGGCTGGAGCGCAACGCCGACGGCGCCGGACTGGACGTGATCGATCGCTGGGGACACCGCAAGCGCTTCGACGCGGTGCTGGTGACCTGCCAGAGCTGGCTGCTGACCACCCACATCAGCTCCGACGAGCGCCTGTTCTCGCAGAAATTGTGGATGGCGCTGGACCGTACCCGCTACATGCAGTCGGCCAAGACCTTCGTGATGGTCGACCGGCCGTTCTGGAAGGAGCGCGACCCGGTGACCGGGCGCGACCGGATGAGCATGACCCTGACCGACCGCCTGACCCGGGGCACGTACCTGTTCGATCTCGGCGACGACCGGCCCGGCGTGATCTGCCTGTCCTACTCGTGGATGAGCGATGCGCTCAAGATGCTGCCGCTGAGCGTGGACGAACGGGTCCGCCTGGCGCTGGACGCGCTCGGCAAGATCTACCCGGACGTCGATCTCGCCCGCCACATCGTCGGCGACCCGATCACGGTGTCGTGGGAAGACGACCCGAACTTCCTCGGCGCCTTCAAGGGGGCCCTGCCCGGTCACTACCGCTACAACCGCCGCATGTTCTGCCACTTCATGCAGGCCGGGCTGCCGCCGGACGAGCGCGGCATCTTTCTCGCCGGCGACGACATCGGCTGGATGCCGGGCTGGGTCGAGGGGGCGGTGCAGACCGCGCTGAACGCGGTCTGGGGCGTCGTCCATCACCTGGGAGGCCGCACCCACCCGGACAACCCCGGCCCGGGTGACCGCTTCGACGCGCTGGCCCCGCTAGTCCTGCCCGATCCGGACTGAAATCGAGCCGATCCGAAGACCGGCTGAATTCGCGCACGCGGCTGCGGTCTACTGAATCGTTCCGATCATTGGCGTCCGTCCTGGCACGCCGCTCCGCCAGGCCGGCGCCGACTCCGCAGCAACCCGGAGATCGCACGATGGCGACCACCCGCAACCAGCCGCTCGGCGGCAACGAGATGCCCCGCTTCGCCGGCCCGGCGAGCATGATGCGCCTGCCGGTGCAGGACGATCCGCATGGCCTCGACGCCTGCTTCGTCGGCGTGCCGCTCGACATCGGCACCTCCAACCGTGGCGGCGCCCGCTTCGGCCCGAGGCAGATCCGGGCCGAATCGGCGCTGCTGCGACCCTGCAACCTGGCCACAGGCATCGCCCCGTTCGATGCAATGCAAGTCGCCGACATCGGTGACGTGCCGATCAACCCCTACAACCTCGCCGACAGCGTCCGCATCATTGAGCAGGCCTACGATCGCATCGTGGCCACCGGATGCATCCCGCTGACGCTGGGTGGCGACCATACCCTGACCCTGCCGGTGCTGCGCGCGATGATGCGCCACCACGGGCCGGTCGGCGTCATCCATGTCGATGCCCATGCCGACATGAACGAAGCCATGTTCGGCGAAGCGATCGCCCACGGCACGCCGTTCCGGCGCGCGATCGAGGAAGGGCTGATCGAGCCCGCCCGGATGATCCAGATCGGCCTGCGCGGCACCGGCTATGCGACCAGCGACTTCGACTGGGCGCGAGAGCGGGGGGTGCGGATCGTCACCGCGGAGCAGTGCTGGTACCGGTCGCTCTCACCGCTGATGGCCGAGCTGGGCCCGATGCTGAACGACGGCCCGGTCTATCTGAGCTTCGACATCGACGGCATCGATCCGGCCTTCGCCCCGGGCACCGGTACACCGGAGATCGGCGGTCTGAGCAGCATCCAGGCCCTGGAGATCATCCGCGGCTGCGCCGGGCTGCCTCTGGTCGGGGCCGATCTGGTCGAAGTCGCACCGCCTTACGACACCTCAGGCAACACCGCCTTGCTGGCAGCCAACCTGCTGTTCGAGATGCTGTGCGTGCTGCCGCAAGCTCATCGAGGAGCCTCGCCATGAAAGCCACCCCACCCGCCCAACCGTCCGATCTGCTGATGCGCCGCGAAGCCGCGCTGCCGCGCGGACTCGCACAAGCCCACCCGCTCTTCGCCAGCCATGCCCGGAATGCCGAGATCCATGATGTAGCCAATCGCCGTTTCATCGATTTCACCGCCGGCATCGCAGTGGTCAATACCGGCCACTGCCACCCACGCATCATCGATGCCATCGTCGACCAGACCGCGCGCTTCTCCCACACTTGCTTCCAGGTCGTGGCCTACGAGGTCTACGTCGAGCTCGCCGAGCGCCTGAACCAACTCGCCCCCGGCCATGCGCCGAAGAAGACCCTGCTGCTCAACAGCGGCGCCGAAGCGGTCGAAAACGCGGTCAAGATCGCACGTGCCTACACCGGCCGACCCGGCATCATCGCCTTCGACGACGCCTTTCACGGCCGGACCCTGTTCGCACTCGGCCTGACCGGCAAGGTGTCTCCGTACAAGCGCGGCTTCGGACCGTTCCCGGCCGAAATCCATCACGCGCCCTATCCGGTCGGGCTGCACGGCATCAGCGTGGATGACGCGATCGCCGGCGTCGACACCTTGTTCCGGACCCGGATCGAGCCCGAGCGGGTGGCCGCCATCATCGTCGAGCCGGTGCAGGGCGAAGGCGGCTACTACCCGGCGCCGCCGCTGTTCCTGCAACGCCTGCGCGTACTGGCCGACGAACACCGGATCCTGTTGATCGCGGACGAGATCCAGACCGGCATGGCCCGCACCGGCGAACTGTTCGCGGTCGACCACAGCGGCGTGGTGCCGGACATCATCACCCTGGCCAAGGGGCTGGGCGGCGGCTTTCCGATTTCCGCCGTGATCGGTCGAGCCGACGTGATGGACGCGGTCGGCAGCGGTGGCCTGGGCACGACCTTCGGCGGCAACCCGATCGCCTGCGCGGCGGCGCTGGCGGTGCTCGAAGTGATCGAATCGGAGGGCCTGTGCGAACGCGCCGCCGAGATCGGCCGCCACATGCGACTACGACTGCACGAGATCGCGAGCCGGCATCGAGAGATCGGCGACGTCCGCGGCCTCGGTGCGATGGTCGCGGTCGAGCTGTTCGAACACGGCGACCCGTGCCGACCCGCGACCGGCCTGACCCGCAAGGTGATCGCGCAGGCGCGCGAGCGTGGCCTGCTGTTGCTGGCCTGCGGACGCGACGGCAACGTGATCCGGTTGATGGTGCCGCTTACGATAGAGCAGGCCGTTCTGGACGAAGGGCTGGACATCCTCGCCGACAGCTTAGAAGCGGTGATGCTGGATGACGTGCAAACCGCATGACCCGCTACCCGGGTATGTGCCCCGTCCGACAGTGCGCGCCGTGCATCGCGACCGATGCGCTCAGCCGCGTATCGTCATCTCGAGAAAGGCCACCGCCATCCAGGCCAGACTGCCGAACTGGCTGACCCGCATTGGATTGGCACGGAAGGTCTTCTCGAAATGCGCGCGTGGCAGCACCTGGGCACCGATCAACAGGGCCGCGACCACACTCGAAATCACCAGCCCGGCATTCCAGGTCACCAGGTACTGAAAGATGTGAAAGACGATAAAGGCGACTTTGAGGGTCCACTTGGGCATCGGGCCTGTCCATTGATGTGACGTCGAGTGCGGTTTGTACCGCAAAAACACACTGGATGCATCTCCATCGTCGGTCCAGAGCGGGCTCTGGCGCCTACAGGGCCGGTACCGGCAACAGATCCGCCCACCACAGCCACACGACGATACCGACCAGCAGAATCAACAGCAGGTAGGCCTTCCATGGCGACTTCTTCTCGGCATAGGGGTCGTCCAGCGATCGTACCGACCCGGGAGGCAGCTGAGCGACGCCGGTCAACGCGGCACCGAACGGGATGTTGATCCGTGCCCGGGTATTGACCGCCCAGCCGTTGGCGTCGAGCAGCGGACCGAGATTGCGCTGGCTCAGCTTGAGCCAGGCCAGCAGCATCGACGGACCCGAGATCAGCAGCATCACCCCGAGCGCGACCACGGGCAACTGCCAGGCCGGAAGCGACAGCAGTCCGGCGACGATGGCCGCCAGCGCGGTCCCGATCGCACCCAGCGCCAGCCCGATCGCGGCGAAGATACCGGCGAACTTGGCGATGTCGAAAGCCTGGGGCGCAGCCGGCGGCGTACCCGCGCCCGCCTTCTCGGCGGTCTGGGCGATCCCTGCGGCCGAGCGCTCCTCGATCGCCTTGTCCTTGGCGGCGGCGAACTTCTCGATCTGCTCGTTGATCATCCGGCCAATGCGCTTGTACGGCGACCAGAAGGCCTGGCGGACGCTGATCGGATTCTCGACCACCTTGACCACGCTCGCATTCCAGTCCCGACCCTCGCGGTCGTAGAAGATCCCGTTGCGACCGGGGACCATCATCTCGTCGGCGTCCCCGCCGGTCATCGCCGCGACGATGGTGATCGGGGCCTCGCCCTGACGCAAGCAGGCGCAATACACCAGATAGGTGCCGGAAAGCGGCGCGAGCCCGGCGTGGCGGTCCATGTCGGCCACCCGCAGGCACAGCTCGCAACTGCGCTGATCAAGAAAGAGCGTGCCGGCCTGGAAAATCGCCTTCTTGCGCGCACTGTAGAAATCCGATAGCGACACGAAATTGCGCAGCAGCGTCACCAGGTCGCGACGGTAGCGGATCAGGCGCTCCACCGCCTCGACATGCTCGGCCGCGGTCTCGGCCGCCTTGTCGCGCGTGATCAGCTCGGTCAGGGCGGCATGGGTGTCGTCCGCGAGCATCGCCCGCAAGTCGTCGGGCGCGATCGCCGCCACCGGAGAGAGCGGCTTGTCGGCGTTCCAGGCCCTGAACGCGGTAAACCGTCCGGACAAATCCTGCCACTCGTTGAAGGACAGTTCGGTATGTTCGCCCAGCACCGGCTTGATCACCTCGTCGCGCAAGCGGCCTATCCGCTGCGCCCAGGCCGGATTGAGCCCGTCGACCAGCGGCAACGCACGGTCGGCGGCGACCAGGCCCAAGGGCAGCGCGGCCACGCTTTCACTGGAAGCATCCAGCTCGTCGCCGGTCAGTTCGGCATAGGCGGCATCGCTCGGATTGAGCGCCGCCGCGGCGCGGTGATCGAAGGCGGCGAGCCGGCAGCGGGTGAAGTAGTCATCGACCTTCTCCCGCACCGCCTCGAACACTTCGGCTGCCGCGGCGGTCGCATCGCCCAGCGGCAGGATCAGGTCGGCGGCAGCGGCGGCCTTCGCCTGCCAGTCCACCAGCGCCCGCGCCTGCTCGAAGAAAGTGTCCAGCCTGGCCTGGTCCATGCCCGGTTCGCCACTGCGGTCGGTCTCGGATCCGAGCGTGTCGATGATGTGCCCGATCGCCTTGGCAAGCCGCTCGTCGCCGGCCAGCGCGGCCGGCACGATGCCATCGCCGTTGAAGTGATCCGGCGCGAACAGGCGGGTGGTATCGGCGACATCGGCCATGGTGATCGCATCCGCATCCGGCTTGTCGACATAGGCGAGGATGCCCCGGGCGCTGGCGAGCAGCTTCGCGCCCTCGGGATGGTCCTCCGCGATCGCGGCCAGGGGCAGAGCGTCCGATTCCAGGAACAGCACGCCCGGGTCCTTCAGTACCGTGCACACCCAGCGCACCGCAGCGATGATCTCGGGCGCACGGATGCGGCCGTCGCCGTCGGCATCGAGCAACTGCAGGGTACGGGTATCGAACTCCAGACCGGAAGTCGGACAGGCCAGCACCGACCACAGCTTCTGATCGAGCTCGCCCAGATGGCGCAGGTCCTCGACCGTGTCGATGCGCACCTGATCGAACCCGCCGGAACGGAAGAAACGCCATTTGTGTGCCACTTCACTTCCAGTCGTCGCGCTCATCGATGCTCTCCCTATCGATAACGGCCATCTTCGACGGCCTATACGAACATGATTGCCGATCCCGACCTTCGCGTCGAGTGAGTTTTCAGCACAGATCACTTCCAAACTATCGTTTGTTCGCAAGCCTGTTGATTCGTTAAAGTACGACTCGACTCGAATCCGATTCGAACCATTCCATTCCAGCAAGACAAGGAGACAAGACATGGCAGGCAAGCGCGTGACCTTCAACTGGGCCGATCCGCTGCATCTGGACAGCCAGCTCACCGACACCGAGCGCATGGTGCGCGACACCGCCCGCGACTACTGCCAGGACAAGCTGTTGCCACGGGTACAGCACGCCTTCCGCCATGAGCAGACTGACCGCGCGATCTTCAACGAGATGGGCGAGCTGGGTCTGCTCGGCCCGACCATTCCGGAAGAATACGGTGGCGCCGGACTGAACTACGTGTCCTACGGGCTGATCGCACGCGAGATCGAGCGGGTCGATTCCGGCTATCGCTCGATGATGAGCGTGCAGTCCTCGCTGGTGATGGTGCCGATCAACGAGTTCGGCACCGAAGAACAGAAGAAGAAGTACCTGCCCAAGCTCGCCA
>JAUVVG010000019.1 GCA_030604735.1 Azoarcus sp.
CCCCCCCCCGCCCCGGGGCTTCTACTTTCCAGCTTCCCCTCCCCGGCGGCCGCGGGGGCGAATGGCCCCGGGGCTGTCCCCCGACTGGATCAATCAGCGAAAGTCTGCACGCGCCCGACGCGGGCCGCGCTCGCTGTCGCTGGTGTGACGGGCGCCACGCGGACCATCGCTGTTCCAGCCTTTGCTGGCGCCTGGACGGGCATCACGGTCGCGCGAGCGACCACCGCCAAATCCACCCGGCTTGCCGCCGGGCGAAGGACGTCGCCCGGCCGCAGGCGGCCTGGCCGAAGGCTCCAGCCCCTCGATCACATGGACCGTGATCGGCTTGCCGGTGTAGCGTTCGATCGCCCGGATCATGCCGATCTCGCGCGGCCCGGAAAGAGTGATCGCGATACCTTCACGACCGGCACGACCGGTACGACCAATACGGTGCACATAGTCTTCGGCGGCACGCGGCGGATCGAAGTTGATCACATGGCTGATACCGGCCACATCGATGCCGCGCGCGGCCACGTCGGTCGCGACCAGCACGCCGATCCGGCCCTGGCGGAGCTTGTCCAGCGTGCGGTTACGCGCGGTCTGGTGCATGTCGCCATGCAGCGCAGCGGCGGAGAATCCCTTCTCGCGCAGGCTTAGCGAGACTTCCTCTGCGCTGCGCTTGGTCGCGGTAAACACCACGGCTTGCTGCAGGCCTTCGGAACCCAGCAAGGATTCGAGTAGACGGTTCTTGTGGCCGAGGTTGTCGGCGATCATGACCCGCTGTTCGATATTGGCCGAGGACGCCTTGGTCGCGAGGATTTCGATGCGCTGCGGATCACGGGTCAGCTTCTGCGCCAGCTTGCCGACCACGCCGTCCAGCGTCGCCGAGAACAGCAGGGTCTGGCGATTGGCCGGAGTCGCCGCGACGATGGTCTCGATGTCCTCGGAAAAACCCATGTCGAGCATGCGGTCGGCCTCGTCGAGCACCAGCATCTGGATGTCGTTGAGCTTGAGCTTGCGTCGCTGGAGATGGTCGATCAGGCGACCCGGGGTCGCGACGATCACATCCACTGGGCGGGACAACTGCTTGGCCTGGGCGAAGAACGGCTCACCGCCGACCAGGCAGGCCGTGTTGAGCCAGCGCAGCTTCCGACCATAGGTCTTGACCGCCTTTTCGACCTGCTGCGCGAGCTCGCGGGTCGGGGTCAGCACCAGCATTCTGGGGCCAGCACCGGGGGCCGGCTTGTGGCCGAGCAGACGATTCAGGCAGGGCAACGTGAACGCCGCGGTCTTGCCACTACCGGTCTGCGAGGACACCAGCAGATCGCCGCCGGCGATCGCCGCCGGAATCGCGCTGACCTGCACTTGAGTGGGTTCGGTATAGCCTGTCGCCTCGATGGCAGACACCAGGGCCTCGTCGAGGCCGAGTTCATTGAAATTCATAATATTCCTCAAACACACCGCTGCGACTCGAATTGTCGCGCAGCAGTGCACGCCCGCAAAATGCGGGCAAAAACATCGCGGCTACACCGGAGGCAGGGCATCCTGTGGCAGAGATGGGCGTGTCGCGAACATCACGCAAGCTGATCGCTTGCAGGACAGAACGCGCATCGGCACCAACCGGTTTTCGCGATGCCAGACGATCTGAGGAACGTGTGGAGTTCGGAGGCGGGTCGGGGGCGATGGGGCTGTGGATACAGTCCCTCGGCAGGGCATTACGACGAGTCGCCGTAATCGGAGTAGAACAGAAACCGAATGCTGCATTGCACAACACTGCGGATTATATCCTACTTTCGTTCGACCAGGACGATCGAACGAAAACTTTCATGAGCTCAGGGCCATGACCTCGACCCCGAGACCGCCAAACTGCAGTGGGTCCTGACCGTTCGACGGCAAGACTGTACCGACCGGTGCTTGCCCGATCGGACACAAACTGCAGAAAAAAGGCCGGGTTCCGTCAGAAACCAGGCCTTTAGGATACGCCCTGCGAGAGCGGAATTACTTGCCGTTGACTGCGCTCTTGAGTGATGCGCCAGCCGAGAACTTGGGCACGCGGGCGGCGGCGATGTCGATCGTCGCGCCGGTCTGCGGGTTGCGACCGGTGCGTGCGGCTCGCTCGGACACCTCGAAGGAGCCGAAGCCGGTGAACGAGACTTTCTCGCCAGCAGCCATGCGCTCGGCGATGATGTCCAGCACTGCAGACAGGGAACGATCGGCCTGGGCGCGGGATACGTCCAGACGGTCAGCCAAGGCTTCGACAAATTCACCTTTGTTCATGCTTTTCCTCGATTGGTGTGATTGAGAGACTACGCGAGACTACACATTCGACTTCTGGATTCTAGCATCATCGCCCGGGCGGGAAAGCGGCCCCGGCCCTGAGCGCAAATGCCGAAAACAGCTGGCATGTTATGCCACGAAAGACGCGGGATCAACCGTCATGCGGATGCTTGGAGTCACGAGATCCTGATTTTCGCTCCCCAGGCTTGCCTTGGAATGCCGCGCGCCCAATTGTTGTGCATACGCGCGGGCCAGCGCATGCAGTGAGCCCGCCTTCCTGCCGGAAGGACATCCGGTCGGGTCGACATCAATCGTCTCGGTAAGGCCCGGCACCGAGACCGATCGGGGGCGGTGCGGCCGCAACCAGCCTCGAGAAGATGCCTTTGAAATCCTCCCCGTCACGGATACCGGTCATCGGATCGTTGTTGGCACGGAACCCTTCGGCGATACGCGCCCAGTCGGCCTCGGTAAAGTGCTTGCGGCACAGCGGCAATACCTCCCGTTCTTCCATCATCATGTGGTTCCGGTAGAACTCGGCGAACTGGTCGAAGGCCTCGACGAAGCGCGCATAGCCCTCGTCCTCGCCCGCGGCATAGCGCTTGACCGCTTCGTCCAGTGCCCGTATCCGTGCCTCGCCGGCGGCATGCTCCTGCTCCAGGTGGGCGATCGCCGCAGCCCCCTCGTCGGTCTTCTCCTTCAGCAGCGCGAACAGGAACTCGTCCTCCTTGGGGTGGTGGCGCTTCTCGGGGTAGGCGTCGAGATAATGCACCATGGCCTGCAGCAGCTTGAAATCCGGCTCCAGGCGGCCGGCACCGATTTCCTTCAGCATGTAACGTACCGCGTGAAGAATCGCGGCCAGCGACTGATGCTCGTCCTGAATGATGCGCAGAGCTTCCATTTCAACCTTCCTTTTCATGGGCCCGGCACTCAAAGCGCCCGGACCGCGCCTGCCGGTGCGCTGGCACGCACCGTCTCAAATACACCTCTTGCCTTCGATGACTCCGCCTGCGGGAGCTCACCGGGCGCAGCTCGCTCACCGGATGAGCTTCGGCGCGGGATCGACAGGAGCGCACTATCCCACCAACCGGTCCTGATTCTTTCCGCCCAGCCCGAGGTAGGTTTCGATCACGCGCGGGTCATCGGCGAGCTTATGTGCCGGCCCCTCCATCGCCACCTCGCCGGTCTCCAGCACATAGGCGTAGTCCGCCACCTGCAGTGCGGCACGCGCGTTCTGTTCGACCAACAGAATCGACACGCCACGGCTTCTCAGTTCGGCGATGATGCGGAAGATCTCGCGCACGATCAATGGGGCCAGTCCCAGGCTCGGTTCGTCGAGCATCAATAGCCGCGGCCGCGCCATCAGCGCCCGACCCACCGCCAGCATCTGGCGCTCACCACCCGAAAGCGTGCCGGCGAGTTGCACGCGACGCTCCTTCAACCGCGGAAACAGCGCGTACACCTCCTCCAGGGTCTGGTCATGGTCACGCTTGCCTTCGCGATAGCGTTGGAAGGCCCCGAGCACGAGGTTGTCCTCGACGCTCATCTCGCCAAAGAGCTCGCGCTTCTCCGGCACCAGATTCATGCCGCGCGCGACCATTTGTTCGACCTCGGCCCCGGACTCGGCATGACCCTCGAAGCGGATCTCGCCACGCGAGGGCAGCACCCCCATGATCGCCGAGAGCAGGGTGGTCTTGCCCGCCCCGTTGGGACCGATCACGGTCACGATCTGGCCTTCGCCGACCCGGATGTTGGCCTGGGTGAGGGCTTCGACCTGACCGTAGGATACCGACAGGTCGCGCACCTCCAGTACGGCTCTGATCTGATTGTCGCTCATCACTCCACTCCCCCGAGATAGGCTTCGAGCACCGCGGGATCACGCTGCACCTGGTCGGGCAGGCCTTCGGCGATCTTCTCACCGAACTCCATCACCACCACCCGATCGACCAAGCCCATCACGAAGTCCATGTCATGCTCGACCAGCAGGATGCCGATACCTTCGCGCTTGAGCTTTCTGAGCAGTTCGGCCAGCGCCTGCTTTTCCTTGTAGCGCAGCCCTGCCGCCGGCTCGTCGAGCAGCAGCAGGCACGGGTCGGACGCGAGCGCACGCGCGATCTCGAGGATGCGTTGCTGGCCGAGCGCGAGACTGCCGGCCTCGTCGAACATGTGCTCCGCCAGTCCAACCCGTTCGATCTGACGCGCCGCTTCGGCGAGCAGGCGCGCCTCTTCGGCGCGATCGAGACGCCAGGCCGAGGCGAGCACGCCCTTGCTGCCCCTGAGATGCGCGCCGATGGCGACATTCTCGAGTACGCTCATGGTGGGGAGCATCCTGACATGCTGGAAGGTGCGACTCATGCCCATCCGGGCAATCTCGCGCGAGTCGCGACCGGCCACCGCCTGGCCGAGGAACAGGACTTCGCCCGAGGTCGGAGTATCCACCCCCGAGATCTGGTTGAACATGGTGCTCTTGCCCGCCCCGTTGGGACCGATCAGCGCGAGGATCTCTCCGGAGCGCACCTGCAGGCTCATGTCCTTGTTTGCGACCAACCCGCCGAACTTGCGGGTGACGTTCTTCGCGTCGAGCAGCAAGGTACCCGCGATGGGCAATTCTCTCCGCGCCAGCGGCTCGGCTGCGGCGTCGATACGGCGCTGTGCCGCGCGCACCGGAATCACCCGCTGGGTGAGCCGGGTGAGGATGGGCCACAAGCCGTTCCTCGCCTTGTGCAGGACGAACACCATGATCACGCCGAACACGATGATCTCGAAATTGCCCGACTGACCAAAGATCGCCGGCAGCAGGCCTTGCAGCCAGTGCTTGAGCACCACGATCAGACCGGCCCCGATCAGCGCTCCCCACACATAACCCGCCCCGCCGATGACCGCCATGAACAGGAACTCTATGCCCATGTGCAGGCCGAACGGGGTCGGATTGACGAATCGCTGCATGTGCGCGTACAGCCACCCCGACGCACAGGCGAGCAGTGCCGCGATGACGAAGATCACCATGCGCGAGCGCGCGGTATTCACCCCCATCGCCTCGGCCATGACCATGCCGCCCTTGAGCGCACGTATCGCCCTCCCCTCGCGCGAATCGAGCAGGTTGTGCACGGTAAACACGCCGACCAGCAGAAAGGCCCAGATCAGGTAGTAGATCTCGTTGTCCTGCCTGAGCTCAAAGCCGAAAAGATGGATCGCCGGGATGCCACCCAGACCGGTGTGCCCGCCCAGGATCTGCATGGTCCCGAACAGGAAGTACAGGCTGATACCCCAGGCGATGGTCCCCAGTGGCAGGTAGTGACCTGACAACTTCAAGGTGAGCGAACCGATCAGGATGGCCATCGCGGCGGTGATCACCAGCCCGGCACCCAGCGTCAGCCAGGGTGAGGCCCCCAGCCAGGCCAGCCAGCCGGGCAGCGCGCTCGAGGTCGTCAGCACCGCGGTCGCATAGGCCCCCACGCCGACAAAGGCCGCCTGGCCAAAGCTGGTCAGCCCGCCGACGCCGGTGAGCAACACCAGCCCGAGCGCGACCATCGCGTAAAGCCCGATGTAATTGAGCTTGGTGACATAGAACGGCGGCAACACCGCCGGCGCCACCAGCAGCACCAGCATGAAGGCGCCGATCAGCACGCGGGGAGAAATCACGGATCTCATTCCTCTTCCTCCATGTGGTGGGTGGTGAGCGAGCGCCACAGCAGCACCGGAATCACCAGCGTGAATACGATCACTTCCTTGTAGGCGCTGGCCCAGAAGGAGCTGAAGGCTTCCAGCAACCCGACCATGAGCGCGCCGGCCGCGGCGATCGGGTAGCTCGCCAACCCCCCGATGATGGCGCCGACGAAGCCCTTCAGGCCGATCAGAAAGCCACTGTCATAGTAGATCGTGGTGATCGGACTGATCAGCACGCCCGAGAGCACGCCGATCAAGGCGGCGAGGAAGAAGGTGAGCTTGCCCGCCAGGGCGGGCGAAATCCCCATCAGTCGCGCGCCGTTGCGGTTGATCGCGGTCGCGCGCAGCGCCTTGCCGTAGATGGTGCGACCGAAGAACATCGCCAGCGCGACGATCAGGACCAGCGACGAGAGCACCACCCAGATGGTCTGGCCGGTGATGAACATCGGGCCGATTTCGAAGCGCGCCTGCGAGAACGGCGAGGTCCGGTAACCTTCGGCACCGAAGAACACCAGCCCGAGCCCGACCAACGCGAGGTGCGCGGCCACCGAGACGATCAGCAGCACCAGCACCGGCGCCTCGGCGATCGGCTGGTACACGATCCGGTACATCATCGGTCCCATCGGCACGACCACCAGCAAGGTAACCAGCACCTGCCCGATGAGCGGGAGGTCCTTCAAAGGCATGGACCACAGCAGCCCGATGAGCAGCGCGGGATAGAGCAGGTGGGTGCCGGCCAGCATCATCACCCGCCGGCCGCCGGCGCGCACCACAGCGCCCGCGTCCAGCGCGGTCACGATCACGCCCGCCCCAAGCAACAGCCAGGCCGTCGCCGGGAATACCCCGTTCTCGATCATCGCCAGCGTCAACGCGCCATAGGCGACGAACTCTCCCTGCGGAATGAAGATCACCCGCGTCACCGCGAACACCAGCACCAAAGCCAGCGCCAGTAGCGCGTAGATCGCACCGTTGGTGATCCCATCCTGCGCAAGGATCAAAGCAATCTGAAAATCCATGGACGAACCCCGCTACCGGCCTGTCGCTCACGACAAGCCGCTTGTCAGCAATGGATAGCCACAGGACCGAGCCGAACGCCTCCGCCCCGAGCGACCGTCCGGCCGCAATGCCTGACCTCCGGTCTCGGACGCTCTGTATTCATGACAGAGTCGGACGCCTCGGCCCTTTCCTGGAAATCCGGGCCACAACGGCAACCGGGCGGCGAGACGACCACCTTACCGGTTGCACAAGATTCAGGCCGAGGACCGCGTCGGTCACTCGGCCAGACGGTCAATTCACCAGTTTCCAGCCACCGTCCTTGATCTCGACCATCACCCGCGCGCGCTGGTCCAGACCGAGGTGATCGGTCGGGCTCATGTTGAAGATGCCATGCGCGCCGGCTGCTTCGCGAACATTCTCGAGCGCATCGCGCAAGGCGGACCGGAACTCGGCCGTGCCGGGCTGGGCGACCTTCAGCGCTTCCGGCACCGCGGCTTGCAGCAGCACACCGGAATCCCAGGCGTGGGCACCGAAGGTGGACACGCTGCCGGCGCCGTGCGCGGCTTCATAAGCGGCGATGTAGGCGAGCGCGCTGGCCTTGACCGGGTTGTCGTCGGGCAGCTGCGCCGCCACCAGCACTGGACCGGCCGGCAGGAAAGTGCCTTCGCAGTCGCGACCGCAAACCCGCAGGAAGTCGTTGTTGGCGACACCGTGGGTCTGGTAGATCTTGCCGTTGTAGCCCCGCTCCTTCAGCGTCTTTTGCGGCAGTGCGGCCGGCGTGCCGGAACCGGCGATCAGCACCGCATCGGGACGCTGGGCCATCATCTGCAGCACCTGGCCGGTCACCGAGGTATCGGTACGGTTGTAGCGCTGGCTGCTGACCACGTTGAGGCCGCGCACCTGTGCCAGCGTGCTGAACTGGTTCCACCAACCTTCGCCGTAGGCGTCGGCGAAGCCGATGAAGGCGACCGTCTTGACGTTGTTGTTGGACATGTGCTCCAGGATGGCAGTGGCCATCTGCTGGTCGTTCTGCGGGGTCTTGAACACCCAGCGCTTCTTGTCGTCCACCGGCTCGACGATGGTGCTCGAGGCGGCCCAGGAAATCATCGGCGTCTTCGACTCGGCCGCGACATCGATCATCGCCAGTGAGTTCGGCGTGGTGGTGGAGCCGAGCACGACATCGACCTTGTCGTCCGAAACGAAGCGGCGGATGTTCATCACTGCATGGGTGGTGTCGGACTGGTCGTCCAGCACCACGTAGCGGATTGCCTGGCCGGCGATCTCCTTGGGCATCAGATCGACCGTGTTGCGCTCCGGAATGCCTAGCGACGCGGCCGGGCCGGTTGCGGACACGGTCACCCCGACCGTGATCTGGGCATGAACGCCGGCGGCGAAAGCGAGGCCGATGGCGGCCAGCAGGGTGTGCTTCAGTTTCATGGTGTCTCCTCCTCGTGGTTTATGAGCGCTTCGACCGCAGCACGGCCCAAGTCACTTGCTGCAAAACGCGTCTAAAATTATCACACTACTAACTAATTTAACACTATCAAACTCGTTCAACGATCATGGCGATACCTTGCCCGACCCCGACACACATGGTGGCCAGGCCGTAACGGCCGCCGGTCGCCTCCAGTTGACGCACCGCGGTCAGCACCAGACGTGCCCCGGATGCGCCCAGCGGATGCCCGAGCGCGATCGCGCCACCGTTCGGATTGACCTGTGCGGCATCGTCCGCCAGCCCGAGCTGGCGGGTCACCGCGAGCGCCTGCGCGGCAAAGGCTTCGTTCAACTCGATCACGTCCATCTGCGCCAGGCTCAGCCCGGCCAAGGCGAGCACCTTGCGGGTCGCCGGTGCGGGGCCGATGCCCATGATGCGTGGTTCGACGCCGGCGGTCGCCATCGCCACGATGCGGGCGCGCGGTGTCAGCCCATGCCGGGTGGCCGCCGCCCCGTTCGCGATCAGCAAGGCCGCCGCGCCATCGTTGGTGCCCGAGGCATTGCCGGCGGTCACCGTGCCATCCGGCCGGACCACCCCCTTCAGCCTGGCGAGCGCGTCGAGCGAAGTCTCGCGCGGATGCTCATCCTCGATCACACGCAAAGGGTCACCCTTCTTCTGGGGCAACTCGACCGGGACCCGTTCACCCTCGAAAAAGCCGCGCGCCTTCGCCGCGGCATAGCGCTGCTGGCTGCGCAGCGCAAAGGCATCCTGGTCGGCCCGGCTCACGCCGAAATCGGTGGCCACGTTCTCGGCGGTCTCGGGCATCGAATCGATGCCGTACTTCGCCTTCATCAAGGGGTTCACGAAGCGCCAGCCGATGGTGGTGTCTTCCATTCTGGCCGTCCGCGAGAACGCGGCCGTCGCCTTGCCGATCACGAAGGGCGCCCGGCTCATGCTCTCTACGCCGCCAGCGATCATCAGCGCGGTCTCGCCGGCGCGGATCGCCCGCGCCGCGGTGCCGATCGCGTCCATCCCGGAACCGCACAAACGGTTCAGGGTCGAGCCCGGCACGTCGATCGGTAGCCCGGCCAGCAGACCTGCCATGCGGGCCACGTCACGGTTGTCCTCGCCGGCCTGGTTGGCACAGCCGTAGTAGATGTCCTCGACCGCGGCCCAGTCCACGCCAGGGTTGCGCTCGATCAAGGCCTTGATCGGAAGCGCCGCCAGGTCGTCGGTGCGTACCCCGGACAAGGCCCCGCCATAGCGGCCGATCGGGGTGCGGATGCCATCGCAGATGAATACTTCGGTCACCTTGTTTCTCTCCTCTTGTCTGCCATGCCGTCATCGGTGCAAGCGTTCAAGCCGTCTCGAACTCGCTCACCCGGGCACTTCTTTTCCGCCTCTTGCCTGCCGTCTCGGCCAGCCCCTTCACCCCATTGACGATGATCTGGGTCACCACCGGCGCCATGTCGGCATAGGACATCGGTCCACCAGCGCGCAGCCAGGTGAAGGTCCAGTTGATCATCCCGAACAGGATCATCGCGACCGCCTTGTGCAAGCGCTTCTTCTTCAGCCCCGGCTCGACCGCGTCGATCACGTCGGCGAACGCCGACACCACCTGACGTTCCTTTTCGATCACGATCGTGCGCTGCACCTCGGGCAGGAATTTCACATCCTGGACCAGCACCACATGCTGGCTCTGACTGTGCTCGTACTCTTCCATGAAGCGCGCGATCAAGGCCTCCAGGTGGGCCTGCGGTTCCAGCCCTCGCACCTCCACCCCGGTCACGATCGCGAGCAGCTGGTCCATGTAGCTGTCCGCGATATCGAACAGGATGTGGTCCTTGTCCCGGTAGTAGTGATACAGCAGCGGCTTCGACACCCCGCAGGCCTTGGCCAGCTCGGACATTGAGGCGTTGTGATAGCCCTTCTCGGCGAACAGATTGGCGGCCGCCTGCAGAATCGTCGCCCGCTGCACTTCGAAGGTCGCTGCTTTACCCCTGGCCATGAATTCCTTTCGCTCCTGTCAGTTCGTCACTGTCCCGCCAATCCACAACATGCATCCGCACGATCGCGCCCGGTTGGTTCGGGCGCGGGCGTAAGGACCCCTCAACGTTCGTCGAAGCTGATCACGACTTTCTCGGTCAGCGGGTGAGCCTGGCAGGTCAACACATAACCCGCATCGACATCCGGCTGTTCGAGGGTGTAGTTCTTGTCCATCCGGACCTTGCCTTCCAGCACCTTGGCGCGGCAGGTGCAGCACACCCCACCCTTGCAGGAGTACGGCAGGTCCAGCCCAGCCCGCAGCGCCACATCCAGGATGGAAGGATCCTCGGCGCGGAACTCCATCTCGCGCTTCAGGCCGTCAACGATCACGGTGATCTGCGCCTGCGCCGCATCGCCCGGCTCGACATGGTGGGCCGGCCCGTTGTCCGGCACCCCGAAACGCTCGAGATGGATGCGCTCGGCCGACACGCCGGCCGCAAGCAGACCAGCCTCGACCTCGTCTATCATCGCACCCGGACCGCAGATGAAAGCCGCGTCGATATCGCCGGCCGGCACCAGCGTGTCGAGAAAACTCGCGACCCGAGCCTGATCCAGCCGGCCATTGAACAGTGCGATGTCCTGCTCCTCGCGCGAGAAGACGTTGTACAGCGCGAAGCGGGACAGATAACGATTCTTCAGGTCTTCCAGCGCCTCGGCGAACATCACGCTCGCCTGGCGGCGGTTGCCGTAGATCAGTGTGAAACGACTCCTGGGCTCCGCCCGCAGCGTGGTCTTGATCAGCGACAGGATGGGTGTGATCCCGCTGCCGGCGGCGAAGGCGACATAATGATTCTCGTGGGCCGGATCCAGCGGGGTGTGGAAGCGGCCCTCCGGGGTCATCACCTCGATCAGGTCACCGACCCGGATCGATTCGTTGGCCCAGGTCGAGAACCGCCCGCCCGGAATCTTCTTGATCGCGACCCGCAGCTCGCCGTCGTCTACCCCGGCGCAAATCGAATAGGAACGACGCAACTCCTCACCCCCGACCGCCAGCTTGAGGTTCAGGTGCTGGCCCTGCACGAAACGGTAGTCATCGGCCAGTTCGGCCGGCACGTCGAAACGCAGGCTGACCGCATCCGCGGTCTCGCGCCTGACCTCGGTGATCCTGAGGGGATGGAATCGGGGCGTCATCTATTGTCTCCAAGGCCGCTTCGGGGCGGCTCAAATCGGTTTGAAGTATTCGAAGGGTTCGAGACAGCTCTTGCACCGGTAGGTCGCCTTGCAGGCGGTCGAACCGAACTCGGACAAGCGCTCGGTGTCGGTGGAAGCGCAGCGAGGACAGGCGAGCTGGCGCCGCATGAAGCGAACCGGCTGCGCGGCATTCGCGGCCCGCTCACCGGGCGGCACGATGCCATAGGCGCGCAGCTTGTCGCGCGCATCGGCGGTGATCCAGTCGGTCGTCCATGCCGGCGACAAGCGGGTCTCGACCTCGACCCGCAGCGCACCCGCGTCGAGGAGGGCGGTGCGAATGCTGTCGGCGATCACCTCGGTGGCTGGGCAGCCGGAATAGGTCGGGGTCACGATCACCCGCAGTCCCTGACGCCCTGCGGCGTCCCCGGATCCCAGCGCGTTCTTTCGAGCTTTGTGCCCCACAGGGTGGGCGCCGGCATGCGCCTCGCACCCGACCGTCGCGCCCACTTCCTCGTGCGCCTCGACCGCGCCGGCTTCATCGACCTCGCCGATCTCGTCGATCTCACGGACGATGCCGAGCTCGGTGACCGAAATCACCGGAATCTCCGGGTCCGGCACCGCCTCGAGTACCTTCCAGGCCTGCTCACGGGTCAGCATCGCCCCCCTCCTTCGCAGCCGGGCGCTCGATAGTCGCGCGAGCCATCGTTCGACACCTTGTCCCAGCAATTCCGCAGCCGGCCAACGGTCGAAGGCGTCCGGGCCGTTGATGACGAAGGGAGTGAGCGCCTGGCCAAGATGCACCTCACCACCGAGCGCCTGGATAAGTGCGCTGCATGATCTGCATGGTCGCGAGCAGATGGCCCATGTGCTCGGAATGGCGGCCGAACTTGCCGAACGACTTGAACGGCGTACGCGCCGGCACGGTCAGCGTGGCCTCGTTCAGCACCGGCACGACCTGCGCCTCCCAGTCTGCCTCCAGCGACGGCCAGGCCGGACCGATGCCGGCAGCCACCACTTTGTCGTCGCTCGGCGCAGGCGCGAACAGTTCGGCGGTATAAGGCCACAGGTAGTCCAGCGCGACCTGCGACCGACGGTGGGATTCCGCAGTGCCATCACCGAGCCGGATCACCCAGTCGCCGGCATGTTGCTGATGGTAGCGCGCTTCCTTCAGGCTCTTCGCCGCGATCGCGGCCAGCTCGGCATCGGTCGAGCCGGACAATCTCGCCCACAACAGCACCTGGAAACTGCTGAACAGGAAATTGCGGACCACGGTGCGGGCGAAATCCTCGTTAGGGAGCTCGCACAGGGTCAGGTTGCGGTAATGCGCTTCGGTACGCAGAAAGGCGAGCTGATCCTCGTCTCGACCGGCGCCCTCGAGCTGGCCGGCATGGGTCAGCAGCATGCGCGCCTGTCCGATCAGGTCCAGCGCCATGTTGGCCAGCGCCATGTCTTCTTCCAGCACCGGCGCATGGCCGCACCACTCGGACAGCCTCTGCCCGAGAATCAGCGCGTTGTCGCCGATGCGCAGCACGTATTCGGTATGTTCCTGTTTCGATGCCATCGATCTTCTCCGATCCTTCTCCGGGCCCGCGCCGCCTGACCAGCTACCCCCTCCCGGGGCGGTCATTCCGTCAAGCGGTGCAGCACCTTACATGTGGTTCACTTCATCCGGCAGCTTGTAAAAAGTCGGGTGACGATAAATCTTGTCCTCGGCCGGATCGAACAGTTCGGGCTTGGCGTCCGGGTCTGATGCGACGATGTCGGACGCCTTCACCACCCAGATGCTCACGCCTTCCATGCGGCGGGTATAGACGTCGCGCGCGACCTGCAAGGCCATCCTGGGGTCAGGGGCGTGCACGCTGCCGCAGTGCTTGTGATCGAGTCCGTTGCGGCTGCGGATGAAGACTTCCCACAGCGGCCATTCCTTCCGTTCCATATTCATCATCTCCTTGCCGCCAGCGGCGGCTTTACCTTCTCTTTGCTTCTCTTTGCCTTCTCAGTGGCAGGCGCGGTTGTCAGCAGCTTCCTTCCCCAAGGGGAAGGACAGGATGGGGATGGGTTAGCAGCGGTGAGAGAACCCCATCCCCACCCCAGCCCGTCCAATCGCAAACGTCGCTGGCGCGACCTTCCTCTTGAAGGGGAGGGAGAGAAACCCTCAAGCAGCGACTTTCTCGCGCGCCGCCTGCTTTTCGGCAAACGCCAGTGCCGCCTCCCGCACCCAGGCGCCATCGTCCCAGGCCTTGCGCCGCGCGGCGATGCGGTCGACATTGCACTGGCCGTCGCCCTTGACCACGCTCCAGAACTCGTCCCAGTCGATCGCACCGAAGTCGTAGTGGCCGCGCTCGGCGTTCCACTTCAGATCCGGGTCCGGCAGCGTCACGCCGAGCACCTCGGCCTGCTTGACGGTCGCATCGACGAATTTCTGGCGCAGGTCGTCATTGGAGATGCGCTTGATGCCCCAGCGGGCCGACTCGACATGGATGCTGTCCTTGTCATGCGGGCCGAACATCATGATCGACGGCCACCACCAGCGGTTCACCGCGTCCTGCACCATCTCGCGCTGCCCGGCCGTACCCTTCATCATCTGCAGCAGCGCGTCATATCCCTGGCGCTGATGGAAGGACTCCTCCTTGCACACCCGGATCATCGCGCGCGCATACGGCCCGTAGCTGCACTTGCACAGCGGGATCTGGTTCATGATCGCGGCCCCATCGACCAGCCAGCCGATCACGCCGATGTCGGCCCAGTTGAGCGTCGGATAGTTGAAGATCGAGCTGTACTTCGCCTTGCCCGACAACAGTGCCTCGTAGAGCTCGTCGCGGGACACGCCCAACGTCTCGGCCGCGGCATACAGGTACAGCCCGTGGCCGCCTTCGTCCTGCACCTTGGCGAGCAGGATGGCCTTGCGCTTCAGGCTGGGCGCCCGGGTGATCCAGTTGCCCTCGGGCAGCATGCCGACGATCTCGGAATGGGCATGCTGACTGATCTGGCGGATCAGCGTCTTGCGGTATTTTTCCGGCATCCAGTCCTTGGGCTCGATGAATTCGCCCGCATCGATCCTGGCGTTGAACTCGGCCTCGTAGGCCGGGCTCTCGACTGCGCGCGGGCCGCGCTCGTCTGCGTCTTTCTGGGGAATGTCTAGAGCTTGTGTATACATGTCTGCTCCTTTCTCGCTTGCGACGCGGCGGGCGGGATAGCCCGCCGCGGTGAATATCCTGCCAGCCGGTCGTGCCGGCCCGGTCAGCCCCTGGGCCTGCGATCGACCACGCGCTTGGCCTTGCCGATGGTGACCCGCTCGATGCTGAACGGCTCACCGACCACGACCTTGGCCGACACCCCGATCAGACTCTTGATGTGGTGGGTCAATTCCTTGGCCAGCGCTTCCTTGTGTTCCGGATGGCGGCCGACGTTGGCCTCCGGATTGATCTCGACCTTGACCGTCAGCGTGTCCATATGGCCCTGCTTGTCGACCTCGAGCAGATACTGCGGCGCGAGCTTGGGCATCTTGCAGATGAGCTCCTCGATCTGGGTCGGGAACACATTCACGCCACGGATGATCAGCATGTCGTCCGAACGGCCGGTGATCTTGGCCATGCGCCGCATGCTGCGCGCGGTCGGTGGCAGCAGCCGGGTCAGGTCGCGGGTGCGATAACGGATCACCGGCATCGCTTCCTTGGTCAGCGAGGTGAACACCAGTTCGCCCTCGGAACCGTCGGGCAGGACTTCACCGGTGTTCGGGTCGATGATCTCCGGATAAAAGTGATCCTCCCAGATCGTCGGACCGTCCTTGGACTCGATGCACTCGTTCGCGACCCCGGGTCCCATCACTTCGGACAAGCCGTAGATGTCGACCGCATCCATGCCGGAGCGCGCCTCCATCGCATCGCGCATCGCCGGCGTCCACGGCTCGGCGCCGAAGATGCCGATCTTGAGCGAGGTCTGGCGCGGATCGATCCCCATGCGCTCCATCTCATCGAGAATGGTCAGCATGTAGGACGGGGTCACCATGATGATGTCGGGACGGAAGTCCTGGATGATCTGGATCTGCTTCTCGGTCTGCCCGCCCGACATCGGCACCACGGTGCAGCCCAGTTTTTCGGCCCCGTAGTGCGCGCCGAGTCCGCCGGTGAAGAGGCCGTAGCCATAGGCCACGTGCACCATGTCGCCGGCGCGCCCACCCGAGGCCCGGATCGAACGCGCGACCACGGTCGCCCAGGTATCGATGTCCTTGAGCGTATAACCAACCACGGTCGGCTTGCCGGTGGTGCCGGACGAGGCGTGGATACGCGCAACCTTCTCGCGCGGCACCGCGAACAGCCCGAATGGATAGTTGTCGCGCAGGTCGTGCTTGCTGGTGAAGGGAAACTTCGCCAGATCCTCGAGCGACTTCAGGTCGTCGGGATGCACCCCCTTGGCATCGAAGGCCTGCCGATAGTGCGGCACATTGTCGTAGGCGTGACGCACGCTCCATTTCAGCCTTTCGAGCTGCAACCCGCGCAACTCGTCCTGGCTGGCCGTCTCGATCGGTTCCAGTTCTCCGGGTAGCGGCTTCTTCGCTGTCATCGTATCGTCTCCTGCACCTTGTTCGCCGTGTTCATAAACGGGGTCTTGGCGCCCCGATCCTGGTTCTGCTGCGCCCGCGATGCGGGCGCGAAAAAATCCTGTAACCCTATATCCCGTACTACTTCACCTGGCGCCGAACGGGTCAGAGTTCGACCACCGCTCTACCCTTCAACCGGTAGGACTTGCCCCGCATCACCGCGATCAGGACGCCGGCCTGGTTGGTCACGACGATGTCGTAGACCCCGGTACGTCCGGCCGCGAACACTTCCTTCGCCTCGGCGGTCAGCACGTCGCCCGGCTTGCCCGGCGCCATGAAATCGACGCTGATGCCGGAGGCGACCGTCTGCTCGTTGTAGCTGTTGCATGAAAATGCGAAGGCCGAGTCGGCCAGTGTCGTGATGAAGCCGCCGTGACAGATCCTGAAGCCGTTCAGCATGTCCTCGCGCACGGTCATCGTCAGTTTCGCGTAGCCCGGTCCGACCGCCACTATCTGCATGCCCAAGCCCTGCGAGGCCTGGTCATTGGCGAACATGCCGTCACGCACCCGTTCAGCCAGGGTTTGCGGATCCAGCCCGGAAGTGAGGTCGCGAAATCCTGCTTCAGTCATGGAATGAGGCTCCGTTGAAATGTTGGCGTTGCAGCAGTGGCGACACCCGATAGCGCTCCTCGCCATAATGCGCCCGAAGGTTCTGCAGCACGGTCACGACGGCGCGCGCGCCGAGCTGGTCGGCCCAGGCAAGCGGCCCTTTCGGATAGTTGGTCCCGAAACGCATCGCGGTATCGATGTCGGTGGCCGACCCGATACCGGCCAGCACCGCGTCGGCCGCCTCGTTGGCCAGCATCGCGACGGTACGCATGCCGATCAGGCCGGCGACATCGTCCATGCGAGCGACCGCGAGCCCGGCCTTTTGCAAGGTTCCGACCACCGCTTCCCAGGCACCCTGGCCGCACTGGTCGGCGCGCGCCAGCGTCAGCCGGGCGGTCTTCTCGAAATCGAGGCACAGGTCGAGCAGCACGAGGTTGGCCACGCCCTCCTCGCCGGCGCGACGGGTGGCGGTGCGGCCGTCGGTCAGGGCGACCCGGGACGAGCCGATCTCGATCCAGCCGTGGGCATGACCAACCGCAGCCCCGGTCGCCTCGATCCGACGCACTTCCACGCCACCTGCCTCGAGGCGGCCGATCAAGGGCGCCGCCACCCCCAGATCCCCGACCACCGAAACAAGCGCTTCACCGGTACGCGCGGCTTCGACCCGGGCGGCAGGCTTGTCCGCGTCATCGCGATAATCGTAAAAGCCAAGCCCGCTCTTGCGCCCCAGACGACCGGCCGCTACCAACTCCTGCTGGATCAGGCTGGGCGTGAAGCGCTTGTCACCGAAATAGGCGTCGAATACCGACGCGGTCACCGCGAAGTTCACATCGTGGCCGATCAGGTCCATCAGCTCGAACGGCCCCATCGGAAAGCCACAGCCGTCGCGCAGCGCGGCATCCAGCGTGGCCGGATCGGCCGCCCCTTCGGCGAGTACCCGCTGCGCCTCGGCGTAGTAGGGCCGCGCCACCCGGTTCACGATGAAGCCCGGGGTCGATCGTGCGTGCACCGCGACCTTTCCCCAGGCTTTGGCGGTCGCATGCAGGGTCGCGGCGATCGCCGGGTCGGTGGCGAGCCCCGAGACGATCTCGACCAGCTTCATTCGCGGCGCGGGATTGAAGAAATGCTGGCCGGCCAGCCGCTCGGGTCGGGCCAGCGCGGCGCCCATCGCGGTGATCGACAGTGACGACGTATTGGTCGCGAGAATCGCCCCCTCGCCGAGCAAGCCCTCGAGTTCGGCGAACAGCTTCTGCTTGACCTCGAGATTCTCGACGATGGCTTCGATCGCAAGCGTCGCATCGCTGGCGTCGGACAGCATGGTGACACCGCGCACCCGCGCGATCGCGGCTTCGGCCGCGGCTTCGGTCAGCTTGCCCTTGCCGGCCAGAAAGCGCAGATCCTTGGCGATGCCGGCCCGGCCGCGTTCGATCGCATCGGAACGGGTGTCGTAGAGATAGACAGGATGACCCGCGACCGCGGCGACCTGGGCGATGCCGCTCCCCATCGCCCCCGCGCCGACAACCAGCACCTTGGCATCTTGTGCAAGCGCCTGCATCGATCAATCTCCCTTGAACTGCGGCGCGCGCTTTTCCATGAAGGCCGCCACCCCCTCGCGGTAATCGTTGGACCTGCCGCAGACGCTCATCAGGGTCCGCTCGAGATCGAGCTGCTGTTCGAAGGTGTGGGTCGAACTCGCCCACAAGGCCTTCTTGGTCTGGGCATAACCGAAGGTCGGGCCCTTGGCGAGTTGCCGGGCGAGCTCGGTCACGGTCGGCATCAAGACCTCGTCATCGAGGCACTTCCAGATCAGCCCCCACTGCTCGGCCTGTTCGGCCGACAGCTTGTCGCCCAGCAGCGCAAGACCCATCGCCCGCGCCGGCCCGACCAGGCGCGGCAGCACCCATGACCCACCGGTGTCGGGAATGAGCCCGAGCTTGGCGAAGGACTGGATGAAGCTGGCAGAACGCGCGGCGAACACCAGGTCGCAGGCTAGCGCAATGTTCGCCCCGGCGCCGGCGGCGACACCATTGACCGCCGCGATCACCGGCAGCTCCAGGCTGCGCAGCGCCATCACCAAGGGCTTGTAGTTCTTCTCGATCGACTCGCCCAGATCCAGCGGCGCATCGGTGGGCGCCACCGCACGGTCGGACAAGTCCTGACCGGCACAGAAACCCCGTCCCGCTCCGGTCAGCACCAACACCCGCACCGACCCGTCGGCACGACCCGCCTTGACTTCGGCCAATGCCGCGCGCACCTCTTCATGCATCTGGTTGGTGAAACTGTTCAAGCGATCCGGCCGATTCAGCGTCAGCGTCGCGACCGCGTCCGCCAGCTCGAACCGAATGGTTTCAAAGGTGCCGCTCATGTCTCCTCCTCCAATCGGGGTGTTTTCGATATTTGACCGACCGGTCAATCAATAGTAATCTTGACCTAGGTCAAAAAACAAGTGTTTTTTTATTGGAGAAGACGATGCCCCATCCGCTGTTCGAAAAACACAAGGCCGTCCTGGATGCCGCTGTCGAGGCGATCCATGCACGGGGCTTCTGGACGCCGTTTCCGGAGACGCCCAGCCCCAAGGTGTATGGCGAAACCGCCCATGAGGATGGCAAGCGGGCGGTCGAGGCCTGCTTTGGCGCCGATTTCGTACTGGACCAACCCGGACAGTCCGGCTGGGTCGCGACCGAACGGTCGCCTTACGGGGTCGAGCTCGGCGTCCGTTACCCGGTCTGCTCCACCGACGCACTGATCAAGGCCGCACAGGCCGCCCAGCCGGGCTGGCAGAAGATCGGGGCCGAAGGCCGGGTCGGGGTCTGCGTCGAAATGCTGACCCGGTTGAACCAGCGCAGCTTCGAACTCGCGCATGCGGTGATGCTGACCACCGGCCAGGGCTGGATGATGGCCTTTCAGGCTGGCGGCCCGCACGCCCAGGACCGTGGTCTGGAAGCCGTCGCCTACGCCTGGGACGAGATGAGCCGGGTCCCGGCCGAGGCGATCTGGGAAAAGCCGCAGGGCAAGAATCCGCCGCTGAAGATGAAGAAACACTTCGAGATCGTCGGTCGCGGGGTCGCGCTGGTGGTCGGTTGCGGCACCTTCCCGACCTGGAACACCTACCCCGGACTGTTCGCCGCGCTGGCCACCGGCAACCCGGTCATCGTCAAGCCGCACAGCAACGCGGTGCTGCCGGCGGCGATCACGGTCCGCATCCTGCGTGAAGTGCTCACCGAGCAGGGGCTGGACGCCAACCTGGTCAGCCTCGCGGTGGTCGAGAAGCGCACCGACACCCAGGCACTGGCAACCCACCCGGCGGTGAAGTCGATCGACTTCACCGGCAGCAACGTCTTCGGCCAGTGGTTGATCGACAACGCCAGACAGGCCCAGGTCTATGCCGAGCTCGCCGGCGTCAACAACGTCGTGATCGAATCGACCGACGCCTACAAGGCGATGCTGCGCAACCTCGCGTTCACGCTCAGCCTCTATTCCGGCCAGATGTGCACCACCACCCAGGCGATCATCGTGCCGGCCGGCGGCATAGAGACCGACCAGGGCCACAAGTCCTTCGACGAGGTCGCCACCGACCTCGCCGCAGCGATCGACAAGTTCCTGTCCGACGTCAATGTCGCGGCGGCGGTGCTCGGCGCGATCCAGTCCGACGCGACGCTGGACCGGATCGACGAGGCCGGCCAGCACGGACGGGTCGTTCTAGCGTCCAAGAAGATCGCCCACCCCGACTTTCCTCAGGCTGAAGTGCGCACTCCGGTGCTGCTCACCTGCGATGCAGCCGACGAGAAGAGCTACATGGAAGAACGCTTCGGCCCGATCGCCTTCGTGGTCAAGGCGGCCGATGCCGACGCCGCTCTGGCGCTGTCGGAACGGATCGTGTCCGAGCATGGCGCCCTCACCGTCGGGCTGTACTCGACCCGGACCGAAGTGATAGACGCGATGACCGAGGCCACCTGGCGGGCCGGGGTCGCCTTGTCGATCAACCTGACCGGCGGGGTCTTCGTCAACCAGTCGGCCGCGTATTCGGACTACCACGGTGTCGGCATGAACCCGGCCGCCAATGCCAGCTACGCCGACAGCGCCTTCGTCGCCAACCGTTTCCGCGTCGTCCAGCGCCGCTACCACGTCGAGTAATCACCCGGAGCGCCCACGCCCATGCCCTGCTACGAAATCGACGGACTCAAGCCCGTCATCCACCCCAGCGCCTTCGTCCACCCGGACGCGGTGCTGATCGGCGACGTGATCGTCGGCCCGCGCTGCTATGTCGCACCGCTGGCCAGCCTGCGCGGCGACTTCGGTCGCATCGTGCTGGAGGAAGGCAGCAACATCCAGGACACCTGCGTGATGCACGGTTTTCCCGGCACCGACACCGTGATCGAGGTGGATGGCCATGTCGGTCACGGCGCGGTGCTGCACGGTTGTCGGGTCGGTCGCAACGCCTTGATCGGCATGAACGCGGTGATCATGGACAACGCGATCGTCGGCGAGGCAGCCATCGTCGCCGCCTGCGCCTTCGTCAAGGCAGGTATGCAGGTACCGCCGCGCACCCTGGTCGGTGGCATGCCGGCCAAAGTGATGCGGGAGCTGTCGGAGCAGGAAATGGCATGGAAGGTCGATGGCACCCGCTGCTACCAGGACCTGACCGTGCGCAGCCTCGCCACGCTGAAACCCTGCGCCCCGCTGACCGAGGTCGAAGCCGGCCGTAAACGTTTCGAATTTCCCGGGGTCGTGCCGCTGGTCGACGCCAAGAAAGGCGCCCAGGACAAGGCTTGAGCGCCGTGCTTGTTCAGGCCATCAAGGCATCGTTCAGTTTGGTGACCTGGTTGCGACCACCTGCCGGCAACCTTTCGCACATATAGGCCAGGACGATGCCGGTGAAGGGCTTGACCATCGTCGGCGAAATACCGAGCGACTGAAAGTGGCCGCCCATGCGGGCGAACGCGTCCAGCTTGCCGCCGGCGACACTGCCGAAAATGCCGTCGAGCAGGCCGATGAAACCCTCGCCCCCCTCCGGTGACAGACGCATCCAGGCCTCGGCCTCGGGCAACAAGGTCTTGATCTCGTGGAAACTGGAATGGGCGACATGGTCCTTGACGATGTAGAGCAAGGCGCCAATTCCACCCTTCGCCTGCTGCTCATTGAGGTCTAGCGACTTCATCAGTTGTTGAACGAGCTCCATGTTCTTGTCCTCCAATTGTCTTCGTTGACTCGCCTTCATGCCTCCAAAGTGGGCTCCCCTTCCATCCGCCTACCTAGGGTGAGCTTCCCGGTTCGCGCTCTCCGGTACCGGTGTTGACCGCATCAACACATGAAACGATCCAAGACGGAATCATTCCGCATCCACCCTGTCTTCGACCAGTGCGGATTCGACGGGCCCGGCGGCAGGCTTTCTGCCAGACTCCGGCCAATCGCCGACACGCCCCTCAAGTCACGACGTTTTGGGCCGATACCATGCAGGGACGACAGGAATGATGAACGAAGCCAAGACTCGACCCTCCCGGTCCGACGGCACACCCACAGGGTACAGGCGCAAGCGACTTGCAGTCTGGATGCTGATGACCGTCTGGCTGAGCTATAGCGGAGCCCTGCTCGGCTGGTGGGCTTATACCGAGCCGACCGGCGATAGCTGCATCGCCTCGCCAAGATGAGCAGGTCATCGATCCGCCAGGAGCCATGATGAGCACGACGCGACACATCGGCGAAGAAAGCGCCGAAGAAATCCTGCAGCCCTATCGCACGGCGGCCGACAGGGTCATGCTGGTGACACTGGCCTTCCTGTTCGTCGTCAGCCTTGGCGTGGCAGCCTTTACCGACTCCTGGGCGATCACGATCGCGGTCTCGCTGCCCGCCCTGCTCGTGCCCGCAGCGATCTACAAACTGGCCCCCGGCAGTCTGGCGAGTCGGATCGGCTTCGCCTTCGCATTGATGGTCTTTTCGGCGCTGACGATACAGCAGACACGTGGCGTCATCGAAGCCCACTTCGGCATCTTCGTGTTGCTCGCCTTCCTGCTCTATTACCGCGACTGGCGGCCGGTGCTGGCCGCAGCCGGCTTGATCGCAGTCCACCACGTCGGCTTCAATTATCTCCAGGCCGCCGGACTGGGTTTCTATGTGTTCGAAGGCGGAGCCGCCTTCAAGCTGGTCCTGATCCACGCCGCTTACGTCGTGGTCGAGGCTGCGGTGCTGATATACATGGCTCTCAAGCTCGAGCGGGAAACACTCGAAGCCGCCGGGGTCGCGAGCATGGCAACCCGGATCGGCGCGGGCGATCTGACCGCGAACCTGGAGCGCTCGGGTCATTCCGGGCTGCTCGATTCGGTAGAACGCATGCGCCAGAACCTGCGTACCACCCTCGGCCAGGTCGGCCAGGGTGCCAGCTCGGTCGGCGACAGTGGCGCGGTGCTGGGCAGTCTTTCGACTCAACTGGACGAACTCACCCGGCAGCAACGCACCGCCACGACCGACATGGCGAGCGCCATCGAGGCGCTGACAGAGTCGATGAATGTACTCGCCGAAGAGACCGAATCGGCCAGAACCATGGCGGTCGCCTCGGGCAAGGCCTCGCGCGAGGGGGGCCGTGTCGTCAAGTCCTCGATAGACGAGATGCTGGGCATACAGACCACGATCCGGGCTTCGTCAGAAAACGTCGAGCACCTCGGCAGCCAGTCCGATCGGGTCGCCCAGGTGGTCAGCCTGATCAAGGACATCGCCGGGCAAACCAATCTGCTCGCATTGAATGCGGCGATCGAGGCCGCCCGGGCCGGGGAGCAGGGGCGCGGCTTCGCTGTGGTCGCGGACGAGGTCCGCAAGCTGGCCGAGCGCACCGCGACCGCCACCGAGGAGATCACATCGATGATCGACGACATCCAGGCCAGCAAGGATGCCGCGCTACATAGCATTGCGCAGGCGGTCGAGCGGGTGACCCGTGGCGGTGAACTGGCCACCGATGCCAGCACCTCGATCGCCCGGATTACCGATGAGGCCGAGGCGGTCGAACGGGTCATCGCCGGCATCGCCGACGCGCTGCAGAACCAGAGCCGCAGCGCACGCCTGATCGCGCAGAGTATAGAGGGCATCGCCGCGATGTCCGAGCGCAGCAGCGGATCGAGCGACGAGCTCAGGCGCGAGGTTTCCTCCCTCGAGAACGCATCGAAGACACTTGCGACAGCGGTGGGACGATTCCGCCTCTGAACGACCGGTCGATCGCAACGCCCGCGCGGGCGCTCATCGGTCGACCGGCACGTACAAGCTTTCCTTCAGCTCCTCCATCACCACATAACTGCGTGACTCGACCGCCGCCGGCAGCTTCAGCAGGATGTTGCCGAGCAACTGCCGGTACTCGCCCATCTCGCCGATGCGCGCCTTGATCAGGTAGTCGAAATCACCTGACACCAGGTGGCATTCCATCACCTCGGGCACGAACATCATCTCCTTGCGGATCCGGTCGAATACATCGCCGGACTTGACCGACAGCTTGATCTCGACGAACACCAGCAGGCTCTTGCCCAGGGCATGCGGATCGACCCGGGCGTGGTACCCGGTGATCACGCCTTCCCGCTCCAAGCGCCTGACCCGCTCGGTGCAGGGCGTCGGCGACAGGCCGACCCGCGAGGCCAGTTCGGTCATCGCGAGCCGGCCTTCACGCTGCAGCTCTTCGAGTATCTTGCGGTCGATCCGGTCCAGTTCGCGCATTTCGCTTCTCCTCGCGGGCGCCAGCGCCTCTTTCAGTGATTTACTGACTTTTCATCGCATATTTTTAGTGATTATCACTGCTATTACATCAATAAACTAGCGAATCATTCTGACAAGAACGGAGGAGACCGGCATGAATGTAATCGTACTCGGCAGCGGTGTGATTGGTACCACCACGGCCTACTATCTCGCCCGGCAAGGCGCCCGGGTCACCGTGATCGACCGTGGCGAGGGTCCGGCGCTGGAAACCAGTTTCGCCAATGCCGGCCAGATCTCACCGGGTTATTCGACCCCATGGGCGGCCCCCGGCATTCCGTTGAAGGCGCTCAAGTGGCTGTTCCAGCGGCATGCCCCGCTGGCGATCCGCCCCGACGGCAGCCTTTTCCAGTTGCGCTGGATGCTGGCGATGCTCGCCAACTGCACCAGCGAGCGCTACCGGCTGAACAAGGAGCGCATGGTCCGGATCGCCGAGTACAGCCGCGACTGCCTGCGCGAGTTGCGCGCAGAAACCGGGATCCACTACGAGGAGCGTACCCGCGGCTTCCTGCAGGTGTTCCGCAAGCCGGCCCAGCTCGAGGCGGTAAAGGCGGACCTGCAGGTGCTGCAGGAGTTCGGTGTACCCCATACCCTGCTCGACATCGACGGTGTGGTCGAGGCGGAGCCAGCCCTCGCCGTGGTGCGCGACAAATTGCTGGGCGGTCTGCACCTGCCCAACGACGAGACCGGCGACTGCTATCTGTTCACGACCCGGCTAGCCGACCAGGCTCGTGCACTGGGCGTGAACTTCCGCTTCGGCGCCGATATCCGCGAGTGGGTCACCGCCAACGGCCGGGTGCGGGGGGTGAAGATCGTCAGCGACGGCCACGAGGAGGTGGTGAGTGCCGATCGCTACGTGCTCGCGCTGGGTAGCTATTCACGCGAGATGCTCGCCCCGCTGGGTCTGGACCTACCGGTCTATCCGGTCAAGGGCTACTCCTTGACGATTCCGGTCGCCGACGGCGATTGCGCACCGGTCTCGACGGTGATGGACGAGACCTACAAGATCGCGATGACCCGCTTCGATCAGCGCATCCGGGTCGGCGGCATGGCCGAACTGAACGGCTTCGATCTGGGGCTGAATCCGCGCCGTCGCGACACGCTGGAGATGGTGGTGCGAGACCTTTTCCCCGGTGCCGGCCATGTCGAGCAGGGCGAGTTCTGGACCGGGCTGCGACCGATGACCCCGGACAGCACCCCGATCGTCGGCGCCACCCGCTACCCGGAGGTTTTCCTGAACACCGGCCACGGCACGCTGGGCTGGACCATGGCCTGCGGCTCCGGCCGTCTGATCGCCGATCTGGTGACCGAAAAACAGCCGGCGATCCGGTGCGATGACCTTGGACTCGCACGTTATGGCAAAGTAAGGGGCCACGATGTCCAACCCGCCAGACTGTCATCCGCCACATGAGACCCGCTGTCGCCCGTATCGATCTCGACGCACTTCGCCACAACTACGCGCTCGCCCGACACCGCCACGGCGGCCGGGCCCTGGCGGTCATCAAGGCCAATGCCTACGGGCATGGTGCGATCCGGTGCGCGAACGCGCTGCTGGATGAAGCCGACGGATTCGCGGTCGCGATCATGGAAGAGGCGATCGCGCTCAGGGAGGCCGGCATCACCCGCCCGCTGCTGGTACTGGAAGGGGTGTTCGAGGCCGCGGAGCTGGCAGTCGCAAGCCAACTGGAGCTGTGGCTGGTCGTCCATCACGAAGAACAACTGCGGATGATCGAAACCACCGATTTCGGTGGAACCATACCGGTCTGGCTCAAGATCAACAGTGGCATGAACCGGGCCGGTTTCGAGCCGGACCAGGCATCCCGTGTCTGGGAACGGCTGCAACGCACCGGCAAGGTCGGCGAGATCGTGCTGATGACCCATTTCGCCCGGGCCGACGAACCCCAGGTGATCACCACCGACGAGCAGGTCCGACTCTTCGATCAAGCCACCGCCCGACTACCCGGCCCCCGCAGCCTGAGCAACTCGGCCGGGGTGCTCGGCTGGCCGGTCGCGCATCGCGACTGGGCGCGCCCTGGGATCCTGCTCTACGGGGCCGACCCGATGCCTGGCGACCCGAGCGGACTGCAGCCGGTGATGACGCTGGAGAGCGCGGTGATGGCGGTGCGAGAGATTCCCGTTGGCGCCGCCATCGGCTATGGCGGACGGTTTCGGGCCGAGCGACCGACCCGGGTCGGTCTGGTCGCGATGGGCTATGCCGACGGATATCCGCGCAGCGCCCCGGACGGCACCCCGGTGGCGGTGGACGGCATCCGTACCCGCCTGATCGGCCGGGTCTCGATGGACATGCTGACGATAGACCTGACCGACCTGCCCGATGCCGGCCCGGGCAGCCGGGTCGAGCTATGGGGCCGCAATATCCCGATCAACCGGATCGCCGAGGGTGCCGGCACCATCGCCTACGAATTGCTGTGCAATGTAAAGCGGGTACGCTTCGACTACCGGGGATGACGTTCTTCGACGCGTTCAGGAACTTGTGCTGGCTCAAGGAAAGGTCCTGGCCGGATCGATAGCATCGCGATTTTGCTGACCTCAAAGAGAATCGCGATGAACGAACTCCCCATCCTGGACAACACCGTATTTTCCTTCGACGCCCGCGGCGTGGCCCGGCGCTTTCGCCATGCGGCGATCTTCGGTGCGCTGGAATCCCTGTTCGACGGCGAGACCATGCGCTTCGTCAACGACCACGACCCGCTGCCCCTGCTCGATCAGATCCGGCAACGTTACGGCAAGCAGATCGACATCACCTACATCAGTAGGGAACCCGAAAAGATCGTGATCGACTTCAGCGTCTGCCTGGAAGTGCGCGAGCCTGCCCAGGCCGCTGCGGCCGCAGCGGGGGCGAACCCAGCACAGGGTGGGGGTTGCGGTGGCGGCGGTGGCGGCTGCGGTTGCGCCGGTCAGTAAGCAGGAAACAAGCCTTAGCCAGAACGGGTTAGCGCCTCGACGGGACGGGCGCTGCCCGATCTCACCAGCGCAAGACCAAGCGCTTTCCGCCCATGGGACGCAGATCCAGCCACTGGGTCTGGGTCTGCCCGTCGAAGGTTGCGGCAATGCGGTAGCGCCCCTCCTCCGGCACATCGACCAGACCGATAGGCCCGCAGGCACGGCTCACCGCGAGGTCTGCCAGCGGATCGTCGATACGGACCTCGACCCCGGACAGATAAGCGCCGTCCCCTGACACCAGCAACAGGGTCAGCGCGTGCGCCTTTTCGAGCGCCAGCATCCGCTCCGACTCGTCCTTGCCGATTCCGCCGCAGGCCAGCGTGATGATGCCGCGGGCGCCGGCCTCCTCCGCCCTCTCGGCCGCACCTTGCGCCGACACGCCGACGGGCCAGACCAACACCAAGGTCAGGACCGCGATCCCGGCAACCATGACGAAGCGGCGGCAGGGACGGAACAAGCTGGGCTCGGAGTCGGTCGGCATGCTCTGGGTCCGTTCCCGGCTGTTTACTGCCGTACCCGGTCGATCACAACCTCGACCCCGTTCTCGCCGACACCGACCGGCAGGCTCACGCCCTCCAGGTCGCCAGGCCTTGCGGTTGCGTCCCCCTGACGGGACAAACGCGCCGCAACGACCACTTGTGCGGGCAAGGGCGCGTCGCTCATCAACGGCGCACCGCTGAAATCGAAGCTGGCCGGCAACTCGCCGGCGACTAGCCGAACCGCGGCGAAGGGAATGCCCCCTTCGGCCGGACGGACGAAAACGAACACGGCTTCATCGGGCTGCACATCAGCGGCAAGCGCTTCCGACAAGCTGACCGTACCGCTCAGGGTGAGCCCGGAGTCGGCCGTCGCCGGCGCTGACTGCGGCGCTGCCGCAGCTTCGGCACCGATGAGCGGCAAACCGGCGCGAGCCCGTGCTTCGTTGACGCTGGAGAGCACGCCGGCATAGGTTTCATCGGCCGGCGGAATCTGATCGAGGATCTTGCCCCAGGTCTCGGCCGCAGCCGCATAGTTGCTGCGCTGGAAGTCAGCGCTACCGGACAGGGCCAGCGCCTTGAAATTGGTCGGCTCCAGTTCCAGTGCCCGCGCGATCAGTCGATCCGGCTCGCCATTGAAGTTGCCATCGCTGCCGGCGACCAGAATGTCGGCCCAATCGGCGAGAATGTCGGCATCGTCGGGCACCTTGCTCCCTATGCGGGCCCAGGTCGCGGCCGCGCCTTCCAGGTCGCCTAGCATCGCATACGAGCGCACCAGCATCACCCATCCCATCGGATCACTGGGATCCCGCTCCAGGCGATCGGCAAGCTGGGCAACCAGACCGACCATTTGCTCAGGGGTGACCTGGTGGGACGGCTCGCCGGCGACCTTGACCGGATCCAATGCATCCGGCTCGCCCAGCGTCAGGTAGAAGAAGACTGCCACCACCGGCACGACCACCGCCAGCGACACCGCCCACGCCGAAGCGGGGCGGATGTCCGCGCCATCGTCGGCCGCGCGTCCCTCTTCCAGGGCACGCGCCTCGAGCTCTTCGCGCGAGCGCTCATAATCCTTGTCGGTGACTTTGCCGGCCTTGCGATCGTTGTCCAGGTCGGCCAGTTGCTCGCGCAACACGACCAGCGCGATATCGGCCTGACGCTGCCGTTCCGCATGGGCTCGCCGCCGTCCGCCAAACCCCAGCATGGGCGGGACGACAAGCAGCAGGGCGCCGGCCACCAGAATGGCGGCCAGAATGTAAAAACCGGTCACGAACGTTGCTCCTCGGAATCAGCAGGGTTGCCCTCGAGCAGGGCGCGAGCGCGTCGGCGCTCATCTTCGGTCAGGTGGAGTGCAGGTTCTTGTTCGCGACTACGCAAACGCAACAACAGCCACCCCAGCCCACCGACCAACAATACCAGCGGGCCTAGCCACAACAAGGCGGTGGAGGCCTTGAACGGTGGACGGTACAGCACGAAATCGCCATAGCGCGAAACCATGAAGTCGACCACCTCTGCCTCGCTCTTGCCGGCACCGAGTTGCTCCCTGACCTGCGCACGCAGGTCGACCGCCAAGGGCGCACGCGATTCGGCTACCGATTCGTTCTGGCACACCAAGCAGCGCAGGTTGCGCGACAGCGACTGCACCCGCGCCTCGAGCTCGGGGTTTTCGGCAACAGGCGTCGCCTCCCCAGCCGACAAAGTCACGGACGGCAGCGAGAACAAGGCAGCAAACAGCAAGACCGCGATACCCGCGTTGAGCGGGCGAACGAAACGATCAACCGGCACGTGACAACTCCGCAATCATCGGCATCAACACTTTCTGCACCGTATCCCGGTTGATCGGTCCGATGTGCTTGTAGCGGATGACCCCGTCCTTGTCGATCAGGAAGGTTTCCGGCGTGCCATAAACGCCATACTCGATCCCGACCCGGCCATCCTCGTCGGTGACCGTGGCGAGGTAGGGATCGCCCTGGGCACGCAGCCAGCCAATCGCGGCCTGACGCTCGTCCTTGTAGTTCAGCCCGATGACCGGAATCCCGCCGGTGCCCGCCATCTCGACCAGATAGGGATGCTCCTGTCGGCAGGACACGCACCACGAGGCCCACACGTTGAGCAGCCACACCTGGCCGCGCATATCGTCGACGCCAAAGGTTTCCTGTGGCGCATCGAGCTTGGCCAGCTGGAAGGCCGGCGCCGGCTTGCCCACCAGCGGCGACGGGACCACCGATGGGTTCAGGGTCAGGCCATAACCGAGGAAGCCGGCCAGGGCGAGAAAAATGGCAAGGGGGACGAGAAACTTTGCTTTCATGACTATCAACTCGCTTGTCGCGCTGCAGCTGCCGGCGCACTGCGCTCGGCCAGTCGGCGATAACGCTTGTCCGAAGCGGCAAAAATGCCGCCCAGCGCCATCAGGATGCAACCGGCCCAGATCCAGCTGATGAAGGGCTTGATATGCAGATTCACCAGCCAGGTTTCGCTGTCGAGTTGGTCGCCGAGCGAGACATACAAATCGCGCAAGGGCCCGATATGGAGCGAAACCTGGGTCATCGGCATCGCGCTGGCAACGTAATTGCGCTTCTCCGGTGTCATCGTGGTCAGCAAGCGATCACCCTTGAAGACCTGGAGCTTGGCCTGGGCCGCGATGTAGTTGGACGCCTGCACCTCGCGGACCCCCTGGAACACGAAGGTGTATTTGCCTATCGTCGCGGTCTGGCCATCCCGCATCCGCACATCGGTGTGAGATTCGAGGCTGCCGATCATGGTGACGCCGATGACGAAGATGCCGACGCCCACGTGAGCGAGCCACATCCCCCACCAGGCACTCGGGATGCCGCGCAAACGGTTCGACGCCGCCGCACCCGGCCGCTCCGCCAGGCGCGACCACAACAGCTGCGCACTGCCGATCAGCACCCAGGCGGCCAGGAACAGGCCCAGCACGGTCCGCCAGGTCACATGGTCGATCACGAACGCAACCAGAAAACCGACGATGATGCTGGCACCGAAGGCCGGCCCCAGCTTGCGCAAGGTCTTGGGCAAATCGTCCTTCTTCCAGCGCATGAACGGCGCCACCACCATCAGCAACACCACCGGCACCATCAAGGGCACGAAGGTCGCTTCGAAGTACGGCGGCCCAACCGAGATCTTGCCCAGATTCAAGGCGTCCAGGAACAGCGGATACAGCGTGCCGAGCAGCACCGCGCCGGTCACGACCGCGAGCAACACGTTGTTCGCGAGGAGGCTGGAATCACGCGACACCAGATCGAAGCTGCCGCCCCCGGCGAGTTTGGGTGCCCGCCATGCGAACAACACCAGCGAGATGCCGATCACCAGCACCAGCAAGGCCAGGATGTAGAGACCACGCGCCGGGTCGACCGCGAACGCATGCACAGAGGTGATTACCCCGGAGCGGACCAGGAAGGTGCCGAGCAAGGACAGCGAGAAGGCCCCGATCGCGAGCAGGATGGTCCAGCTACGGAAGGCGCCACGCTTCTCGGTGACCGCCAGCGAGTGCATCAGCGCGGTACCGAGCAACCATGGCATGAACGAGGCGTTCTCGACCGGATCCCAGAACCACCAGCCACCCCAGCCGAGTTCATAGTAGGCCCAGCCCGAACCGACCGCGATCCCCGCGGTCAGGAACACCCACGCCACCGTGGTCCACGGCCGCGACCAACGTGCCCAGGCCGCGTCGAGGCGGCCGGTCAGCAAGGCCGCGATCGCGAAGGCAAAGGCGACCGAGAAGCCGACATAGCCCATGTACAGCAGCGGAGGGTGGATGATCATGCCCGGATCCTGCAGCAGCGGATTCAGGTCACGGCCTTCGGCCACCGCCGGCAGCAGGCGCTCGAACGGGTTGGAGGTGAATAGGGTGAAGGAAATGAAGCCGGCACTGATCCAGCCGAGTACCCCGAGCACCCGCGCCATGAAGGCTTCCGGCAGGTCACGGCTGAACACCGTGACCGCGACCGTCCACAATGACAGCGACAGTGCCCACAGCAACAGCGAACCCTCGTGGTTGCCCCAGACGCCTGTGATCTTGTATATCAGCGGGGTCTGCGAGTGTGAATTCGCCGCCGCGAGCCGGACCGAGAAATCGCTGGTGATGAAGGCGTAGGTCAGGCAAGCGAACGAGATGACCAAAAACACCAGTTGTCCCTGAGCCGCCGGACGACCGACCGCCATCAGCGCGATCCGGTTACGGTTCGCGCCGATCATCGGCACGAGGCCTTGCACCAGCGACAGGACGAGCGCGAGGATCAGCGCGAAGTGACCGAGTTCGGCGATCATCAGTACTGTACCGTCTGGTTGGCTTGGTGCGCCTTGTCCAGCGCATACTGCGCCTCGACCGGCATGTAGTTCTCGTCATGTTTGGCCAGCACTTCGGTCGCGACGAACAGTCCATCCGAAGTCAGCTTGCCCTGCACGACCGCGCCCTTGCCTTCCTGGAACATCGACGGCAACGAGCCGCGATAAGTCACCGGGATCACCTGCGCGGTATCGGTGATCGCAAACCGGACGGTGTAGCCGTCATCGTTGCGCGCGATCGACCCTTCTTCCACCAGCCCACCGATTCGGAACACCCGCTCGACCGGCGCCTTGCCCGCAGCCACCTCGGTCGGGGTATGGAAGAACACCAGATTCTGCTGAAAAGCAGTCAGAACCAAGGCCACCGCACCGACCAGCAACGCCACGGCGCTACCCAACAAAATCAGTCGCTTGCTACGGGGTTTCATCAAAACATCTCCTCATTCATGCGCTGACCACCAGTCGCGTACGGGGCCGCTCTACGAAGTCTGAGCAGCCGCAGTACAGTCTCCTTTCGACGACGCAGGACCAGCACGAGTTCCAGCACGATCAGCATTGCCGTGATTGAATAGCTGCCCCAGACGAACCAGGCGTTACCGCCCATGTCCCAGAAGGCGCTCCACGATTCCCATTCCATCATTGGCGTTTCGCCTCCGCTTCCAGTTCGGCGCCGACCCAGTCGGTATGGCGCTCACGTTCCAGGATCAGTGACCGTACCCGCCAGAAGGCCACTGCAAACGTGTAGGCCCAGGCGGCCAGCGCCATGATCAGCATGCCGGAGAGCATGGTGGTCGCCATCGACGGGGCCTTGGTCAGACTGACCGAGGCCCCCTGATGCAGCGTGTTCCACCACTGCACCGAAAAGTAGATGATAGGTACGTTGATCGCGCCGACCAGCGCGATGATCGCCCCGGCCCGGTCGGCGCGACGCGAGTCCTCGATGGCGCGGGTCAGCGCGATGAAACCGAGGTAGAGGAACAGCAGCAGCAATTGCGAAGTCAGGCGGGCATCCCAGACCCAGTAGGTCCCCCAGGTCGGCTTGCCCCACAGGGCGCCGGTCCACAGCGCGACGAAGCAGAACATCGCGCCGGTCGGCGCCAGTGCCTGCGACATCATGAAGGACAGCCGGGTATTCATGACCAGGCCGACCGCAGCCCAGAACGCCATCACCAGGTAGATCAGCATCGACATCCACGCCGCCGGCACATGGATGAAGATCACCCGGTACACCTCGCCCTGCTGGAAGTCGGTCGGCGCGACGAAAAAACCGATGTACAGGCCGACCACGGTCAGCACCGCGGCGATCCCGGCAAACCATGGCGCCAGCCTTCCGGCGATCGGGTAAAAGACCTGCGGCGCGGCGAACCGGAAAAGGCTGCGGCTACGTTCCGCTCTATTTAATGTGTCAGTCGTCATTCAACAGCAATCCTGAGAGCCGCCGCACACGCGAACGGCGTCAGCGCAAGCGCGCCAAGCAAGCCGCCCGCGAGCAGCAGCAAGTGCGCGTCGGCACCGGTTCCACCCAGATGGGCATCGACCGCCCCGGCGCCGAAGATCAGCACCGGCACGAACAACGGCAGTACCAGCAACGCCAGCAGCACGCCACCTCCCCTCAAGCCCAGCGTCAGCGCGGCACCCACTGCCCCCAACAGGGCCAGTATCGGTGTACCCAGCGCCAAAGATAGCGTAAGCACGCCCAACGCACCTTGCTCCACGTCAAACAGCAAGGCCAAACCGGGCGCTGCGATCACCAGTGGCAAGCCGGTGACGATCCAGTGGGCCATCACCTTCGCCGTCACCCACAAAGGCGTCGGTTCCGGAGACAGCAACAACTGTTCCAGGGTTCCGTCGATATGGTCCTGCGCGAACAAGCGGTGCAACGACAGCAAGGTGGACAACAGCGCGGCCACCCACAGCACGCCCGGCGCGATCGCGCGCAACTGGTTGGTCTCCGGGCCGACCCCGAACGGGAACAAACACACCACCACCACGAAAAACGCGAGCGTGACCAGCACATCGGCACGCCCGCGCCAAGCCAGCATCAGGTCGCGGCGCAGCACCGCGAGAAAGGGTCCGAGCAGTGAGTTCAACACGCCACCTCGGCAAGGTCGAGCACCGCGGGCGGTTTGTCGAATGGGGCATCCTGATGGGTGGTCAGGATCACGACGCCACCCGCTTCGCAATGCCGCGAAAGCGTCGCGGCGAGATCGGCCACCGCCGCCACGTCGAGCGCGGTGAAGGGCTCGTCCAGCACCCACAGCGGGCGCGACGAAGACAGGAAGAGGCGCGCCAGCCCGACACGGCGGCGCTGGCCTTGCGACAACACCCGCGCCGGCAGGTCGATCTGCGCACCCAGCCCGATGCGCTCGAGCGCGGCCACGCAATCGGCCTCGGCGGGCGCATCGCCGCTGGCATCGCAGGCGAAGCGGAGGTTCTCCAGCGGCGTCAGCAAATCGTTCTGCGCGGCCGAATGCCCGAGGTACAGCAGTTCGCGGTGGAAATGCTCGCGATCACGACGGGTGTCCTTGCCCTTCCAGACGACGTTTCCATACTCCGGCATCGCCAACCCGCACAGGATGCGCAGCAGGCTGGTCTTGCCCACACCGTTCGGCCCGGCGATCCGCAACATCTCCCCGGACGCCATGCGGCGGGACAGTCCACGGAACAGCAGTCGGTCTCCTTTCAGGCAAGCGAGGTCGTTGGCTTCTAGCATAGGGGGGCAATTGAACCACAAGGTGGCAACGCTTTGGGGATGTCGCCGCTGCGCGCGCCCAAAAAATATCCCCTGCACGGGGATACGGTTGCCTCTTTCCGCATCGTCCGGCTGCACGCCATTACGGCGTGAGACCGGACGATGCGCGTTCCGGGCTTAGTTCACCGTCGGACGGAAGGCCTCGATCGGCACGGCGCCCTCGACCCCGATCCCGATATCCTGCTGGATAGGCGGCAGGGAGTGCGCGATCCCCTTGTGGCAGTCGATGCAGGTCAGACCCTGCGACAGGCCTGTCTGGTGGGCCTGATTGGAGCGACGACCCTGCACCGAGTAGTCGAAGTACTCGAAGCCATGGCAATTCCGGCATTCACGGGAATCATTGGCTTTCATCCGTTTCCACTCGCGCTCGGCCAGGATGAGGCGCTTCGCCTCGAACTTCTCGGGCGTGTTGATCGTCCCCATCACCTTGCCGTAAAGCTCACGCGTGGCCTGGACCTTGCGGACCATCTTCGGCCCCCATTCCTTGGGCACGTGGCAGTCGGAGCATACCGCCCGCACCCCGGTACGGTTCTGATAATGGATCGTGTGGCGATACTCCTGATACACGAAGTTCTCCATCTCATGGCAAGAGAGACAGAACCTTTCGGTGTTGGTCGCCTCGACGGCCCAGTTGAAGCCGCCCCAGAAGATCACGCCGGCCGCGAACAGAACCGCAGCGCCACCCCAGCCGAATCCCCGCAGCTTCTTCCACATCCCTTTCTTGTTCTCATCAGTCATGTCGTTCCCCGTTTGTCCGTCTCGTCACCATGACCGCTCAGCGGACACCGGTAGCCGGCTGGAAGGTGTTCTCGACCAAGGGTCTGGCATCGGTCATCGGCACATGACACTGCAGGCAGAAGTAACGACGCGGCGAGATGTTCGACAGTTCGTTCGCATCCCGGTCCCGGAAGTGGGTCAGGCTGACCTTGGTCGCACCGGCTGCGCGGTACCGCGTCCAGGAGTGACAGTCCATGCACTTGTTGAAATTCAGTGACACTTCGTAGCCATCGACCTTGTGCGGGACCATCGGCGGCTGCTGGATGTAATCGCGCGGAATCGGCGGGCCGTCCGGCAGCATCCGGTACATGCCCGGTGCGAGTTCGGGGTCCGCGACATCGGCGCCACGGACGCTGGTCACTGTCTGGCCGATCGCCTGCGGTACCGCCATCGCGCCGATGCCCAGCGCAGCAACCAGTGCAAAAACCAGATTACGGGTCTTCTTGTTCATGACTCGCTCCTATCAAATCGTGTCGTAATTCGAAAAACATCCTTGCCGCACACATCGACGCAGCGGCCGCAGGTGGTGCAATCCTGGTCGAGAATCACCGGGTGCTCCTGGCCGACCGCCTTCAGTGCGGGCCGGATCACCTGGGGTTCAGGGCAGACCGCGAAGCAATCCATGCAGTCGTTGCAGGCCTTGCGCTTGTCCGCGCTCACCCGCAACAACGCGGTCTTTCCGAGCAGTCCATAAAAGGCGCCCATCGGGCAGACATGGCCACACCAGCCACGACTGGCGATCAGCAAGTCGTAAAGAAACACCCCTCCTACGATGCCCCAGGCCAGCCCGAAGCCGAAGATCAGGCCGCGATGGAACATCGATACCGGATTCACCCACTCCCAGGCCAGCGAACCGGTCCCGAACGCGATCACCATCACGAAGGCGAGCAACCAGTAGCGGGTTCGCGCATCCGGTGCCTTGCCACCCTTGAGGCCGAGCCGGCGCCGCAACCAGGCGGCGGCATCGGTAACCATGTTCACCGGACACACCCAGGAGCAGAACAAGCGTCCACCCAGAATCAGATAGAAGGCCAGTACGATGCCGCCCCCGAGCAAGGCTTCCTTGTAGGGCAAGATCCCGGCGGACAAGGACTGTGCCAGCAGGAATGGGTCGGTCAGCGGCAGGACCCCTAGTGTAAGACTGGACGACAGGTTGCCCTTGACGATCCAGATGCCGAACATCGGTCCGATCAGGAACAACGCGAGAATGCCAAGTTGCGACGCACGCCGCATCAGCAACCACTTGTTGGCACGCAGCCAGCCCTTGGCCTCGACCGCCTCCCGCCCTGGCCGGGCGATCGTGCCGCGCATCTCCGCGCCGCGCACACTGGCTTCCGGCACTTTCCCCGGTACGGACGGCGGCGTGGTGGTATTCGCGCTCATGGCCGCCATCCCGAGTCGAGCCCACCCGGGGCGGCAGGCGCGTCGGAGGGTGCCGGCGCGGGCGCAGGTCCTGGACGCAGGCGGGTGTCGCCATAGTCCTGCCCTTCCATGCCCCTCACCGGCAATTCGATCTGGTCGCCGATCAGCGAGCCGCCCGCCGCATCACGCTCTTCCCAGCCGCGCCGGTAGTGGTCGGCACGCGAGCCCTGTGCCAACTGGATAGGCAACACCTTGATCGCGGATTCACCCGGCAGCACACAGGCCTGCTCGCACTTGCCGCAACCGGTGCAGTGATCGGAATGCACCGTCGGCAGGAACAGCGCATGACGATCCGAGCGCGGGTTGTGCATGCGCTCCAGCGTGATTGCCTTGTCGATCACCGGGCACACCCGGTAGCAGACATCGCAGCGTAGCCCGAGATAGTTCAGGCAGGTTTCCTGGTCGATCAACACCGCCAGGCCCATCCGGGCTTCTTCGATGTCGATCAGTTCGCGATCGAGCGCCCCGGTCGGGCAGGCGACCACACAGGGGATGTCCTCGCACATCTCGCACGGAATTTTGCGGGCCTCGAAATAAGGCGTGCCGGTCGCGACGCTGTCACCCAACTCGGCCAGTTTGAGGGTGTCATAAGGACAATCGCGCACGCACAATCCGCAACGGACGCACGCGGCGAGAAAATCGGATTCAGGCAAGGCGCCGGGCGGCCGCAACGCGGTCGAAGGCAGCGCCGAAGCCTGACGGGTATAGAGCCCGACACCGAGCGAGAGCAGGCAGGTACCCCCGGCCACACCTGCCGACTCCTTGAGGAATCGGCGGCGGGAGGTCGCGGCCTGCACGCCCTGCTTGCTCGTATTGTTGTCGGATTTCTGGTTCATTTCAGTTTGTCCCGGCCGCAGCGTCTGGCGCCGCGAGCATGGGGTTCATCACATCACGCGGCCACACCCGCCGCGTTCGCGCCCGACCGCCAGTGCTCCTGACGGAGCACGGACGGCAGGCGCCCTGCGACACTGTGCGACTGCGACCTTGCGTCGGCCTGGCGCTTAGGCGCGCATGACCTTGACCGGGCACTTCTTGAAGTCGGTTTCTTTCGAAATCGGACAAGTCGCATCCTCGATCAGCTTGTTCACCAGCCGGCCTTCGTCGAAGAAGGGGATGAAGATCAAGCCTTTGGGTGGCTTGTTGCGGCCGCGGGTCTCGAGTTGGGCGACCATCTCGCCTCGCTTGGACACCACCTTGACCGCCATGCCACGCTGCAGGCCTCGGTTTTGCGCATCCTCCGGATGCATGAAGACCTGCGCTTCCGGCACAGAGCGGTGCAGTTCCGGCACCCGCCGCGTCATCGAACCGGTATGCCAGTGCTCGAGCACCCGACCGGAGCACATCCACATGTCGTACTCGGCGTCCGGCTTGTCGTGCGGATCCTGATAAGGCAGCGCGAAGACGATCGCCTTGCCGTCCGGATTGCCGTAGAAGTTCCAGCCCTCGCCGGCCTGGACATACGGGTCGTAGCCTTCCTTGTAGCGCCACAGGGTTTCCTTGCCATCGACCACCGGCCAGCGGAAACCGCGCGCCTTGTGGTAGTCGTCGAAGTAGGCCAGGTCATGGTGCTTGCCGCGGGTGAAGCGGGCGTACTCCTCGTACAAGCCTTTCTGCAGGTAGTAGCCGAGCTCCTGGGACTCGTCGTTCATGTAGCCGGACCAGGCGTGCTCATTGACCTTCTCGACCTCGGACAACGGATACTTGTCGACCTCGCCATTGGCGAACAGGATGTCGTACAGGGTCTTGCCACGGAATTCCGGCTTCTTGGCGATCAGCTCTTCCGGCCAGACTTCCTCGACCTTGAAGCGCTTGGAGAACTCGATGTACTGCCACAGATCGCTCTTGGCCTGACCGGGAGCCTTGACCTGCTGACGCCAGAACTGGCCGCGGCGCTCGGCATTGCCGAATGCGCCTTCCTTCTCGGTCCACATCGCGGCCGGCAGGATCAGGTCGGCCGACAGGGCCGAGACGGTCGGATAGACATCCGACACCACGACGAAAGTCTCCGGATTGCGCCAGCCGGGGTACAACTCCTCATTGATATTGGGCCCGGCCTGCATGTTGTTGGTGGTCGTGGTCCAGTAGCACTTGAGCACACCATCTTTCAGCGCACGGCTTTGGGCGACGGCATGCAAGCCGACCCAGTCGGGAATCGTGCCGTCGGGAACTTGCCAGATGTTCTCGGCGAACTCGCGGTGCTTGGGATTGGTCACGACCATGTCGGCCGGCAGGCGGTGGGCGAAGGTGCCGACCTCACGCGCGGTACCGCAGGCCGACGGCTGGCCGGTCAGCGAGAACGGGCTGTTACCCGGCTCGGAGATCTTGCCCACCAGCAGGTGGACGTTGTAGATCATGTTGTTCACCCAGGTGCCACGGGTGTGCTGGTTGAAGCCCATGGTCCAGAAGGAGGTAACCTTCTTGTTCGGGTCGGCATAGACCTCGGCCATGCGGCGCAGGTTGGATTCCGGCACACCGGACAGCTTGGAGACCTTCTCGACCGTGTACTCGGACACGTACTCGGCGAACTCCTCGAAGGTCATGTCTTCGGATGCGCCCGGATTACCCTTGGGCTTGCCGTCGGCGCCCATGTAGCCATTGTTGGTCGCCGCCTGCTCCAACGGGTGATTCGGACGCAGGCCGAAGCCGATGTCGCCCTCGCCGCGCTTGAACTTGACGTGCTTGCTGACGAAGTCCTCATTGACCCGACCGGTCGAGATGATGTGATGACAGATGTAGTTCAGCATCGCCAGGTCGGTATGCGGCTCGAAGATCATCGGGTTGTCGGCCAGCTCGTAGGAACGATGCTCGAAGGTGGACAACACATGGACTTCGCACCCCGGATGGGTCAAGCGACGGTCGGTGATGCGGCTCCACAGGATCGGGTGCATCTCGGCCATGTTGCTGCCCCACAGCACGAAGGCATCGGCATTCTCGATGTCGTCATAGCAGCCCATCGGTTCGTCCATACCGAAAGTGCGCATGAAGCCGGCCACCGCGGAAGCCATGCAGTGGCGCGCGTTCGGGTCGATGTTGTTGGTCCGGAATCCGACCTTGTGCAGCTTGGACGCAGCGTAGCCTTCCCACACGGTCCACTGCCCGGAGCCGAACATGCCGATCGAGCGCGGGCCATGCTCCTTGAGCGAAGCCTTCCACTTCTCGGCCATGATGTCGAAAGCCTCATCCCAGCTCACCGGGACGAACTCGCCATCCTTGGCATACTGCCCGCCACGCTTGCGCAGCAGCGGCTGGGTCAGACGGTCACCGCCATACATGATCTTGGACAAGAAATAGCCCTTGATGCAATTCAGGCCTCGGTTGACCGGGGAATCCGGATCGCCCTGGGTCGCCACGACCCGGTTGTTCTGCACGCCGACCAGCACCGAACAGCCCACGCCACAGAATCGGCATGCGGCCTTGTCCCAACGTACCTGCGTAGTCGGCGAGCCGGCCTGCTGCGCCTGCGCAACCACCGGAATGCCGATGCCCGCGGATGCCGCAGCGGCCGCCACTGCGTTCGTCTTGATGAACTCACGTCGATTCATGCTCATTTCATGCCTCCTGTAATTCGAGACCTTCGTCGGTGTATTCGTAAGCGAGCGTGATGCTCAGCACGTGCTTGGACAGGTTGACCGCGAGAATGGAGTCGGTCACCGAATAGCCCTCGCCATCCTCGACCGTGACGATGAGGCGCCCGGTCTCGGCCGATTCGCCATGCAACTCCACGCCTGGGATCGCCCGCAGCGCCTCCTTCAGCTCGGGAAAGTGTTCGGCCTTCGCCTTCACCACAAGGCTTGCAATCTTCATTGATGCATCTCCATCGCTATCGCCCCGACCGGGCAGGGTGCAAAACATGCGCCGCATCCGGTGCAACGCGCCAAGTCCGGCACCAGCTCCGCCACGCCGCCCAATCTAGGGCGAAACCGGATCGCCGAGGTTTCGCAGCATTCCCCACATACCCGGCACTCGACGCCCTGCCTGGCGAGGCACTTGTCGGTTATCGCGACCCTGAGCCCCCAAGGAGACTGTTCCGGCTCACGAGACAAGGCCCCGGACTTGCAGACCGTCACACATTCGCCACAAAAGGTACATTCGCCTGAACCGAAATCGACCTTCGGGTATCCGCCCTCGCCGATCTTGATGATGCGGGTAGGGCAACACTCGGCACAGTCTCCACATCGGGTGCATCGCGTTTCGAACGCCTCCGGATCGACCGCCCATGGGGGACGGAAGTCGGTACTGCTGGCGCGAAAACGGCCTCTCAGGAAGCCACGACGGGATACGGACATGCTGGATTCGGGTGACGAAAAAACCTTTTGTCGTTATGGGACTGCATTTAATAGCTTCACACTAGAAGTAACATTGACGGGTGTCAAATTGCGAATCCCTCTCAATTCGGAGTCATGCCATTGATTTATTGCGATGCACAATGCATTGCACCCGCCCTTGTCGTGGACAGAGGTCGGGGGGCTACACGGATTCGTCGAACCAGGAGAGCGGGGGCTGGCAGCGGCTGGCAGAGTCAGGCAGTGGCCGAGTCGGATGACGCGCCATGGCGTGCCGCGAAGTGGCGGACGGGTTGTCCGGAAGGGGGTTTGGGGTCGCTATCGACGACCCGCGGAGACAGGTCCCGGCATCGCCGATAGACAGGGGTCTCAGGTCTCTGGCGACATTCGCCAGTCAAACATCCTCTTCGGCGATCTCGAGGATCGCGCCGACGATGTCGTTCATCGTGATGATGCCGGCCAGCTCGTTGGTCGCGGTCACCAGCAGACGGCGGATGTTCATCCGCACCATCAGCCTGGCGGCATGCTTGACGTCGAGCTCGCGGGAGATCGTCAACACCGGCTTGGCGCAGACGTCGTAGACATTGAGCAAATCGATGTCGCCCTCTTCCGCGACGATGGTCTTCAGGATATTGGTGTAGGTGATGATGCCGAAGGCATCGTGCTGATCTCGCTTCTCGACGATCAGGGTCTTGACCTGACGTTGTCGCATCAGGCGCATCGCATCACGAATGGACGCCAACGGGGAAATGGTCACGACGTCGCGGACCATGATGTCCTTTACCAGCATGGAGGGGCTCCTAGATTTCGTCCTTGATGTGGTCTTCGAACTGCTGAATCTGGGTGGTGTCGATGCCGGCGATATGCTCCAGCGGAATCGTGAAGATCACCCCCTTGGAGTGGTTCTTCAGGTCCAGCTCCTTGCTGATGTTCTTCAGCACGGTCAGCGACAGCTTCTTCTCGAGGACGAAGATCAGCACCGACTGGCTACCCTCGTAGGTCAGTCCGAAGAAGGTCTTCTTCTCCTTGGCGCCGATGCCACGCCCGTCTAGAATCGTCACCCCGCCAGCGCCGGTGCGTTTGGCCACATCGATCGCCTTCTCCTCCAGATCTTCAGCCAGAATGGCGACAAGTACCGAGAATTTCACGTTATTGCTCCTTGTCGAGTGACGCGTTCAGCATACAAAGCATAGAGCATCACGGTCACGATGGGAAAAATGGACGCGAACGCGATCAGGCCGAAGCCGTCGATCAACACGTTGCGGCCCTCGATATGGGTCGCCAGGCCGATACCGAGTGCCGTCACCAACGGCACCGTCACTTCGGAGGTGGTCACGCCACCGAGGTCGAAGGCGAGCGGCACGATGTACTTTGGCGCCAGCGCGGTCAGCAGGATCACCAGGGTGTAGCCCGCCATGATGTAGTAGTGGATCGAATCGCCGGTGATGATCCGATGCACCCCGATGGTGATCCCGATCGCCACGCCGATCGCGACCAGAATCCGGATGCGATTGCCGTCGAGCTTTCCCTTGCCGGCCTCCTCGGCCTTTTGACCGATCGCGATCAGGGCCGGTTCGGCCATGGTGGTCGCGAAGCCGATCGAGAACGCGAACAGGTAGATGTAGACCACCCTATCGAGCGCGATCAGCTGGGCGGCCATGCTTTGACCGATCGGAAACAGACCCAGCTTCAGCCCCACCACGAAGGCATACAGGCCGACGATGACCAGCACGAAGCCGCCGACCACCTTGTGCAGATGGGCGATCCTCTTGCGGATCACCGCGTACTGGAAGAACAGGATCGCGGCGATGATGGGCAACACATCGCGGAACATCAGCAGCAGATCGGACAACATGCCGAACAACACGCTGCCGACGGTCGCTGCTGCCACCTCGACCTCGACCACGGCGACATCGCTGATCGTCTCCGCCACGGCATGCGTTACCACGCCAGTCTCGCCAAAGGAATAGACGAAGATGCCGTACACCTGCACCGAGATCATCGGCACCATCACCGCCAGCGCGACCAGACCGAAACCATGCGCCAGCGCATTGCGCCCACGGATCGATACCGCCAGCCCGATGCCGAGCGCAGCGATCAAGGGCACCGTGACGATATTGGTGGTGACACCGCCCGAGTCGTAGGCGAGCCCGACGATCTCCTCGGGGGCGAAGAAGGTCACCGCGACCACCAGCAGATACCCGATGATCATGTACCAGTGCAGCGAGTGGCCGAGAATCGTCCGTACCACCCCAAGCGCCACCACCGCGCCGACCGACAAAGCCACCAGCATGCGCAGGGTGAAGCCGTTGACCCTCCCTTCGCTGATCAACTCGGCCTGGCTCGCGACCGCGATCAGCGCCGGCTCGGCGACCACCGCCGAGAACCCCAGGCAGAAACCGAACGCCATCAGCAAGGGCAATGAGCCCTTCTTCGCGAACTCGTTGGACAGGTTCTTTCCGATCGGGAAGATCCCCAGTTCCAGCCCCTGCAGGAACAGCGCGACACCGAACACGACCACCAGCAGGCCAAGTGCCATCGACCAGACGTCGTCCGGCACCTGACGCATGATGATCAGTTGGAAGAAGCTGACGACGACGATGATCGGCAACAGATTCCTGAACGAATGGCTCAGAATATGCAGAAAATCTTTCAGCTGGTTCAAGAGTCGTCGCCCGTAGTCGCGGAATGCCTGGCACGGATGTGAGCCGCGATCGCATCCGGATCGACCCCCTCCGCATGGTCGATCGGCAGACAGAATGACAGACCCTGAAAGGGTTTGAGCAGGTCGAGCTCCAGGTTGAGGCGGTTGGCGATGCGCGCCGAGGTCGCATCATCGAGCACCCACAGAATGACCTGCTCGATACCGCGAAAGGTCAGCCCGAAAAAGGTGATGTGTTCCGGAAAGCCGATGCCGCGTCCGGATATCACCGTGGCGCCCATTGCTCCTTCTTCCCGGGCGATCGCCAAAGCGCGCTCTTCGAGCGCATCTTCGACGACAGCGACCAAAAGTGATGTTGCCATGCCTCGCCCTGTGCCCCTGCATGTGGCCTTGGGCCGAGGATAGACTAAATCCGATCGACTCGAAAACGAATCAAGGGCGAAGCAGCCTCGCCCGCTCGCCCATCAGCCACCGACCACCAGCATCAACGCGCCGGTAGCCGCGATCAATCCGCCCACCGCACGCCGGACCACACCCGCCCACCCTGCTTCCGGCAGGCTGCGCCCGGCCAGATAGCCAGCCACATGGAGTGCGGCGGTCGCCACGATGAAGCCGACCGAGTAGGCCAGCACGGAGGCATCGCCCATCTCGGCAAAGTGGGCGTGACCATGGAACAGGGCGAACACCGCCACCATGGGCACGGCGGCCGCAAGTGGCAGGCGCACCACGAACGCGATCAGCACGCCAAGCACCAGCACCGACGCGGCAATCCCGGCCTCGACCGCCGGCAAGGTCAGGCCCAGCCCGGAAAGTCCGGCACCGGCCAGCATCGCGATCACAAAGGCCATGGGCAAGGCCCAGCGCGAGGCACCAGATTGACGCGCGGCGAGCAGACCGACAGCGACCATCGCGAGCAGGTGGTCCAACCCGCCCAGCGGATGGCCCAGACCCGAGAAAAAGCTGCCCGATTCGTGACCGGGATGGGCGAGTGCGGCGCCGGCGAACAGGGTGAGCGGCAAGGCCGCCAGGATATTGCGTGTCGTCATGATGTGCCTTCCCTTATTTTGCTTACTGATGAATGCGGTTGCCTGCCATTGCCCGGTGTTGCCCGGGATCGAACCCGAAAGCCGAAACGGCATACCCGGTCAGCCCGCTACGACGAGCAAGCCGTGCTCCTCGATGAAGCGGATGATCTCGGCAAGCCCTTGCCCGGTCTTCTGGTTGGAGAAGATGAAGGGCTTGTTTCCCCTCATCTTGCGCGCGTCGCGGTCCATCACTTCGAGCGACGCACCGACCAGCGGAGCAAGATCGATCTTATTTATCACAAGGAGATCGCTTCGGGTAATCCCCGGTCCGCCTTTTCTTGGAATCTTGTCACCGGCCGAGACGTCGATCACGTAAATCGTCAGGTCCGACAGCTCGGGTGAAAAGGTCGCCGCGAGGTTGTCGCCGCCGGACTCGACGAAGATGATGTCCAGCCCGGGAAAGCGCCGATTGAGGCGATCGACCGCCTCGAGGTTGATCGAGGCGTCTTCCCGAATTGCGGTATGCGGACAGCCGCCGGTCTCGACCCCGATGATGCGATCGGCCGACAAGGCCTCGTTGCGCACCAGAAACTGGGCATCCTCGGCGGTGTAGATGTCGTTGGTGACCACCGCGATGTTGTACTTGGCACGCAGCGCCAGGCACAGCGCCAGCGTCAATGCGGTCTTGCCGGAGCCGACCGGCCCGCCAATGCCGACCCGAAGCGGTTGAGAGTGTGTCGTCATGATCTGAAAAGTCTCGTGTATTGAGTCTCGTGCCGGCTGCTCGCGATCGCGAGCCCCGGGGTGAAGTTGTTCCAATCCGATGGCGGTAAAGTGAGCGCGGTCTCGGCCAGTGCCGGCACCCGCGCACCCAGCTCGGCCAGCAAGCGCTGGCCGGCGCTTTGTCCGAGCGGCACGACCTTGACCGCCGCCATGACCTGATTCTCGAGCCAGGCCCACAGGTACGCCACCACCGCCTGGTCGACCGGAATCCGCCACGCCGCCGCAGCCGCCGACCATACGGTCGGAAAGCCCGGCTCATCCACCCGCGCCAAGCGTTCGCGCCAGCCAGGCAGCCCGGCAAACACATCCAGGTCGGATAACAGCCTGACCAGCGAGTAACCCATTTGCACCGTTTCGGCACGCAACTCGCTGGTTTCACGGCTGGCGATGAAGATGTGGTTCAGCTCGAAGACCTCGACATCGCCTTCGGCTTCGACCTGCCCGCCCGATTCCCTGACCCAAGTCCCGGTCCGGTCGGTCGCGACACGGGTCTGGTTTGACACCTCGGCCAGTTCACCTGCGACCTGAACTCCCCGCTCGGTCGTCATGCCAGGCAGGCCCGGATCATGGTCGCCCTGGTCGCCCCTGGTCCAGGCACCGATCAGCGCAGCCAGCAACGGCGCCTCGAAGCACGCGACGTTCCATTCCAGCGCATCCCCTATCCATGCCAGCGCGTCGGCCTCGCCGCGGATCGTACCCGACTCGACCGCCCACTCCAGGCCTTGCGAATAGGTGTAGGCACCGACCGGCAGCGCCGGACTGGCCAGTTGCAGCAGGCGGACCAATGGCAGCATCGCGCGCACTCCCTTACGCAGGCAATCGCCGCAGCGACCCGCTATGCACGACGTTTCCGCTCAGGGAAGCGGGGATGGAGGCCAGTGCCAAGACGGCGTTCACGAACGACGCGTAATCGGTCGCCATGATGTCAGCCCGGGCTCATCATATGGATACGGGCCGCACGCGACCCTTCGCCCGGATGCTGGTGGCCAGGCGCATAAGCCCCCGCCTCGGGTTCGAACGGCGCGCTGACCGGCTGCACGTCGGCGCCTAGTCCGACCAGCATGCCTTTCAGCACATGGTCGGCCTGGATGCGCAGCCAACCGTCGCCAAGTTCGACCGCGACATGACGATTGCCGAGGTGATAGGCGGCACGAGCAAGTTCGAAGCCGTCCTCGCACCGCACTTCCAGCAGGTCTTCCGGGGCAGCGATGATCTCTACGATACGGCCGTCCTTGCCGAGCAATTTCTGTCCGCCGCGCAGAATCGTGCCGCGTGGCAGGAACAGGCCGACCTCCTCGCCCGACTGCAGCCTGGCCCGCAACCGGCTTTTGGTCCGATAGGCGAAATCCAGCTCCAGCTTCTCGGTCGCCGGGTTCGCGCCTTGATATAGGGATTCCAGCAATAACATGGTCATTTCGTCGTTTCAGTATCGGATCGACAGAGCCTGGCCCGCCTAACCGTCAGAACAGGAAATAGCGCTGCGCCATCGGCAGCACGTCGGCCGGCTCGCACACCAGCAACTCGCCGTCGGCCCGCACCACATAGGTTTCGGGGTCAACATCGATCACCGGCGTGGCACTGTTGTGCACCATGTCGGCCTTCTTGACGCTACGACAACCCTTGACCGCCTCCAGGGGTTTCATCAGCCCGAGCGCGGTAATGGCCGGATTCGCCAGCGCCGCCTGCGACACGAAGGTCACCGAGGTCTTCAAGGCCTTGCCGAAGCTCGCGAACATCGGGCGGTAATGGACCGGCTGCGGAGTTGGAATGGAGGCATTGGGGTCGCCCATCGCTGCAGCTGCAATCGCGCCGCCCTTGAGGATCAGGCTGGGCTTGACGCCGAAGAAAGCCGGCTTCCACAGCACCAGGTCGGCGAGCTTGCCGACCTCGATCGAACCGACCACGTGCGAGATGCCGTGGCAGATCGCCGGGTTGATCGTGTATTTGGCGATATAGCGCTTGACCCGGAAGTTGTCGTTCCTCTCGCTCGCCTGCACCGCAGGCGACACGACGCCCCCCTCTCCCGCCCCGGGAGGCGAGGGCGGGGTTTCGCGGAGCACTGCTCCGTGCCGCCCGAGCGACGGAGCGTCAGCGAGGCTACCGGGGCTGAGGGTGAGGGCAGGCTCAGGAGGCGCGAGCCAGCCGCGCTGCACCTTCATCTTGTGCGCGGTCTGCCAGGTGCGGGTAATGACTTCGCCGACCCGGCCCATCGCCTGCGAGTCCGACGACATGATGGAGAACGCGCCGGTGTCGTGCAGGATGTCCTCGGCCGCGATGGTCTCGCGCCGGATCCGGGACTCGGCGAAGGCGACGTCCTCGGCGATCGCCGGGTCGAGGTGGTGGCACACCATCAACATGTCGAGATGCTCGTCGATGGTGTTGACGGTGTACGGCCGGGTCGGGTTGGTCGAGGACGGGATCACATTGGGCCGGCCGATCGCCTTGATGATGTCGGGTGCATGGCCGCCACCGGCGCCTTCGGTATGGAAGGTGTGGATGGTGCGGTCCTTGAACGCCGCGATCGTGGTCTCGACGAAACCGGACTCGTTCAGCGTATCGGTATGGATCGCGACCTGTACATCGTATTCCTCGGCCACCGACAGGCAGTTGTCAATCGCCGCCGGGGTGGTACCCCAGTCCTCGTGCAGTTTGAGGCCGATCACGCCGGCCTCGATCTGCTCGCGGGCCGGATCGGGTAGGGACACATTGCCCTTGCCGAAGAAGCCGAGGTTCATCGGGAAGGCGTCGGCCGCCTCCAGCATGCGGTGGATATGCCACGGCCCGGGCGTGCAGGTGGTCGCCAGCGTGCCGGTGGCCGGGCCGGTACCGCCGCCGAGCATGGTGGTGATGCCGCTCATCAGGGCTTCCTCGATCTGTTGCGGGCAGATCCAGTGGATATGGCTGTCTATGCCGCCCGCGGTGAGAATCATGCCCTCGCCGGCGATCACCTCGGTGCCGGCGCCGACCGGAATCGTCACGCCCGGCTGGATGTCCGGATTACCCGCCTTGCCGATAGTCTGGATACGGCCGTCCTTGATGCCAACGTCGGCCTTGACGATGCCCCAGTGATCAATGATCAGCGCGTTGGTGATCACGGTATCGGCGACCTCGGCCGACACCTTCTGGCCCTGGCCCATGCCGTCGCGGATCACCTTGCCACCCCCGAACTTGACCTCGTCGCCATAAACGGTGAAGTCCTGTTCGACTTCTATCCACAACTCGGTGTCGGCCAGGCGGACCCGGTCGCCAGTGGTCGGGCCGAACATTTCCGCATAAGCGCGGCGAGAAATCCTGGTACTCATGTCAGTCGGCCCTCCCGCCGGGAAGCGCGTGCGGTGAGCGTGGGGACGCCTCGAGTTGTCCCATCACGTCGCCGTGGAATCCAAAGACCTTGCGCTCACCGGCGAGCGCCACCAGCTGCACGGTGCGTCCCTGGCCGGGCTCGAAACGCACTGCCGTGCCAGCCGCGATGTCGAGCCGGAAGCCGCGCGCGGCCGCTCGATCGAAGTCGAGCGCGCGGTTGGTCTCGGCAAAGTGATAGTGCGAGCCGACCTGCACCGGCCGGTCACCGGTATTGGTCACGCTCAGCGTGACCGTCTCACGGCCGGCGTTGAGCTCTATCTCGCCATCGAGCGTGTCCATCTCGCCTGGAATCATTCTCTTCTCCTTGTAACCGCGGGCCTGTAGCGACCCCATCGCCGCCACAGCCGGGCCGACTCCACCATCTTCATGCCATCCGGCTCAGATGATCGGGTTGTGCACGGTGACCAGCTTGGTCCCGTCCGGAAAGGTCGCCTCGACCTGGATCTCCGGGATCATCTCCGGAACGCCTTCCATGACTTCGTCGCGTGTGAGGATGGTCGTACCGTCACTCATCAGGTCCGCCACCGAGCGCCCGTCACGCGCACCCTCCAGGATGGCGCAGCTGATCAGCGCCACCGCTTCCGGGTAGTTCAGCTTCACCCCACGGGCGCGCCGTCGTTCAGCGACCAACCCGGCGGTGAATACCAGCAGCTTGTCTTTCTCGCGAGGAGTCAGTTCCATTCATCGCCTCCATCCGGCCCCATCGGACCTACATCGATTATTCAACGCTCATCCACACCACCGACCCGACATCGGACGCCGGCGCAGAACGAACCGGCATTCCGGCTTCAGGTGCGCCAGATCCGCGGCATACGCATGCCCCGCCCGCCCGCCAGCGCCGGCCGGATGCAAGCCCATACCCGCGCAAACCATTCCCGCCCCGGCTCACAAGCCGGGCCGAGCCAACGCGCCAGCAGCACGCCATCGGGTAGCAGGCTCACCGCGCCCCTGCCGGCCGGGCATGCGATCTCTCGACAGGCATCTCGCAAGCCCTCATCCACCTCCGGGCCGATCGCGACCAGCGTACCGCACACCGGGTGTCCTGCCAGCCCGACCGCGGCATCCAGCAGTGCGCTACCGCCGGCAAGCCGCCCCTGCTCCAACCACAAACGCCGTCCAGCCCGACGCACATCGGTCTTCAGCGTCAGTTCGCCCCGTTCGAAGCGCTCGCCAGAACCGGTTCGACCGAAACACAGCATCTCGAAACCAATGAAACGCGCATCGGCCGCGAGCACCACCTCGGTGCGCATTCGCCCGATCGCCCCGTCATAGACGATGCTTTCCTGCGGCAACCACTCGCACACCGCATCCTTCTCGACCGAAATGCGCTGCACCCACTGAGCCATCCGGCCATCGCTGCGATACCACTTGCCGGCGCCCGGCGTGGTCAGCAAGGCATGGGCGCCCTCACCCACCGCCACCGTCACCTCGAGCTCGTCACCCCCGACGATCCCCGCCGGCGGGTGCAGCACGATCGTATGGCAGACCGCCTCCCCCTCGGGATAGAGCGGCTTCTGGACACGCAGCGGGCCAAAATGGCGGTTGCTTGCGAGCACGGTCCGGACACCGCGAAGCTCGAATGCGAGCGACAGCCCGGCGCGCCAGCCAGGTGCCACTGGACCTTCGGAAAACCGGGAAGCGCTCAGATCGACGGGTTCTGTCACGACAGTCATGATCGACAGTTTAGCGAAACCCGTGCCAAGCCGGCGAAATCCGGCTCGACCCGATACACTGCCCCGCAATGACCGTCGATTCGCCGACACACGGGCATAGTGGCGAACCGTTCGCAAACGTTCAGGATGCGCATCACGCACCATGAACGACTTCGACACCCCATTCGAGTGCATGCCGTAAGTCGCTCATACCCTCGATGCACATTTTTGGGGCAATCTGCTCATCTTGAGTCGATCGCCGAGCGAACAGGGGTCAGTATCCGCGCCTTGTCGGACGCCCTCTCGATCTCACGGTCGATACTGCGGGACGGAGCGGGATGGAACGGAACAACACCGGACATTTAGGTCACCGGACTCCGCCCGACCGGATTTTCCATGGTGTCGAACCACCGACGCCCAGGGCATCGGGCCTGGTCTTGCGCCTCATAGAACCGGATCGCGCTCCGCCCCGCTGCTATTGCTTGATACATGGCCTTGTCGGCCCATTTCAGAATATCGTACGGACTGACTTCATCGTCGGCAAACACAAGCACGCCAACGATACTCGCCGAACGCATGTGCAACGGGCGACGTCTTCGCTCAAGAACGTCGTCAGCCGATCATCTCGCGATGCGAAAAGCTCGATGTACTCGTCAAACAGCGCGCGAAGTCGGTAATGACAGTCCAGCTGAGACATGGAAGTGCGCATGGGCAAGGCTAATCAACAGAAACAATGACATCGCATGCACATCGACGCGGACACTGTCGTCATGGCGGGGAAAGACAGGACGAGTGCCTGTGACCCAGTAAGGCAAGTCCGGCATAGAGAATTGGCACGCAGCATGCTTTCCCGATTCGGAAATCCCTGTCAGGAGCATACGATGAGCACCTCCCCGTCTATCCGCCGTTCCCTGCGCAAGCTGTGTATCGGCCTTGTCGCGACCCTCGCCGTTGGCCTCTCCACCCAGGCGGCCGCCCAGACCCCGGTCCGCTTCACCCTCGACTGGCGCTTCGAGGGCCCAGGCGCGCTCTTCCTGCTACCCGAGGCAAAGGGCTACTTCCGCGACGAAAACCTGAACGTCAGCATCGACTCGGGTTCCGGCTCGGCCGCGACCATCACCCGGGTCGCCTCGGGCGCCTACGACATGGGCTTCGCCGATTTCGCCGGCTTGATGGAATTCCATGCCAACAACCCGACCGCCCCGAACAAGCCGGTGGCGGTGATGATGGTCTACAACAACATGCCTGCCGCAGTGTTTTCGCTGAAGAAAACCGGCATCGCCACGCCACAGGACCTCACTGGCAAGAAGCTCGGCGCGCCGGTCTTCGACTCGGGCCGCAAGTCGTGGCCGATCTTCGCCCAGGCCAATGGGGTGGGCGAGGTCGAGTGGACCAGCATGGACCCCCCGTTGCGTGAAACCATGCTCGCCCGCGGCGATGTCGACGCGATCACCGGCTTCTACTTCACCTCTCTCCTCAATCTGGAAGCGCGCGGCGTCAAACCCGAGGACATCGCGGTGATGCGCTATGCCGAGCATGGGGTGCGCCTGTACGGCAACGTGATCATCGCGTCCGAAGAGTTCATCGCCAAGAACCCCGAGGCGATCGGCGCCTTCCTGCGCGCCTTCGCCCGCGGTGCGGCCGAGGTCATCGCCGACCCTGCGGCGGCGATCGACTTCGTGCGCCAGCGCGACGGCATCATCAACGTCGCCCTGGAAGAGCGCCGGCTACGCCTGGCGCTGGAAGCCTCGGTCCAGACCGCCGACGCCCGCACCGAAGGTTTTGGCCGCGTCGACCCGGCCCGTCTGGCCCTGATGGCGAGCCAGGTCTCGGACGCGTTCCAGACCCAGAACCGGGTCGATCCGGACGCAGTCTGGACCGATCGCTTCCTGCCGGATGCGAGCCTGCTCGACATCCTCGGCCAGTGATGCGATGAGCGCCTTCGTCGATTTCGACCGGGTCTGGCTGGCCTACAACGACGCCTTGCTGGCGGAGCAGACCTTCGCGGTCGAGGACATCACGCTGCAGGCGGGTCGGGGCGAGTTCATCGCCATCGTCGGCCCGTCTGGCTGCGGCAAGTCGACCTTCATGAAGCTCGCCACCGGACTGCGCCGCCCCTCGCGCGGCACGGTCGTGATCGACGGTCACGAGGTCAGCGGCCCGCTCAAGATCACCGGCATGGCCTTTCAGGCGCCGTCCTTGTTGCCCTGGCGAACCACGCTGGACAATGTGCTGCTCCCGCTGGAAATCGTAGAGCCCTACCGGTCACAGTTCCGCAGGCACAAGCGCGAGTTCGCTGACAAGGCACGCGCCTTGCTGGCCAGCGTCGGGCTGGCTGGCTACGAGAGCAAGTACCCGTGGGAATTGTCCGGCGGCATGCAGCAGCGCGCCTCGATCTGCCGGGCGCTGATTCACGAGCCGAAGATGCTGCTGCTGGACGAACCCTTTGGCGCGCTCGACGCCTTTACCCGGGAAGAGCTGTGGTGCGCACTGCGCGACCTGTGGACCGTGCAGCGCTTCAACGTGATCCTGGTCACCCACGATCTGCGCGAGGCGGTGTTCCTGGCCGACACGGTCTATGTGATGAGCAAGAGCCCGGGCCGGATGCTGGTCAAGCGCGAGATCGGCCTGCCGCGCCCACGCGATCTGGAACTCACCTACACCACGTCCTTCACCGACATCGTGCATGAGTTGCGCGGCCATATCGGAGCGATCCGACAAGGCGCGCCGACCGCCTCGACTGGTGCGGGAGTCACGGCATGACCCGCAATCAGACCGAGCGCCTCGCCCCGTGGTTGCTGCTGACGGTGATCCTGCTGCTATGGGAGGCGATCTGCCGTGGCCTTGGCGTATCGGAATTCATCTTTCCGGCGCCCTCGCGCATCTGGGAGCAATTCCTGCGGTTCTACCCGGTCATCGGCATGCACGCCTGGCACACCTTCTGGGTCACGATGGTCGGCTTCGGCCTCTCGATCGTGGTCGGCGTGTTGCTGGGCTTCCTGATCGGCTCGTCGCGGACGGCCTATGCCGCGCTCTACCCCCTGATGACCGCGTTCAACGCCCTGCCCAAGGCGGCCTTCGTACCTATCCTGGTGGTGTGGTTCGGCATAGGCGTCGGTCCGGCCATCCTGACCGCCTTCCTGATCTCGTTCTTTCCGATCATGGTCAACATCGCCACCGGCCTGGCGACGCTGGAGCCCGAACTGGAAGACGTGTTGCGGGTGCTCGGCGCGAAGCGCTGGGATGTGCTGACCAAGGTCGGCCTGCCCCGGACACTGCCCTACTTCTATGCGTCGCTCAAGGTCGCGATCACGCTCGCCTTCGTCGGCACGACGGTGTCCGAGATGACCGCATCGAACCAGGGCATCGGTTACCTGCTGATCTCGGCCGGTTCATCGCTGCAGATGGGGCTAGCCTTCGCCGGCCTGTTCGTGGTCGGCATCATGGCGATGATCATGTACGAGCTCTTCTCCTGGCTGGAGAAGCGCACCACCGCCTGGGCCCATCGTGGCTCGCACTGATACGAAAATGCCGATCACCCCGCAAGGGGATGATCGGCATCATGAGGACCCGGTGCGATGGACCGGCTCGCCGGCCCACCACTACCCGGCGATCAGGCTACGGCCGACTTCAGAATCTCATTGAAGGTCGCGCTGGGGCGCATCACCACCTTGGTCTTCTCGGCGTCGGCCATGTAGTAGCCGCCGATATCGACCGGCTTGCCCTGCACTTCGGCCAGTTCGGAGACGATCTTCTGCTCGTTCTCGGTCAAGGCCTTGGCCAGCGGCGCGAACTTGGCGGCGAGCTCGGCATTGTCGGTCTGGGCCGCCAGCGCCTGCGCCCAGTACATCGCCAGGTAGAACTGGCTACCCCGGTTGTCGAGCTCACCAGTCCGACGCGACGGCGACTTGTCTTCGTCGAGCAGACGGCCGGTCGCTTCGTCCAGGGTCTTGGCCAGCAGCTTGGCGGCCTCATTACCCGTCTTGATGCCGACATCCTCGAGCGACACCGCCAGCGCGAGAAACTCGCCCAGCGAATCCCATCGGAGGTGGTTCTCCTGGACGAGTTGCTGCACGTGCTTGGGGGCGGAACCGCCGGCGCCGGTTTCGTACAGGCCACCGCCGTTCATCAGCGGCACGATGGAGAGCATCTTGGCCGAGGTACCCAGCTCCATGATCGGGAACAGGTCGGTCAGGTAGTCGCGCAGGATGTTGCCGGTCACCGAGATGGTGTCCAACCCACGTGCCACGCGCTCCAGCGTGAAGCGCATCGCGCGCACCTGGCTCATGATCTGGATGTCCAGCCCGGAGGTGTCGTGATCCTTGAGGTAGGCCTGGACCTTCTTGATCAGCTCGTTCTCGTGCGGACGGTAGGGGTCGAGCCAGAAGATCGCCGGCATGCCGGAGTTGCGTGCCCGGGTGACCGCGAGCTTGACCCAGTCGCGGATCGGCGCGTCCTTGACCTGGCACATACGCCAGATGTCGCCCTTTTCGACGTTCTGACTCAACAGGACTTCACCGGTCGCCAGGTCGGTGATGTTGGCCACACCGTCTTCCGGGATTTCGAAGGTCTTGTCGTGGGAACCGTATTCCTCGGCTTTCTGCGCCATCAGGCCGACGTTAGGCACGGTGCCCATGGTGCGCGGATCGAAGTTGCCGTGCCATTTACAGAAGTTGATCATCTCCTGGTAGATCCGGGCGAAGGTCGACTCCGGCATCACCGCCTTGCAGTCGTAGGTCTTGCCGTCCGCACCCCACATCTTGCCGCCCTGGCGGATCATCGCCGGCATCGAGGCATCGACGATGATGTCGTTGGGCGAGTGGAAATTGGTGATGCCCTTGGCCGAATCGACCATGGCCAGCGCCGGACGATGCTCCTGGCAGGCGTGCAGGTCGCGGATGATCTCGTCATGCTTGGACTCGGGCAGGGTCTTGATCTTGTCGTACAGATCAACCATGCCGTTGTTCACGTTGATGCCGAGTTCGTCGAACAGCTCACCGTGCTTCTCGAACGCCTCCTTGTAATAGATCTTGACGCAGTGACCGAACACGATCGGGTGCGACACCTTCATCATGGTCGCCTTCACATGCAGCGAGAACAGGATGCCGGCCTCACGGCAGTCATCGAGTTCCTTCTCGTAGAAGTCGCACAGCGCCTTCTTGCTCATGAACATCGAATCGATGATCTCGCCGTCCTGCAGCGCGACCTTGGGCTTGAGCACGATAGTCTTGCCGCTCTTGGTGATCAGCTCCATCTTGACGTCGCGCGCACGGTCGAGCGTGATGGACTTCTCGCCATGATAGAAGTCACCGTGGTGCATGTGGGAGACATGGGTCTGCGACCACTGCTTCCATTCGCCCATCGAGTGCGGATGCTTCTTGGCGTAGTTCTTGACCGCAGCCGGCGCGCGCCGGTCGGAGTTGCCTTCGCGCAGCACCGGGTTCACCGCCGAGCCGAGGCACTTGCCGAAGCGGGCCACCAGCGCCTTCTCGGCGTCGGTCTTGGGATCTTCCGGATAATCCGGGATCTTGTAGCCTTTTTCCTGGAGCTCCTTGACGCAGGCCTTGAGCTGCGCCACCGAAGCACTGATGTTGGGCAGCTTGATGATGTTGGTTTCCGGCAGCAGGGTCAGACGACCCAGCTCGGCGAGGGTATCCGGCATGCGCTGTTCTTCGGGGAGCATGTCGGAGAACTCGGCGATGACGCGCGCGGCGACCGAAATGTCGGCCTTCTCCACCTCGACGCCGGCCGGCTCGGCAAAAGTCCGGATGATGGGCAAGAACGCACACGTCGCCAGCAGCGGCGCCTCGTCCGTGAGCGTATAGATGATCTTGGATTTCCCTGCAGCCATGTGAGCTCCCTCTCTTGATTTATCCATGTCGCGACGTGTCGCAGACACTCCCTGATGCCATGCCCAGCGGCTTGAATGCCGCTCTCGTCGACTTCGGGAAAATACCACGGATCGGGCTCGACTGCACTGATGGCTGGTCGCCGCAACCGGGCATGAGCCCCCACCGGCGCAGCGATTCGGCGTGGGCAGGCGCGTGGCAAACTCACCACGCGATGAGCGGTGGATCGGTGCTGAAGTCAGCCCCCTCGGCTCCGGCAGCCTCACGACGCTGCCGCGAGGGTCTTGACCTCATCAATCAAACCGACAGCCGATCCCGCACCCCATCGGCATCCATGTCGGCGCCGGCGCCCTGCATCACGATCTCGCCGCGCTCCATCACCAGGTACTGGTCGGACAGATCGCGGGCGAAATCGTAGTACTGCTCGACCAGCAGGATGGCCATCTCGCCGGTTGCGGCGAGGCTACGGATGGCGTTGCCGATGTCCTTGATGATCGAGGGCTGGATGCCTTCGGTCGGCTCGTCGAGGATCAGCAGCTTGGGCCCGAACGCGAGCGCCCGGCCGATCGCGAGCTGTTGCTGCTGTCCGCCGGACAAGTCTCCGCCTCGGCGGTGCATCATCTGCTCGAGCACCGGAAACATCTCGAAGATGCGCTCGGGAATGCGGGTGCCGCCGGGGCGGGTCGCCAGACCCATCAGCAGGTTCTCCTCGACCGTGAGGCGCGGGAAGATCTCGCGACCCTGCGGCACATAGCCGATGCCGGCGCGTACCCGGTTATAGGACGTGGCGCGGGTCATGTCCTTGCCGTCGAAGCGAATCACGCCCCTGGCGACCGGCACCAGCCCCATCAGCGACTTCAACAATGTCGTCTTGCCAACGCCATTGCGCCCGAGCAGGGTCGTGACCTGGCCCATCGGCACCTCGAACGACAGGCCGCGCAGGATGTGGCTGCCGCCGTAGTACTGGTTCAGGTCGGTGACTTCGAGCATGCCGGCTCCAATAGCGGATGACGAATGGGAAGATGAAGGGTCGGGAGACCTCAATGCGGACGGGCGCGATAGAGACGATGAGGCCAGCGGCTTCGCCGGGCTGTCGACGAAACGTGCTTTTGGTGCTTTAACCTCGTTTTCCGGCCGGCTTTCCAGTTCAACGTCCAAGGTACACCTCGATCACGCGGGAGTCTTCCTGCACCGTCGCCAGGTCGCCTTCGGCCAGCACCGAACCTTCGTGCAGCACGGTGACCTTGCCGCCGAGCGCCTCGACGAAGCTCATGTCGTGTTCCACCACGACCAGCGAATGACTGCCGGCCAGGCTGACGAACAATTCGGCGGTACGCTCGGTTTCCTCGTCGGTCATGCCGGCGACCGGTTCGTCGAGCAAGAGCAGCCTCGGCTCCTGCATCAGCAGCATGCCGATCTCGAGCCATTGCTTCTGGCCGTGGGACAGCAGGCCGGCGATCCGGTCAGCCTGGGTCTCGAGGCGGATGCGCTTCAGCACCGCCTGGATGCGGTCGCGGTCCTCGTCGCGCAGGGACGCGAACAGGGTCCGACGCACCCGCTTGTCGGCCTTCATCGCCAGTTCCAGGTTCTCGAACACGGTGTGGTCACCGAAGATGGTCGGCTTCTGGAACTTGCGCCCGATCCCGGCATGGGCGATCTCTGGCTCGGTGAGCCGGGTCAGGTCTATGGTCTGGCCGAAGAAGGCCTTGCCTTCGTCCGGGCGGGTCTTGCCGGTGATCACGTCCATCATGGTGGTCTTGCCGGCGCCGTTGGGTCCGATGATGCAGCGCAACTCTCCGGCGTCGATCGCGAGCGACAGCTTGTTCAGCGCCTTGAAGCCGTCGAAGCTGACCGAGATGTCCTCCAGATAGAGGATGACGTTGTGCGACAGATCGAGTGCGCCTTCCACCACCACGTGGTGGGAAGGCGAACCGCGGTGACCGGGCGCCTGGGCGCCGTCTTCGATCGAACGTTCTATGGTTTCGGTGCTCATGCGCCTGCACCTCCCTTGGCCGCTTTGTCGGAGAAAGCCCGAACGATGCTGCTCTCGTCCGGACCGGAGAGGTCGCCCACCGGGGGCAAGCCGCTGCCCGGTCCAGTATTGCCACAGGCCTTGCTCGCAAGAGGCATAGCCTCCGTCGTCGTCTGCGCGCGGGCCATCGCGACACCGCCGCCCGGGCCTTTCGCCAGCCCGGCGGCACCCTGCTCGCCTTTCGCGGCGGGCTGCCGGCGCGAAGCCTTGGCTTGCGACGAAGGCGGGGCTGGAGACGTTGGACTCGTTGTCGGCGTCATGGCGCTTGTATCGCCTCCACGACCACCGAACAGCTTGCGCACCACACCGACGATGCCGTTGGGCATGAACAGCGTCACCGCGATGAACAGGAAGCCAAGCACGAAGGGCCAGTATTCCGGGAAGGACACCGTGAACCAGCTCTTGGCGAGATTGACCACCCCGGCGCCGACCACCGCACCGACCAGCGTGCCGCGCCCACCGACCGCAACCCAGACCGCGATCTCGATCGAGTTGGCCGGGCTCATCTCCGACGGGTTGATGATGCCGACCTGCGGCACGTACAGCGCCCCGGCCAGTCCGCACAACACCGCCGACAGCGTCCAGATGAAGAGCTTGTAGTGCAGCGGGTTGTAGCCGATGAACATGACCCGGCTCTCGGCGTCGCGGATCGCGGCCAGCACCCGGCCGAAGCGCGAGGTCACCAGGTAGCGGCCCATGATCAGGCAGGCGACCAGCAACGTGGCCGACAGTGCGAACAGCACCACCCGGGTTTCCGGTGCGGTGATCGAATAGCCGAGGATGCGCTTGAAGTCGGTGAAGCCGTTGTTACCGCCGAAGCCGGTCTCGTTGCGGAAGAACAGCAGCATCGCGGCATAGGTCAGGGCCTGGGTGATGATGGAGAAATACACCCCCTTGATCCGCGACCGGAACGCGAACCAGCCGAACACGAAGGCGACCACCCCCGGCACCGCCATCACCAGGAACAGCGCCCACAGGAAGTTATCGGTGCCGGCCCAGTACCAGGGCAACTCCTTCCACGCCAGGAAGACCATGAAATCCGGGATCTCGGCACCGTAACTGCCGTCGGTACCGATCTGACGCATCAGATACATGCCGAAGGCGTAACCGCCGAGCGCGAAGAACATGCCATGGCCGAGCGAGAGAATCCCCGCATACCCCCAGATCAAGTCCATCGCCACCGCGACCACCATGTAGCACAGGATCTTGCCGAGCAGGCTGACCCAGTAGGCCGGGATGTGCAGGGCGTGGTCGGGCGGCAGCGCCAGGTGGGCGAACGGCACCCACACCCAGGCCAGCAGCGCGAACAGGACCAGCGCCACCCAGCCGGTGACCGGCATGCTGTTGAGGAGTCGGATCGTGAAGGGAGTTCGCATGTCGGCCACTCAATCTACCGCGCGGCCCTTGAGGGCGAAGATGCCCTGCGGACGCTTCTGGATGAAGATGATGATGAAGACCAGCACCAGGATCTTGGCGATGACCGCCCCGGTCCAGCCCTCTAGGAACTTGGAGAAGATGCCCAGGCCGAAGGCCGCCCACACCGCACCGGCGAGCTGACCGACGCCGCCGAGCACGACCACCATGAAGGAATCGACGATGTAGCCCTGCCCCATGGCCGGCCCGACGTTGGCGATCTGCGACAAGGCCAGCCCGCCCAGCCCGGCGACCCCGGCGCCGATGGCGAAGGCCAGGGTGTCCACCCGCGCGGTCGGCACGCCGACGCAGCCGGCCATCGGCCGATTCTGGGTGACCGCACGCACGAACATGCCGAGCCGGGTCTTCTGCATCATCAGCCAGATCAGCACCAGCACGAACACCGAGAAGCCGAGGATGATGATCCGGTTCCACGGCAAGGACAGGCCGGCCATGATCTCGACGCTGCCGGACATCCACGACGGATTGGTCAGTTCGAGGTTCTGCGGCCCGAAGCTGACCCGCGCGGCCTGGATCAGCACCAGCGAGATGCCCCAGGTCGCGAGCAAGGATTCCAGCGGACGACCGTACAAGTAGCGCAGCACGCTGCGTTCCATCAACACCCCGACCGCAGCCGCGACGAAGAAGGCAATCGGAATCGCGGCAATCACATAGAAGTCGAAGTAAGCCGGCAGATGGGTGCGGAACAGGCCCTGCACGACGAAGGTCGCATAGGCGCCGACCATCAGCAGCTCGCCGTGGGCCATGTTGATCACGCCCATCACGCCGAAGGTGATCGCCAGCCCCAGCGCGGCCAGCAGCAGGATGGAGCCGAGCGACAGCCCGGTGAACACGGTGCGGATGTTGTCGGTAAACGCGATACGGCGCTCGATTTTCGCGATCGAGTCCTGCGCGGCGGCACGCACCGCCGGGTCGGGCTCGATCCAGGCGTCCCCGTCGCGGCTGACGAGCGGCGTCAGCAGGGTCAGCACCGCGGCATCGGACGAGGTACCGAGCAAGGTGACCGCTTCGATGCGCCGCTCAGGGTCGTTGGACGCAAGGTTGACCCTCGCGGCGGCCTGTATCACCAGTTCGCGGATCGCGTCGACTTCCTCGTTCTCGATCACCCGCTCGAACAGCGGCAGCATGAATTCGGCGCTGTTGCCGACCAGTGTGCGCGCCGCGGCGAGGCGCTCTGGCTCGTTGCCCACCTCCAGCGTGATGCCGGCCCGCGCGGTCGCGACCGCGCGGCGCAGGCGGTTGTTCAGACGCAGCAAGGCGACATCGGCGGCCGCCACGTCCAGGGTTTCGCCGCTGCCGATCGCGGTGACGACACCATTGCGGACGATCACTGCCTGGCCGTCGACCGCACCGAACTCCCCCGCTTCGAGTGCGGCGACCACTTCCGCCCCATCGGCACCGGTGGCGGCAAGCGCCTCGATCGCCGCGGTGCGGATACCGAAATCGCTCGAACCCAGGCCTTGGACGATGTCCGGGTCAAGCGCGGCCCGGGCCGGGCCGGCCAGCAGGAACAGCATCAGCAGCAAGAAAGGGGGAAGGGTCCGAGCAATCATGATCGTCAATCCAGTTTGGGGCGCTCCGTGCGTCCGAAAGCCGGGATGCGCATTGCGCACACCCCGGCCATACGGTTACTACGCGGGCTCAGAGACCCTGCTTGGCCTCGTTGCCCTCGATGAACGGGCTCCACGGCTGAGCGCGGATCGGACCCTCGGTCTGCCACACCACGTCGAACTGACCGTCGTCACGCACCTCGCCGATCAGCACCGGTTTGTGCAGGTGATGGTTGGTGGCGTCCATCGTCAGCGTGAAGCCGGACGGTGCCTCGAAGGTCTGCCCGCCCATCGCGTCGATGACCGCATCGACGTCGGCGGTACCGGCCTTCTCGACCGCCTGCTTCCACATGTGGATGCCGACATAGGTCGCTTCCATCGGGTCGTTGGTCACCACGGTGTCGGCGTTGGGCACGTTGTTGGCCTTGGCCCAGGCGCGATACTTGGTCACGAACTCGGTGTTCTTGGGATTATCGACCGACATGAAGTAGTTCCACGCAGCCAGGTGGCCGACCAGCGGCTTGGTATCCACGCCGCGCAGCTCTTCCTCGCCGACCGAGAAGGCCACCACCGGCACATCGGTCGCGCTCAGACCGGCGTTGCCGAGTTCGCGGTAGAAGGGCACGTTGGAGTCGCCGTTGATGGTCGAGATCACCGCGGTCTTGCCACCGGCCGAGAAGCGCTTGATGTTGGCGATGATGGTCTGGTAGTCGGAGTGCCCGAAGGGGGTGTACTCCTCCATGATGTCGCTGTCCGGGATGCCCTTGCTGTTCAGGAAGGCGCGCAGGATCTTGTTGGTGGTGCGCGGATAGACGTAGTCGGTGCCGAGCAGGACGAAACGCTTGGCGCCGCCGCCCTCTTCGCTCATCAGGTATTCGGTGGCCGGGATGGCCTGCTGGTTGGGCGCGGCGCCGGTGTAGAACACGTTGCGCTCGAGCTCCTCGCCTTCGTACTGCACCGGATAGAACAGCAGGCCGTTGAGTTCGCTGAACACCGGCAACACCGACTTGCGGCTGACCGAGGTCCAGCAGCCGAACACGACCGAGACCTTGTCCTGGGCCAGCAACTGGCGGGCACGCTCGGCGAACAAGGGCCAGTCGGACGCGGGGTCGACCACCACCGGCTCGAGCTGCTTGCCCAGTACGCCGCCGCTGGCGTTGATTTCCTCGATGGTCATCAGCGCGACGTTCCTCAGCGCGGTCTCGGAGATCGCCATCGTGCCGGACAGCGAGTGCAGGATGCCGACCTTGATCGTGTCGGACGCGTGCGCGGCGAAGGGCAGGCCGATCGCAGCGATGGAAGCGGAAAGGGCCAGGGCCTTGATGAAGTGACGGCGTGTCTGCATGACGAACTCCTCGGTTTTCGGTGGCGGGAACGCATTGCTGCGGTGCGATAACAGATTAGGTCCGCCGCTCTGAAGCGGGAATACGCAAGATTGCGTAGTGGCGCCACGCCGGATCGGCACGCGCACTACGAGCGGTGATTTCATCTATTCGTCGTCGGCACCGTGTCACGTGTCGCGCAGCGGCAGACCGATGCGACCGACCTGATTGCGACGTTCGCAGAAGACGTACAGCAACATTGCCCAAGGCCCGGGCTTGCCCCAGAATGCGCGGGCCAGCCATCCACCGACTCCCTCGAATGTCCTCTTCCCCCGGCACTCCCTCCCCAAGCTGGCTAGACGCACTCTCGGTTTACCGTCATCCACGTGTGGTCGGCATGCTGTTTCTCGGCTTCTCGGCCGGATTGCCGCTGTTGCTGGTCGGCGGCACCTTCACCGCCTGGCTGCGCGATCTCGGCGTGGAGCTGGCGGCGATCGGCTTTCTGAGCTGGGTGGGGATGGCGCACAGCATCAAGATCTTCTGGGCGCCGGTGGTGGATCGTCTCGCACTGCCCGGGCTCAACCGCCTGTTCGGCCGGCGGCGCTCGTGGATGCTGGCGGCGCAAGCTGTCATCGGGTTGTCGCTCCTCGGCATCGCACTGACCGACCCCCGCGAAGCCTTGTGGCTGGTGGCGGTGTTCGCGGTGCTGGCCGCCTTCGGCTCGGCCACCCAGGACATCGCGATCGATGCTTACCGTATCGAGGCGGTATCGCGCGACCGCCAGGGTGCGATGGCGGCGAGCTACGTGTTCGGTTATCGCATCGCCTTGCTCGCCGCCGGCGCCGGCGCGCTTCACATCGCTTCGAGCGGCGGATGGAGCCTCGCCTATGGCGCGATGGCGGCGCTGATGGCGGTCGGGGTGGTCACCACCCTCATCGTGCGCGAACCCGAGGTGGAGGTGGATGCCGGCACCCGGCAACTCGAGCAGCGCGTGGTCGATTATCTGGACCACACCCCCCACCGCGGCTGGCGACGCGACCTCACCGCCTGGTTCATCGGCGCGGTGATCTGCCCCTTCGCCGACTTCATCCAGCGCTTCGGCCTGAGTGCGCTCGCGATCCTGCTGTTCATCGGCACCTTCCGCATCGCCGACATCTTCATGGGCGTCATGGCCAACCCGTTCTACCTCGACCTCGGCTTCAGCAAGGCCCAGATCGCCAACGTCGCCGCGGCCTTCGGCCTGGCAATGACGCTCACCGGCGCAGCCATAGGCGGCCTGCTGGTGGCGCGCTTCGGCATCATGCGCATCCTCATCTTCAGCGCGTTCCTGGCGCCGATCACCAACCTCACCTTCTCCTGGCTGGCGACGCTGGGGCCGGAGCTCTACGGACTGGTCATCGCCATCATGGCCGACAACATCAGCGGCGGCATCGCGATCTCGGTGTTCATCGCCTACCTTTCCAGCCTCACCAACACCGCCTACACCGCCACCCAGTACGCGCTGTTCAGCTCCATCATGACGCTCCCCGGCCAGTTCCTCGCCGGCTTCACCGGCGTGCTGGTCGAACACATCGACTGGATGTGGTTCTTCGTGTCCTCGGCCCTGATCGGCATCCCGGCGATCGTGCTGGCCTTCGTTCTCGCCCGCATCGCCAACCCCGACCGAATCGCACGGCCAGGGCGGCCGGATCAGCCCACTTAGCCCTCTCCCACGGTTGATTCGGTCCGCCCTCTGGGCCAGAATCCCCTCCGTATCGCAGTGCGAAAAAAGCCTCGCACCGCCGCGCATCCATAGGCCGGCGTCCCGACCCGGGACTTGCCGGCCATCCGACAACCTCAGCGCGACACGCTCGCGACAGGGTGGCCCGATGATTCCTCAACCCTATCTCCTGTTTCTGGGCGACGCGCCCGATCCGCTCGCGGCCAAGGTCGCCCAGGGCATCCGCGACTGGCGACCCGATGTGGCCATCGGCCAGTTCCGCATGGCCGGTTGCAACGCCGACATGAAACTGCCCGACATGACCATCGCCGAAGCCGCAGCGGCGGGCGCAAAGACCCTGGTGGTCGGCGTCGCCAACCGCGGTGGCATGATCTCGCCCGCCTGGATCGCGGTGCTGCGCGAAGCGCTCGCGGCCGGCATGGATCTCGCCTCCGGACTGCACAACCTGCTGCGCGACGAGCCAGAACTGGTCGAGGCTGCCCGGACACATGGCCGGACCCTGCACGATGTGCGCGTACCTGCAGTGAAATACCCGATCGCCAATGGCAAGCGTCGCACCGGCAAGCGCTGTCTTGCGGTCGGCACGGACTGCTCGGTCGGCAAGATGTACACCGCGATCGCGATGGAGCGCGCGATGCATGCGCGCAAGCTCAAGGCGACCTTCCGCGCCACCGGCCAGACCGGCATCCTGATCACCGGCGACGGCGTGCCGCTGGACGCGGTGATCGCCGACTTCATGGCCGGCGCGATCGAATGGCTGACCCCGGACAACGACCCGGACCACTGGGACCTGATCGAAGGTCAGGGCAGCCTGTTCCATGCCTCCTACTCCGGCGTCACGCTTGCGCTGATCCATGGCGGCCAGCCGGACGCGCTGATCCTTTGCCACGAACCGACCCGGGCCCACATGCGCGGCCTGCCCGACTACACCCTGCCATCGCTGGAGGACTTGGCCGAGGTCTCCTTGCGCATGGCGCGGATCGTGAATCCCGCCTGCCAGGTGGTCGGCATCTCGATCAACACCGCCGGACTGGACGAAGCGGCGGCGCTCGACTACCTCGCCCGCACCGAAGAACGCATGAAACTGCCGGCGGTCGATCCGTTCCGCCAGGGTGCGGATCGGCTGGTCGATGCGCTGGAGGCGCTGACTTGACCGTCCGGCTCACGGTCAGTCATGACCGCTTCCCTTTCCGCGAGCTGTTCGCCATCTCGCGCGGTGCACGCACCGAACAGCACGTGGTGTCGGTCCGTCTGGATGCGGATGACTCCGGGTCCAGCGCACCCTCCTGCGCCGGCTCGGGGGAATGCACCCCCTACGCCCGCTATGGCGAGTCGATCGCCGGCGTCATCGCCGACATCGAAGCGATGGCTGCGCCACTTGCTGCCGGGCTCACCCGCGCACAACTGCAACGCGCCCTGCCAGCCGGTGCCGCACGCAATGCGCTCGACTGCGCATTGTGGGACCTGGAAGCCAAGCGCAGCGGCAAGCCGGTGTGGCAACTGGCCGGCCTGCCCCGCCCGCACGCTGTGCTCACCGCGTTCACCCTCTCACTCGAAGACCCGGAGACGATGCGCGCCAAGGCCGCACGCAATGCACATCGACCCTTGCTCAAGATCAAGCTGGGTGGCGAAGGCGACATGGCGCGACTGGAGGCGGTGCGCGCCGGCGCGCCGAAGTCGCGCATGATCGTCGACGCCAACGAAGGCTGGTCGGCTGAAGAATACGCCGCGCTTGCCCCGACGCTGATCGCGCTGGGCGTCGAGATGGTCGAGCAACCCCTGCCGGCCGGCGCCGACGACGCCCTGGCCGATATGGCCCGGCCGCTGCCGGTGTGCGCCGACGAATCCTGCCATGACCGCGCCTCTCTCGCCGGCCTGCGCGGCAAGTACGACATGATCAACATCAAGCTCGACAAGACCGGCGGCCTGACCGAGGCGCTGGCGCTGCGCGAGGCCGCGATTTCAGCCGGTTTTTCGGTGATGGTCGGCTGCATGGTCGGCTCCTCGCTCGGCATGGCGCCGGCGGTGCTGGTCGCCCAGGGTGCAGCGATCGCCGATCTGGATGGTCCCCTGCTGCTCGGTGCCGACCGCACCCACCCCCTGCACTATGACGAGAGAGGGGTTCATCCGGCCGAACCGGCCCTGTGGGGCTGAGCGTGCTCGCCACAGTGCCGCCCGACAAGGGAATGATCGCCTTCAACCTGCCTGCCTCACCCTCCCGCCCGTTAGGAGCGACAAGTCCGCGCCGGACAAACCCTGCCTGACCCACTCCGCACCCAACCGCTCGCTTAGACAGCATCAACCCGCGCTTCAAGGACCCCCCCCGACATGAACACCCCGCTCCGCACCGTCTATCTCAACGGCGAATACCTCCCCGAGAACCAGGCCAAGGTCTCGATCTTCGATCGCGGCTTCGTCTTCGCCGATGGGGTCTATGAAGTCACCTCGGTCATCGATGGCAAGCTGGTCGATTTTCCTGGCCATTGCACCCGGCTCGGACGCAGCCTGAACGAGCTGAAGATGAAACGGCCGTGCGACGACGCCACGCTTCTCGCGATGCACCGGGAACTGGTCGCCCGCAATGGCATCACCGAAGGCCTGGTGTACATGCAGGTGACCCGTGGCGCGGAGGATCGCGAATTCACCTGGTCGGATACCCTCGAACCCACCCTGGTGGCCTTTACGCAAAAGAAGAACCTGATCGACAGCCCGCTCGCCGCACGTGGTTCCAAGGTGATCTCGGTACCCGACCTTCGCTGGCAGCGCCGCGACATCAAGACGATACAGCTGCTCTACCCGTCGCTCGCGAAGATGGAGGCCAAGGCGGCCGGCAAGGACGACGCGTGGATGGTCGAGGACGGTTTCGTCACCGAAGGCACCTCGAACAACGCCTTCATCATCACCGGCGACGGCGTCATCGTGACCCGTCAACTGTCCCGCTCGCTGCTGCACGGCATCACCCGCGCGGCGGTGCTCCGTCACGCGCAGGAGGAGGGCCTGCGGGTCGAGGAGCGTCCCTTCACGATCGAGGAGGCCAAGCAGGCCGCCGAAGCCTTCGTCACCGCCGCGACCAGCTTCGTCACCCCGGTGGTCGAAATCGACGGCGCCACGCTGGGCGACGGCACCCCCGGGCCCTACGCGAAAAAGCTGCGTGCGATCTACATCGAGGAAAGCCGGCGCAGCGCGATCTGATGGTGGCTACCGGCTTGGAGCCATCGTATGGCTGACGGTGTCACACAACGGTAAAACCCTCTCGCTCGCCCGTTTCAGCACCGTGTATCGACCATGACACCTATCGACGGTCAACACATGTCCGGCGATACGGCTGATGTGACTACCGGGTCAGCGCTGGCAAGCGCCGCTCGGGTCGAACATGCCGTCGGGCGGCACCATGACCTCGCGAGCCTCGACAGTCACGTCTTCGTAGATCGTCTCCATCGCCAGGTTCAGCTTCAAGCTCGCGAGTTCAACCGCACTGTCCGGCCCGAACGGATGCAGTACCCACAGTCCCTCGGCGTTGCGCCGGAAGAGGTCGGCGTGTTGCCGCTCCTGCTCGATCAGCACGTATTCCTGCAGGGTCGGGATCTGCTGGTACATCTCGAACTTGCGCCCACGGTCCCAGCCAGCAGTGGAGGGCGACAGCACCTCGATGATCAGTAACGGATGCGCCTTTGCCAGGCGGGTTTCATCGGCCCGATCTCGCTCATCGCAGGTGACGAAGACATCCGGATACAACACGGCATCGGCGCTGGCGATGCGTACCTTCATGCCTGAAGCAAATACCCGGCATGGCCCGCCTCGTATCGATGCGCGAAGGGCGCTGGCGATGTTGAGGCCGATCGTGTTGTGCGCATCGGAGCCGCCGGACATCGCGAATACCTCGCCGGCGAGATATTCATAGCGCCCTTCCTGGGTGGCTTCCCAGGCGAGATAAGCGTCGAAATCGAATTTATCGGCGGACTTGGGAACGGCCATGGCAATCTCCGGGTGCGCATCCATACACCATCATACCCAAGGGGCGGCCTTTACGGCATTCACACCGACACCGCCTCCCTGTCGGGCGCGATCTCGTCGTCGTCCTCGCCGAGGAAGCCCCCGCTCTGGTGTGCCCACAACCGCGCATAGAGTCCGTTGTGCGCGAGCAGGCTGCGGTGGTCGCCTTCCTCGACAATCCTCCCCTGGTCGAGCACGATGAGTCGATCCATCGCGGCGATGGTCGACAAGCGGTGCGCGATCGCGAGCACGGTCTTGCCTTCCATCAGCCGGTACAGGCTGTCCTGGATCGCCGCCTCGACTTCCGAATCGAGCGCGCTGGTCGCCTCGTCCAGGATCAGGATGGGGGCATCCTTGAGCATCACCCGCGCGATCGCGATGCGCTGGCGCTGGCCGCCGGACAGCTTGACCCCGCGCTCACCGACATGCGCGTCGAAGCCGCGCCGGCCGGCCGGGTCGGTGAGGTCCTGGATGAAGTCCCAGGCCTCGGCCCGACGCGCCGCGGCGATCATGTCGGCCTCGGTCGCATCCGGACGGCCGTACAGGATGTTGTCGCGCACCGAGCGGTGCAGCAGCGAGGTGTCCTGGGTCACCATGCCGATATGCTCGCGCAGGCTGACCTGGGACACGTCGGCGATGTCCTGGCCGTCGATCAGGATGCGGCCTGACTCGACATCGTAGAAGCGCAGCAGCAGGTTGACGATGGTCGACTTGCCGGCGCCGGAGCGCCCGACCAGGCCGATCTTCTCGCCCGGCCGGATGGTCAGCGACAGCTCATCGATCACCACCCTCGCCTCGGGGCCGGTCGCACCGTAGGCGAAGCGCACCGACTCGAAGCGGATCTCGCCGCGGGTCACGGACAGGGGACGGGCGTCCGGTTTGTCGATCACCCGGTGTGGGCGCGACAAGGTGTTGATGCCGTCCTGGACCGTACCGACCTGCTCGAACAACGAGGCCATCTCCCACATGATCCAGTGCGACATGCCGTTCAGGCGCAGCGCCATCGCGGTGGCGGCGGCCAGCGCCCCGACCCCGACCTGGCCTTGCGACCACAGCCACAGCGCGACCCCGGCGATGCCGAGGATCAGCGCCATCGACAGCGCATGGACCACGACCTCGATGCCGGACACCAGCCGCATCTGGGCGTGCACCGTGCCCATGAACTCCTGCATCGCGCTGCGCGCATAGCCGGCCTCGCGCCCGGCATGCGAGAACAGTTTGACCGTGGCGATGTTGGTATAGGCGTCGGTGATCCGCCCGGTCATCAGTGCCCGTGCGTCGGCCTGGCGCTTGGAAACCCTTGAAAGGCGCGGCACGAACCAGCGCAGCGCGAGCACATAGAGCACGACCCAGATCAGGAAGGGCACCAGCATCAGCGGCGCAAAGCCGCCGACGATGATGATCATCGTGACGAAGTAGATGATCACGAAGACCAGGATGTCGGTCATGATCAGGCAGGTGTCGCGCACCGCCAGTGCGGTCTGCATCACCTTGGCCGACACCCGGCCGGCGAATTCGTCCTGGTAGAAGCTCATGCTCTGGCCGAGCATCAGGCGATGGAAGTTCCAGCGCAGCCGCATCGGGAAGTTGCCGGCCAGGGTCTGGTGCTTGAGCATGGTCTGCAGCGCCACCAGGAAGGTGCTGCCCAGGATAACGGCCGCGAGCAGCATCAGCGTGCCACCGTGATCGCGCCACAGGCTCGACGGGTCGGTGCCGGCCAGCCAGTCGACCACATGGCCGAGCATCGCGAACAGCACCGCCTCGAACACGCCGATCGAGGCGGTCAGCAGCGTCATCCCGAGAATGAAGGGGCGCATGCCCTCGGTGCCGGCCCACAGGAAGGCGAAGAAACCCTTCGGCGGCGGGGCGGGCTCCGAAGACGGGTAGGGGTCGACTCTGGATTCGAAGAAACGGAACAAACCGGGGGCTCCTGGCCAAAACGGGATTATGACCGCTCTCGTTGGCGCTTGGTGCCCGGTGGATCGCGATTCCCGATAAGCCTGCCCGCGACCCGCCGACGGGGCCAGGCCTCCCGGCTCCGACAGCCCCTCGCGCTGCCGCTGTAAGGCGCGCTTCGCTGCGATCCCTGAACTCGCCCTGCGGGCTCAGACAGCAGGGATCGCGGCCGCTACGCGCACCAACAGCGGCATGCGCTCGGGCTGAGTCGCCGTGCGGTCTGGCCCCGTCGTCGAGTCGCTACGCTGTGCCGGGATGCTGCGCAGTACTGCAAACCCAATGTCCCTCTCGCGCTGAAATCCACCGCGCATTCGCTGCAAGCGCTCCGTGCATGCTGGCCTACGCCCTGTCGCCCGCCCCCTGCAGCCGGCTCATCGCCATTGACGCCGCCGCGGTACGGGTTTCGACGCCCAGTTTCTCGAAGACATGCTCCAGGTGCTTGTGCACGGTGCGCGGGCTCATGCCGAGGATGTCGGCGATGTCGCGGTTGGTCTTGCCGCGGATCACCCAGTTGAGCACTTCGGCCTCACGCAGGGTCAGCCGGAAGGCGGCGATCAGCGCGTCGATGGTGTTGGCGTCGTTCTCCTCGCGCAACACCACCAGCCACTCGCCATCGCCCCCCTCGCCGCCGCCGGCCGGGTCGACCCCGTCGCCGGTCGGCTCATGGAAGGTTGCGAGCAGGCGCCGGGCGCCGTCGGCGAGCAGCAGCGACGACACCTCCTGCCCGGCCCGCCGTGCCTTTTCGGCCGCGATCACCCAGGCCATCAATCGCGGTGGGGTCTGGTCGTCGGTCACGTCGAAATAGGCGCGGAGCAGCTTGCGCGCGAGCGGGGTCTGCCATACCAGACGGCCGTCCGAGATCCGGATCGCGATGGTCGCCTGGCCGAAGGCATCGAGGGCGGTGCGGGCCTGCTTCATCTGGCGCGCGTTCTGCACATGGGCGGCGATCCTCACCAAGACCTCGGCCGGCCGGATAGGCTTGGTCACATAATCAGCCCCACCGGCGGCAAAACCGGCGACCACGTGCTCGGTATCGGTCAGGCCGGTCATGAAGATGATCGGGATGGTGCGGGTGGCGAAGTCCGCCTTGAGCCTGCGCGCGACCTCGAAGCCATCCATACCCGGCATCAGCGCATCGAGCAGGACCACATCGGGGAGGCTGTTGCGCGCCCGCAGCAGCGCGGCTTCGCCCTGGGTCGCGACCAGTACGGTGTAGCCGGCCTCGTCCAGCGCGTCGTGCAGCAGCGAGAGGTTCTCCGGCACGTCATCAACGATCAGCACGATGCCGCGGGACGATTCGGTGTTCATGCCTGCCCGCCCCGCGTTTGGACGCCATCCCGCAGGCTCGTCGTATCCGCCGGCCCGCTGATGCCGTTCACCCCGGCCGGATCGATGCTTATCGCATCGGCACCCACGGTCGCGTCGGGCACACCCCCCTCGTCGGCCTTTCGCAACAAGGCCCGCATCGCGTCGAACTGGAACTGGCGCGCAAGCTCTCGCTGCACCCTGACGAATTCGGCGCATTCCGGTTCTGCTGCTTCGATCTCGTCCAGCACCGTGCGCATCCCCTTGGGAAAACCGAGCTCGACCATTTCGTCCAGCCGACGCAGATAACCGGGCGACGGAAACACCAGCCGCAGATCGACCCCGGCCCCCGGGTCGAGCACCACCGGCGCGGGATCGAGGGCGGTCGTCACCCACTCGATCTGCAAACGATTGCCGATCCAGTCGAGCAGATCATCGACCCGGATCGGCTTCAGCAGGAAGTCTTGCGGCGCGATCCCGACGTCGTTGTCCAGCCCCTTGTCGAAGGCATTGGCCGAAATGATCGCGGCCGGCAGATCGGCGAAGCCGTTGGCGCGCATTCGGCGCAACGTCTCCCAGCCATCTATGCCCGGCATGGCCAGGTCCATGAACACCAGGTGCGGCCGGTAATTCGGCAGCATCGCCAGGCATTCATGGCCGGTGCCGGCCTGTTCGACCTGGAAGCCGAGTGGGTCGAGCACCGAGCGCAGCAGCTCCCGATCGACCTGCTCGTTATCCACCACCAGAATGCGACGGCGGATGCCCTTGTAGCCGATCCGCTTCTCGCGCGGGATCGCATCGAGCGCCTGTTGGCCGTGGAGGTGGGGCAGGAACAGCCGGATGGTGAAGACGCTGCCCTGCCCCAGCGTGCTCGCGACCTTCATCTCGCCGCCCATCAAGTCGGTCAGCATCTTGCTGATGGTCAGCCCCAGGCCGGTGCCGACCGTGGTTTCGGCCCGCGCGGTGCGGCCCCGCTCGAAAGGCTCGAAAATCCGCTCCAGCTCCTCGGCTGCGATGCCCGGGCCGGAGTCCTCGACCTCGAACACCGCCATCTCGCGCCGATAGGTCAGACGCAAGGTCACCGTGCCGCGCGGGGTGAACTTGATCGCATTGCCGATGATGTTGATCAGGATCTGGCGCAGCCGCTTTTCGTCTGCCCGCACCATGTCCGGCAACGTGCCCTGACAGTCGTAAACAAAGTTCAAGCCCTTGTTGCGCGCCTGCAACTCGAACATCCCGACCATCTGCTGCATGAAGCTCGCAAACGCCAGCGGGCGCACTTCCAGGGTCAGCTTGCCGCCTTCGATCCGGGCGATGTCCAGCGTCCCCTCGATCAGCGACAGCAGGTGCTCGCCGCTCTTGCGGATCACTCCGACCGCCTGGCGGCGCGGCAACGGGATCGCCTCGTCGCCGTCCAGGATCTGGGCGTAACCGAGAATACTGTTGAGCGGAGTGCGCAGCTCATGGCTGATCGCGGTGATGTAGCGGCTCTTGGCCCGGTTGGCATGCTCGGCGATGCGCCGCGCATTCTGCAATTGTTCGTCGGTGCGCTTGTGCGACTCGATCTCCTGCATCAGCAGATGGGTCTGTCGGTTCGACTCCTCCTGCGCGACCTGGCGGCTCTTGTGGGTCAGCACCATCCACCAGGCCCCGATCCCACTGACCAGAAACAGCGCGGCGAAGGTCTTGATGAACACTGCTTCCAGCGCAACCTCGCCCGACCCGGCCGCGAGCGCCTGGGCCTCATGGGTGTAGATCATGCCGAGCACCAGTGCGAGAAAGGATACGATTCCCCCCATCAGCAACAGGTACTGCCCCAATCCGCCTTCGATATAGGGCAACAGTCGCTCGGGCAGTAAGCGGCGCAGCAACGCCGACCATTGCGCCGACAGGCGTGCATGCGGCTTGCACAAATCCTCGCAACGGGCGTCGAGCGAGCAGCACAGCGAGCAGATCGTGCCGCGGTAGGCTGGGCAGTCGCTGGTGTCCTCGGCCTCGAAACACTGGCCGCACACCGTGCATTGCCGGGTCTCGACCGGGCTGGAGAGTGGATCTGTTGCCGTACAGCTTCGGCACTGTCCGCTGCCACATCCTCTCGAGATCGTACCAACCCGGGCTCCTACGCTCGGGCTGTTGACCGGTCGAGCGAGATAGTAACGACCTCGCGTCCACCATGCGATCAGTGGCGACACGACGAAGGCGACGCTCATCGCGACGAAGGGCGCGAAAGGCTGTATGCCCTCGCCGAACAGCCCGATGAAGGTGGACACCGACAATACAGACGCGATCAGCATCGCCCCGACCCCGACCGGGTTGATGTCGTAGAGGTGGCTGCGCTTGAACTCGATACCGCGCGGCGACCAGCCCATCGGCTTGTTGATCACCAGATCGGCGACCACCGCGACGATCCACGAGATCGCCACGTTCGAATACAGGCCCAGCACCTGACCGAGCGCCTGAAAGACGTTCATTTCCATCAACAGCAGCGCGATCAGGATATTGAACACCACCCACACCACCCGCCCGGGGTGGCTGTGGGTCAGGCGCGAGAAGAAGTTGGACCACGCGAGCGAACCGGCATAGGCGTTGGTCACGTTGATCTTGAGCTGCGACACGATCACGAACAGCGCAGTCACGCCGATCGCCCAGGTCGCACTGTCGAACACCATGCCGAAGCCGAGCAGATACATCTGGTTGGGATCGACCGCCTTATCGGTCGACATGCCGTTCATCAGCAGCATCCAGGCCAGCAACGCGCCTCCGAGCATCTTGATCACGCCGATGAAGATCCAGCCCGGCCCACCCAGCACTACGCCGAACAGCCAGCGCTTGCGGTTGGCCTCGGTACGCTCCGGCATGAAGCGCAAATAGTCGGCCTGTTCCCCCATTTGGGTGATCAGCGCGATCCCGACCGTCATCGCCGCACCAAAAAGGTGCCAATTGAAACCTTCACCCCCACCGGACGCACCAGGGTAGTGCCATAAATCATTCAGCGCCGTCGGGTTGTCCTTGAGCAGATAGACGAAAGGCAGTACCAGCAGGAACAGCCAGATCGGCTGGGTGATGGTCTGGATCCGGCTGATCACCGTGATCCCGTGGGTGACCAGCGGTACCACCACCAGCGCACAGATCAGGTAACCCCAGGCCGGCGGGATGCCGAAGGCGAGTTCCAGCGCATAGGCCATGATCGCCGCTTCGAGCGCGAACAGAATGAAGGTGAAGCTCGCATAGACCAGCGACGAGATCGTCGAGCCGATGTAGCCGAAGCCCGAGCCACGGGTCAGCAAGTCCATGTCCACGCCGTGGCGTGCGGCATAGAGGCTGATCGGCAGGCCAGTGACGAAGATGATCAGCCCGATCGCCAGGATCGCCCAGAAGCTGTTGACGAAGCCATAGGCGACCAGCATGGTCGCCCCGACCGCCTCCAGCACCAGGAAGGAGGCCGAGCCGAACGCGGTGTTGCCGACCCGGAACTCCGACCACTTGCGGAAGCTGCGCGGGGTGAAGCGCAGCGCGTAGTCTTCCAGCGTCTCGTTGGCCACCCAGGTGTTGTAGTCGCGCCGAACCTTGACCACCCGTTGCACCGCATCGGCGTCGTGATGCCCGGCATCGTCTGGCGCGGCATCCAACGTCCCGACAACATCGGTCGGTTCGGCGGACGGCGAAGAGGCAGGGTTCATCGGGCGATCGTCTCGATGCAGGGGAATCAACCCATCTATGTAGCAATCGCCATGCCCAAGTGGGAAAACGTGCTGACCAAAGCGCCAGAAATCCTGATGTCATTCTGGATGCAGCAATGCACCTTCACTGCGGTAGCCAGTGCGTCGCTCATGGCCGAGAGCCTCGAATCGGAGAGGGTCCGGATTCCAGCGACGGCGCTTCATCGCTCTGCGGGCCTGACCGGGCGGAGAAGTGCTCATGCGCAACCGCCTCGGGCCGCTGCTTGTGGAGGCGGGCAGTCATGCGCATCCAGCCGGACAGGCTCAAGCCTCTCGGTAGCAGCGTGCCGCCGCGCACAGCCAGTCCCTGAATCCGTTCAGCGCGGCGCTCTCGGCCTTGCGCTCCGGGATGATGAGGTAATAGGCCTTGTCGCTCGGACAGACGTGATGGAGCGGCACCAGGAGCCGGCCGCTGTCGAGTTCCTCCCGGATCAGGAAGGGCGGAATCAGGGCTGCCCCCATGCCCTGCATCGCGGCCTGGGCTAGCATCGAGAAGAGTTCCAGCCGGGTGCCGGTCATGTCGTGGGTGACGCGCATGCCGAGCGACTCGAACCACTGGCGCCAGGCGTAGGGCCGGGTACTCTGCTGCAAGAGGGGCAGGTGCGCGATCTGCTCGGCATCCAGGCGGCGATTTCCCCCGAGGAGCGACGGACTGCACACCGGGACCGATCCTTCAGGCATCAGGTAATGCGCCTCGGTACCCGGCCAACCGGCGTCGCCGTAGTAGATCGCTGCGTCGAATTCAGTATCGACGAAAAGGAAAGGGCGGGTGCGGGTCGACATGTTTACCGTGACGTCAGGATGCCCGACCCGAAATTCCCCAATGCGCGGCATCAACCACCGTGTGGCAAAGGTGGGCACCACGGCAAGTTCGATGGTCGCGCCCTGACCATGGTGTGCCATCACCGACAAGGTGTCGCGTTCGACCGCATCCAGTCGTGCTGCAATCTGGCGGCTGTAGCTCAAACCCGCCTCGGTCAGTCGCACACCGCGGCGCGTGCGCACGAACAGGCGCAAGCCGAGAAAATCCTCCAGGGACGCAATCTGCCGGCAGACCGCGCTCTGGGTCAGCGACATCTCCTCGGCGGCGCGGGTGAAGCTCTCGTGCCGGGCTGCGAGTTCGAAGGCGACGAGGGCGTGAGTGCTCGGAATCTTGCGGCGCATGAACTGGGCTCCAGGATGATGAACATCGGATGTGTCGAAACGGCATTGATCTACAAGTGCGCTTTACGCACAAGATACTTAAAAATATTCGTTTGTTCATCGTGTGTCACATTCGATAAAGTGCACACACGCATGACAACCCTTTCTGGAGACAACTCATGGCAACGAACCGCGTAAGCTTCAACTGGGCCGATCCGCTCCATCTGGACAGCCAGCTCACCGACACCGAGCGCATGGTGCGCGACACCGCCCGCGACTACTGCCAGGACAAGCTGTTGCCGCGGGTGCAGCACGCCTTCCGCCATGAGCAGACCGATCGGGCGATCTTCAACGAGATGGGCGAACTCGGGCTCCTCGGCCCGACCATCCCCGAGGAATACGGCGGGGCCGGCCTCAATTACGTGTCCTACGGCCTGATCGCGCGCGAGATCGAGCGGGTCGATTCCGGCTATCGCTCGATGATGAGCGTGCAGTCCTCGCTGGTGATGGTGCCGATCAACGAGTTCGGCACCGAAGAACAGAAGAAGAAGTACCTGCCCAAGCTCGCCA
>JAUVVG010000090.1 GCA_030604735.1 Azoarcus sp.
CCATCGGTGCCGGTGACCTCGAACTCGTGGCCATGGAGGTGGATCGGGTGGTTGGTCATGGTCAGGTTGCCGACCCGGATGCGCACCCGGTCACCCAGGCGCACGTTCATCGAGGCGATACCCGGAAAGGCACGACTGTTGAAGGTCCACAGGTTGAAGTCCGTCATGGTGTTGATCTTGGGCACCAGGCTGCCCGGATCAATGTCGTAGGCGTTGAGCAGGAAGCAGAAGTCGCGTTGCACCTCGCTGATCAGCGGATGGCGCGCGCGCGGGTGGGTCACCCAGAAACCCATCATGCCCATCGCCATCTGCACCATCTCGTCGGCGTGGGGGTGGTACATGAAGGTGCCGGGCCGCCGCGCGATGAACTCATACACATAGGTCTTGCCGACCGGAATCGCGCGCTGGTTGAGCCCGACCACGCCATCCATGCCGTTGGGCAAGCGCTGCCCGTGCCAGTGTATCGACGTCGCCTCGGGTAGCCGGTTGGTCACGAACAGCCGCACCCGATCCCCCTCGACCACTTCGATGGTCGGCCCCGGGCTTTGCCCGTTGTAGCCCCACAGGCGGGCGACCATGCCGGGGGCGATCTCGCGCTCGACCGGTTCGGCGACCAGGTGGAATTCCTTGACCCCATTGTTCATGCGCCACGGTGCGGTCCAGCCGTTGAGGGTGACCACCGGGTTGTATGGCCGGCCGGTCGACGGCACGAGCGGCGGCGCGGTGTCGGCCGAGGTCTGGATGACCGGCTCGGGCAGCCCCGCCAGGGCGGCCTTGCTCACGCTGGCGGCGGCCACCGCCCCGACGGCGGCACCGGCGATGAATTGTCTTCTGTCCATGCTCAATGCCCTCCCGCTGCTTTTTTGCCGGCTGCTTGCGCGACCACGTCGGCGCCCGGATAGTCCGCGCCGGCGAGTACCGCCTGAAGATTCGCATGCGCCAGCCAGAAGTCACGCAAAGCCTGCGCCGCCGCGGTGTCCGCGGCGAGCCGCTCGCGGGCGGCATCGAGCAGATCCCATGTGCTCTTCAGCATGCCGTTGTAGCGCAGCAGCACTTCTTCCTGTTTCGCGGTCTGCATGTCCTTGCGGCTGGCTGCCTGGGCGGCGAGATCGTGGGCGATGCGGTAGTTGATGTAGGCTTCGCGCACCTGCGAGCGCACGCTCACGGCCAGACTTTCGGCCTCGGCAATGGTGCGAAAGGCATGGGGCGCATCATGCCCCACTGCGGCGCGTCGGACGTCGACCACCGCGGCTGCGGCCGGCGGACGGCTCAACACCCCGGCATCGTCGGCGAGCTCACCCAGCATCTGATCGAGCGCCTCGGCCCCCAGCGCCTGCCAGCGCGCCTGTGCGGTCCCCCCCTGAGCGCGCCGCGCACGCTCGGCCTCCTGCGTCGCCAACGGCAGCATCGGATGGCGCGACAAGGCCAGCGCTTCCAGGCCGGCACCGTCGATGGCCTCAGCCGGCATGGCAGGCAGACTCGTCGGCAGCGTAAACTGCACCGCCTCGCCCCACAAGCCGGTCATGCGTGCCAGCGCTTCGCGCGCACGGGTCGCCTCCTGCCTGGCGGCGATCAGGCCAAGCCCGGCGTCCTGGAGCGAGAGCTGCTCACCCAACAGGCGATCCTGGCCCCAGTTGCCGACGCGGGTCATCCTGGTCGCGAGTTCCGCGCCGGTCTCGGCCGCACCATAGGCCTTGCTGGCATTGTCCAGCGCCGCTTCGGCGGCGACCGCGCTCACCCAGGCACGCAGCACATCGCGGGAAAATGTGGCTGCGGCAATATCGGCACGCGCACGCTCGGCGCGGCTCATCGCCGAGTTCGCCAACAGGTCGGGCCGCGCGGACAGGGCCAGGCGCAGTGCCTGCGAGGCACTCAGCAGCGCCTCTTCGGAGACAATCTCCGAGCGCCCAGTTGCCGGGTTTTCGCTTTCCCAGCGCAAGACATCGATATGCCCGCGGGTGAACTGCCCGACCGTTTCGTTGGCCTGGCGCCAATCGATCTCGCCCAGTTGCGGCGTCGTGCCGAGCAAGGGAAGCGGGGCGTATTGAGGGGCGGGAACCGGCGCGGCCGGCTCATACGGCGGGGCGGACTGAGCGGCGATTGGCAGAAGGCCGGCCGCCAGCAAGCCCGCCAGGTGGCGATTGCGGATCAAGTTCTGACTCCTTGTCTCATGTTGGATGCCTCCACGCTTATGAGTGCGCGGTAGGCCGGCACGTCGCGAATGCGCATCCGGGCCTTGGGAATGGATCATGCGGCCTTGTTCCTTACCTGAAGCTGAAGCGGGGATTACAAAACTGTAATCCCCGCTTCAGCGAGATTCGTATCTCGCCCTGTTGTCAGCTACCCGAATAGAGCGCCTCGTAGCGGCGACGCTCCTCCGCGCTCATGTGCAGCGAGGGCCGCGGCGAGTTGTGGGCCATGTTGCCGACGTGCTCCAGTCGACCGTTCTGGAAAACGTACTCATGCGTCGGCGGGACCCATCCGGCCTCACCCCCCACGTAACGCCAGTCGTCCGCTGCGACCGGATTGGCGCGGAATGCGCGCAGTTCCTCAATCACCTCGGCTCGGCTCGTGGTCGAGGGCATCAAGTGGAAGTCGTAACCAGCCTCGCCTCCGACCCAGATCATGCCAGTATCGGCACTGGCGAACGGAACGGCGAAGATGCCGAAGGAAAGGGCGATGAGGGTTTTCTTGATCGTCATGGTGTTGCTCCTTGTTTATCAATGTAGGTAATGCGTTGTCTGCATCACGGGGTTCATGATAGGGAGCCACCGATGACGACAAGCTGAAGGGGCTATTACATCGGTGTCAGCAACATGACATTCAAGACATCTGCCCAGTCGCAACGCGCGCTAAACTTTGGCGATATTCCCTTTCCCCCGGAGGCGCGATGAAAACGGATTCGCTCGGTGCGTCCGGCCTGCGACCGATAAAGAAGCGGCGCCGTGTCATTACCTTTCTCGCGGTCGCCCACCTGGTTGGTTTTCTGTCTTCGCTGGATGCATTGATGTCGGTACGCACCGCTCAGGGCTCGGTGGCCTGGATGGTGTCGCTCAATGCGGCGCCTGTCGTTGCGGTACCGGCCTACTGGATCTTCGGGCGGACGAAGTTTCAGGGTTACGTCGTCGGACGACGCGACGAGGACAGCCGACTCCATCACGAACTAAAGGAAATGATGTCGCTGGTCCACCCCTATCGAGTGGCCTTGCCGCCCGGAGAGCGTCATGTCGGGGCGATCGAACGCCTGGCCAAGATGCCGATCGTCGGGGGTAACGAGGCGGAACTGCTGATCGATGGTCAGGCTACCTTCGACAGCATCCTGCAGGGCATCGCGCAGGCACGCAACTACGTGCTGGTGCAGTACTACATCTTTCGGGACGACGAGATCGGGCGCGCTTTCCAGCAGGCGATGATGGCCAAGGCGCGCGAAGGGGTGCGGGTGTTCTTCCTGTACGACGAGATCGGCAGCTACCAGCTTCCGGCGAGCGTTCTGGCTGAACTGGCCGGGGCCGGTGTTCAGGTGCGCCGCTTCCACTCGACCCGGGGCACTGGCAACCGTTTGCAGCTCAACTTCCGCAACCACCGCAAAATCGTGATCGTCGATGGGCACACCGGTTGGCTGGGTGGGTTGAACGTAGGTGACGAATACCTTGGGCGCGACAACCGAGTCGGCGTCTGGCGTGACACCCACCTGCGGATGTTCGGACCGGCCACCCTGTGCCTGCAGCTCTCTTTTGTCGAGGATTGGCACTGGGCCACGGACGAAGTGCCGGCGCTCGAATGGACGCCGGCGCTTGCCGAGACCAACGTTCCGGTGCTGGTGCTGCCGAGCGGCCCAGCCGACCGCTTCGAGACCGCCAGCCTGATGGTGCAGCATGTCATCGGTTCGGCCCACCGTCGGCTGTGGATCTCCAGTCCGTATTTCGTGCCCGATGAAGGGGTGATCAGTGCCCTCAAGCTGGCCGCGCTGCGGGGCGTGGATGTCCGCATCCTGATTCCGGAGCGTCCCGACAACCTTCTCACCTACTATGCGGCGTATGCCTTCGTCGGCCCGCTGATCGAGGCCGGCGTGTCGATTCACCGCTACCAGGCCGGGTTCCTGCACGCCAAGGCGTTTCTTGTGGAGGACCTGGCCACCGGCATCGGTACCGTGAATCTGGACAACCGTTCGTTCAGGCTCAACTTCGAGATCACCGCCTGGGTCATGGACAAGGACTTCGCAGCACAAGCAGAGGCGATGTTTCGTCACGACTTCGCCCATGCACGCACCATGTCGCTTGCCGAACTGGATGAAAAGCCGTGGTGGTTTCGCGTCTTCTCGCGTGCGGCCTACCTGACTGCGCCCGTGCTTTGAATCCCCTCAGTGACGCGTCAGCGGATGCCAACTCGCCGCTGATGCATCCGGATATACGCCGTAATGTGCGCCACCTGATCGGGCGTAAGCCCTTCGACCGGCGGCATATCACCAAACTGCCAGTGGTGGGCACGGACACCCTGGCCCACCGCCATCTGGAAGGCCGCGTCACTGTGGTGTGACGGTTCGTAGATCTTGTGCAGCATCGGCGGACCAACCTTGGTACCGTTCAGGTCGGCGCCGTGACAGCTCGCACAGTACGTCTCATACAGCGGCTGGCCCACGTTCGGATTCGGCATCAGGCCGGGACTCGGTTTCGGGGGTGGCTGCCAGGCTTGGGCTGCCACGCCGGTGGTCAGTGCGCCGAGGATGACGGCAAAGCCGATTCGCAGGATGAACGAGTGGCGACGGGTTTCAAGCATTGAGCGTTTCCTTCCGGGTTGCGGGCTGTTTGGATCTTGAGTGCCTTTATCCCTTGCCATGACAGGACGACCCACCGACTGAGCGATGGCTTCCGAAACGGGGTCCGACTTCCAGGTGACCCACTTCGCACTCCTCCGTGAAATGGACGAAACCCCGTTTCAGGGTCGCAGCCCAGCCGTCGCCGAGTTTCGCGCCAACCGCCTCGAGCTTGGCTTCGATCTGCTCTGCGGTGACCTGCAACAGGTCGTACGTGACTCTGACCTGACGGCCTTCGGCCTCGATCGATGCTATGCCCATCAATGCGCCGACATGTTCGATGAGCACGCGTGCATGATGGCCATCGAGGGATGTCCCGAGGGCGAAGCAGCGGTGCTTGAGCACGCTGCGCCCCTCCTGTTTCGGGGCTGGCTGCCCGGCCAGGCCAATGAAGAGGTGCGGATGCGCCAGAAAACGGTCGCGGCACTGGGCGGAGCAGAATGCGTACAAGGTGCCTGCATAGTCATGCGCGTAGCTGTCGGCATCGACTTCCATGCCGCAGACCACATCCTTCAACTTCCGGTCCATGATGTCCTCCCTTCGATTCATCGGTTGCGAGCGCGCGTGCCGGGCGCGTCAGTCCTGGGATTCCGCTGACACGTTCCGGCCGCGTTGCGGAATGAAGGCCGGTGTGCGCGCCATGTAGTCGCGGTAGGTGTCGCCGAACGCGGCAATCGAGTCGCTCTCCTCACGGCGCGCGAGCCGTGCGTACATGTAGGCGAGGATCGGGAACAGCGCGAGCGTGATCAGCGTCGGCCACTGCAGCAGAAAACCGAACATGATCGCGACGAAACCGACGTACTGCGGGTGGCGAATGTACGCGTAGGGACCGGTATCGGCGACGCGGCGCTCGCGCTGGGCTTCGTACAGCACCGGCCACGCTTTCGCGAGCAGCCAGAAACCGGCGACGATGAATCCGATGCTGAGCAGGTGGAACGGGCCGAAGTGCGGGTTCGTCCGCCAGCCGAACAGCATCTCGAGCAGATGGCCGGCGTCATGCGACAACCAGTCCACACCCGGAAAGCGCGACGACAGCCAACCCGAGAGCAGATAGATCGTCAGCGGAAAGCCGTACATCTCGGTGAATAGCGCGACGATGAAGGCCGAGTAGGCGCCGAAAGATCGCCAGTCGCGAGTGGTCTGCGGCCTCGCGAAACTGAACGCGAACGCGATGAAAATCGCCGAGTTCAGCAGCACCAGCGACCACAGGCCATATGCGGACATGCCGTTCATCGCCCATCTCCCTTCGCGTTGTGCCCCTGTGTGCCGTGCTGATGGCCGCTGTGCCCGCCATGGCCGTGGCCACGATGCATGAACACGTGCATCAACGGGCACGCGAGCAGGATCAGCCATGGCAGATAGGGGATCAGATGCGCGCGATGCTCGGCAATGAGAACGAACGCGCTGAACGCGAGAAATCCGAAGAAGACCCATTCTGAGCGTTTCCTTCGCGTCACCTGCTGTGCGGGCGACTGCCGCTCGGTACGACCCGTTTCGGGTGCATCGTGTTCGTGGCGAGTGCTTTGGTGGTCGTGCGCTTGCATGGCGTGGTTACCCCTGTACTTGTCGGATCTGCTAAAACCGTTCCACCTCCATGTAGCTGCAAAGGAGGCGGCAGAATCGGGCTTACGGGGTCATGATGCACTGGAGGCTCCGACGGGAACCTGACCCGGGGATTACGTTTCGATAACGTGGAACATGACGGGGCGTTGGGCTTGTCGGCGTTGCAAGGCGTCATCGTCTGAAGTGCGCTAGAGGAGGTCACGGCAGGTGGCCTGCCGTGACTTCGCGATGCGAGGGCCGATGCGATGGCTTCGCTAAGCCAGGCGCAACCTGCTCAGCGCGTAACCTCCAGCCGCGCCCGGCGCAGCAGCAGCGAGTTGCCGATCACCGACAGCGAGCTGGCAGTCATCGCGACGACGCCGATCATCGGATGCAACAGGCCCAGCGCCGCAACCGGGATCGCGGCGACGTTGTAGAACCAGGCCCAGAAGAGGTTCTGCACGATCTTTGCAAACGTCGCCTTCGACAAGCGGATCGCCTCGACCACCTTGGTCAGTTCGCCCTTGACCAGCGTCACATCCGCTGCCTCGATCGCGACGTCGGCGCCGGCACCGATCGCGATGCCGACATTGGCCTGCTTGAGAGCGGGGGCGTCGTTGATGCCGTCGCCGACCATCGCGACATGCTGGCCGTGCTGTTGCTGTAAGGACTTAACCACATCGACCTTGCCCTCCGGGAGCACGCCGGCCATGACCCTGTCTACACCGACCTGGGCGGCGACAGCACGGGCGGTACGTTCGTTGTCTCCGGTGACCATGAAGACCTGGATGCCGAGC
>JAUVVG010000039.1 GCA_030604735.1 Azoarcus sp.
CAGGGCTTCTCCATCGAGCCCGGCACCCAGTGCATCGAGCTGACGCCCCAGCACCACCTCGACCTGCCCCGCGTCGCGTTCTTCCAGCGTTTCGCCAATACAGACGATCGGTGTCATGCCGGCCTGCAACACCCGGACCGCCTTGGCAAGGACCAAGGCATCGGACTCGCCATAATGACTACGGCGCTCGGAATGCCCCACGATCACGTAGCGGCACCCGAACTCGGCCAGCATGCCGACGCTGACTTCACCAGTATAGGCACCTTCGACATGTTCGCTCGCGTTCTGCGCCCCGACCTCGATACCGGACCCGGAAAGCCGTTCCGCCACCTGAGCAAGATAAGGAAACGGCACACAAACCGCGCAATCGACACCTTCCGGCGCATCCGCCACAAGCGCATCCAGCAAGGCCGCATTACCGGCCAGGCTGCCGTTCATCTTCCAGTTACCGACGACGAGTTTGTTTTTCATCCGCAACGGTCGAGCAAATCGAGCATTTTATATGGAGATCAAGCCTCTGGCAAAACAAGCCTGGAAAACACAGCGCTGACGCATCGAGGAATCGATGTTGCTTCTCCCTGACGATGATCAGAACTTGATTCCGGCAAGCTTGTTGCTAAGCTACGCGCATCGAATAGTGAAAGGCTGCTCATGAGCTGGAGCATGTACGAGGTCGGAAGCATGCTGAAGCTTGCCGAAACCGGGCAGCTAGCACCTGACCAGCTCGAACGGGCAGGACGGCAAGCCCCACTCGCCCCCTCGCGCGAGGGCTGGCTTGCCGCGTTCGACAGGCTGTCCGCTTTCGCCGGGGCTCTGCTGCTGGGTGCGGCGGTGGTGTTCTTCTTCGCCTATAACTGGTCCGAACTCGATCGCTTCGCACGGCTGGGCGTCGCCACCACCGCCGTTACGGGATGCGTCGGCGTGGCGCTCTTCACTCGTCCGTTCTCCGCCGCATACCGCGCCGCCCTGCTCGGCGCCTGCATTACCACCGGCGCCCTTCTCGCGCTGATCGGCCAGACGTACCAGACCGGTGCCGACATCTGGGAGTTGTTCGCCGCCTGGGCAGCGCTGATGCTGCCCTTCGCGCTGCTCGCGCGCTCGTCTGCAAGCTGGGCCTTGTGGCTAGTGGTCGCCAACGCAGCGTTGCTGCGGGCCTTGTCCCAATCGACCTGGTTCGGCTTTGCCGGCGCGCTCTTCGATCCGCAGTCGCTGTTCATGGTTGCAGGCCTGAACCTGGTCATACTGCTGGTCTTCGAGGCATTCGGCACCCGCCTGCTCGCGGATCCGCGCCGCCACCTGCATCGGCTGGCGGCCGCTGGCATGCTGATCCCGCTCGCCTTCGGTGCAATCGTCGGGTGGTGGGAAGAGCAGTTCCTGGCGACTACCGCCGCATTCGTGCTGGCGGCAGGCGTTGCGGTCTGGGTATACCATCGTCCGCACCGCGATCTGCCCATGGTCGCGCTGGCACTGTGTCTGAGCATCGCGGTGCTGTCGTCTGCGCTGGTGCGCTACCTGCCCGGCGATGCCAACTTTCTTGCGACCAACCTGGTGGCGCTGTTCGTTATCGGCAGTTCGACCCTCGCCGCACTGTGGATCAGACGTCTGCACCAGGACGAACACGCATCATGAGAAACGACAGCTACCCATCGCTGCTCGAGCGCTTGCGTCGAGAGAACATCATCGACGAAGACCACGCCGACACCCTCGTGCGCGCCCTGCCCGCGCCGTGGTGGCTGACGACGCTGCAGGCGATCGCCGCCTGGATCGCGTCGCTGATCATCATGTCGACTTTTTTCGCCCCGCTACTGATGCTCGGCGACGGCCCGGTCGCGCGCGCAGTCGGTGGCGCCCTCCTCGCCGGCGCCGCCCTTGCCCTGTTCGGACGTGGGACGAGCTTCACCGCGCAGATGGCGCTGGCGTTCTCGCTGGCCGGGCAGGCCTTGTTGGTCAGCGCGGTCGCAGGCGGCTTCGGTGCGCTGATCAACGGCTCGACCAGTATCTCGATCGCCGGCATCGCGGTCGCGGCGGCCATGCTCGTGCCCCGTTCGAGCGTCGTGCATCGTACCGCGTGCGCAATCATCGCCCTCACACATGCGGGCATGCTGATCGGCCCGGGTAACGCACTCGCCTTGTTCGCAGTGGTGCTCACCGGGGCGGCGGTCGCGTTGTGGCTGACGCGCAGCCTCTGGGCGACCCGTGACCAGGCCGACCTGATCAAGGCGTTCGCGCACGCGACCAGCCTGGCCGCCCTCATAGCGGCATGGTTCGTCGGGGTCGAACACGGACGCGGCATTTTCGCGCGCCTGGGCGACACCTACCCGAGCCATCTGCCTGCGCTATACCCGACCGGCGTCGCGATCATCCTGCTTGCGGCCTGCCTGTGGCTCACGCGTACGGCGCCAACTACGGTCCGCGTGGTGACCGTCGGGGGCACGCTCGCCTTCACACTGGCCGCCGCTCAGGCCCCTGCCCTCGTCGTCTGCACCGCCATCGCGGTCGCTGCCTTTCATGCCTGCCATCGCCCCTGGGTCGCACTGGCGCTGCTCGCTGCGCTGCTCTATCTTGGCGAGTTCTATTACAACCTACAGACGACCTTGCTGATCAAGTCGATGGTGCTGGGCACGACAGGACTTGTGCTCCTTGTGCTGCGCATGCTCGTGCTTCGCTGGCAGCGGAGTTTCTCGTGAGGACAGGAATGATTCGTGGTGCATTGATCGGTGCACTGGCACTGACGATCGGTGCGCCATTGCTTGCGGTACGCGACTTCGAACGGACGCTGGCAAGCGGGCGGGTAGTGCTCGCTGAACTCGCGCCTGTCGATCCCCGTTCGCTGATGCAGGGCGACTACATGGCGCTGCGTTTCGCGCTCGACGACGAGTTGCCAAGCTCCACCCGCGGCAACGACACCCAGCGCTTACCGCGTTACGCCCATATCGCCGTAGACAGCCAGGGGCGCGCGAGCCTCGCAGGCGTGGGCAATAGCGCTCCGGCAGCGGATTCGGGCCTGCTCCACGTGCGTCTCCGCAGTCGCGACGGCTTGTCGAGCATCGGACCGAACGCCTTCTTCTTCGAGGAAGGCTCCGGACAGAGATTCGAAGCTGCGCGCTGGGGCGAATTCCGTGTCGACGCAAATGGAAAAGCCCTTCTCACACACCTGCGTGACGAAGCGCTCGACCGCATCGGCGAGAACCCACGCTAGTCGCGCCTGGCGTCACCCGCGTTTCGCGCACGCTCACGATGCATCGCAGTGCGCTGCCAAGACGACGGCAAGGGCTCTCGCAGTTCGCTCGATCGGCCAGTTCAACGATGTGAGCGCTTGAAGCTTACCCGCAACCCGGGAAAGACAGCAGCCCTTCACATCCGCGTCGAACCGAGTAGATTTCCGCCGAGGCTGGGGTGGCCGATCTGGCGGTCTCCAATCACATTGACAAGCGCAGTCTTGCCCGAGCCGAAGGCACGCTCCAGTGCGCTGCGGAGCTGGTCCGGTCGGCTGACGATCTCGCCATGGCAATCCATGAGCTCGGCCATGCGCTCGTAGCGCAGATCGGGCAGCATGTCGAACGGGTCGGTGCGCCCTTTCAGTGCCGGCATCTCGTCGAACGCCGGCCCCCACGAGCTATTGTTCCAAAGCACGACGACGAACGGCAGACCGTATCGCCGCGCGGTTTCAAGGTCGAAGCCGCCGATGCCAAGTCCCCCATCGCCCAAGACGACCACCACCTGTTTGCCGGGCCGGGCAAGCTGGGCGCCAATTGCCATGCCTATGCCGTGGCCCACCGGGGCGAGCGGACCGGCGTCGAGCACTTGGCCAGGAAATCGCGCCTTGAACCAGTGCGACACCCACCCGCTCAGCGTGAAACTGTCGATTATGATGGTCGCGTCGCGATCCATCATCTCGCACAGTTCACGCGCGAGCCGGTCGGGATGCACCGGGACTCCGTCATGGTTGACCCGTTCGCGCTCGTCGATCATGCGCTCGAAGCGTTCGCGCACTTGTGCGAGCTCATCCAACCAGCCGCCACCACGCAGCCGACCCCAGTCACGCAGCTGGGCCGCGTCATGAAGTTGACGCAACACGAGCTTGGGGTCGCCTACGAGCGCAATCTCGGCCGGTACATGCAATCCGATGCGATTCGGTGTTGCATCCGCCTGAATATAGCGCGCGTCGGCGCTCCAGGTCGGCGCTTCGCCGAAGCGTTCTCCGCTCCAGAACCGGAATCCGAGCGCGAGCACCGCGTCCGCCCGCCCGGAGAACGGCTTCTTCCAGGGACCACGCACCGCGAGTGGGTGGTCCTCGGGGAGCGCCCCCTGGCCGGCTCGTCGCGCATAGACCGGAATGCTGGTGAACTCGGCGAACGCGCGCAACTCGGCTGCCGCGCCCGACCAGAACACGCCGTCGCCGGCGGCGATCATCGGGCGCTGCGAACCGTGCAGCAATTCGACGGCGCGTTCGACGGCATGCGAATCGGCGGCCGAGCGCAATTCATCCGCGCCGTATATCCGGGCACCGCGGCGCTGGGTCGCCCGGTCGGCACGCTGGTACAGGATATTGGTCGGGATCTCGACCAAGCTGACGCCCTGGGGGGCGCCGGTGGCTTCACGAAAGGCCTGGCGCAGGTCCGTCTCGATCGTCGACCAGTCCAGCACGCGCTTGGTGAACTTCGCGAATGAGCGGCACATTTCGCTCCCGTAGGCTTCCTGAAAGGAGCCCAGTCCGTCCTCGGTAGTCGGGTGCTGTCCCGCAATACACACAACCGCGCTATTGCTGAGCGCAGCCGTGCACAGGCCGGTTACCGCATTCGTTAGTCCGCAGCCGGCCGTCACACTGCATACGCCCGGCGTGCCGGTCGTACGTGCCCACGCGTCGGCGGCGTAAGCGCAGCTCTGCTCATGACGCATGTGTACGAGCTTGATGTCGTGCGCGCACAGGGTCGCGAGGATCGGCCAGGTGTGGCCACCATTCACCGCAAACAGGTACTTGACGCCGGCCGCCTGCAGCACGCGGCCAACGATCTCGCCACCATCGATCATCGCATCGGCAGTCGACGGGTCAGCCAGGGCTGCGCCCGCCTGCTTGCCCATCACCACGCCAGCCAGCGAGCCTGCGGTCGTATCGCGCTCCGTCATCGTGCCCTCCTTTCGGGGCGCCACGTCACCGGGCGTACCGGTCACGCAGGACCCGATGCAAAATCTTGCCGGTGGCCGTTCGCGGCATATCCTCCTCGCGAATGAACGCCACCGATCGCGGCCGCTTGTAGCCAGCCATCCTGTCTATGCACCAGTCGTGAACTTCCTGCTCGGTCATGCTCAGGCCGTCGCGCGCGACTACCACCGCATGCACCGACTCGCCCCATTTGTCGTGCGGCACACCGATAACCGCAACGTCCATCACCTTCGGGTGTGACGCCACGACACCCTCGACCTCGGATGGGTAGATGTTCTCGCCGCCGCTGATGATCACGTTCTTCTTGCGATCGACCAGATACAGGTAACCATCCGCATCGAAGCGGGCCATGTCGCCCACCGTGCAATATGCGCCGCGAAATGCCTCCGCGCTTTTGTCGGGGAGCTTCCAGTAACCCTGGAACGCGTAGGGCGTGCGTGAGTAGAGCTCACCGACCTCACCATCGGGTACCTCGACGCCGTCGTCATCGAGCAACCTGACGCGGCCCGTGCCGGCAAGCTCGCGGCCAATGGACCCGAGCTTGGTGAATTGCTCGTCAGGGCGCAGCACCGTCACCCAGCCCGCCTCGGTGGATCCGTACATTTCGAAGAGACTCGAATTGCGAAACTGCTCCATGATCGCCAGCTTGGTCACTTCGCGAGCCGGGGCAGACGAAATCAGCAACTTGCTCACGCACCGGCTATCGTATTTCTGTCGAACCGTCTCGGGCAGCCCGAGCATCATGATGTAGTGGGTCGGCACCAGCGACGTGAAGGTGCAACTTTGCTCGGTCAGCGCCCGCAACAGGTGTTCGGGATCGACGCCATGGCGATCGTACACGCAGCAACTTGCACCGAAATACGCGAAGGCAAAGGTGAAGAACAGCGAATTCGCATGACACATTGGCATCACGAGCAACACTGTGTCGTCGCGAACGAATCCCAACTCGACATCGATCATCAGCGACAGCAGCACAGTGGCACCATGGGTCCGGATTGCACCCTTGGGCTTGCCGGTGGTGCCGGACGTGTACATCAGCGCCAACGGGTCTTCGGCGAGAATCGGAACCTCCGGCCCGCAGGCCGAGGAGGCCCGGATAAGGTCTTCATAGGCGCGCCATCCTGGCGGAAAGGGCGCGCTGCCAAAATGGATGTAGCCTTCGTCACCGATCGCCAGATCGTCGCGAATCGACTCCACTCGGTCGCACAGGTCCGTCTGTACGATCAGCGCACCAGCCTCGGCATTCTCGACGATGTAGCGGATTTCGGGGCCAACGAGGCGGAAATTGACCGGCACCGCAACCAGGCCGGCCTTGGCGAGTGCGGCATAGATCTCGAGCCACTCGACGCAGTTGTACGCCAGCACTGCGACACGATCACCCTTGACCAGCCCCATCCCGAGCAGCGCATTGGCGAGCCGGCAGGCACGTTCATTCCATTGGCGATACGTCAGTTGCCGCACCAGATCACGTGCGCCGATCTTGTCCGGGAACAGCCGGGCATTGAGACTCAGTGCCTCACCCACGCTCAGTAGCGCGCTCATGGTCGCCACCTCCCTGCTCGCCGTAAAACAGACGTCCGCCAACCCGGTGAAGCGCGCAGCCCGGAGAGCTCGGGTCGCCAGGAACCCTAGCGGTCACACCCGAGCACTACTGACGACTGTTGGAGCGTCCCAGCCCGCGCGCAATGGACGCGGTGGCCACCGGATATTTCAAGATAGTCGATGAAAATTGGAGATTCAATAGCCACATCCGACGGCATCCCGCAGCACTCGGTTCAAGCTTTACCGGGGGTTCCCATCACCCGTGACACAGAACGTTCCCTTCCCCGCGCGCCCCGGTTGATCAGCCGACGTACCAGCCATTTGCATCGCGCCCGTGGGCGTTGGCGCAAGCGGAATACACCTCGGCCACGGCCTTGACGTGCAGATAGTCCGGATCGAGCAGATGATCCCATGCCGAGCCATCGACGGCGGGCGGGGTGGCGGCCACGCCGACGAGTGCGAGTGCCGCCAGCGCCGTGCCGATGATGACAAGTTTGCTCCAGCATCTGGGGGAGTCTTTTGGTGTGGTGTTCATGACATGCTCCTCGTATCTGCCCGGTCTCCGGTTCGCGCCACCGAGCGGTTGAAAAGTCGCCGAAGACAAACTGCAGTGCGACCGGAGTGGCGTTCACGCATCTCGCATTCGCCCTTGGCTTACACCCGCGACCCTTGCCTGAAATGTCACGCGTGATCTAATCTCATAAAGGATTATCAGACCGTCGAGCAACGCCCCTCAAACGACCTTTCTTCAAGGCTTGGATGAGTTTCCTGAATGGCTTCGCACCCGAGGTTATCGCTCCATCTGATCCGCGGTTTCTGGGTCGCGGCACGCCATCTGAGCTTCACCCGGGCGGCAGAGGAATTGTTCGTGACTCAATCGGCGATCAGCCGCGAGATCAAGAAACTCGAGGAGCAACTCGGGCAGGCGCTGTTTCTTCGCGTCAACCGTGCGTTATATCTAACGCGCGCCGGTGAGGAGCTGTTTCAGGCGGTGGATGAAGCGTTCGTGCTCATCGATGCGGCCGCGCAGCGCGTCGCGGGTGCCCGGCAGTCGCTGGCCATCACCACCAGCGTCCCTCTCGCCTCGCTTTGGCTCGTCCCCCGGCTGCCGCGCTTCACGCGCACCCACCCCAACGTTGATCTGCGCATCGCGGCAAGCAATGACGTCGTCGACCTTGCTCAGGCCCATGTGGACATCGCGATTCGTTACGTGCGTCGGTCCGACCGCAGGCCAGACGGCGACCTGCTGGCCGACTACCACACCTTCCCGGTGTGTGCTCCCGCGCTGCTGAAAGACGACACGAGACCATTGAACACGGTGGCCGATCTCGCTCACCACGTAATGCTCGAGTTCGAGACTACCGTTCACGGGCGTCCCTGGTATGACTGGGACCAGTGGTTCAAGGCCTTGAAGTTGGACAAGATCAACCCGACCGGAAGGCAGCGTTTTGCACACTACGATCAAGTCGTCAAGGCCGCGCTCGCCGGCAGCGGGATTGCGATCGGGAAATGGCCGCATCTGATCGAGAGGCTTCAGGATGGTTCGCTGATCACGCCGTTCGGCCCGGAGGTCGTATCCTCGCTTGGTGGCTTCCATTTGATCGTCGCAGAGGCCGCCAGCGAGCGCGAAGCAGTCGCTGCGTTCGTCGATTGGGTACGCGCGGAGGCACGCAACGACGCGCAGGCGACAAAGGCACTCCTGGGTTGAGGACGCCACAACCGGACAGCGATGCAGAGATTTCGTGACGGTTCGGATGTGGCGATACTGAAGGAGAGGGAATGAATGACGAACTGTCCCCACCGCTACGGCACGGGGGCTGCCAATGTGGCGCCATCCGCTACGCATTTCAGGGTGACCCCCTCCGGCTGATTGTCTGCCACTGCCGCGAATGCCAGAAACAGTCTGCGTCGGCGTTCGGCATCTCGGTCTTCGTGCCGCGGGAACGCTTTCACGTAACGCTCGGCACGCCGCGATTCTGGTCGCGTCCAACCGACAGTGGACGCACGCTCGAATGCGCTTTCTGCCCCAACTGCGGCTCACGCGTGTGGCACCAGCACGCCGGCGCGGACGACGCCATCAGTATAAAGGGCGGGTCGCTGGACGAACCACTGGACCTGCGCGACGCAACTCATATCTGGACGTCTCGCAAGCTGTCCGGGATCATTCTTCCGCACGACGCTTTGCAGCACCCCAGTCAGCCCGACTAGCACCGTGCGGAACTGTCACGCCTATAAGGGGGCGAAGTCACCCACTCCCACAGCATGAAGCGCCGCCGAATCCGATCAGGCGCCGCCGCTCACCTTGTACCAGAGCCCGTAGGCCCAGCACGCCGCACAGAAACCGCTGACCAGATCGATAAACGCGAAGATCATCAAGGCCACCGCCGGAATATCGCCGATTCCGGACCCCATCAGCCAGGTCACCAGCATGATCGCACCCGCGATCGCCACCAGCTTGTCGGCGAACATCTTCGCGCCGGCATTCACGGTTTTCGCGAGCCCCATCTTGCGGGTCGTCGCCTCGAAGAGCTTGTACGAAGGGCACTTGTGCGGCGAAATGAAACCGCGCAGCAAGCCACCCAGCGCGAGAATGATCGCCACCCATTTGTAAGGCGTGAAGAAATAGATCGCACTGACGGCCAGCGTCACTGCCGCCTGAAAGCGGTAAGCATTGGAACAAACCGGCGCGATATCGAAACGAAGCATCTGACACTCCTCATTCAGGTCATCTGGACGAAAACAGTATATCATTTTATTCTGATATAAAAGCCACCCCCTGCTGCCGAGTCCATACGCGTGCGGCACCCGCCGATCGACCTTCGGCCTCGACCGTCCTTGGAATCGAATATCGAAAATGTTTTCACTTCGAGTTGACGTCCCCGAAAAACCCCCTATAATCACGCTTCTTTTCAGCGCGCTCGTAGCTCAGTTGGATAGAGTACCTGGCTACGAACCAGGGGGTCGTGGGTTCGAATCCTGCCGAGCGCGCCACCGTTTCAAGCAAAATCGCCACTTCGTTCGAAGTGGCGATTTTGTTTTCCGGCACCGAAAATCCGATTTCAGTTCATCGCCTTTCATGAGGCGCGGCCCAACAAGCTGCACGCGATTCACCCAGCCAAATCATCGACAACTGATCCCAACCCTGCCGGTGCCCTATGAACCCCATCCGTCTGCTTCCGTTGCTGTTCGCGCTCACCATGTCCGCAGCACTCGCGCAACAGGATGAGCCGCGGAACGGCACGCTCAGTTTCGTGCTGGAAAACGATCTGTTCTACAACGCGGATCGGCATTACACCAATGGCGCGCGCTTCGCGTGGGTGCCTGACCGCCGCCAGCCGGTGCCGCAATGGGCAAGGCGATCGGCCGAGCTGATGCCCTGGTTCCCGCGTGGGGCGACGATTCGTCATGGGTATGCCTTTGGCCAGAGCATGTTCACACCCCGCGACATCACCTTGCGAAATCCGCCTGCCGGCGAGCGGCCTTATGCCGGCTGGCTCTATGGCTCGGTGGGGCTCGGGGTGGAAACCGAGCAAGTCGTGGATCAGTTCGGCTTCACGCTCGGCGTCGTCGGGCCGGCCTCTCTGGCCGAAGAGACCCAGAAGTTCGTCCACCGACGGGTGGATGCCAATCGGCCGGAAGGTTGGCGCCATCAACTGCGCAACGAACCCGGCCTGATCCTGAGCTGGAAACGAAGCTGGCGCGAAGTGCATTCTGCCCGTGCACTGGGTAACGAATGGGATTTTGGCACCCATGTCGGTACCGCATTGGGCAACGTGATCACCGACGCCAAGACCGGTCTGATGCTGCGTTACGGCCCCGACCTGCCGAGGGACTACGGCCCGCCACGGATCGAACCCTCGTTGCCGGGCGCTTCGGATTTTCATCCGGCTGCGGGTTTCCGTTGGTACGTTTTTGCGGGTCTGGAAGGCCGGGCCGTGGCCCGGAACATCTTCCTCGACGGCAACAGCTTCCGCAGCAGCCCGAGCGTGGACAAGCACAATTTTGTTGGCGACCTGCAGTTCGGCCTTGTCGTCGACTGGAAGGAGCTGCGAATGAGCTACACCCATGTCGCGCGGTCGCACGAGTTCAAGACCCAGCGCGAGAGCGACGTATTTGGCGCGTTTACGGTGCTTCTCAGGCTCTGACCATAGCGTTCTGGCCCGAAAAGACACTGCGCCCCACGTTTGTGGGGTCGGACTTTCCGCTTGTCCATCCCAAAGCTCGGAGCGACCGGGCATGTTTCACTCTTCACCATTCCGGACTAGCCGATCAACACAAACCATGATCGCTGCGCCTACCTCCAGTGTGTCGGGGACACGGATCACCCCCAAGGCATCGGCCTGCTATCCTATGGGTTGTGAAGTCCACTGATCGTTTCATCGCAACCCCAGGCTCGCGCGATCGGTCAGCGTTCCGCCAACCGGAGCGGTGAGACTGGCACCGGCCTTCAGCCTCCCCCTCGAAGCACACTCGCGTAAACCCCCGAAGAACGGTTCGTCGAACCGTCGGGCGAGCGGCCGAAGCAAGGCCATATCGGTCTCGCCGGACTGCGGGTCGACCTGGATCGCGGAACATCGAAGTATCGGCTCCTCGACCCTGTGCACGACATCGCCACAGCTGATCGTCTGCCCCACCCAGTCGAACTCCTGCCACGGCAGCCATCGGTGCCGTCCGAGGTTCAGCGGCTCGTTGGCTGACGGAGAGGAAACAGCCGCTGCAAGCGAGGCCTCAAGGGGAGGAAGGCGCGATAGCCGAGTTCCAGGATCCAGGAAAGGGGCGGGACGGAGCCCAGCCGACCCAGCCAGCGCCAACCGGGAATATGTCGCCACAAAGTTGCGAAGGCCAACCCACCCGAGACCAGGCTACCGTCCGCCAGCCGGACATGAAAACGTGCCAACGCCGTTTGGCAACTGAGACCCTCGCCCACCTCGTTAGCGGCGCTGACATCGATCCATTCGATGGCCCGACCCGTCGCACGGCGACGATAAAAGTCGATCTCGCGACGGCACAGCGGACAACTGCCGTCAAAATAAACCGTCAGGTCCGGCTTGCTCTTGATTTCCATCGCCCTCAGACATGGGGCGCCGGACGGCCGTTCCCGACAGTCGCTCGGTCACACACCATGACCGACGGATCGGGCAGTTCGAAGCGCCAGCCGGTGCGCGCCGCCAGGGCCTCCAGGTCCTCACGGGTATCGAGGTCGGTGACGAAACGGCGGTTGGCGGTTTCGAAGGCGTAGACCAGCTCGGGGTTACGCTCGACCAGGTTGCGGCAACCGAGGTTGCGCCCGCTGGCCAGGATCTCGTCGCGGGCGTCGGCGTCGAGCATGATGGGGTTGCCGCGCAGGCCGCCCACCATGGGCACTACGACATGGCCGGCGGGCCGCTTCTTGAAGGCGGAGATCAGCTCGGTGAGGTCGCCCGCGCCGATCAGGGGCTGATCGGCGAGCACCACGAGTACCGCGTCGAGTTTGGGCGACAAGGTCTCCAGCCCGCGCCGCACCGACCCCTGCTGGCCGTCCGCATAATCCGGGTTGTGCATCAGCGTCACCGGAAAATCCTGGATCGCCGCCTCGACCGCTTCATGCTGGTGACCGGTGACGACGACGACCTCGTCCACCCCGGCCCCTGAAAGCGCCACCAGCTGGCGGCGGATCAACGGAACCCCTTGCAGGCGGATCAGTGGCTTGGAGACGCCGCCCATGCGACTACCCTCACCGGCGGCAAGCAGCACCGCGCCGACTGCCAGACGGGCGTAGAGCCCACCACCCTGTTTCAACGGACATCCCATGTTCGTCTCCTGATTCTCGTGTCACAACCCGGCAGGCAGCCGGGCCAGGCTATCCATGTCATGCACCGGCACGAAGGCGCGCACCGATGCCGCACCCTCCTGCAGCGCCAGCGAAGCCGGTTTGTCTTTGGTGGGGTGCAGCCAGATCACGTCGGTACCCCGCGCGCGCACCCGCGACAACACCTGCGGCAGGCGCTCCGGCGGGTCGGCGTCGAAGCCGTCGCTACACATCAGCAACAGGTCGCGATGCCCGATGGCACCGCGCAGCGGCCCGTCCAGCGCCTCCTCCAGCGTCGAGGCGATGCGGGTGCCGCCGCCGAAAGCGAAACTCACTGCGTTGATGCGCTCCTGCATCTTGCGCCCCGGGCGGCGCAGCATGCCGCTGACTTCGGCCAGCCGGGTGTGGAACACGAACACCCGGGCCCCGCAGCGCTCGCCGAACACCCGTGCCATGCGCAGGAACAGCGGCGCATGACGCTCCATCGAGCGGCTGACGTCGACCAGCACCGCGATGCGGGGCTCGCGCCGCTTGTTGCGTCGCATCTCCAGCGCCAGGATCTCGCCCGCCGTGTTGCGCGCCGAACGCAGGCAGGCGCGCAAATCCACCTCACCGCGCATGGCCCGCTCGCGACGACGGAGCAGAATGCGGCGCAGGCGCCGCGCGAAAGCGGCCACGGCGGCGTCGATGCGCTCGATGTCCTGCGGCATCCATTCCGCGAAGGGTCGCCCCTCGGCCGGGTCGTTACGGCTCGCGCCCCCCATCGCGCGGGGCGATTGCTCGGCCTCGGCGGCATCGTCACCCCTGCCCTGCCCGGCCCACGATGCCTGCGAGCCCCCCGGTTGGCTGTCGCCCTCGGCTTCAAGTTGCCTGTGCAGGTCTGCGACCCGCTCGGGCAGACTGCGCCGCTTGGCGGGCGCACCGGTGGTACGCACCGTGCCGCGGGTGCGCTTTGGAAACCAGAAATTGTCGAAGATGACGGGAAAGCGATCCCACTCCCGACGATTCCCGCACACCGCCGCCCGCCACAGCGAAGACAGCGTGCGCCAGTCGGATAGCGGGCTTTCGGCCGCGATGCGCAACATCAGCCCGGTCTCGTCAAAACCGACCGCAAAGCCTTGCGCTCGAAGGTGATTGGCGAAGCGCCCCACCGCTGCGCGCGGGTCGCCCCCGCGCGACACCCTTTCGCTCGCGGGCACTCCCGGGACCCCAGCCGTTACCGAACCATCGGCACCGTTGCCGTGCATCACACGCTCGCAATCCGGCTGCCCTCACTCGGGCCGGCCACACCGGTGTCCTCGGCAATCCGGCGACCGCCCGCCAGGCGGCGCAGCTGGTCCTCGTTCATCTGGAAGGCGTCGGCACGGGTCTTGAGCAGGGCCGACATCGTGGACAGGATGGTGGCTGCATCCTCGGGGACGCAATCATGCCCCAGCTCGAAAAGCATCCGCACCCAGTCCAGGGTCTCGGCCACACCCGGGGTCTTGTCCAGATCCTCGCGCCGCAGGCGATGGACGAAGCTCACCGCCTCTGACACCAGCCGTTCCGCCGCCTGCGGCACCAGACGGCGCACGATATCCATCTCGCGCCCGAGCTCCGGATAGTCGACGAACTGGTACAGACAACGCCGACGCAAGGCGTCGGACAGGTCGCGCGTGCTGTTGCTGGTGAGCACGACCAGCGGCCGCGACAATGCCTGAAGGGTACCGATTTCGGGAATCGAGACCTGGTATTCGGCCAGCGTCTCGAGCAGGAAGGCCTCGAAGGCTTCGTCGGCGCGGTCGATCTCGTCGATCAGCAACACTGCTGGCTGGGGGCTGCGAATCGCCTGCAACACCGGGCGTTTGAGCAGGAATTCCTCGGTGAACAGGTGCTCGCGCAGATGCCCGCGATCGCCGTCTCCCGCTTCGGCGAGCCGGATCTCGAGCAACTGGCGGCTGTAGTTCCATTCGTACACCGCCTGGCCAAGATCCAGCCCTTCATAGCACTGCAGTCTCAGCAAGGGACGACCCAGCGCACGTGCCGCGGCAGCGGCGATCGCGGTCTTGCCGACGCCAGCCTCGCCCTCGAGCAACACCGGCCGCTCCAGACGAAGTGCCATCCACAGCACGTTGGCCAGCGCATCGTCGGCAATATAGTCGGCCGCGAACAGGCGCTGGCGCAGTTCGCCCGGGCTGGCAGGCGCCGCCACGGACTCGGAGGCACTCATCCCTGCCGCCGGCCGAACAGGCCCACGAAGAAGTTGCGGATCACGGCCCAGATCAGACCGAAGGCGTTGAGCTCCTTGGGTGGCGGGGGCGGTGCGGCACGTCGCGCGGCCGAGGCCTGCTGGGCCTGGGCGGCGGCTTCGCCGGCACTGGTGTCGGCCTGCATCCCGGTCTCGCCGATCTCCGTGTCCGGCGCAGGGGCCAGTGCCTGGGCCTTGTTGGAGTAGTTGGCGGCAAACTGCGCGAGCAGCACGTCGGACACCGAGTTGAGCATGCGGCCGCCGAATTGCGCGAACTTGCCGTTGACGATGACGTCGGCCTTGCCCTGCAGCGTGGTGCTGCCATCCTCGGCGGCGACCAGCGTGGCGGTGAGTTCCATCGACGCGGTCGACCCGCTCTTGTCGGCGCCCTTGCCGATCATGCGCAGGGTGCGGGCGTCGGCGTCGATGCCGAGCACTTCGATGTCGCCGGTGAATTGCGCGGTGGCGGGGCCGACCTTGACCTTGACCGCACCCTTGTATTCGTTGTCCGAGACCTGCTCGGTGATCTGCGCGCCCGGCATGCAGGTGGCCAGTTCGCGGATGTCGGTGAGCACCGACCAGGCCGCATCCAGCGGCGCGGCGATCGGGTACTGCTTGTCGAGTGTGACTTGCATGAGGTTTCCTTGTCTCTGTTCTGTTGTGGCCGGGGGCTGTGGCTGCAGACGATCCGGCGCATTGCTCTGAATACGGCGCGCCTCCGCCTTCAAGGGGGAGGTTGGGAGGGGGATGGGTTGTTGCGTTGGCGCCGATCGAAACCCATCCCTCCTCAGCCCGGGAGCCTCCGCTTCGTTGCGCCGCTTCGCAGGCGGCGAGCAAAGCTCGCCGAAACCCCTGCGCCGCCCCCTTGGGGACGAAAGCGGACAACCTGACTACTGCGCAACCCCCAGGCGCTTCAGCTCCTTCCAGGTGCGATAGGCGGTGTGCGGCATGTCGACATGGGTCACGCCCAGGTGCGACAGTGCATCGACGATCGCGCTGGTGAAGGTCGGAATGCTGCCGACGTGCGGCGATTCGGCCACGCCCTTGGCGCCGAGCGGGTGATGTGGCGACGGCGTTACAGTGTAGTCGGTCTCCCACTTCGGGGTTTCGACCGCGGTCGGCACGAAATAATCCATCAGCGAATTGCCCTGGATGTTGCCCTGCTCGTCGAAGGACAGGAGCTGACCCATGGCCACCGCAAAGCCTTCGGTGAGGCCGCCATGGATCTGCCCGTCGATGATCATCGGGTTGATCCGGGTTCCACAGTCGTCCAGCGCGTAGAAGCGGCGGATCTTGGTCTCGCCGGTGGCCTTGTCGATGTCGACCACGCACAGGTAGATACCGAACGGATAGGTGAAGTTGGGCGGGTCGTAGTAATGCACCGCCTCGAGACCCGGCTCCAGCCCTTCCGGCGGCTGGTTGTAGGCTGCCCACGAGATGTCCTTCATGGTCTTGAAGCGACTGTCGTCACCCCGGACCTTGAAGCGGTCGACCTCCCACTCGAGATCGCCCTCGGCCACTTCCAGCAAGTGGGCCGCGATCTTGCGTGCCTTGGCGTGGATCTTGCGCGCGGCCAACGCGATCGCCGCACCGGCCACCGGCGTGGAGCGCGAGCCGTAGGTGCCCAGACCGTAAGGCGCGGTGCTGGTGTCGCCCTCCTCGACCTGGATCACCTCGGACGGGATGCCCAGCTCGGTCGCGATAATTTGCGCGTAGGTCGTCTGGTGGCCCTGGCCCTGGGTGATGGTGCCCATGCGCGCGATCGCGCTGCCGGTGGGATGCACCCGGATCTCGCAGGAGTCGAACATGCCCACGCCGAGGATGTCGCACATCTTGCTCGGACCGGCGCCGACGACTTCGGTGAAGGTGACCAGGCCGATGCCCATCAGCGTCGGGCTGTTGGGATCGGCCCGCTTGGCCGCCTGTTCGGCACGCAGCGCCTTGTAGTCCACCGCGTCCAACACCTTTTGCAGCGCGGTGTGGTAGTCGCCCGAGTCGTACTCGAAGCCGAAAGCCGAGGTGTAGGGGAACTGATCCTTGCGGATGAAGTTTCTGGCGCGGATCTCGGCCTTGTCGATACCCAACTTTTGTGCGAGCACATCGACCATGCGCTCGATCAGATACACCGCCTCGGTGACCCGGAACGAGCAGCGGTAGGCCACCCCGCCCGGCGCCTTGTTGGTATAGACCCCCTTGACGCTGCAATGCGCGGCCGGAATGTCGTAGGAACCGGACACGATGTGGAACATGCCGGCCGGAAACTTGGTCGGGTCGGCACAGGCGTCGAAAGCGCCATGGTCGGCGACCACCTCGACCCGCAGGCCGGTGATCTTGCCATCCGGCGTCGCGGCGAGTTCGCCGCTCATGTGGTAATCGCGGGCGAAGGCGGTCGAGGACAGATTCTCGATGCGGTCCTCGACCCACTTGACCGGACGGCCGAGCACGATGGACGCGACGATGGCGCAGACATAACCGGGATACACACCGACCTTGTTGCCGAAGCCGCCGCCGATATCCGGCGAGATGATGCGCACCTTGGACTCCGGGATGCCGGACAACATCGACACCACGGTACGTACCACATGCGGCGCCTGGCTGGTGATGTAGGTGGTCAGTTCGCCACGCACCGGATCGAAGCTCGCGACACAGCCGCAGGTTTCCAGCGGGCACGGATGCACCCGCGGGTAAAACATGTCCTGCTTCACCGTCACCGGCGCGTTGGCGAAGGCGGCGTCGGCCGAGGACTTGTCACCCGCCTCCCAGGTGAAGATATGGTTGTGGTGGGTGCGGGCGCCGTGGGCGCCCTCGGTCTTGCCGGCGAGGTCTTCGCGGATCACCGGGGCGTCGGGCTTGAGCGCGTCGAAGGGATTGATGACGACCGGCAACTCCTCGTACTCGACTTCGACCGCCTCGACCGCATCGGCTGCGATGTAGCGGTCGTCGGCGATGACGATCGCGACTTCCTGCATCTGGAAGACGACCTTCTCGTCGGCCAGCACCGCCTGCACGTCGCCGGCGAGGGTCGGCATCCAGTGCAACTTGAGGGGCTTGAGGTCGTCGGCGGTCAGCACTGCATGCACGCCGGGCATGGCCAGCGCGGCCTCCTTGTTGATACGCTTGATGCGGGCATGGGCGAGCGGCGAACGGACGATGTCCATGTGCAGCATGCCGGGCATCTTCACGTCGTCGACATAATTGCCCTTGCCCTGGATGAAGCGGGCGTCTTCCTTGCGCAGGCGGGACTCGCCGATGCCCATCAGGGCCTGTTCGCGTTCCTTCAGTGGTGCGTTCATTCTGTCTCCTCCCGCGGATCAGGCCGCGACGGTGTCGGTGGCCGGCTCACGCAGCTTGCGCGACGCGTACTGGACGGCCTTGACGATGTTCTGATAGCCGGTGCACCGGCACAGGTTGCCGGACATACCGACGCGGATCTCTTCTTCGGTCGGATCGGGGTTTTCCTGCAACAGGCGGTAGGCGCGCATCAGCATGCCGGGGGTGCAGAAGCCGCACTGCAGGCCGTGCTCCTTGTAGAAGCCTTCCTGCACCGCATGCAGCACGCCACCCGAGGCCAGCCCCTCGACGGTCTTGATGTCGGCGCCTTCGCACTGGACCGCGAGACAAGTGCAGGACTTGACCGACTCGCCGTCGATATCGACGGTGCAGGCACCGCAGTGGCTCGTCTCACAGCCGATGTGCGCGCCGGTCAGGTTCAGCTTCTCGCGGAGGAAATGGATCAACAGCGTGCGGGGCTCGACCGCCTCTTCCACCTTGTTGCCGTTGATCGTCATCGATACCAGTTTCTTGCTCATGTTTGTCTCCCCTCGGTCAGCGGCAGCGCTCGGCGGCCTGGCGCAATGCGCGCTTGGTCATCTCACCGGCCATCGCGGTCTTGTATTCCTCGTCACCGCGCAGGTCGGCGGCCGGTTCGGCAACGGCGCGCACGAGCCGTGCCACTTCGTCGAGCGTGACCGCGTCCAGTGACTTGCCGACCAGAAACTGCTCGGCGTCGCTGGCCCGCATCGCGGTCGGCGCGACGTTGGTCAGCCCGATGCGCACGCTGGCGACACGCTCGCCGTCCATGGTCATCACCACGGCCGCGGCGGCGGTGGCCCAGTCGCCGGTCTTGCGCTTGAGCTTGGTATAGGCATAACCCGTCTTCGGAGCGAAGGGCTGGATCAGGATGGCGGTGAGGATCTCGTCTGCCTCCATCGCGGTGAAGTAAGTGCCCAGGAAGAACTCGGTGGCCGGCACCTGGCGCTCACCGTTGGGGCCGGTCAGCACCAAGGTGGCCTCCAGCGCCATCGCGATGGCGGGATGATCATTGGCAGGGTCGCCATGGGCGATGTCGCCGCCGATGGTGCCGCGATTGCGCACCTGCGGATCGGCGATCTGGCGCGCGGCCTCGGGCAGCAGCGGCACTTTGGCCTTCAGCAGGTCGGATGCGATGAGCTGATTCTCGGTGGTCATCGCGCCGATGCGGATCAGGCCGCCTTCTTCGCTGACGCCACGCAAGGCGTCGATGCGGTTCAGGTCGATCAGCGCCGCCGGTTCGGCAAAGCGCAGTTTCATCATCGGCAACAGGCTGTGCCCGCCGGCGAGAATCTTGGCGTCGTCGCCAAGCTGCGCCAGCAAGCCGACCGCCTCGGCCACGGTAGACGGCGCGTGGTAATCAAAGCTCGGTGGGATCATTCGGGTCTCCTCGTTATCCTTGTCCGCCCGGTTTCACACCCATGCACGGTGTCAACCAGGATGACGCAGTCTAGGATTTGTCCAGGACGTTTTAGGCGAGGATTAACGAAATCGGGACTCAGCCGCACGAAACGCAGGCTGACTGCACGAACTGAAGATACGGCTAGCGCCAGCCTACCGCGCCGGCCAAGCCGAGTTTTTCCATCAGACGCGAAACACTGGAACGGGCGACCGGAATCTCGGCATCCTGTGGCTGGACCAGCTTGAGCATGACCTTGCCGTCGTCGCGCACGATCTGCTCGGCCTGCTCCAGATTGACGATGTAGCTGCGATGCACGCGCAGGAAACGCTCGGGGTCGAGACGCGCCTCAAGGTCGCCTATGGTCAGGTTGCAGAAATAATTGCCATCTGCCGTCTGCACCCAGGTGTAGTGACCATCCGAGCGTATGTAGGACACCGACGCGACGTCGACCAGCACGATCCGGTTTTGCCGGACGGTCGGAATCTTGAACAACTGGCGCTTGGCCTCGCGACGCGCGCCGGCACTCTCATCGTGGCTGACCGCTTCGGTAATATCATGAAATACAAGCGTATAACCCTGCACCTCGGCGGCCTCGTCCAGCATCTTCGACACCTTGATCAGCAACACCCGCTCGGGAATGTTGATCAGCATCGTCATCGGGGGTGGATTCGACACCGGACACTGGGCCTGATCCAGCAGAAACGCCACCTTGGTCCGAGACACCTCCGGATGGAAGGCCGTCACGATCTTGCCGAAGGGCTGGCGCTCGTCCACCGGCAAGGTTCGGCGGGCAAACTCGTTCATGCCGACTACCCGCAATTGCGCATCGATGTTGATCACGCCGACATCGAAGCGTTCCAGCATGTACAGCCAGGAAGCGCACCCGCTCGGCGAGTGGTCGACTGGACAACTTGACATGGGACACCCTCCTCCAGATTGTTCACCACGTAACCGGCGCCGCCGGCCATTCGTGTCTCCGCGGTGCATTTCGTGCACCGATACCGCGCTTCATTCATTCATGGCGCGATTTGTGTAAGGTCGAACTATAGTGCATCGTGACCGGACAAAATCATTTTTGTCCAGGACAAATAAAAATATAGCAGGTCAACGATTTTGTCGCTTCCGGTTTCGCCCTGGCGGCGTGCAGGGTCAAGCGGCCCAACCGATCTTTCATAGTAGTACTTTCTGGAGCGCTGCTAGTTCCGATGAATTCGCTCACTCACAACATCGGCTCCCAGACCCGGACCCCCTTGCTGCTGCTCGCGATGGTAGCAGGCGCCTACTGGTTGGTCGGAGCTTCGCTGGCAAACATCGATTGGGCGCTGCTGACCCTGACCGCTGCCCTGGTCGTAGCCGGCTGTCTCGCGCTGGTCGCGATCCGTCCGCAGAAGGCAGGCCTCTCGCCTCCGCATGTGATGCTGTCGCTCGGCTTTGGCGGCATGGTGATCGGTCTCGCCTGGGATGTGACCCATGCCGGGGTCGCCATGCTGGAGGACTTGTGTGCCGCCACCGAGGGCTTGCCCTTCACGACCGCCTTGCAGGCCCACCTGATGTTCCTGCCCGCAATGCATGTCGGCATGCTGGTCGGTGGCCTGGCCGCGATCCCCAGCCTGCGCATTCTGCGGCCGGACTGCGGGCGTTATCTGTGTTCGGTGTTCGCCCAGAACATGTTGTGCTCGGGCTGGATGTTGCTCGGCATGACCGCCGGCGCGCTGTGGTTGTCACGCCTGGCCAGCGGCGACGGCTACGGCCTGACCGAAATGCTGGGCGGCATGTTCGCCGGCATGACCTGGGGCATGGTCATCAGCGTGGCCATGTACCGCGGCTATTTCAAGCTCAAGGACAGGCGGGCCGGAACTCCGCGCCCGGGGCGGGCGCGTTGAACCTGCCAGGCACAGTTTTTCCTTGCTGCAAGCCCCAACTGGAAGCCGACAACGGACGACCCATAGCCTAGAACCGAAAACTCGAGACGCGAGAACCGCGCCCCCTCAACCCACAAAACGTAAAACGGAGACGAAACAATGGACAGCACCGACCTCTCGGTCCTGAAGACCGCAATCGAATGGATAGAATCCGGGCGCTCGACAGCACTCGCGACCGTCGTCGAGACCTGGGGCTCGGCGCCACGTCCTGTCGGTGCATGGCTGGCGATTCGCGACGACGGCCAGGTGGTCGGATCGGTCTCCGGGGGCTGTGTAGAGGATGACCTGATCAGCCGGGTCCAGACGGAAATCCTGAACCAGGACACGCCAGAGCTGATCACCTACGGGGTCACCCGTGACGAAGCCGCCCGCTTCGGTCTGCCTTGCGGCGGCACGGTACGCATCGTGGTCGAACCTAGGCCGGATGTCGCGACCCTGCGCGCGCTGCTCGAGCGCATCGCGATCAAGCGCCTGACCCTGCGCGAACTCGATACCTGCACCGGACGCTCGACCCTGCACGATGCCACCCGCGGCGATGCTTTCGGCTTCGACGGCCGCATCATGCGCAGCTTCTATGGTCCGCGCTGGCGGATGGTCATCATCGGTGCCGGCCAGTTGTCGCAGTATGTCAGCGAGATGGCGCTGGCCGCAGACTACGAGGTGATCATCGTCGACCCGCGCGAGGAGTTCGCCGAAGGGTTTACCCATCGCGCCATCGAATTCCGCCGCGACATGCCCGACGATGCGATCCTGGCGCTCGGAATCGATGGCCACACCGCCATCGTCGCCTTGACCCACGACCCCAAGCTGGACGACATGGCGTTGCTCGAGGCCCTGAAGTCGCCGGCCTTCTATATCGGTGCGATCGGGAGCCGGACCAACACCACCAAGCGTCGCGAACGACTGGCGCTGTTCGACCTGTCTCAGGCCGAGATCGACCGCCTGCACGGCCCGGTCGGCCTGTTCATCGGCGCCCGCTCACCGGCCGAAATGGCGATCTCCATCCTGGCCGAAGTCACCGCGGCGAAGTACCGCGTCCCCATCGTTCAGAAGCGTGCCATCCCGGAGAGCGACCTGCAGCATCGACACCTCACGCTGGATGCGATGTCCTCGGCCTGTGCGCCCTGACCCCCACCCTCTATAGGGTGCCCGGAAAGGCCCCGCCATCGAGCAACACGTTCTGCCCGACCATGTAGCCGGCCTGCGCGCTGCAGATGAATGCGCAGGCCGCGCCGAACTCGTCCGGCGTGCCGAATCGACGGCTAGGATTGGCCAGCATCCTTGCCTGGCGTACTTCCTCCAGCGACTTGCCCGAGCTTTTCGCCGCACCCTTCAGCGTCGCATCGAGCCGGTCGGTGTCGAACGGCCCGGGCAGAAGGTTGTTGATCGTGACATTGTGCTGCGCGACCTCGCGGGCGAGGCCGGCGACGAATCCGGTCAGGCCGGTACGAGCCCCGTTCGACAGGCCGAGGATGGAGATCGGGCTCTTGACCGCGCCGGAGGTGATGTTGACGATACGGCCGAAACGGCGCGCGATCATGCCGTCGATCACAGAACGGATCATCTGGATCGGCGAAACCATGTTGTTCTGCAACGCCGCGTGCCAGGCCGCCTCGTCCCAGTCGCGGAAGTCGCCCGGCGGTGGGCCGCCTGCGTTGTTGATCAGGATGTCCGGATCAGGGCATTCAGCCAGCACCGCCTCGCGGCCCTCGATCGTGGTGATGTCGGCCGGCACGGCTACGACGTCGACCCGGTACCGGCTGCGGATCTCGTCGGCGGTGCGCATCAGCACGTCGGCGGTGCGCGCATTGATCACCAGATTCACCCCCTCAGCCGCAAGTGCCTCCGCACACGCCCGGCCCAAGCCCTTGGACGCGGCGCACACGATGGCGCTCCGCCCGGCGATATTCAAATCCATCTTTCTCATCTCCTGTATGGCCCCGGGAGCCTGAGCACCTCGGTCGGTAAGCCCTTGTCGATGCGCGCGATGGTCACGATTTGCGCCATGCCGCAGGCTTGGCCGTCCCTGTCACCGTAGTGCCGGCCCTCGGAAGCATGATGGGCTTGGCCGCCCCAGGTCAAGGCTTCGCATCGATCCGCCCCGCTGCGCACCGGGACTGCCATGACGAGGCGAAGACGACACAAGCGGCGTGTCGAACCGATGGCCTGGAACTGCACGATTGCACGACCGGGTATCATAAGTGGCGGTGTAGCACGGACTTCCTTCAGATGATCGATCGTTCGCAACAGAGCCCGATGACCGAGGGCCCCGCCAAGCATTCTCCGTTTGCGAGTGTGCGAGCCTGGCTTGTACTGCTGGCGCTCGTATCGCTGCTGCCACTGGCCGCGACCATGTTGTACACCGTCAACGAAACCCGCCTGATGGCGCACCAGCAAGCGCAGGAACGTCTGGGTCTGGTCGTTCGGGTCATCGGGGTCGAGATCGCGCAGGCAAGCGCGGCCGCGCGGCAGTTGGTGCTCGCGCTGGCGCAGTCGCCCGGCACTTTTCTGGAGACGACCGAACGTTGCTCGCGCCTGTTGTCGATGATCGGCCAGCAGTATCCGATCTACGCGTCTATGTTCTCGACCGATGAAAGGGGCAACGTGTTGTGCAGTTCGGTGCCACTCGGCGAACCGGTGAGTCTGAGCGACCGGGCTTATTTTGCGAGGGCGATGATCAGCACCGAACCGGTGATCGGAGACGTCATCATCGGACGAATCTCGGGGCGGCATACACTGACTTTCGCGGTGGCAATGCGGGACGGCAACGGCAACGCGCAAGGCGTTCTCGGTGCGAGCATAGACTTGCGCCGCTTTCTGGAGGAACTGGACCGTAGCCATGGCGAACTCTTGCCAGGAACCGTCCTGACCATCTGGAACCACCTGGGCGAAGTGGTCGCACGCGTGCCCGACCGGGAGGGGATCGCTGGTCGGCAGTCGGGCGACAGTGCGCTGTTTCAGGCGATGGCCGCACACGGACTGCGCCTCGGCTATCAGCAACTGGAGGGCCTGGACGGCGTCGAGCGACACTATGCCTTTACCGGATTCGGCCCCAACGAGTCGCGGATCTGGGTAAGCGCCGGGATTTCGAGCGCGCAGATGCTGGAGGATGTACGCCGCGTGTTTGTCGGCAGCATTGTCGCGATCGTCATCGTCGGACTGGTCAGTTTGATACTGGCCTGGGCGATCGGCGGGCGATCCATTTTGCGCCCGGTAAGGCGCTTGACCGCAGTCACCCGGTCGCTGGCCCGGGGGGAGACCGGTGTTCGGGTTGGGCGCCTGAGCGGTGCCAACGAGATCGTGGAATTGGGCGAGGGTTTCCGGCATATGATCTCGGCCCTCGATGCCCACGAAAGCGAACAGCGACAGGCACAGGCTCGGCTCAAGGAGGCGCGGGACTCCCTCGAGTCTACCGTTCGCGAGCGTACCGCCGAACTCACCAACGCCAGTATCGAGGCTAGTGAAAAGGCCGGGCGGCTCGAACGTCTGAGACGAGAGGACCAAGTGCTCAACGAGATGACCGGCCTGCTCCAAAGCTGTCGTAACCTGGACGAGGCGTATCCGGTGCTGGAGCGCGGGCTGGGGGCCCTGTTCATCGATCGCCCGGGACAGCTGTGCCTCTTGCGCGAGAGCGGCAATGCCCTGGTTGCCGCCGCGACCTGGGGGCAAACCGCCCCGGACGCGAGTACGGTGTTTGCGCCAGAGGACTGCTGGTCCTTGCGGCTGGGGCATGCCTATTCGTTCCAGCGTGACGGTCAGCGCCCACAATGCGGGCACGTGCATGGCCAGGCGGCCGATTACGCCTGCGTCCCTTTGCTCGGACAGGGCAAGACCATCGGCGTACTCCACGTGCTGGGTGGAGACGAATCGACCGGACGTCCATTGCTGCAAACGACAGCCGATCGCATCGCACTGGCATTGGCCAACATCAAACTGCGCGAATCACTGCTCAACCTCTCGATCCGTGATCCGCTCACCGGCCTGTACAACCGACGCTATGTCGAGGAAACGCTGGAACGTGAAGCCCAGCGTTGCCTGCGGGGAGGAAGGTCGATGTCGGTCTTGATGCTCGACGTCGACCATTTCAAGCGCTTCAACGACACCTTCGGACACGATGCGGGGGATGTCGTGTTGCGCACCTTGGGGGCCTTGCTCAAGCAACAGTTCCGCAGCAGCGACCTGCCGTGCAGATTGGGCGGGGAGGAATTTCTCGTCATCCTGCCCGAAAGCGACGAAGCCTCCGCCTTTAAACGCGCCGAGGGCGTGCGCGAGGCGGTCGCTGCACTCGATCTGCATCACGATGGCAAGTCGCTGGGCGCGGTGACCGCCTCGATTGGCGTGGCGACGTTTCCTAAGCCGGTCGAGCACCATGAGCATCTGATCCAGACGGCCGACATGGCCTTGTACCGGGCCAAGCAGGAAGGGCGTAACCGGGTCTGCATCGCCACCAAGGACGGCAAAGGAAGTTAGCGCAGGCGTTCTCGACCTACTGCAGATAGCGCGCCTGGATGCTCGCGACGGTTCCGTCCGCAATCAGTGCATCGAGGGCCTCTTGCAACTGCCCGACGGTGGCCGGGTCGGTGTCCTTGTGACAGGCGATGCCGAGTACCCCGTCGCGCACGATGAAGACAGTTTCATACGCATTGGCATCGATGTTCTCGAGCGTCATGTTCCAGCGGACTGTATTCATCTCGTAGGAGATCGCGTCGAAGCGACCGCCAGCGAGCATGCGCACGAGGCTGCGGGCCGAGTCGGCGCGGGACAATGACGCGGTGACGCCCTCCTCGAGCAAGGCCTGTTCGCCGATATCCTCGCGGACGACACCAATGGTCAGTGGCGCGAGATCATAGACCGCGCTGATGTTCAACCCACGCGCAATGGGTGCGATGATGGTCACCTGGGTCTCGATGATGGGTTCGACGAACGCGAACATCTGCTTGCGGGCTTCGGTCACGGTCGTCGAAAAAAGACAGACTCCTTGTTGTTCCTGTGCCATCCGGTAGCCCCGCGCCCAAGGGAGCACCTGTACGTCCGAGGCCGTGCGCTCGACACCCAGCCTGTCCCACATCTGTTGCAAGACTTCTACCGAAATACCCCTCAACTGACCGTTCTCGGTAAAGTTGTAGGGCGCATACTCTTCGGTCACCCATTGCAGTTCGGCCACGGACTGGGCGCAGGCGAGCGGCATACAGACGCCCAAAAAACCCACGCACAAGACTCTACGGCCCCAACGTACAACAACTCGCGTCAACATTTCCATGGCCCCTTTCCGAAGTTACGGATAGTCATTCCTGCGCTTCAAGGTCAACGGTCCAATCATCTCATACCGGCTCAACGCGACGCGCATCGCGCGCTCGGTCGCGAATGACGGTCAGCGTTGCTTGAGGATGACCAAGGTCAGATCGTCGTACATTTTTTGCGTGCCGATGTGACGCTTCACCTCGGCTATGATCAATTCCTTGATCTCTTCCGCGCTCTTGCCCCGATTCCTCACAAACAGTTCATTCAGGCGATCCAGCCCGAACAGTAAATGTTGCTCGTCGGCGGCTTCGGTGATGCCATCGGTGTATAGCAGGACGGTATCGCCCGGGTGCAACTCGATGCACACCTGATCGACAAATTCGCCGACCTGATCGACGAGGCCGATCGGAAATCCGAGCGCGTCGGTATCGATCACTTCCAGCGAACCGTCACCGCGTGCGACCAGGATCGATTCATGCTGACCGCAGATCCGCAATCGACCGCGCGCGCCGGACGCCGCCTCGCCTTCCGGAACGGCATGGTAGTCGAGCAGGGCCAGGGTCAGGTTCTTGCCGCAACCCATGCGCTGCACATTGTCGTAGATCGTGGTGTTGAGCACTTCCATGACACGGACGATGTCTTCCTCGCGACAGGTCAGCATGGTGCGCACCGCGCTCTGGGTCATCAGCATCACGATGCCGCTTTCCAGCCCGTGCCCGGTGACATCGCCGATACCGATCCGCACCCCATCTGCATGGCTCAGAATGTCGTAATAGTCGCCACCGACCTCGCTGGCCGGCTCCATGTAGGTCGCGATATCCAGCGTTTCAATGGCGTCGAGTTCGGCGCGCGACGGCAACAGAATCTGCTGGATCCGGCGTGAGACATCGAGTTCGGCGCCCAGCCTGGTGTTCTCATCGCGCGCCTGATCGCGTTGCTCCAGTCCCCGCTGGAAGGCCAGCATCAAGTCATCCAGCCCCTGAACGATCTGACCGAGTTCGTCGCGGTCATGACCGCGCAGGGCCGGTTTGGGCCATTCGCCGGGACGGGTCGGATCGATACGCGTGATCGATGCGTGCAGAGCCAGCAATGGGCGGGTGATCATGAAATAGAAAATCAGCACTACCAGCGCCGAAATCACGATCGCCTTGATCAAGCCCAGCGTGAACAGGATCGAGCCCCGCTGCATGAAACTGTGCGCGATCTCTCCCTCGGCCAGCTTGATCTCGAGCACGCCGACCTCGTTGGTGGTGACCGGATTCGGGTTGTGCTGCAAGCTGATGCTGTAGGCGGTGATGTCGCCGAACAGGGAACGCACCAGCGCACCGGCCGACGTCGAATCGGTCCGCTCACCGGCAGCGAACACCTCGTCGAAGTTGTCCCGGATCGTCACTTGCTGGATCTGGCGGTAACCGAGCAAGCCGTTGACGACCTCCTCGGCGAGGATCTCGTTGTACTGGAAGACTGCTTCCGCCGCCGACCCCTGGACCAATCGCAAGGTTCCGTTGGCCTGTTCCTGGATGTCCTCGCGCATCGATTTCAGATCCGCGTACAACTCGACCAGCCCGGTCAACAACCCGAGCACCAGCACGATGACCAGCGTGACCGTGGCCTGCCGAACGGTGAGACCGCGCGATATGGCCACGCCCGACTCACCCGACCGGGTGGGTGCCTGAGGGGAAACCGGATGTGATTCGGACATGCGCTACGCTCTGAAGCGTGTCGGGTCAGGCGTCGAAGACCAGTTCGAGCGAAGGCATCAGCCGTTTGAGATTATTCAGCGACTTTCCCTGCCAGGGAATCGCGTTCGACCCCACGACTGTCAGCTGGCAGGTCTTGCCGTTGCGCACATGGATGACAAACTTGGAGAGTGTCGCAATGCCGGAGCTGTTCAGAAACTCGAGAGCGCGCAAATCCAGGGTCAATGCCTCTCGCCCGTCGATGGCCTGATCGAGGAGGTCGGATATCGGGGCATACTCTGACAATCCACCCAGCCGCAACGAACCCGACATGCGAACACGATCGCCGTTCGGGTCAAACTCGACTAGGTATCCTTCCCCTTGAATCGGTTGCATCAAGCAATGCTCCATCATAATTTTATCGTGACTTGGGAGATAACCCGAAAGCTGCCATTATCGGCAGGCTCGAAGCGCCAGGCCAGTTCCGCTGCATAGTCGTTGATCATGGTCAGATAACCAAGCCCTGCACTGCTGTCGGTGAGCGCATTCTCTTCCAGTTGCTGCAGGTAGAGTTCGCCAGGGTCCGACTCCGAGAGCTTCTCGATGAATTGCCGATACCGCTCGGTGGACTCGGCGCTGGCGCCGTTGCTCTCCTGAAAGACGATGCAGTCCTGCTCGAGGCTCAGGCTGATGTTAATCGGTTCCGAGACCGAGGTATCGTGAAACTTCATCGCATTCTCGAGCAATTCGTTCGCGATATAGCTGACCGCACCCCGAATCTCCGCCTGGCGATTGCGGGTCGACGGGTCTTCGTCGTCGAGCGGGAAGAAGGTGGTGACGTAGTCTCCGAGAAAATCCGCCGACAGACCGTTGTTTCGCCAGCGTTGCTGCAACGGCACATAACCGGGCCAGAAGCTGAGATTGAGGGATTCCGTACCTGTCGCGTGGTGCAGGTCCTTGAGCTTGCCGAAATCTTGGGTCATGGGGTATCCGGTGGGACGTTGGAAACGGTTGCGATGCGGTCGCGCCCTTGCTGCTTGGCGATATAGAGCAGACGGTCGACTTCGGCGAAGAGCGCGTTCTCGTCCGCGTCGGCTGGAACTTGAGTGGCGACGCCGATACTGACGGTGAGATGGTCGGCGACAGACGACGCCCCGTGCGGCAAGGCGGCCTGCCGAATCGCCCTGAGTACCGACTCGGCAACCTGCAGCGCACCCTTGAGGTCGGTATTCGGCAGCAGGATGACGAACTCCTCGCCGCCATAACGCGCCAGAAGATCCCCCTCCCGATGCAGCACCGACTGCAGGATCTCCGCGATCCTGCGAAGGCAATCGTCGCCTGCCTGATGGCCATGCAAGTCGTTGTAAGATTTGAAGAAATCGACATCGCAAATGAGCAGGGCGACCGGCTCGCGCTCCCGTCGCGCCCGCGCCCATTCGCGCGCCATGCACTCGTCGAACATGCGCCGATTGGCGACGCCGGTGAGCGAATCGCGCCGCGCAGCGTTCTCGGACTCGATGTAACGCCCCAGCCATTGCAGATCGATCTGATCGGCATGCTCGGTAATGGTCTGCAAGACGACTTCGAGATCCCGGCTCTTCTGGGTGATCGTTGTGACCAGATCACGCAATTGCCGCTCGACGATCAGTCGCTCACGGACCTCGTTCTTGAGTTGACGATTGGCTGTCTCGAGCTGCGCTTCGATCGCATCGCCATGCTCGATGGCCGTGGTCAGTGCGATCTCGAGGTCGCTGCGCTCCTGCTGCAACTGATCCACCATGGCCGTCAAATCAGCAAGCGTTTGCTCGAGATCGAGGACTTTGACGTACGGGTCTTTAACGGACATGTCGGAAACTGGCTCGAGGTCCTCTTCAAATGATCAGGAAGGGAAAGGCTTGCATCCAGGTACGATTCAAGAAACTCACTGCGATCATCACGCAGCACGCATGCATCCCGCTCTTGAACTGCCCGGATTGTCCGCGACTCTGCCGGTTGATGCAACAAGGCGAGAGACACGCAGCCAAACATCATTCGCCATTCAAGCACACTGGCCGTGCGCCAATACCCAATACCGTTAGGTGGCCCGCCAATGTAAGCTAGACGTCTTCGAACACGCGACGCGACGACTCTTTGCCTAGGTCACCCTCGTAGTACATGATGCACGACGGTTGTATGCACCACTGGAATCTCCGCCATGAGCGCCTCTCCGACCGAAACGCCCCACCCCACCGCACTCGCACCGCTGCGCAATACGGTGTTCCGGATGCTGTGGCTGGCCTGGCTGGCGGCGAATGTCACGATGTGGATGAACGAGGTCGCGGCCGCGTGGCTGATGACTTCGCTCACCGACAGCGTGATGATGGTCGCGCTGGTGCAAGCCGCCTCGACCCTGCCGGTGTTCGTGCTCGGCCTGCCCAGCGGCGCGCTCGCCGACATCGTCGACCGGCGCCGCTACTTCGCGTTCACCCAGCTCTACGTCGCGACGATCGCGGTGATTCTCGGTGTGCTCGCCCTGACCAACAGCCTGACCGCACCCCTGCTGCTGGCGCTGACCTTCGCCAACGGCATCGGCATGGCGATGCGCTGGCCGGTGTTCGCCGCGATCGTCCCGGACGTGGTCTCGCGCGACCAGTTGCCGGCCGCACTCGCGCTCAATGGCATCGCGATGAACATGTCGCGGATGATCGGGCCTATCGTCGCCGGTGGCCTGCTGGCGACCGCGGGCAGCCACTATGTCTTCATGTTGAACGCCGTACTGGCGATCGTCGCGTTCATGCTGATCCTGCGTTGGAAGTCCGAACCCAAACCGAGCGTATTGCCGGGCGAACGCTTCTTCGGCGCGATGCGGGTTGGCCTGCAGCATGTGGTGCAGTCGCCGCGGATGCGTTCGGTACTGACCCGTATCTTCCTGTTCTTCTTCCAGTCGACCGCGATCACCGCGATGCTGCCGCTGATCGCGCGCGACATCCACGGCGGCGGGCCGGTGACCTTCACCATATTGCTCTCCGCCATGGGAGGCGGGGCGATCATCGCGGCGCTGAACCTGCAGCGTCTTCGTCATCGCATCGACAGGGATACCTTCGTGCGACTCGGCACGCTGGTCCATGCGCTGGCATCGGTGACCGTCGTCTTCTCGCCTTACCTGTGGCTGGCCGTGATCGCGATGATGGTGGCAGGCATGGCCTGGATTTCCACCGCCAACTCGCTGACCGTCGCAGCGCAAATGGCCTTGCCCAACTGGGTACGCGCGCGCGGCATGTCGATCTACCAGATGGCCTTGATGGGCGGGGGCGCGGCCGGTGCCGGCTTGTGGGGTTTCGTCGCCGGGCGGACCTCGATAGAGACCGGGATCAGTGGTGCGGCGATTTTCGGTGTCGCGATGCTGCTGTTCACACTCAGGGGCAGCGTGGCCGGCAGAACCGACGAGGACATGACCCCGGCGTCGGTCGTCACCTCCGCCCCGCCACCGCAGATAGATATCCGGCCGGACGAGGGCCCGGTGATGGTGACCATCGAATACCTCATAGCCCCCGACCAGGCCGACGCCTTCAACGAGATCATGCAGGACACCCGCAGGGCCAGACTGCGGCAAGGCGCGCTGTCGTGGGGCTTGTTCCGCGACGCCGCCCAGCCGGGACGCTATATCGAATACTTCCTGGACGAGAACTGGGTCGAACACCAGCGGCGACTGGCCCGCTTCACTGCGGCCGACATCGGCCTGCGTGAAAGACGGCAAGCCTTTCACATCGGCGATGAGCCCCCGCGTGTGCGTCGCTACGTGGCCGAGCAGACCACGCCGGGCCTACGTAAACGTTGATTGATCAACCGTGGCGCTGTTGCGTTCTTAACGAAAGTCGCCGGGGCGACTCACTAAGCTCCCCTCGCCCGCGTGCGGGAGA
>JAUVVG010000072.1 GCA_030604735.1 Azoarcus sp.
GTTCGTAGATCTCGATGATTTCAAGAACATCAACGACCGATTCGGACATCAGGGTGGCGATCTGTTGCTTCAACAGGTGGCCGGGCGTCTGAGCGGTTGTGTGCGGCAGACCGATACGGTCGCCCGTTTCGGGGGGGATGAATTCGTGATCATGCTGGAGGAGCTCGACATCGATAGTGAGACCGCGTTGCGCGAAGCGCGGGTGATTGCCGAAAAAGCATTGGACAGCCTGAATGCGCCGTATCCGATCGCAGGCCAGTCTCATCCGTGCGGTGCCAGTATCGGCATCGCGATGTTCGGTGAATCGACAGAGTCGGTGGAGCCCCTGCTGAAGCAGGCCGACTTGTCGATGTATGCATCCAAGCATGCCGGCAAGGGGCAGATCCGTTTTTATGATCATGGGATGGAAATCGGGCCGGCTGACGAGCGCGCTTGAGCTTTGGGCGCCGCAGCCGCTCGTTTGATCGGGAGGCTTGAGTGGCGAGGGCGATAGGGGAGGCGGAGGCCTCTTCAGGGCGTGGGTTGATCTGTTTCGACGCCCTGGCTGCGTTCCGCCCAGAACACGTTCCAGTCCTCGATCGGCATCGGGCGCCCGAACAGGTAGCCCTGGTAGGTTCGGCAGCCCTGTTGATGCAGGATCTGGCTCTGCGGTTCGGTTTCCACGCCTTCGGCGACCGCTTCCAGCCCGAGTGATTCGCTCATCGCCAGGATCGCCCGCACGATCGCGGCGCTGCTCTTGTCCACGATCATGTCGCGCACGAAGGACTGGTCGATCTTGAGCTGGTCGAAGCGCAGCCGCTTCAGATAGGACAGCGACGAGTAGCCGGTGCCGAAGTCGTCGAGCGCGAAGCGGACTCCGAGCGCCCGGATCTGCTCCATGCGCGCGATGGTGTCCTCGACATCGCTGAGCACGATGCTCTCGGTCAGCTCGAGTTTGAGGTTGCCCGAGTTGATCCCGAATCGGTCGATGCAGTCCCGGACCTCGTCGACGAAGTCCGGTTGGTAGAACTGCCGCCCGCTGACATTCACCGCCAGGGACAGATGCCGGGTGTCCGGGTTCGCTGCCCATGCACAGAGCTGGGCGCAGGCGGTTTCGAGCACCCAGGATCCGATCGGCACGATCAGACCGGTTTCTTCGGCCAGGGGAATGAAGTCGGCCGGAGACACCCGCTTGCCATCGGGCCGTATCCAGCGAACCAGGGCTTCGGCACCGACGATACGCCCATCGCTATCGACCTGCGGCTGGTAGTGCAGCTGGAAACCCTGGCCGGCGAGCGTCTCGCGCAGCCCGCGCTCCATCTCTGCGCGGGCGTGAACCACGGCCTGCATCGCCGGGCTGAAGAACCGTACCGCGTTGCGGCCGTCATCCTTGGCCTTGTAAAGCGCGACTTCCGCCTGCTTGAGCAAGTCCTCGCCCGACAGCCGGCGCGAGCGGAACAAGGTGATGCCTATGCTGGGCGTGCCGTGATAGCGCCCGCCCGGAATGTCGAGATCGTAGGCCTGGCCCAGGCTGGTGTGAATCTTCTCCGCGATCAGCTCGGCCGAGCCGATCGCGCTCTCTTCTTCCGGGCCCAGATCGCCGATGATGACCGCGAAGTCGTCTCCACCGAGTCGGGCAACCGTATCCTGCTCGCGCACGGAATCACGCAGGCGCTGCGCCACCGCCATGAGCAGCCGGTCTCCGGCATCATGCCCCTGGGTCTCGTTCAACAGCTTGAAGTTGTCGATGTCGAGCAGTAACAGCATGGCGTACTGCTTGCTGCGATGGCTGGCGAGCCGTGCCTGCTCGAGGCGGTCCAGAAGCAGGGCACGGTTGGGCAGGCCGGTCAGGGAGTCGAAGTAGGCCAGACGATTGATCAGGTCTTCCGACTGCCGACGCGCGGTGATGTCTTCTTTTACCGCAACATAATGGGTCGTCCTGCCGTCGCCCCGCTTGATCGGCGAAATCGTCGCGAGCTCGATGTAACGGGTGCCATCCTTGCGCATGTTGCGGAACTCGCCGGTCCACACCTTGCCCTGGGTCAGCGTGCTCCACAGCGACCGATAGGTTTCGCGCGGCGTGTCGCCACCATTGAGCATGCGCGGGTTCTGGCCGATTGCTTCCTCGCGGGGGTAGCCGGTGACGCGGGTGAAGGCGTCATTGACGTAATCGATCGTGCCGTCGATGTCGGTGATGATGATAGGGCTGGGGCTTTGCTCTACTGCCATCGCGAGTTGCTGCAGGCGTAGTTCGGTGCGCTTGGCCTCGGTGATGTCCTGACCGATAGACTGGAATTCGACGCAGCGTCCCTTGGCATCGACCATAGGCAGATCCAGCCAGCGCATCCAGCCGATACCCCCGTCCTTGAGAATGATTTGATGCTCGTAGCTGCGGATGTCGGGATGGTCCGCCATCGTCGCGATGGCGGTGTGCAACGCCTGGCGCTCATCCAGCGGCATCATGTCTATCCAGCGTCGTCCAATCAACTCGGTGCTGTCCTCGCCGAACAGCTCGGCATACCTGTTGTTGCAATGGATCAGGGTGGTGTCTGGCAACCAGCGGCAAAACGCGTCGTCGCGGCTATTGACGATGGCATCGAAGCGCTTGCGGCTCTCATCGAGTTTGCGCTGACTGACCAGCAGCAGGCGTTGCAACAGGGTGAGTATCAACATCGCGCCCAGCGTCAGCAACGATGCCGCCAGCGCGGTCTTGTGCCAGGGCACGAACTGCTCTTCGACCGAACGTCCGACCAGCACGAAAAAAGGGTAATCGCTGACCGCGCGGAACGCGAATATCCGCTCGATACCGTCGCTCGCGCCGATATACTGAACGACGCCCTCGCTCTGCCCGGCCCTGATCAGCTCGAACGGCGGGATGCCGGGCGCTTCCTGATTGAGTCGTCCCGGTAGCTCGGGCCAGCGGGCCACGAGCCGGCTGTCGTCACTTCGCCTGACGCTGACCACCCCCTGGACACCGACGTCGAGTCCGGCGAACAACTGTTGAAAATAAGGCAGGTTGATCGGGATCACGATCAGACCGGCCAAACGGCCTTGCTCGTCGAGGATCGCCTCGTGCGCCATCACCGATACCGCACCGTCGAGCCGGTTGACCTGAGTCTCGGAGAAGTGCAGTCCGGCTTTCGGTTCGGCCTTCATCGCGACGAAATAGGGCCGGTCGTCGATTAGCACCGGCATCGCAGCAGGGGCGCTGGACAGCAGCAAGCGCCCTTCGGCATCGAAAACCGTCAGCGCCGCGATCTCGGGGAAGCCTCGCGCGAGCAGCGCAAGGCCCGCGTTGTCTATCGATCGGCCTGGCTGCGACTCGGCGCCAGACGCGGCAGCGTCGACGGCAGGCAAGCCGATACTCTCGCGGATGAAGGTCGACGCGGCTTCGACCCGTCTGAGGGTGGTCTGAAGCCTGTCGGCGAGAATGGCGGCTTCGTTCACCGAGGCGCTGACGATGGCTTGTTCCCGTTGCTTGTAGGCATAGACGAGAAACAGGCCGAGCAGGCACAAGCCGACCACCACGATCAGCAGGTGGTAGGATCCGATGGAGAACAAAGCGCCTCTCGTCCGGCGACGGTTCTCCCTGTGCGGTGGGTATTCGGTCAATGGATGCTTCCGGAATGCGTGGGCGCGAGGCGGTGACGCCTCGTCAAGACATTTATCTGATCAGGATAAGCCCGAGTTTGCCGCGGTAAGCGACAAGTATCAATCCCGATGTCCTCAGCGCATCGTGGGCGCTGCGCTCGCCACCCGATTGCGGCCGTGCCGCTTGGCCAGATAGACGCCTTCGTCGGCCCGCTTGACCAGCTCGTCGACCGACTTCATGGTCGCATCCCGCTCGGCGACACCGATGCTGACGCTGCCGTGCCATTCTCCGGCTCCGGCCGTGACCCGCATCGCGTTGATCCTGGCCCGTAATTGTTCCGCGACATGCAAGGCGCCGTCCAGAGGGGTTTGGGGGCAGATCACCAGGAATTCGTCACCGCCGAGACGGCAGACGAAGTCGTCGTTGCGTACCGCGTTGCGCAACTCGCGGGCAAGGGTTTGCAACACGATGTCGCCGGCATCGTGGCCACAGCTATCGTTGATCTGCTTGAAGCCGTCGGCGTCTATCATCATCAGCGACAGCGACTGCGCGTCGGAAGCCCACTCCAGCTTGAGTCTATGCATCGCGTGGCGCCGGTTCGGCAAACCGGTCAACACGTCGGTCATGGACAATTCCTCGAGATGCTTGTTGGCGATCGCGAGCTCGCGGGTGCGTTCCTCCACCTTCGCTTCGAGTGACTCGTTGAGCGCATGCAACTCGCGGTTGCGCTCGGAGACCTGCGAGAACAAGCCATTGAGCGCGGCCAGCAAGGGCTCGGTGGCGCGCGTGCCCAGGCGTGCATCTTCGGCGAAGGCGGCTTCGGGCGAGTGTCCCTGGCCGATCAGCAACAACTGGCGGGCCATCGATTGGTCGGAGCCGAGGATGTGGTAAGCCAGCCAGTGAATCAGGAACTTGAGCAAGCGGTTCGATGAGTGAACCGTCATTTCTTCGCTGACCATGCGCGAGACTTCGTCGATGAAGGCATGGTGTTCGCGCTCCTGCGAGGCGAGGTGCCGCGGCGCGATGCCGGACTTCTTCATCAACCCCTCTTCGGCCGCGAAGTGAAAACGGGCGTAGTCGGCGAGTTCGTCGACCAGCCGGGTAAGGCCGTTGCGGTCGAACTGCTCGGGGTTGGCGATCAGGTCGCCCAGGCGGTTGATGATGGTGACGAGCTCCATGTGTTGCTCGTCCACCTCGTCGATACCGGTTACGTAGTGCTCGTCCCATTGAAACGAATTCATCGACTGCCTCGGGTGTGACTTCTTGAGGGGCCGCCGGCCATCTCTTTAGTGATAGCCGGCAGGCGCAAGACGCCATTCTCCCCCGAGTGGGCCCTGCTCACAATGGGCTGAGCAGGGAGAGGCCAGGGATCGTTCGGCTTCGACTCAGCCGCGGCCGTACCCTTGCCCCATGCGTGAGCCCTTGTGGCCCATGCCGTGGTGACCATCACGTCCCATCGTAGCGAACTCGCTGTCGAACACGGTCTTCTGTGCATCGCTCAGAGTCGCGTAAAAGGTCTCGACCGCAGCGCGTGTCGCGGACAGGCTCTCCTGACGCAACTGGCTCATTTCCTCCATGCGCTGCATCCGCTCGATGGCGGTCTGCGGCCGGTCTTCCGTTGCCGGGCGCTGAAGGCGCGGTCCCATTTGTCCCGCCTGTTCGCCGATGGCGGTCTTGAAGCTGTCCCAAGCCGGTTTCTGCGCATCGGTCAGCGCGAGTGCGAGCTCGAGGCGGGCGAACCTTAGCTCGGCGCGCTGCACCATGCGCGCCTGCATCTGCTCCGGCGTCATCTGTTGCCAGGCGGCGCGGTTGCCGCGTTCGCCGTAGGCGCCACAATCACCACCACGAGCCATGACTGCGGTGCTGGCGAGGCCGACGGCGGCGACCATGGAAGCGGCAAGAGAGATTTTCATCCAGGTTTTCATGATGCGACTCCTTTATCAATCGGGGGGTATCACCCGTGTGCTTGGGCGGTGAGTGCATTTGAACACCCCGATGTAAGCCGGATATGTTGAACCGAGCCTGGAATGAAGCGGATTGTCTCTGATGCCGTGCCGGATACTTTGGGATACAAAACGGCCGACCCGGGAAGGGGGGGCCGGCGCCTGGGGGTGGGCCGTCGGCTCAGTCCAGCCATCCACGTCGCAGGGCCCGGTAGGCAAGCGACGCGATCGCGATCCAGAAAGCCACCCGGAAGCTCATCGCGAACACGGTGCGCATCTCGTAGGCGCCTCCGCCCATGACATGCAGACCGAACAGCGCAAACACCAGCGAGGTCGCGATCGCCAGTGCGATGGCCAGCCAGGCTCCCCATGACGTCGAGCGGACCAGGCCGACACCCGAGATCACATAAGCGAAGCCGGCGAGAAAGTTGAACCAGAGCACATAGGGCACGACGTCGCCGAAGTCGTACACCTCGGCGGAGGAGCCGAACAAGGCCATGCCTCCGCTTGCGATCGTCATCAGCCCGAACAGCAGGGCGAGGGTGCCGGGAATCTTCATCGGGTGGGGGGCGGACATGATTCTTCCTTACGCCTCGACCAGGTGTCTTGGATGGCCCGCGACGAAGGCTTCGATGTTGTCGATCAACTGATCGGCCAGCACTTGTTGCGCTTCGTCCGACGCCCAGGCCACATGCGGGGTCAGGATGAAGTTGCTGCGGTTGGCCGCACGCATCAGCGGGTGGTCGGACGGAGGGGGTTCGCCGTCGGTGACGTCGAAGCCGGCGCCGCTGATCAGGCCTTCGTCGAGCGCACGCACCAGATCGTGCTCATCCACCAGCCCCCCGCGTGCGGTGTTGATCAGCAGGGGCTTGCGCGACATCGCACGGAACTCCGGCATGGCGATCAGGCCACGGGTTTCGGCAGTCAGCGGGCAGTGCAGCGTGATCACGTCGCTGGTCGCGAGCATCTCGTCCCAGCCCAGGGTGTCGGGGCCGGCCGCTGTGTTCTTGCGTGCGGCGAACACCGGCTCCATGCGGAAGGCGCGCGCGATGTCGGCCACGCGCTGGCCGAGTACGCCGCGCCCGACGATGCCGATGCGGCTGCCGGCGAGATCCTTCAGTGGATGATTGAAGAAGCAGAACTGGCCGGACCTCTGCCATTCGCCGGCGATCACGTCGTCGCGGTAGCCGATCAGGCTGCGGCGCAAGGCGAGCATCAGCGTGAACACATGTTCCGGCACGGTGTTGGCCGCGTAGCCACGGATGTTGCTGACCAGGATGCCGCGTGCCTGGCAGGCGGCCTTGTCCACACAGTCGGTGCCGGTGGCGGCGACGGCGATCAGTCGCAGGTCGGGCAGCTGGGCGAGCGCCTCGGCGCCCAGCTTGACCTTGTTGGTGATCGCGATCGTGGCGCCGGCGAGCCGCGGGACGACTTCGTCCGTTGCGGTGCGCTCGTGCTCGACAAAGCTGTGGGGAAAGTCCGGCCGGCGTACCCGGATTTGCGGGGCGAGGGTTTCACGGTCGAGAAAGACGATCTTGTGCATGGGGTTCCGAGTGTTCAGCCGCGAGCAAGTCGAGTCGATTCGAACCCGACATGGCCTTGCCGGTACAGGGGATTTGTACGCCGAGCAACCCCCCTTGACGGAAGGCTTGTCCATGGGCGCATGTCGCTCGCGAGGAAGGGCCGGGACGACGCTCGAATTGTGCGCCGTTGTCGCGCTTGCGTAAATAATCCAAGGGACATTGCAGTATTGTGCAGGCTGGTCCGAGAACTTTTTCGATAAGTCACGCTCGGGGGTGTATGAATCTGGATAGCGCCATACTCGACAGCGAGCCGGCGATACGGCTTGGCTTCTTCATCGGCATTTTCGCCGTGGTCGCGCTGTGGGAAGTGCTCGCGCCGCGCCGCGCACTGACAATAGGTCGCGGGCTTCGCTGGGCATCGAATCTTGGGATCGTGGTACTCAACACGGTGATCCTGAGAATCCTGTTTCCGGCTGCGGCGGTGGGCGTCGCCGCGTTTTGCGCCGCCAATGGCTGGGGCCTGCTCAACCTTTACCATTTACCGGGGTGGGTGGCGATCGCGCTGGCGGTGATCGCAATGGACTTCGTCATCTGGCTGCAGCATGTGATGGTGCATGCGATTCCCGTATTGTGGCGATTGCATAGGGTGCACCACGCGGATCTCGATTACGACGTCACGACCGGCGCACGCTTTCACCCGCTGGAGATCGTGCTGTCGATGCTGATCAAGTTCGCAACCGTCGTCGTGCTCGGTCCGCCGGTGGTCGCGGTGGTGATCTTCGAGGTGCTGCTCAACGCCACCTCCATGTTCAACCACGGCAACATCCGGCTGCCGGCCGGGGTGGATCGTGTGCTCCGGCTCGTTCTCGTCACGCCCGACATGCACCGCGTCCATCATTCGGTGCACGAGAACGAAACCAACTCCAACTTCGGATTCAGCCTGCCATGGTGGGATCGCCTGTTTGGTACCTACCGCGCCCAGCCACGCGACGGTCACGATGGCATGACCATCGGCCTGTCCGAACTGCGTGACCCGAACCAGGTGGATCGCCTGCCCGGCATGTTGATGATTCCGTTTCGCGGCGGTGTATCCGACAGATCAGGGCACTAGCAGTCCGTAGTCGAATATCGAGGCTGTCCGACCCAGGCGCGCCGTCTGACAGGTTGGACCAACTTCAGCTCTTACCGCTCGAGCAAGTGGAAAAGCCACTTCCGAAAGACGAGTACATGTCCAGAGCCCGGGGCCTGGCACACCTTCGATTCTGTCGGCTGCCGACAGCATTAGCCGCCGCGACCTTTCGCTGAATTCATCCGCCGAAACCGCGTAAAAGCACGGCGGGGGACAGGCGCAACTGGCGCATCAGGTAGTGCGCACCAAGACTCAGCGCAACCCCGCCCACCAGCGCTGCGACCGCGCCGCCAGCCCACCAGCTCATGTTCGCATCCAGCGCCAGCCGGTGATGCAGCAGCATTGCGGCCAGCACGCTCCCCGCCGCAGTCGCGAAGACGGTGGTCATGACCGCGAGCAGCAGGTATTCCAGGTGCAGGGCAAGGCCGATGGCGCCGACCCGGGCACCCAGCGTGTGCAACAGTGTGGCGAGATAGATCTGGCGGGCGCGGCTGGCGGCGATCACGCTGACCAGCACAAGCAGGCTCGCGATCAGCGTCACCGCCGCGATGGCGCTCAGGCCCCCGGCGGCCCGGGCCAGGATGGCGCGTGCTTCGTCGAGCAGCAGGTCCGTGCGCACCGTCACCACATTGGGCTGGGCTGCCGCAATGCGGTTCTGGCTGGCGATCGCGTCGCTGCCCTCCATGTAGGCCATGCCGACATAGCGCGTGATGAAGGGGTCGAGGACGCCGTCCGAAAAGATCGCCTCCAGCCAAAGCCGTGACTGGAAACGCTTCTGGGCATAGATGGCGACCAGCTCGGCTTCGACACGCTCGCCGAGGATCTCGAAGTGCACGGTGTCGCCCACCTTCAGTCCGAGTTGGTCGGCTTCGCGGTCCTCCATCGCAACCCGCGCCGGCCCGCGGTAATCCTGCGGCCACCAGGCGCCGCGGGTGACGACCACCTGGTCGAAGTTGTTCTGCAGCGTGCTCATCTTGTGCTCGTTGCGCGCTTCGAGGCGGCGGCGGGGATCGGCACTGTCGCGAAGTTCCTCATCGCCCACCGCGACCAGTCGGCCCAGTACCAGCGGGGCGAGATCGAGCTGGGTCAGCGAGGGGGCGGCTCGCACCAGTACCTCGAAGTCGTCTTTCTGCGCCGCGCCGATGTCGTAGAACACCAGTGACGGTGCGCGCTCGGGCACGGTCTCCTCGATGGTGGTCAGCAGTGCGAGTACGACCAGCGTGGAGGCCACCAGCAAGGTCAGCGCCGAACCGAGCGACAGCAGGGCGGGGCGCAGCGGTGAATCGGGTCGGTACAGACCGGTCAATGCCATGCGCAAGGCAAAGCGGCCGATCAGCCAGTGGTGGTCGGCCAGGCGTCGTGCCACAGTGCGCAACAGCCGGACCACCCCCTCGAGTAGCGCCAGCACCAGCAGCAGGGCCAGCACGAAGGCGAGGCCGAACAGCGGATCGGGCATGGCCACCAACAGCAGACCGGCCGCCACAACGGCGCATGCCGCAGTCAGCCACCAGGCCTTGGCTGGGGTGCGGGTGGTCGTGCCCGACACCCCGCGAAAAAGTGTGGCGGGATCGACCGTGAGCGCGCGGCCGAGCGCCGGCAGCGCAAAGAGCAGCGCGATGATCACCCCGAAGCTCCAGGCCGTGGCGAGCGGCGCAAGCAGCACCGTCCATTCGCCGGCGAGCGGCAAGCGCTCGGCAACCACACTGCTGCCGAAGATCGCCAGCAAGCCACCGAGCAGTACGCCCGCGAAGGCGGAGACGCTGGCCAGGATAAGGATTTGCATCAGGTACACGGCGGCGAGCCGTGCGTCGCGCAGGCCGATGGCACGCAAGGTGGCCAGTGTGCCGAGCTTGCCCTGCAGGTAGGCCTGAACGCTGTTGAATATCCCCAGGCCGCCGATGAACAAGGCGCTGAAGCCGATCAATAGCACACCTGATCCGATCTGTCCGAGCACTTCACCGAGGCGGGCGTTGCGCTCGATGAAGGTGCGCACTTCGGCTTCGTGGTCCGGAAAGGCCGCAAGGAAGGCGCTGCGCCAGGCCGCGGGTTCGAGCTCGGTACGCACCCGGTAACGATAGGCGGGTCGGCTGCCCGGCTGCAGCAATCCGGTCTGCGCCAGTGCATCGGCGGAAATCAGCACCGGCGGGCCACTCCAGTCGGCGCGCAGACTGCGGTCGGGTTGGCGGACGATGATCGCCCGTACTTCCACTTCCGCAGCGCCCAGTTCGATCCGCGCTCCCGGGTCGAGCTCCAGGCGTTCGGCCAGCACGCGATCGATCACCGCGCCGGGCACCCCCCCGCGCGGCGCCAGCGCATCGGTCAGGGAGAGTGCGGGCAGGAGTTCGATTGCGCCATAGAGCGGGTAGGCGTCGTCCGCGCTCTGGAGTTCGACCAGATGCGCATCGCCTTCCGCAGTCATCAACATGGTGCGGAACTGGACCAGGCGCGACACGGTGCCGCGTGCGTCCATCCAGTCCCGCATCGCTTCGGGCAAGGGTGCGCGGGTACGTACCTCCAGGTCGCCTCCGAACAGCACCCGGGTATCGGCCAACAGGCTGGCGCCGACCTGGCGATGCAGCCCGCCACTGGCGGCGATCAGCGCCACCCCCAACATCAGGCAGGCGCAGAACACCCATAAAGTGCGTCCGCTGCCGCGCAGGTCCCGCCAGGCCAGCTTGAGCAGGCTACGCATCGTGCGTCTCCGGTACGGGGCTCTGTTCAGACAGCCGTCCTTCGGTCAGTCGCAGAACCCGGTCGCAACGTGCGGCGAAGCGCAAGTCGTGGGTCACCAGTACCAGTGTGGTGTTGGTCTCGGCGTTCAGGTGCAGCAGCAGTTCGCCGATGGCCGCACCGGTACGGTCGTCCAGGTTGCCGGTAGGCTCGTCGGCCAGCACCAGCTTGGGTTCGTGCACCAGCGCACGGGCGATCGCTACGCGCTGCTGTTCACCGCCGGAAAGCTGCCCCGGATAGTGGCCCAGCCGCGCGCCCAGCCCGACCCGGTCCAGCATGGCCCGTGCCCGCTCGCGCGCATCGCGCCTGCCGGCGATCTCCAGTGGCAGCGCAGCGTTGTCTAGCGCGCTGAGGCTGGGGACCAGATGGAAGGACTGGAACACGATGCCCATGTGGTCGCGGCGCAGGTCGGCAAGCTGGTCGCGGCCCATTTTTTCGAGCGCGCGCCCGTCGAAAAACACCGATCCGGCCGCAGGCCGCTCCAGCCCGGCGAGCAGCAGCAACAGCGAGGTTTTCCCGGTGCCGGAAGGGCCGGCGATCGCCACCCGCTCGCCCCCCGCGATGAGCAGATCCACCTCGCGCAGGATGTCTATACGGGTGGTGCCCAGGCTGTAGTGCATGCTGAGTCGGTCGAGTCGGATCATGAGGGCTCCGCTGGGAGTTGGTCGGGATGCCGGGATCTGACAAGCCGTTGTGCAGATGATTGCATGCCGAGGGCGAGACGCCCTGCCGACTGTCTTGCCGAGGCCGAGTCGGCCATAACCGAGCTGCGCTTCAGTCATCTGTCGCAGCACTGCAAGTCAGTGCAGTTCCTGACCCCCCAAGCAGATTGCGCGCTACAACGTTCTGCGCGGTTATGCCGACGATCGGTTCGCATTCGGGAGAAGGGCGAAGGGTCAAACCTCGTCCTTTATTCGTCCTGAGGTGTCCTCGGAGGCGTTGGCAAGCTGGACAGCTCCGGCCTGCTCTTCAACGAGAAAGTCCGCAGCGATTTCGAAGTCCTGAAGGCCACTATCAAATCCGGCGGGCAGTAGGACTCACTTCGCTCATTACGGAGCCTGCACCATGAGAACCCTGATGATCCTCGACGACGCCCCTTATGGCATCGAGCGCAGCTACAACGGGCTGCGTCTGGCACGCGCTTGAGCCGACCCATACTTCGGCACGCCAGCTCTTGTGACATGGTTTGAAAATAGCCGTGACGCTTGTCTCCGGAAAGTGGAAAAAGCGCTGACGAGCGTCAGAGGGCAGGCGCGGAGCCTTCCCGGTGTGCGTAAGCCTGGGTTCTGGGTGGGTTCTGGCCGACGTCTCCGGACTTCCGGAAAC
>JAUVVG010000086.1 GCA_030604735.1 Azoarcus sp.
CCTGGCGTCCCCACGGGGATTCGAACCCCGGTTACCGCCGTGAAAGGGCGATGTCCTAGGCCTCTAGACGATGGGGACCTGTCTTTCGTTTGGTGGAGGTAAGCGGGATCGAACCGCTGACCTCTTGCATGCCATGCAAGCGCTCTCCCAGCTGAGCTATACCCCCGACGGCGAAAGAGCGCGCATTATAGGGTGCCCCCACACGGGTGTAAACCCTCTTTTCAGGATTCACTCGATCAAACCACTTTACCCGGATTCATCAGGCCTTTCGGGTCGAAAACCGACTTCAACATCCGCATCATGTCGAGCTCGATCGCGCTCTTGTAGCGGCGTATTTCCTCACGTTTCAGCTGTCCAAGTCCATGCTCGGCCGAAATCGATCCGCCGAGCGCCTCAACCAGATCGTGTACCACGCGGTTGATCTCAGGCGTACGCGCGATAAACGAAGCATTGTCCAGCGAATCGGCCTTGGACAGGTTGTAGTGCAGATTGCCATCACCGATATGGCCGAAAGCGACGATACGCGCGTCCGGCCAACGCGCACGCAGTGCCGATTCAGCCAGGGAGAGAAACTCGGCGACCCGACTGACCGGAACCGCGATGTCGTGCTTGATGCTGAAGCCCTCGATACGCTGTGCCTCCGAGATGTTCTCCCGAAGTGCCCACAAGGCTTCGGTCTGGGCCAGGGACGCAGCCACCACCGCATCGCAGACCAGACCGTCCTCGATCGCGTCGCCGAGCGCGGTCTCGAGCATGCGTTCGAGGCCGGCCGACTCCAGCGTATCGGACAGTTCGATCAGCACAGACCATTTAGCGGGAGCGTCCAGTGGTGCCCGTGCCCCAGGGATATGCTTGAGCACGAGCGAGAGCGCTTCCTCACCGATGATTTCGAAGGCGGTCACCCGGTCGCCACAGGCCGATTGCAGCCTGGTCAGGACACCAACCGCGCAATCGGGACTCGGCACCGACAGCCAGGCGGTCGTTCGCGAGCGTGGCCGCGGAAACAACTTGAGGACCGCGGCGGTGACGATGCCCAGCGTACCTTCCGCACCAATGAACAAATGCTTGAGGTCGTACCCGGTGTTGTCCTTGCGCAAACCGCGCAGTCCATCCCAGATGCGTCCGTCCGGCAATACCACTTCAATCCCGAGCACAAGCTCGCGCATGTTGCCATAGCGAAGCACCTGCACCCCGCCCGCATTGGTCGAAAGATTCCCCCCGATCTCGCAACTCCCCTCCGAGGCGAGCGAGAGCGGAAAGAGCCTGTCGGCGTCCGCCGCAACCTGCTGGACCTCGTGGAGCGTACAACCCGCCTCTACCGTCACGGTATTGTTGGCCAGGTCGAGCGCCCGAATATGTTTCAGGCGCGAAAGATTGACCACGACCGCACTCGACCCGGGATGAGGAGTCGCGCCGCCGCACAACCCGGTATTCCCCCCCTGGGGCACGATCGCAAGCTCATGAGTCGCGCATAGCCGGACCACCGCCGCGACCTCCTCCACCGTGCCCGGAAGCACGACGGCGCTGGCGTCTCCCTTGTAGCGACCACGCCAATCGGTCAGAAAAGGCGCCATCGCCTCGTCGGTGTGCAGGACCCGCGCCGAACCGACGATATCGCACAATCCGGCACGAAAACCGGAAAGATCGTCCGATGTCATGCCGTCCCTTCCATGACCTGCTGCAACAACGGCTTGACACGCTCGACCGCCGCTTCGCCTTCTTCGATCGCCTCCCCGGCCCGATCGAACTCCATCATGTTCAGATGCGCGACACGGGGCGAGATCAGTATGTCGGCCGGCTCTCCGGCCAGACGGCTGCGGGCGATCCGCATCTGCATGATGTTGATACTGGCGGCCAGCACTTCCGGAAGCGATGGCAGGGAGTCGTCCCCAGCAGTCGATTCGGTAGTTGCAGGCGATCGTCCATTGCCCAGCCCGATCGATCCGAGGAGCTTCTGGGTCCAGCCTTCGTGATTGACAACCGCCGGAAGAAAGCTTCGCTCCCGTTCACGCTTGCGCGATTTGCCGACCATGCCGGAGCCGAGCTCGACCGCGATCACGATCTCGGCGCCCATCGCGCGGCACAATGAAACCGGGACCGGATTGACCAGGCCGCCATCGACCAGAACCCGTCCATGCCGGTTCACCGGTGAAAAAAGCCCGGGCAGGGCAATCGAGGCCTGGACAGCAGCGGAAATCGCCCCCTCGCGCAACCAGACTTCGCGTCCGCTGCTCAATTCGGTCGCAACGCAGGCGAATGGCATCCTGAGATCGGAGAATTTTTCAAGGAAGAAATGCTCCGCACAGTGCTGAACGACCCGGTCTCCGCGGATCAATCCGCCCTTGAAACTGACGTCCAGCATCCCCAGCACGGCCTGCCAGTCGAGTGCCCCCACCCAGTCCGCCAGGGCCTTCAAACGACCAGAGGCAAGCGCGGCACCCACCAGGGCGCCACTCGAGCATCCACACACCACATCCGGCTTGATCCCCTCGCGCTCCAGCGCCTGGATCACCCCGATATGGGACCATCCTCGGGCCGCGCCACTGCCTAGCGCGAGACCGACGACCGGCCGCCCATCCTTCCTGTCGATCGGCGCGGTCTCGTACATGCGGTCGGCACCCTCAATTCAGCGGTTCGGCATAGAGATCGTGCACATCGCAATCGGTGATCCTGACCTGCACGAACTCGCCGACCTCGAGTGCCTCGCCATTCGGGATGACGACCAGCCCATCGATCTCCGGCGCATCGGCACAGGAACGCGCCAATGCGCCTTCCTCGTCCACCTGATCGACCAGCACCGTCATCTCCCGGTCTATCCATCGTTCCAGCCGCTGGGTGGAGATGTCTTCCTGGATGGCCATCAAGCGCATCCTGCGCTCCTCGCGCACCTCCTCGGGCACCGGGTCAGCCAGCTCATTGGCGGTCGCACCTTCGACCGGGGAATAAGCGAAGGCGCCAACCCGGTCGAGCTGTGCTTCGGCCAGGAAGTCGAGAAGATGCGAGAAATCCTCCTCGGTCTCACCCGGAAAACCGGTGATGAAAGTCGAGCGAATGGTGAGATCCGGGCAGATGCTACGCCACTTGCGAATGCGCTCCAGCACGTTCTCGGAACTGGCCGGCCGTTTCATCGCCTTCAGTATGCGCGGGCTGGCATGCTGGAACGGGATATCCAGATACGGCAGGATCTTGCCCTCGGCCATCAAGGGAATGATCTCATCCACGCTTGGGTAGGGATAGACATAATGCATCCGCACCCAGACTCCGAGCTCCCCCAGCGCGCCAGCCAGTTCCCGCAATCGGGTCTTGAGCGGACGACCATTCCAGAAACCGGTCCGATACTTCAGATCCACGCCATAGGCGCTGGTGTCTTGCGAAATGACCAGGATCTCCTTGACCCCCGATGCAACCAGGGCTTCCGCTTCCTTCATGACCTCGTGGATCGGGCGACTGACCAGATCACCTCGCATCGACGGGATGATGCAGAAACTGCAGCGATGGTTGCAGCCCTCGGATATCTTCAGGTAGGCGAAGTGCTGGGGCGTGAGTCGAATGCCTTGCGGCGGCACGAGATCGGTAAAGGGATCGTGCGGCTTGGGCAGATGAAGATGCACCGCCTTCATGACTTCCTCGGTCGCATGTGGACCGGTGACCGCGAGCACCTGCGGATGCGCCGCCATCACCACGTCATCCTTGGCGCCCAGGCATCCGGTGACGATGACCTTGCCATTCTCGGCCAACGCCTCTCCGATCGCATCGAGCGATTCCTCGACCGCCGCATCGATGAAACCACAGGTATTGACGACCACAAGATCGGCATCATCGTAACTGCCCGAGATGTCGTAGCCTTCGGCCCGCAAGCGGGTCAGGATATGTTCGGAATCAACGGTCGCCTTCGGGCATCCGAGGGATACGAACCCGACCCGGGGGACATCCTGCATCTTTCTTGAACTCATTGCACTCTGCGGGGGTGGATTCCAGCTGATCCGGACAATGGGTCGTTCCGGAAGCGCAACGGAATCCGTTATGGGTTATTTTTTCTCGCCGGCACGTTCACTACGCGCGGGCTGGCTGGTCTTTGCGGCTTCGTTCTTGTCGGTCGAGCCCGTCGCGGCACCGGTCGCGCCCGAACGCTTGGCCTCGCCGCCCTCACCCTGCGGATAATTCGGAAACTGAAAGCCGGTAAACATGTTTCGGGTCTGACTTTCGATCTGCTCCTGCATCTGATCGAACATCTTCTTGCTCTGATCGACATAGGTACCCATCACGCTCTTCAGCGCCGGCCCCTGGAAGTTCAGGAACTGGGCCCACAGGTCCTGGCTGATCGGGCTGTTCTCGCCATAGATCGCCTTGGCCTGCTCCTGCAGTTTGGCCTGCATCTCGGTAAAAGCCTTGATGTTGTTCTCGAGATACTTGCCCATCATGCCCTGGGTCGCGTTGCCGTAGAAACGGATCATGTGCGACAGCAGGTCACTGGTAAACATCGGCGCACCGCCGGCTTCTTCCTCGAGAATGATCTGAAGCAGAATGCTGCGAGTCAGGTCTTCACCGCTCTTGGCGTCGATCACCTGGAACTCTTCCCGCCCAAGCACCAGTTCCTTGACGTCGGCGAGCGTGATGTAGGAACTCGTCCGCGTATCATAAAGACGACGGTTCGGGTACTTCTTGATCAATCTCATCTTCTCGGGCATGTAACAACTCTCCTCGGCGACCGATTTTGCAGTGCAACCCGATTATAGCGCGCACAAAAAGAAAAAACCCCGCCATTGGCGGGGCATTCGTGACGACTTCGGCACGATGGGTGCTGCATCAGCACATGTGCAGACCGCCATTGATATTGATCGTGGCACCGGTGACATAGCCGGCCATCTCGGAGGCGAGGTAGGAGCAGAGCGCACCGATTTCTTCCGGCTTGCCAAGCCGCTTCATCGGAACCGTGTCGATGATGCCCTGACGGATGTCCTCGCGAATTGCCATGACCATATCGGTGCCGATGTAACCCGGCGCGACCGCATTGACCGTGACACCCTTGTTCGCCAGTTCGGAGGCGAGCGCCTTGGTGAAACCGAGCACGCCTGCCTTGGCAGTCGAATAGTTGGTCTGGCCGGCCTGACCCTTGACGCCGTTAACCGACGAGATGTTGACGATCCGACCCCATCCGCGCTCGGCCATCTTGGCCGAAATGTGGTGGGTCACGTTGAACAGGCTGTTCAGATTGGTGTTGATCACCGCATCCCACTGACCTTTCTCCATTTTCGGGAAGAACTTGTCACGGGTGATGCCGGCATTGTTGATCAGCACGTCGATCGGGCCGACTTCGGCCTCGATGCGGGCGACCATGTCCCTACAGGACTCGTAGTCCGAGACATCTCCCTCTGCGGGGATGAACTCGAATCCGAGAGCCTTCTGGCCGGCCAGCCATTCTTCCTTCTGAGGAAAGCCGGGCAGGCAGTTGGCGACGACTTTGATGCCATCCTTGGCCAGCGACTGGCAGATCGCGGTGCCAAGACCGCCCATGGCGCCGGTTACGAGAGCGACTTTCTGGGACATATTGCAATCCTTTTGCAACAGATTTGAATCTGGGCGCGCGCCGCAGTGCGTCATTCACCACACACCGCCCCCAACATTGCCAACAGCAGCGTTCAAGCCACTAAGCCGCTCCGATTATACGCGTGTTTGAAACAGGATGTTGCGACGCAATACCTGGATTACAAAAAAAAACGCCCGACGAACGGGCGTAATTGCATCTCGGTTCCGGACCTGATATGCGGGGTGCGCAACGCGTAATCACACCACGTGGAAGGTCCGGCGACGAGGCCGATCAGAACATGTGCTGACCGCCGTTGATCGAGATGTTCGCCCCGGTCACGAAGGCAGCCTCCTCTGACGACAGGTAGGCGACCAGACCGGCGATTTCTTCCGGCTTGCCCAGTCGAGACACCGGAATCTGCGGCAGGATCTTGGAATCCAGAATCTCCTGCGGGATCGCCATCACCATCTTGGTGCCGATGTAACCCGGGGAAATCGTATTCACGGTGACGCCGTTGCGCGCGACTTCAAGCGCCAGTGCCTTGGTGAAACCATGCATGCCGGCCTTGGCGGCAGAGTAGTTGGTCTGACCGAACGCGCCCTTCTGGCCGTTGACCGATGACACGTTGATCACGCGCCCCCACTTGCGCTCGACCATGCCGTCAACGACTTGCTTGGTCATGTTGAAGACGCTGTCGAGGTTGGTGCTGATGACCGCATCCCAGTCGGCCTTGGTCATCTTCTTGAAAGTCATGTCGCGGGTGATGCCGGCGTTGTTCACCAGCACATCGACCGGCCCCACTTCCTTGGTGACCTGCTCTACGCAGGCCTTGGCCGATTCGAAATCGGCCACGTCGCAGGGGTAGGCCTTGAAGCCATAACCCATGTTCTGCATGTTTTTCAGCCATTCCGACGCCTTGGTGTTTCCCGGTGAGTGCGTCGTCACCACTTTGTAGCCCAGTGCGGCGAGCTTGATGCAGATCGCCTCGCCGAGACCGCCCATACCGCCGGTTACCAGTGCAACTCTTGTCATTGTGCTAACTCCTCTCCCGTTTCGTCATTCGAAGGGCTTGATGCAGGATCAGGCAGCGCCCCCCGTATCCGCTGCCGTCACGATAAAACCGATGATCAGGCGCGCTCCTTGACATAGCGTCCTGGCGCGGGCTCGATCGGCTTGTACTTGGCGTTGCCGGCCTTGCCGCGTGCCGGGATCGACTTGCCGCCGTGTTTCTTGAGCCACTCGGCCCAATGCAGCCACCAGCTGCCTGGCTGCTCGACCGCAGCCTCCAGCCACTCGTCCGGATCGGCCACGGTGGCATCGTTGATCCAGAAGCTGCGTCTGTTCTTGGACGCGGGGTTGATCGCGCCGGCGATATGCCCGCTCGCACCCAGCACGAACGTCGTCTCACCCCCGAGCAATGGGCGCGCATGGTAGGCGCTCTTCCACGGCACGATATGGTCTTCCCGCGCGGCCATCAGGTAAGCCGGCGCGTCGACCTTGCCCAGATCCACCTTGACCCCCAGCATCTTCAGCTTGCCCGGCACACGCAGATTATTCTCGAGATACATGTTGCGCAGATACCAGGTCAGGAACGGACCGGACAGGTTGGTGGAATCGGAGTTCCAGTACAACAGGTCGAAGGCCTGCGGCTTGCTGCCCTTGAGATAGTTGCCGACCACGTATTGCCAGACCAGGTCATTCGCCCGCAGTGCCGAGAACACATTGGCCAGCTCCTGCCCCTTCAAAAGGCCGCCCTTGCCGATCGCCGCCTCGCGCGCCGCAACGCTTGCCTCATCCACCAGGCAACCGAGTTCGCCAGCCTCGGCGAAATCAAGCAAGGTCGTCATCAAGGTGAGGCTTTCCACCGGATCTTCGCCCTTGGCCCTCGCCACCGCCAGCGCCGAGGTCAGAATCGTGCCGCCGACACAGAAACCGAGCACGTTCGGCTTCTTGACCCGGGTCACCGAGCGCACCACCTCTAGCGCTTCGAGCGGACCCTTGCTCAGATAGTCATCCCAGCCAAAACCGGATTCCTTCTTGCCCGGGTTCTTCCACGACACCAGAAACACGGTGAAGCCCTGCTCGATCACGAAACGAACCAGTGAGTTCGCTGGCTGCAAGTCCATGATGTAAAACTTGTTGATACAGGGTGGCACGATCAGCAGTGGCTTCTCCGCGACCTGGTCGGTCAGTGGCGCGTACTGGATCAACTGCATCAGCTCATTCTCATGGATCACCGACCCGGGCGTGAGCGCGAGATTGCGACCCACCTCGAAGGCCGAATCGTCGGTCATCGAAATTCGGCCTTTTTCGAGATCCGCGAGCAGATTCTTGATGCCTTCGGTGATGCTCGCGCCCTTGGTCTCCAGTGCCGCCTTGACGAACTCCGGATTGGTCGCGGCAAAGTTCGACGGTGACAGCGCGTCCAGATACTGCCGGGTCAGAAACTGCATGCGCGACTTGGCCCGTCCATCTGCAATCGGCAACGCGTCCGACATCTGCTTCAGGAAGTCGGCGTTGACCAGATACGCCTGACGCACGTAATCGTAAAGCGGGCTCTCGCTCCACTCGGGCGCGGAGAAACGCCGGTCGCCCGGTTCCGGCGATACCACCGGTTCCGACGCCTGCCCCGGCTGACGCTGCAGCATCGATGACCACAACGCGGCGTGACGTTCGGCAAAGGTTTTCTGAAGGTCGTTCATCACCTCGGATTCCGGCAATGGCACGGACTCGAACGGGGTTCCACTACTGTCCTTCATCGCCGCATGCTGTTTCGCCAGCATGCCGAAAAAATTCTGGGCCATTGCCTGGCCGAACTGAAGCATGCCCTCCACGGTCGCATTCTGATTACTGTCTTTTGGGTCGGACATCAGCCCCTCCTGAGGCATTCATTTCATGAGCGGCCGCCAAAAGGGCGACCGATAACACATTGAACGGGCGCCGTCACGGTGAGGGCCCCGGCACAAACAGGTAGAATCGACTCCCATGTATCTCATCGCCATTGCCTGGATGTACGTCGTCTTGCTGGTCTCGATCGCCAACACCACTGTCGTGGGTGGCGTACTGACCTTTTTGTTCGCAGGCCTCGGTCCTCTTGCCCTTTTTCTATGGATATTCGGCACGCCCGCGCGTCGCAGGGCGGCGCTGCTGCGTGAAGCCGAGGCCACGACAAGTACGAACGATAGAGCCGATTCCAATCCGGATCAATAGCGGCGTGGTCTCTCCCGCCGCCTTCACCGGCCTCGGCCGGACCGATTTCCGCGCAATGCACGCGTCCTGATCCCCTACTCACGCGTCGAGCCAGACCAGGCTTGCGAAGCGACCCGTGACGCCATCGCGGCGATAGGAGTAGAACCGCATCGAATCGGCAAAGGTGCACACACCGCCTCCGAATACACGTTCGACCCCCACACCGCGCAAGCGCAGGGAGGCGAGCAAAAAGAGGTCTGCCATCCATTTCCCCTGCCTGACCGAAGGACGGAAAGCAGCCGTGGCATTCCGATCCGCGTCGACAAAACGCGTTCTCACCTCGTCACCGACCTCGAAGGCCTCGGGCCCGATCGCCGGCCCGAGCCAGGC
>JAUVVG010000022.1 GCA_030604735.1 Azoarcus sp.
GTCAAGTTCGAGGGCGCGGATGATGTCCTGTCGTTACTCCCGGCGCATCACCGGGCCTGACCTACTGGGGGATTTTGAAGTGGCCATCACTGGGGGATTTTGGGTGGCCGCCGGGGATCTTGATGCTCGGCGGCAGGTCGCCACCGTTCGAGTTGCGGTTGTAGATCGTCTGCTCTGCGAGGCCGAGCTTTTCGGCTAGGCCTTTTGCCGTAAGGAGTGGCTCCATATGGTCATGCTCCGAGTAAACGCAGTCACATGACTGCCCGGAGTCTAGGCACTATGGCAGAATTCACTTTCAGTGGCGGGTGTCGTGAGCCGATGGGACGCACTAGCGGTCGGCAACTCGTCGCAAATTCGCTGCATTTTTGCTGCAGCGATGCAGCAGTAATTGGGGTAACACGAGGTAAATCAGAGGAACGTCAGGTAGGTCAAGACATTGATTTTTTGGGTCCCGAAACGCAATACGCTGCTTCCAAAGGCCGTCGAATCGGACTTAAAATCTGCCGGCGACAGACCCGAACACCTGCCCTGATCTCAAAGGGACAAAGAGATAGTCGCAAACCCTACCGTTCGCGACTTGGTCGCGTGCCGAAGATCGTGTCCATTCATTTCGATGGTGGACACGAGGGACATAAACATTCCGCGCCCCCACCGCGCCGGTTATGCGAAACGTTTAGGCAATCGATCGTCCAGGCACGAAGCGCTCCGAGGGTATAGGTGGCGGGGCAACGCTGGCCAACATTCTCTATAGCGATCCGATTCTCCGCCCGATAAGCGACCCTTGCGCGAAGGCGCCCATAGGCGTCACGAAAATCCAGAGTAGATTGAGACGACGATTACTCGTGTGACGAAACCGTAAATGCTTCAGCACGGCCAGCCTCCCCTGATTGCTTCGATAACTCGTACAACTCATCGACCTTGTCAGCCCATTGCTGTAGTAGATCGCGCAGATCCTCAGCATGGTCGTTTCGATCGTATGCTGCCTGAACTGGGTCTTTGACCTGGTGTGACAGAGCAAGCTCGCAGACCTTGTCACTGTGGCCCGAATGCTTGCTGGCCCACGTCCGCGAAGTCGCGCGGAATCCATGGACACTTGCTTCGGACGAGAAGCCCCATCTCTTCAACCACTCACGCATTGTGCCCCGGCTCATGTGACCTTTGCCCCGGGCACCGGGAAAAACGAAATCCGGGTTCTTCGGATCTCGCCATTTCTCGAGTTCACGGAAAAGCTCCACTGCTTGCATCGGAAGCCGAACACAATGCTCGATCCGACCCTTCATGCGGTGAGCCGGAATCGTCCAATTCGCGGCCTTGAGGTCGACCTCCTCCCAGCGCGCACCAACTACCTCTTGGGTTCGACACCAACTCAGGAGCAGAAGGCGGAAAGCAAGTTTGGTGAGGGCATGGGTCTCGGTTGCGGCATCGAGAGTCTTCATGAAAGCGGGGAGGCCCTCGACGGACATCGCTTTGTGGGGCTTGACCTTGCGACGTGCATTGTGGACCAAGACCCGAGCAGTCGGAACTCGGTTCCCGTCCACTATCTCCCGGTCGCAAGCCCAGTCAAAAAGCATTTTCAGATGCGTGCGGCAATGCTTTGCCGTAACAGGATGAAGCGCATCGACCTTCGCAAGCAACTCAGCGAGATCCTTTCGCCGTACATCGATGAATGGTCGCTCCCCAACTTCCGAAAAAACATAGTTGCGCAACATCGACTCGCGGTTCTCGGCCGAGGTCTTTGCGATAGACGTCTCAGTCTCCCGAAGCCATTCACGACAAACATCCTCGAACGTTGCGGACTTTGCTGTCGCAACGGCTGCCTCGGCCTGCTTGTCAGCAACGTAGTCCCGCGGATGAATGCCTCTCTCGACCAACCATACAGCTGCGCGATGCATGTTTCGAGCTGTCGCCAACCCAACTTCTGGGAACGGTCCGAGTGTGTAGGTCTGCGGTTTGCCCGCCAGTCGGAATCGATAGTGCCAGACCTTGTTTCCGCTCGGCGGGACATACAGCGTCAAGCCGCCTCCATCGGCTACCTTGATGGGCTTGCTGTCCGGCTTCTTGTTTTTCACATACCTGTCGGTCAGCGCACGACTGAGCGTGTCGGCCTCGCTGAGCCTATGCAGCTCGCAGAGTTGTGTAAGCAGCGAAACAGGGGAGCATGTGGTCACTTGGGCGGCGGAGCAATGTGGGATACAGGATCGGTCTGCCCACAACTTTACCCACACACGCCCTGGATTTCAACAAACGCGGTCGGACGACCTCGGACGAAATATCCGCCACTTCTATGTTTTTATTGGGTTTTTACTGCGCTACTGGACGACGCTGGACGTCGTCACACCGGCATGTTCATGATATCTTGATACGCGGAAACCAGCCGGTTACGCACCTGCACCATCTGTTGGAAGGACAGGCTAGCCTTTTCAAGATTGACCATGACATCCTGGAGATTGACGTTGGGGTCGCCTGCGGTGAACTCGCGCGACATGGCCCGTGCCTCGTTCTGCGCCGAGCTCACGTCTTTCAAAGCCGTCTGCAACACTTGCGCGAAATCCGGGCCGTTGACCTCGGACGCCGCCTGCGAAACGGACTTGCTGCCCGCCACCTGCGCGGTGGCACGCAATTCGCCAATCATCTGTTCTATTCCGCGGTTATCCATCGCAACACCTTGAGGAACCGTTTTTCTGAGTTTTCAGTTTAGCAGAGCAACCCTCGTGCCAAAAGTTCAATTTGCGGGCAGAGGGGCCTGGACACCGGCTGTTTAATGCGCGTGGTGCCCTCTGCCATGCAGCGCCATCAGACCTCGTGACCTTCCTCGCGGTACTGCTGCAGCTTGTAGCGCAGGGTTCGCTCGGAAATACCCAGTTTTTCGACGGCGCGCTTGCGCGAACCACCCACTGCACGCAAGGTGCCCAGGATGTGTTCCCGTTCGAGATCCTTCATGTTGGCCGGGCGCTGGTTTGCCGGCAATTCGGCACGATTACCGGCAATTTTTGCCGCTGGCTGCAAGGTCGTTGCCGCCGGATGGTTGTATGGGCCCGGATCCAGCGCCCCCCCCAAACCCGGCTGCGTCGCAGGTGCAGTCCGTGTTGCCACGGACACGCTTTGTACACCTGACTCGGGCAGGCAGGGAGCAAGAGTGCGTGCGGTGATCGCATCGCCAACCGCCAGAATCAGGGCACGCTGCATGGTGTTCTCGAGTTCACGCACATTGCCGGGCCATTGATGCGCGACCAGCATCGCTTCGGCATCCGGATCGACATGTGCGCTGCGCCTGAGCCGCTCGCCATGCAGATTCAGAAAGTGCCGCGCCAGCGGCAGGATATCGCCTGGGCGTTCGCGCAGGGCGGGAATTTCCAGCGGAAAGACATTGAGCCGGTAATAAAGGTCTTCCCGGAATCGACCCGCCGCGACTTCGCTGGCCATGTCTCGGTTGCTGGTGGCCAGCACCCGGATGTCGAGATCGACCGTCTTCTTGCCACCGACCCGCTCGACCTCCCGTTCCTGCAGCACCCGCAGCATTTTGGCCTGCAGGCTGAGTGGCATTTCGGAGATTTCGTCGAGCAGGATGGTGCCCCCTTGCGCCTGTTCGAACTTGCCGGCCTGGGCGGTCTGGGCGCCGGTGAAAGAGCCCTTCTCGTAGCCGAAAAGCGTGGCTTCCAGCAGGTTCTCGGGAATCGCGGCACAGTTGATCGCGATGAAAGGATGCGCGCTGCGCGGCGAGTGCTGATGGATATAGCGGGCAAAGACTTCCTTGCCGGTGCCGGATTCGCCGGTCAGCAGTACCGTGGCATCGGTTTCGGCGACCCGCGCAGCCATCGCCAGCACGTTGCGGGTACGCGGGTCTTCGGCGATGGTGTCGTCCTCGGTTTGCGGCACCGATGCATAGCGGCGCACGTGAGACAACAACACCTCGGGCTCGAAAGGTTTCATCAGAAAGTCGCAGGCCCCACCGCGCATGGCGGCCACCGCTTTTTCGACATCGCCATAGGCAGTCATCAGCAGCACCGGCATTTGCGGCAGCCGAGCCCGAATCTCGCCAAGCAGCTCCAACCCGTCCATGGGCTGCATGCGCAAATCGGTAATGACCAGGTTGAACGCATGCAGGCCGAGCGCCTCCAGGGCAGACGGGCCACCATCCACGCCGATGACCGCATGCCCGCCAAGTTCCAGCGTCATGCAGACCGCGTCACGCAGCGCAGCGTCGTCCTCGACGACAAGAATCGCGATTTTGTCGGTCATGTCTTCTATCCTGCTGGAAAGCCTTCGGATTCTGTCATTTGCTGCTGGACCGGCAAGGACAAGGTGAAGCGCGAGCCTTTGCCAGGTGTGGATTCGAGCGCGATGTCGCCACCATGCCCTCGGGCAACACCGCGCGCAATGGCCAGCCCCAGACCGGTGCCTTCGGCGCGCGTGGTATAGAACGGATCGAACAGGCGGGCCTGGGTCGCGGGATCGATGCCACGGCCGGTGTCAGCCACCTCGAAATACACGGCTTTGTCGTCATGCCGAACGTGAACGACGACAGAACCCCCATGCTCGGTGGCTTGCAGGGCGTTGTCGATCAGGTTTGAGATGGCGCCACCTAGCGCCTTGCGATCTCCAACCAGGGCCAGTACCCCGCAATCGCACTGGGTTCGGAAATGCAGCCCGCGCGCATTGGCGAGCGGCTCCAGGGTGTGGCTGATCTCGGCAACCAGCTCGCACACTTCGAAGCGCTGACGCCCCAGGCTGTCTCCCCGGGCAAAAAGCAGCATGTCGCGGATCAGGCGTTCGAGATACCGCAGACGCTCGATGGCACGGTCGGCGACCTTGTTGCGATCGGCTGGTGCGAGCTCCATTTGTCGCAGATTGGCGGTGTACAGCAAGGCTGCCGAGAGCGGTGTCCTCAACTGATGCGCAAGCCCGGCCACCATTTCTCCCATCGCAGCAAGACGCTCATGACGCTCGGCCTGCAGTCGCATGCGGTGGGTATCGGTAATGTCGTGCAGCAGCACGATGGACTCCTCGCCGGACTCAAGGGCGGCCTCCGAGACCGACAGGCGTCGCTCGTTGCCCGCGTCATCGAAACGCAGCTCGCCCGGCGTTTCGGTGCTTTCGAAGCGATGAGCCCAGTCCTGCCAGCTCGAACCATCGAGCTCACTGCCCAGTAACTGGCGGGCCGCACGGTTGGACTGCACCACCTTGCCCTGACGATTGCGCACGATGACCGCGGCCGGCAGTGCGCCCATCAGGACATTGAGGCGCTCCGACAATTGGGAGACCTGTCCCTGCAAGGCGTTGTAAGCCTCTGAAAGCTCCTCGGACGCACGCGAAAAGAGCTGAAAGGCTTCGGCAAGCTGGGCGGCATCGAGTTGGGGCTTGTCCATAACAGGCATGTCCATGAGCAACATAGCGGCAGGCTCTCTGGGTACGTTTTCACGTATGGCAGATTACTTGCTCGGTTGCATATGGTAACCGGCAATAAGCCGGCAAAAAATGCCGCTTTTCCATCACAGGAACTTGCCACCCCGGCGAGACAATGCCGTCATCCGATAAAAGGCCGAAGAAGGCAACTCGAGGGTATTGATCATGGCCACCGCCGATACCGCAAACACGCTCAACACCACGACAGAACCAGACATTGCGACGCCGCTGATTCTGCAGCGGCTCAACGAGCTCAACCAGCGCCAGAAGATGGCGGCTGCCGCGGCCATTGCGCTGGCCCTGTCACTGTTGATAGGGGTATGGCTGTGGTCCCGCGCGCCGGATTATGCGGTGCTGTTCGCCAACCTCGACGAGCGCGATGGCGGTGCCATCATCACGGCCCTGCAGCAGCAGAACATCCCCTACCGGGTCGCCCCGACCGGATCGGCGATCATGATCCCCTCTGCGCAAGTTCATGAGGTCCGCCTGCGGATGGCGGCAGCGGGGCTACCCAAAGGGGGGTTGGTCGGATTCGAGGTCATGGAAAACCAGCGCCTGGGGGTGTCGCAGTTCATCGAGCAGGTCAATTTTCAGCGTGCACTCGAAGGTGAGTTGTCGCGGACCATTCAGTCCATTGCCACTGTATCGGCGGCAAGGGTTCATCTGGCCATACCCAAGCAAAGCGGCTTCCTGAGGGACGTGCAACAACCCTCCGCATCAGTGATGGTGAACCTTTACCCCGGCCGGGTCATGGACCCCTCACAGGTCGCCGGCATCGTGCATCTGGTGGCCTCCAGCGTGCCGCAGATGACCAATGAACGGGTCAGCGTGATCGACCAGACGGGCAAGCTATTGACTCATGGTGGGGACCCCCTGCGCACCGCGGGGCTGGACGCGACCCAGCTCAGCTATATTCACGAGGTCGAGAACGCCTATATTCGGCGGATCGATGCGCTGCTGACACCAATCCTGGGGGCCGGGAATTTTCGTGCGCAGGTCGCGGCCGATCTGAACTTCAATCAGATCGAGGACACCGCCGAGACCTTCAGGCCCAACCCATCGCCCGACCAGGCCATCCGCAGCCAGCAGACCATGGAGCAGGTCACCCGCGACCCGGGTGCGATCGGCGTACCCGGTGCGTTGACCAACCAGCCCCCGGTGCCAGCGACCGCGCCGATCACCGATCCGGCTGCGCCCGGCACCCCGGGCGAGAACGGCATTCCTCTCAATAGCAATCGCTCCGCCACCCTGAACTACGAGTTGGACCGCACGATTCAACACATCCGGCAGGCACCAGGGCAGATCAGACGTCTTTCCGTCGCGGTGGTGGTGAATCACCGCACCGAGACGCTGCCGAATGGACAGATCAGGACAGTCGCACTCTCCCCGGAGGAAAGTGAGAGAATCACCAATCTGGTTCGTGAAGCCATGGGCTTCAGCGAAGCAAGAGGAGACAGCCTGAATGTGTCAAGCGCTCCGTTCGCCCCTGTAGAAGAGGATGCCTTGCTGGAAGTGCCAGTCTGGAAGGATCCGGACATGATCAACCTGGCCAAGGAAGGCTTGAAGTATCTCGCGCTGGTGCTTGCGCTGGGGCTGGTGTTCTTCGGCGTGATCCGACCGCTGATGAAAACGGTGACGGCCAAACCAGAGGCCGAAGTGGACAACATGGCAAGCGCGGCCGAGGGTGACGAAGATGAAGATTACGTAGTCGATCTGGCCGGCGCCCGGCGCGCGACATTCGAGGAACGTCTCGCCCGAGCAAGGGAACTGTCCAAGAGTGATCCCAAGGCGGTCGCCAACCTGATCAAGGAATGGATGGGCGCCAACGAGGAGGGCAAGAAATGAGTACCCCTGAAGAGGGCATCGAAAAGAGTGCTCTCCTCCTGCTCACCCTGGGGGGTGACGAAGCGGCAGAGGTCTTGAAGCATCTGGGGCCGCGCGAGGTGCAGAAACTGGGGATGGCCATGGCCTCGCTCAAGGCACAGCCGCGGGACAAGGTGGAGTTGGTCATCGACGAGCTCGAGAGCCATTTCGAGAAAGGCGCGCCGATCGAGGCGAACGAGGAACAAATCCGCAACATGCTGACCAAGGCGCTCGGTGACGACCGCGCCGGCCACATCATCGCGCGCATCATGCAGGGTTCGGACACGGCCGGCATCGAGAGCCTGAAGTGGATGGACGCCGCCACCACGGCCGACCTGATCCGCAACGAGCACCCGCAGATCATCGCCACCATTCTGGTCCATCTGGAGTTCGATCAGGCTGGCGAGATCCTGAAGCAGTTCACCGACCGATTGCGCAATGACGTACTGCTCCGGATTGCGACGCTGGACGGGGTGCAGCCGGTTGCATTGAAGGAACTCAACGAGGCGCTGACCCGGATGCTGTCCGGCACTTCGTCGATCAAGAAGGCGGCGATGGGCGGCGTGCGCCATGCTGCCGAGATCCTGAACTTCGTCGGTGCCCAGGCCGAGACCGCGGTGCTGGACAACGTGCGCGAGTACGACCCGGATCTGGCCCAGCGCATCCTGGACGAGATGTTCGTGTTCGAGAACATCATGGACATCGACGACCGCGGTATCCAGACCTTGCTGCGCGAAGTGCAGTCCGATTCGCTGGTGGTCGCGCTCAAGGGCGCCGCGCCAGAGCTGCGCGAGAAGATCTTCAAAAACATGTCTCAGCGCGCGGCCGAGATGCTGCGCGAGGACCTCGAAGCCAAGGGACCGGTGCGTCTGTCGGAAGTCGAGGCGGAGCAGAAGGAAATCCTCAAGACGGTGCGCCGGCTGGCCGAGGAAGGCCAGTTGATGCTGGGCGGCAAGGGAGGCGACGATGCCTTCGTTTAAAGGCCGCTGTAGGAGCCTCGCATGAGCATCACCCGACATCAGGCGGTTGGGGCTTACCAGCGCTGGCAGCCTGAACCCTTCGACGAAGGCGGCGAAGCCGCCTCGACCTCGGGCATACGACGACCAGTGCCCGAGCAGGACACGACCCCTACCCCCTCAGGTCCGATTGCGCCTGAACAATCGGAGACGGAAGCGGAAGCAAGCGTCCCTAAACCAAGCTTCAAGCTGCCGACGGCGGACGACATCGAGGCGATCTACGAACAGGCGCGCAGTGAAGGGCGCGCGACCGGAATGGCCGAGGGATACGCTGAAGGGCTCGCAAGTGGTCATGCCGAAGAACTCGCAAAAGGTAAGGCCGAGGCTAGAGAGGAAGCAATCCGGTTAGCAGGCCTGGTCAAGGCAATGGATGCAGCCCTTGACAGGATCGATGGCGAGATCGCCGAAGAGATCGTGGCGCTGGCAATCGCGGTTGCCCGGCAGATGGTTGGCCAGACACTTGCTGCACATCCGATCGCGGTCTCCGACACGGTGCGTGAGGCGCTGCAGCAGTTGCCGCAAGGCAAGGCGCGGATTCACGTTCATCCGGACGATGTGGCCTTGTTGCGTGAATACCTGGATGACCAGTTGGAGCATGGACACCACCACATCCTCGAAGACGCCGGGATGACGCGCGGGGGCTGCATCCTCGAAGCCGCTGGGTGCCAGATCGATGCCACGATGGAAACCCGCTGGCAGCGCGTGCTGAACGCCATGGGCCGCGAGAAGCCGGCCTGGCCGATCGAAGACGAGACGAGCACAGACGCCGGTCCGGACGAGCACGACACCAGGGCCGACGCCGTGATCGAGAACGCTCACGACGATGAGGGACCGGCGGACAAATCCGCCACGGACGCGGTGCAGCGCAATCCCGGCCAAGCGTCAACAGACGCGGGCGCGGCATGAACGACCGCGCGACCGCGTGGCGGCATTACCTGCAAGCCACGACCCGCCTCGCCGAAGCGGCCACCCCGTTCCAGGTGTCCGGGCGCCTCACCCGGATCAACGGCCTGGTGATGGAGGCGGCCGGGATCAAGCTGCCCCTGGGCTCCGGATGCCGGATCGTCACGCTCGGGGGCGGCGAGGTGGAAGCCGAAGTCGTCGGATTCAACGGCGAGAAGCTCTACATGATGCCGACCGACGACGTCTATGGCCTCGCACCCGGGGCGCCAGTCTATCCGATGGAGCCGGCCCAGACGCCCCCGCGGCTGGGCGATGGTGTCGAGCCCAAGCGGCGCACCTCCGACCGGGCCAAGCACATGCCGGTCGGCGCGAGCCTGCTCGGACGCGTGGTGGATGGCGCCGGCCGGCCACTGGACGGCCTCGGCCCGCTCGAGGCCGAGTCGACCCGATCCTTGCAGAGCCGGCCGATCAATCCGCTGGTCCGGGCGCCGATCCGGACCGTGCTCGACGTGGGCATCCGCGCGATCAACGGTTTGCTGACGGTCGGACGCGGCCAGCGCCTGGGACTCTTCGCCGGCTCGGGCGTCGGCAAGTCGGTGCTGATCGGCATGATGGCGCGCTACACCGCGGCGGATGTGATCGTTGTCGGCCTGATCGGCGAGCGGGGGCGCGAGGTCAAGGAATTCATCGAGGAGAACCTGGGCGAAGCAGGCCGGGCGCGCTCGGTGGTGGTGGCGGCACCAGCCGACACCAGCCCGCTGATGCGCCTGCAGGGCGCGGCCTACGCGACGACCATCGCCGAGTACTTCCGCGACCAGGGCAAGCAGGTGTTGCTGATCATGGACTCGCTAACCCGTTATGCAATGGCGCAACGCGAGATCGCGCTCGCCATCGGCGAGCCCCCGGTCACTCGCGGCTATCCGCCCAGCGTATTCGCCCGCCTGCCGGCATTGGTCGAGCGGGCTGGCAACGGACGCGAGGGCGGCGGCTCGATCACGGCTTTCTATACGGTGCTGGCCGAAGGCGACGACCAGCAGGACCCGATCGCTGATTCCGCGCGGGCGATCCTCGACGGCCATTTCGTACTGTCGCGCACCCTCGCCGACCAGGGCCACTACCCCGCCATCGACATCGAGCAGTCGATTTCGCGCGCGATGCACAATCTCGTGACCGACGCGCACTTCGACACGGTGCGTCAGTTCAAGCAGTTGTTCTCGCGGTATCAGCGTTCGCGCGACCTGATCGCGGTCGGGGCCTACCAGCCCGGATCGGACCCGATGCTGGACAAGGCCGTGGCGATGTATCCCGTGCTGGAAGCCTATCTGCAGCAACGCATCGACCAGAAGGAAACCTTCCCCCAGGCGGCAAGCCACCTCTCCGACCTGTTCGCAGCTGGTTCGGTCCGCGCCTGAAGTGCTAAGCTGTTAGGGAATGTAAGCACTTGATGTGTAGGAGCGCCGCAAGGCGCGAATGTGAGATTCGGCCCCTGACTCAACCTTTTCGCGGCTTGCGCCGCTCCTACCTGAAAGACTGCGAGCATGGGTGGGAGCGCCGCAAGGCGCGAAAGCGAGATCCGGACCTGGATTCAGCCTTCTCGCGGCTTGCGCCGCGCCTACCTCGGCTCCGGAACACCTTACCTTTTTACTCTAAGATAACTGTTCGTCTCGATGTCCAAACCTTTCGTGCTAAAGCCTCTGCTGGATCTGAGCAAATCGCGCCTCGACGACGCGACACGCAGCCTGGGCGTGCTGATCTCCAAGGAACAGGAAAGCACGACGAAGCTGGAGTTGCTCCAGAACTATCGCGCCGAGTACGAACAGCGTTTTCGCGATGCGCTCAACGACGGAATCGGGGTCGAGGCCTTACGTAACTACAGCGCCTTCATGGCACGCATCGACGAGGCGATCGATGTTCAGCGCAAGCAGGTGAAGCTGACCCAGCAACATACTGCACATGGCAAGGAAGCGTGGATGCACCAACGCAATCGTGCCAAGGCTTTCGACACGCTCCATGAACGACACCTGGCCTCTGAAAGCCGCAAACTGGGCAAGACCGAGCAGTCTCTCCTAGACGAGCACTCGGCGCGTCGGCACCGCGAGCGCCAAGAGGACGATTGAACGCACTGACTCGCTTCGCCCTCCAGCGATCCGCTGGCACGCACTTTGCGTTGACACGACTGAGCACTTCACACCGGAAGACCAGTCATGGCAAACCCCGTTATGAGCAGAGCACCGGACTCGACCGGACTCAATCTTGTCTCAGTCTTGCAATCAGCCCCCCCAACTACCGGATCGAATGGCAGTTTCTCCGGCGCGCTGGAGCAAAGCGTGCGAGAGCAGGAGCGTGCCCGAAACGCCAGTAACATGCGTCAGGAACCTCCGAAACGGCCCGAAACATCAGGGCAGCAGAGATCGGCCGAGCGTGTAACCGAGCGCAGCCGAACAGAGTCCGCCGAGGCCGGGCGGCGGGAAAGATCCGCTCCACCTACCAGGCAATCCGAGGCCTCGTCCGAAGCTGCAGCCCGGCAGGAACAAGCACCACCCGCCTCCCAGACAAGCACAACCGAACCCGGTACGGCTACCGACGAAGAGCCGGCAATCACAGCCGCTCCGGCAAACCTTGCCGTACTGGCGACCATCATTGCCGCGCTCGAAAAGGGCGGCCCGGGTCAGCGCTTGCAGGCGACTGACATGGATGGGGCGACGATGGATGGCGCCCTGCGCAAATCGCTCGGCAATGCACTGAGCGATCTGCTCGGGAGACAATCGGCGGGCGCCGGATCCGGTGATTCCGATGTGTTCGACCAGGGCCCGGCCTCTCAAGCGGCCAAGCAATTGAAGGGCGACATCCTTGCCACCAGTGGCAACATAGCCAAGAACTTCGCCCAGATTGCCCAGGCGATCGCGACTCAGGGAAGCGCGATACAACCCGGCGCCTACGGATCGACACCTGCGACAGCGCTCAACCCAATGGATGCATCCTTGAGCTCGGCCACCTCACAGCACGGGATCATCCCCGGCTTACGCAGCGAGGCCGCTTCCTCGATTCCGCAGTTGCAGGTTCACACCCCGGCAGGGCAGCGAGCCTGGGCCGAGGATGTCGGCAACCGGATGATCTGGATGGTTGGCCGAGGAGAAAGTCGCGCAGAACTCGTGCTAACCCCCCCAAGTCTGGGTAAACTTGGGGTTTCCATCCAGGTCAGTGGCGAACAGACGACCGCTCACTTTGTGGCTTCCACACAAGCGGCTCGCGATGCGCTGGAACAGGCGATGCCCAGACTGAGAGAACTGCTGCAGCAGGCCGGCATCAACCTGGGTCAGGCCGACGTCAGCACATCCAGTGAGAGACAAGGTAACGGAGACGAGAATTCGTCGGCTCGTCCCGGTTTCGGCTTCGGACGCGACCGGGAGCAGGTGGTCGAGACCGAGCCGCCAGGACTGACCAAGGGTGGACACTGGACACGAACCGGACTGGGTATGATCGACACCTTTGCCTGAAGCGACTGAAATAAGGGGCCTCTGCCCCACTATTCGCGGATTGGCGAGACCTTGTTCTGGCACATAATCGATCTGCGAATACAGGAGAAGCAAGATGGCGAAGGCCCCGGCCCCCGCGAAGGAAGCAGCAGCGGCACCCCCACCCAAGAAGGGCAAGAAATGGCTGATCATCCTGCTCGTAGTCGTATTGCTGGTCGTACTGGTCGCGGGCGGCCTGGTCGGATTGTTGCTGATGAAGCGCGGTGGGTCTGATGATGCCAATGCCCAAGGCGGTGCGGCACCGGTCGCGGCAGGCGTGGATCTGTCCCGTCCGCCCGCGTTCGTCAGTCTGGATCCCTTCGTCGTAAACCTGTCACCTGAGGAAGGGGATCGGTATCTTCAGGTGGTGATGGCGCTGCGGGTCCAGGATGTCAAGACCGGCGATAACCTGAAGAATTTCATGCCGGAGATCCGGCACAGGATCAACCTTATCCTGTCCAGTAAATTGCCGTCCGAGATCGCGACCCTGCAGGGTCGGGAGGATTTGTCGGTCCAGATCGCGGAAGAGGTCAATCGCGTACTCGGCGCGCCTCCGGGCGGCCCCGCCGGGCCCATCCAGGCCGTTCTGTTCAACTCGTTCATCGTGCAGTAGGGACACCGCACCATGTCTTCCGACTTTCTCTCTCAGGACGAAGTTGACGCGCTGCTCAAGGGCGTGACCGGCGAGTCCGACGAGCCGGAAGAAACGTCCGGAGACGAGTCGGGTGTCCGCCCCTACAACCTGGCGACCCAGGAACGTATCGTGCGCGGGCGCATGCCCACGATGGAGTTGATCAACGAGCGCTTTGCCCGCTCCCTGCGAATCGGATTGTTCAACTACATGCATCGCAGCACCGAGGTCTCGGTCGGCCCGATCAAGGTGCAAAAATACGGCGAATTCGTGCGTAACCTCGTCGTTCCCACCAACCTCAACCTGATTCAGGCCAAACCCTTGCGCGGTACCGGCCTGATCGTATTCGATCCGAACCTCGTGTTCCTGGTCGTCGACAACATGTTCGGCGGCGACGGGCGCTTCCACTCCCGGGTCGAAGGGCGCGACTTCACCCCAACGGAACAGCGCATCATCCAGGGCATGCTGCAGGTGGTCTTCGACGAGTATGCCAAGGCCTGGGCGCCTGTATTCAAGATCAGCCTCGAATACGTGCGATCCGAGATGAACTCGCAGTTCGCGAACATCGCGACCCCCTCCGAGATCGTCGTATCCACGACGTTCACGCTCGAGTTCGGCGGAGCCCAGGCGGACATGCATGTCTGCTTCCCCTACTCGATGGTCGAGCCGATCCGCGACATGCTGTATTCGACGATGCAGAGCGATCACCTGACCCAGGACAACCGCTGGTTGAAACTGCTGACCCGGCAACTGCAGACGGCCGATGTCGAGATCGTGGTCAATCTGGGCACCGCGGAAGTGAGCTTGCGTGACATCGTGAACATGCGAGTCGGTGACGTGATCCCACTCGATGTACCCGAACTCTTGAAGGCCGAAGTCGACGGCGTGCCGATCATCGAGTTGCAATGCGGCAGCAGGGGTGGTCGCTACGCGGTCAAGGTCGAGCGATTCCTCTCCAACCAGGACAAAGACATTCCGTTACACGGAGACCATCATGGCTGACGAGAACCAGATTACCGAAGACGATTGGGCCGCTGCGATGCAGGAGCAGGCCGCGGTCGAAAGCGGTTCGACAGACGCCGAGGCGGAGCGGGTGGCCGCGGAGCTTGCGGCAGCGGCCGATTCGCCCTATCAGGCCAAGCCGGCCAGTCAACTCTTTCCCGACTTCGGCGCCTCGACCGGCAAGGCCGGCGCGCTGAACGACTTCGACATGATCCTCGACATCCCTGTGCAGATGACGGTCGAACTCGGGCGAACCAAGCTGTCGATCCGCAATCTGCTGCAGCTTGCGCATGGCTCGGTGGTCGAACTGGACGGGCTGGCCGGCGAGCCGATGGATGTGCTCGTGAACGGCACCCTGATCGCCCAGGGCGAAGTCGTGGTCGTCAACGACAAGTTCGGCATCCGCCTGACCGATATCATCACGCCGGCCGAGCGGATGCGGAAGATACGCAGCTGAGGGGCATGAAGGTTTTCCGGCCGGTTCTTGAACGCGGTTTTGCCCCTCCCCCGCCCTCGCCTCTGCGGCCGCTTTCCACCAATGTCGCAACAAGGGCTTCGTGAGCGCTTGGCGCCACGCCGGCCCTGACGCGGGTCGGCCAAGCATCGTCTCAAACCTTCGAATAGTCCGGTTTTTGCCCGTTTAATCCGGGTCTGTCACTGGCACCGCCGGCGCTAAGCTTGCACCATCCGCATTCAGTCCGGAACCGTCGTGAAAGCGTCCCTGATCAAACCCGCCTCCGCGCTGCCCCTGCCTCTCTTGCTGCTTGTGCTCTCAGGGCAAGTGATTGCGTCGCAGGAGGTCCCCAGCCTCGCCTCGAGCTTCGGTCAGATGGTGCTCGGCCTCGGTGTGGTAATCGGCTTGTTGCTGGTCAGCCTGTGGCTGATCAAGCGCCTGTCCGCTCCGCGTGGTCATGCTGCTGGACTGAAGGTGATCGGCGGTGTCGCGATCGGCTCACGCGAACGGGTCGTCATGGTCGAGGTTGCCGACAAGGTGCTTGTACTCGGGGTGACCGCGGCGAGCGTCAACACCCTCCATACGCTGAGCGCCGACCAGTTAGTACGTGCCACGCCACCCGCTACACCCGGCGCGCGCCCCGAGGGGGACTTCGGCAAATGGTTGAAGCGCTCGCTCGAACGACGCAATCAGGACGCTTGAGTCGTGAATAAAGCGATTCGCCTGTTCCTGCCGGTGCTGTTCGCACTATTTCCGCTCGCGGCGTCGGCACAGGGTCTGCCCGCCTTCATCAGCACCCCGTCCGGTGATGGCGGCACCAGCTACAGTCTCAGCATCCAGACCCTGCTGCTACTGACCGCTCTGTCATTCTTGCCAGCGGTGCTTCTGATGATGACTTGCTTTACGCGCATCATCATCGTACTGGCATTACTGCGTACCGCGATGGGAACTCAGACCTCCCCACCCAACCAGATCCTGTTGGGCTTGGCCCTCTTTCTGACATTCTTCATCATGAGTCCAATTGCGGAGCAAGTTTACCGCGATGCATTCGAGCCGATGTCCGCCGGCGAAATCCAGATGGACCAAGCCATGCTGATCGCATCCGAGCCGGTCAAGGGCTTCATGCTGAATCAGATCCGTGACAGCGACTTGAATCTGTTCATGCAATTATCAAAAACGCCAGCGGTCGAGCGCCCTGAAGATTTGCCGATGCGTGTAGTCGTTCCGGCATTCGTCACTTCGGAGCTAAAGACCGCCTTTCAGATCGGGTTCCTGATCTTCATCCCATTCCTGATCATCGACATGCTGGTCGCTTCGGTACTGATGTCGATGGGCATGATGATGATGTCGCCGGTAATCGTTTCGCTCCCCTTCAAGATCATGCTGTTCGTCCTGATCGACGGATGGACGCTATTGATCGGTTCCCTTGTACAAAGCTTCGCAGTTTAGGAGAACAACAAATGACTCCGGGAATGGTGGTTGACGTAGGACGGCAGGCGGTCGAAGTCACACTGATGATGGCAGGGCCCCTATTTCTGGCTGCACTGGCTACTGGTCTAATCGTCAGCATCTTCCAGGCCGCAACACAGATCAATGAAATGACATTGAGCTTTGTTCCAAAACTGGTTGCAATGTTCCTGACACTCATAGTGATGGGACCGTGGATGATTGCACTGATCACCGATTTCGCGCAGCGGCTGATCATCTCGATTCCCTCGATGATCGGCTAAGGTTCGCATGCTAGAAGTGACAGCCGCCCAGCTCAACGGCTGGCTTGCGGCATTCATGTTCCCGCTGGCGCGCATCCTTGGGCTGATTGCATCGGCACCGATCTTCAGCAGTCGAATCGTTTCGGCTCGGATCCGGCTAAGCGCCGGGCTGGCGATCTCACTCGCCGTACTACCCGCCCTCCCCCCGATGCCGGACATTCCGACCGACTCCTTGATGGCACTAGGGGTACTCGCTCACCAGGCACTGATCGGGGTTGCCATTGGCTTCATGATGCGACTCTTCTTTGCGGCAATCGATATCGCGGGAGAGATGATCGGCTTGCAGATGGGCTTATCCTTCGCAGTGTTCTTCAACCCCCAGACCGGCGGTCAATCTTCAGTAGTGGCCGAGTTTCTGGGCCTGCTCGGCATGTTGATCTTTCTCGGGCTCGATGGCCACCTGATGTTGGTCAAGGTGCTGGTTCACAGTTTCGAGTGGCTGCCGGTAGGTACATCGACCAGCTCGATGGGCTGGATGATGATCGTACGTTACGCGTCCGTGATGTTCGCGTCAGGCGTGCTGATGGCACTTCCGATTGCTGCGGCCTTGCTGATCACGAACATTGCACTTGGGATACTGACGCGCACCGCGCCCCAGCTGAATCTGTTTGCAGTGGGCTTTCCGGTCACGCTCGGCGTCGGTTTTCTGCTTTTGTCGATCACCATCAGCCTGCTCGCCCCGGTTTTTCAGCGGCTTTTCGAGTTCGGGTTTGTCGCGATCGACGAATTGCTCAGGGCTCTGGCTTGACTGGGACGGCCGTTCCCAGAATCAGTTCAGGAAGTTGAAGAGCGTCAAGCCAGTCACCCTGATAAACGACTGCTGAGCAGCCTGAAGAAAGGCCTGCTGCTGTGTCAGTCTTGTAATCGCCTCGGCGTAATCGACATCCTCGAAACGCGAGATGGTCTGTGCGTACTGCAGATCAAGATCGGAACCGAGTACCTTTAGCTGATCGATCTCCACCATCTGGGAACCGACCTGCGCCCGGACTTTGAGCACGTTCTCCAGCGCGAAATCCAGGTTATCCAGTGCAAAGGCCACGCCGCCCGACGGCCCGACACCGGAACTGTCCTCCATGGCGCTGACTACTAGAGCGTAATTCTTGAACATGTTGCTCGAAGCCACCATGACCTCGAAGGCATCGCCAACCATAACATTGTCATTTTTGCTCGGATCGACCGAGGGTACTCTTGCGGGCAACGAGACCTGGATACCATTGAAGGAGTAATCGTCCTGTGGTGGAATGCCGGACGCGATCGTGCTACGACCGATGCCTGGGACAACCTCCTCGATGGTATAGCTGCCAGTGGTAGGATCTCCCACTGTCGATTCGGCGTAAGTAATGATGTACCGACGCCCTTGATTGTCAGGATTCCTGGGACTGTTCGGATCATCCGGAGGTAGGGCCACGTCCCCAAAACCGACTTCCAGACCACCACCTGTTCCCTTGTTATTGTCTCCTCTAAAACTGTACAGCGCGTCATTGGACGTGGGCTTGTCCTCCGTTGCAACTCTGACTTTGGTAACGTCGATCAAACGAGTACGGTCAAAAATATCATCCCCTGGCAGGCTGATCGGCATGAAACGTGATGAACTGACCTGAATGGTTCGCCCCCCCTGGTCGCCTACATAGTCGACACCGGAGAGATTGCCGACAAATGGCTGGACCCCCGCCTTGTAGCCACTGAAAAGATACTCCCCTTGCCCATTCTGACTGTTTGCAAGGGCGACCAGGCCGTCGAACTGGGTCTTGAGGTCTGTCGCGATATAGCGAAGATCCTCTGCGGATAACGCGCCATTACCTGCTTGAACAGCACGCTCCCGTGTGTACTGGAGCACATCTCCGATACCCACAAGCTTGTTTTCAAGCAGTTTGAGGTTTTCATCCGCATTGCTCTGATTAAGGCCGAACTGGAGATTGACGGCCTTTGACTGCCCCAGTTCAAGCGCCCTGGCTGCCGCGATCGGATCATCGGAGGGATTGAGTATCCGTTTGCCGCTTGCCACCTGCTGTTGGGTTCTGAGTAAATCAAAGGTCTGCTTCTGGATGCTCTGCAAACCAGTCTGGTAGATCATTGATGACGAAACGCGCATCTCGTTCTCCCTATCGTGCGATCGAGATCAATTCATCGAACAAGCGCTGCGCGATCGACATGACGCGGCCCGATGCCTGGTAGGCTTGCTGGTATCGAATCAGATTTGCAGCCTCCTCATCCAGGTTGACCCCGGACAGTGATTCCCTGGCATCCATCGCCTGACGCAGCAATGTCTCCTGAGCTTGCTCGCCGACCTGGACTTCGCGTGCCTTGTTACCAACGAATGAAACCAGTTGCGAGTATGCCGACTGGAAAGTCGCAGTCGGCGCCCCCGTTGCCGAAGCCTGCATTGTTTTTTCGACCTGAAGCGCGCCAAGCCGAACTGCATTTCGATTGTCAGCGACGCCATCCGTATTGAATTTGAACTGAAAAACATCCCCAACTTTGGGTGTGCCACTCAGAGTGAAACTGAACTCTGTTGTACCGACGGTAGCGGTGAATACCTTGCCGGTTGCATCAGACAAGGGGTCATAGGAACTCGGGTCGAGCGTAATACCCGCCGGCGTGGCCGGTACAGTGAGATTACTGCCATCCCAGCTCAACTCGAAACTTGGCACCGCTACGCTGCTTATCGCCACCATCTCGATAGCGGAAACACGCGCATTACCCGCGTTTGCAACCGGCACTTCCGAAATCACAGGGCTGGCTGCCGCGATGCGGCGCGGATCATTGATCCCCATCGCAATGTCTCTGGCAGCAAAACGAGCAGGCTGGATAAGCACACTGTCGCCATCAGCGAGGGCAAAACTGGTGAACTGTAATCCATCGTACGTATTCTCGGCGCTCGCAGGATCAACGCTAAAAATCCGCCCATCGCTTGCTCTCGTCAATGTGTAATCTGCACCATTGCGAGCCAAAACATAGTCCGATCCAGTCAGCTGGCTCAGATCCGAAATCTCTACTGCCAGTTTCTCGGCTGGCGTCACAACAGGGGACGGCGCGCGAAAGAAGTCGCCCCCCAGTAAGCCATCAAGATCGATGCCGAGACGGTGTATGGCGTTGAACTCGTTGCTAATACTGAGTGCGATCAACCCGAGTTGATTCTGTGTCCGATCAAGGGTTTCTCTCCTGAAATCGAGTAGCCCCCCCAAGGTGCCCCCGCCGATCAGCCGTTCGGGGAGATAGATGAGTTGCCCGTTTTGAGCCTCGATGGCGATAGTCTGTCTGGACGGATCCGCCCGCGAAGGAACGGCGACAATATTGGACACTGATTGGCCAATGATCAGCGGTTGCCCAGAGCCTATAAAAACACTGAGCTGTCCATCGCTTTCCTCGATAGCGGTGGTCTTGACGAGCTTATTGAGTTCTGCGACAAGGACATTCCTCTGATCGAGCAGGTCATTCGCCTTGACGTTTGGCCCGGCAGCCTGCGCAATGAGAATGCGTTGATTCAATTCCGCAATCTGTTTCGCATAGACGTTGATGCTGTCGACCGTTGCACCGATCTCGCCTTCCACGCCCTGACGCACTTCTGTCAGTCTCGCGTCCATGCTTTGAAAACGGGAAACCAGCGCTTCACCGGCCGAGAGCAACGATTGACGTGCGGGGACGCTGGAAGGATTGGCTGCCATTTCCTGCACAGCGCCAAAGAACCCCTGAATTGCGGGAGACAGTCCCGCGGACGGATCTCCAAGCAGGTTGTTTATCTGACTGATCTGCGCATTGTAGGTAGCGTACTCTGATCGCCGATTGTCGGCTGAGAGCACCTGGTTCTCCAGAAACTGGCTGTACTGCCGGGTCACGTTCGCGACACGGGTGCCCTGGCCAAAGAATCCGACCCCGGAGAACAAGGGATCATTGGTCGTCTGGACCACGCCCTGACGGTTGTAGCCCGGCGTAGCGGCATTCGCGATGTTGTGCGACGTGGTGTTGAGCTGCAGCTGTGCGGCGTTCAGACCCGTCAAACCGATGTTGAGCAGTCCGGCCATGATTCGTCCTTTATTACGGCTTTAACTTACCCAGATATCAGCAAGTTCCTTGCCAGCTCGGCGCCATGTCGGAACCAGCTAAGGATCAACCGTCCAGCGCCGCGCGCAAGGAAGGCCCGCCGATGATGCGAGTCAGCTTGTCCGCATATAAGGGATCAGTGGCATAGCCTGCGTCCTGCAAGCTTTGAGCGAAAGCAGCCGCGTTCTTCTGGCCGACGACATCGGCATAGCGGGGGCTGTTGCGCATCAGGCTGACATAGTCCTGAAAAGCCTCGGCATAGGAGCCATAGGCACGGAAGCGCGCATTCTCGGTGTAGGCGCGCCCATTGGCATACTCGGTGACCGGGAGCTCGACCACTGGCCCATTCCAGTTACGGCCAGCCTTGATGTTGAACAGATTGTGGCTGGGTGAGCCATCGGCCATGCGCAACTCGGCGCGGCCCCAGCCAGTTTCCAGCGCGGCCTGGGCGACCATGAACTGAGGTGGCACCCCCATCGCCTTGCCGGCTTCGACCGCGTGTGTCCATACCTTGTCGACGAAGCCCTTGACCCGCTCGGGAATGGAACGCGGGACAGCAGCGGCAGCCGGGCTGGCCGCCCCCCCTGCTACCGCCGCATCGGTCGGCGCGGCCGGGCCTCGGCCAAAGCCTTCGACGAACGGACGAGCCAGGGCGGCAAGCACAGGATGCTGTACGCCCAGGCCCGGCCGACCGGCAACTTCCGCAGCGCCATCGGCAGCGTTTTCCGCCACCCGGCGAGCGACGGCAGATATTGCCGCACGGCGCGGTACGCTGGCGAGGTCGAAAACCGGATTGCCATCGGGCCCGGTTTCCGGCGTACGGGTGACCCCGAGCGCCTCGCCTCCGAGTTGCCGAAAAATCACATCGGCCAGCCCCACTCCTCTGCCCTGCGCCATGTTCATCGCCATCTGCTGATCCTGCAGGGATTGAAACATGCGGGTCTGGTCACTATCGAACAAGCCGTTCTGTGGGGTCGCTTCACGCATCGCCTTCAAGGCCATCTGCATGAACATCGCCTCGAACTGCTTGGCGGCCGAGCGCAAAGCCTCCTGCGAATTTCCGTCGCGCGCCAAGCGCTTGAGATCTCCGAACGAGTTCGGATCCATCACGTTGAGTTGGTTGAGCGCGACCATGATCAGATCACCTCGAGTTCGGCCCTTAGGGATCCGGCCGCCCGCATCGCCTGCAGGATGCTGACCAGATCCATTGGTGTCGCACCAATCGCATTGAGCGCATTGACCACGTCGGCCAAGCTGGCGCTCGCAGGAATATTGATCAGACTGGCTTCAGCCTGTTCGATGTCGACTTCTCCGTTCTGCGTGATGACGGTCTGCCCGTCAGAGAACGGCAGCGGCTGACTGACCCCCATATTGGTACCTATGGTCACGGTCAGGTTGCCGTGTGCGACCGCGACATTCTGCAGACTGACCCGCTGGTTCATGACCACCGAGCCGGTACGCGAATTGACGATGACCTTGGCGACTTGTTGCTCCGGCGTCACGGTCAGGTTCTCGATCTGTCCGAGAAAGGCGACTCGGTCGGTACTGTCCAGCGGGGCGCGAACCTGAATGGTCCTGCCATCGAGCGCTTGAGCGACGCCGTGCGCAGTGGCCTGGTTGATTACATCGACCACACGGCGAGCCGTTCCGAAATCGGTGTCCTTGAGCTCGACAATGACGTAGTCGCCCTGGCCGACCGTGCTGGGTACGCTTCGCTCGACCGTTGCACCGCCCGGGATGCGGCCGGCAGCAAGATGATTGATTGTCTGCGAAGCACCGCCCCCGGCCGCACCCGCGCCACCAACCAGCATGTTGCCCTGTGCCATCGCATAGACCTGGCCATCAGCCCCCTTGAGAGGCGTCATCACCAGCGTGCCGCCACGCAGGCTCTTGGCGTTGCCGATGGACGACACGGTCACATCGATCTGCTGACCAGGCCGGGCAAAAGGCGGCAGGTTGGCGGTCACCATCACCGCGGCGACGTTCTTCAACTGCAGTCGTGTACCCGGCGGCAACGCCACCCCCATGTTACCCAGCATGTTGATGATGCTCTGCACGGTGAATGGCGTCTGTGTGGTCTGGTCGCCGCTGCCATCGAGCCCGATCACGATCCCGTAGCCAACCAACTGGTTGTCACGGACGCCTGCGATGGTCGCGATGTCCTTGATCCGTTCGGATGCAAACGCGTTCGTCGAAAAACCGGTCATCACGACCACGACGGCCAGGATGATGAGCCTCAAGCTATCCATGCTCGCATTCATGACTTTCCCCGATCAGAACGGCAGTATTGCGACGAAGAAGCGCTGCAACCACCCCATGCGCTGCGACTCGTCGATGAAACCGCTGCCTTTGTATTCGATCCGGGCGTCGGCCACCTGGGTCGATTGCACCGTGTTGGCCGCGGTCACGGTATTTGGATTGATCACCCCGGAGAAACGGATGAACTCGTTACCCTGGTTGATCGCGACTTGTTTCTCGCCGGACACGAGCAGGTTTCCATTAGGGAACACCTCGATCACGGTAACCGTGATCGTGCCGTCGAACCTGTTGTTCGCCCTGGCCGCTCCGCTACCGCTGAAACTGGAATCCATGCCGGCTTCGGCATTCAGGCCCGCGAGCCCGGTCAAGGGCACTTGCGCCAGCGTGGTAATCCCGCCGGACATGCTCGAACCCCTGCTGGTGTTGGCATCCGACGCTTTTTGCGCGACATTGCGCTCGACCAGATTGATCGTGATCGTGTCGCCGACATTGCGCGCACGCCTGTCCTCGAACAGCGGCCGGGCTTGGGCAGCCTGATAGATCGCGCCATTGGCCGGAGCTGTCTGTACCCGGGCCTCGGGGCGGGCAGTCATCGGTTGATGAACCGCGGTCGGAGGCGTCGAGTAAATCGATGCGCATCCGGACAACATGGCCAGTGCCACCACCGCGACGAATCTTGACGAGAACATGGCCTTACCCCTTACAGCTGCGTCAAGCGACCAAGCATCTGGTCCGAGGTCGAGATCACCCGCGAGTTGATCTCATAGGCCCGCTGGGTCACGATCATGCTGACCAGCTCCTCGGCGACGTTCACGTTGGAGGTTTCGACATAGCCTTGGTTGATCACGCCGGAACCGTCGGTGCCTGGCTGGTTAGGCGTGGCGACCCCGCTCGAAGCAGTCTCGTAGAAGAGGTTTTCCCCAGCCGCCTGCAGGCCACCCGGGTTGATGAATGTGGCGAGTTGGATCGCGCCCACTTCGACCGGCTGGATCTGGCCGGCCTGCAACACGGTGACCGTGCCGTCCTTGCCGACCGTAATCGACAGCGCATCCGGCGGGATATTGATGTTGTCAGCCAGCAGATATCCGCTTGCGGTGACCATGTTGCCTTCGTTGTCGAGCTGGAAGGAACCGTCGCGGGTGTAGGCGATCGTTCCGTCAGGTTGCTCGATCTGGAAGAAGCCGTTGCCCTGCACAGCGAGATCCAGCGAGTTGCCGGTCTGCTGCAGGTTGCCTTGTGTATAGACCCGCTCGGTCGCAATTGGACGTACGCCTGTGCCGATCTGCAGCCCGCTGGAAATCTGGTTCTGCTGGGTTTGCTGGGCACCGGGCTGACGCAGGGTCTGGTAGAGCAAATCCTCGAATACCGCCCGCGAGCGCTTGTAACCGTTGGTGGAGACATTGGCCAGGTTATTGGAAATGACATCGAGCTGGGTCTGCTGTGCATCCAGCCCGGTTCTGGCGGTCCAGAGTGAGCGAATCATTTTGTACTCCTTTGCGACCGGTCTTCGTGACTGGGTGCCGGCGCCAACCCTTTGCGTATGTCTGTCACTCTAAGCCGCAACCCGCCACCACCATTGGTTGAATACCCTGGAAAATCCCGAGCTAATCGTGGGATCGGTCACCCTTGATCACAGGCCTTCAACGGTTGCTGAGAATTTGCGACGCCGCGCGATCGTTCTGCTCGGCGTTCTGCATCATCCGGGTCTGCATTTCGAACTGACGTGAAAGCGAGATCATCGTGACCATCTGATCGACCACGTTCACGTTGCTGCCTTCCAGATAGCCACCGGCAACCTGAACCAGCTCGTCCACCGGCGCCGGCTGGCCGTTGCGCTGGCGGAACAAGCCGTCGTCTCCGCGGACCAGCTCGGCCTCCGGGGGATTGACCAGTTTCAACTGGCCGACCACATTGACGATGCCACCGCCACCCGGCTCTAGCGCGGAGATCGACCCGTCCCGCCCAATCACGATCTCGGCATTGGGCGGGAGGGTGACCGGACCACCCTCGCCGACCAGCGGCCGCCCATCGCGGGTTTGAAGCACCCCATTCGGGCTGAGCTCCAGGCTGCCCTTTCGGGTATAGGCCTCGGATCCGTCCGGCATCTGCACAGTCAGCCAGCCTTTGCCTTCGAGCGCGACATCGTAGGGACGTCCGGTGTACTGAAGTGGGCCAGGCGAGAAATCGGTCGCTACACTGGCGTCGACCACGAAGGCGCGGGTATTGAGCGCCTCGGTCTGGACTTCGACCGCGCGCAACTTGTTCATCTCGGAACGGAAGCCATTGGTGGTCGCATTGGCGATGTTGTTGGCGACCGCACCCTGCTGACCGAGCGTGTGTTTGGCGCCGGTCATTGCGGTGTAGATCAGGCGGTCCATGATGTATCTCCCAGTGGCTCAGCGATTAGCGGAGGTTGACCAGGGTTTGCAGGATCTGGTCCTGGGTCCGGATCGACTGGGCGTTGGCCTGGTAGTTACGCTGCTGGATGATGAGATTGACGAGCTCCTGGGTGAGGTCGACGTTGGAATCTTCGACCTGACCCGCAGTGATCACACCGTTCAACCCTGATCCTGGCTTGTTGTCGATCGGGGGGCCAGATTCGGGCGACTCTGCCCAAAGGTTATTGCCGAGTGAGATCAGGCCGTTCGGACTTCTGAAGGTCGCCAAAGCGACCTGCCCAAGGTCACGTGTTTGGCCGTTGGTGTAGCGTCCCTGGATGACCCCGTCTCGACTAATTGCAAGACCCGCGATTTCGCCAGGTGCATAACCATCCTGCCGCAACTCAGTTACAGCGAACGAGGATCCGAACTGAGTCAAACGGGACAAGTCGACTTCGATATTAAGTGGCGTAACCGCTCCATTATCAAGGAGGGCGCTGAAAGTGAAGGGAGGAAGATTGGGATCCATTCGACCCTCAGCACTGAATGTCAGAGGGCTTACGACACCAAGACTCGGGTCGGTCGGATCCACCAGGTCGTAGTTGGTCAATTCCTGGATTGTCGCGCTGTCACCGTTTAGCACCCCGAACACTTGCCAACTTCTATCGGCTGTTGTCGTGGTCCGAACGAAGTACATCGTAAGCGTGTGATCATTGCCTAGCGAGTCAAAAACTCTAAGTGACGTGCTTGCGTTGTAGGACTCCGCGTTGTTTGGATCAAAGACCGCTGGTCCAGGAGGTGTTAGATTGGCTGGATTGACATCGCGCGAGTCCAGATTGGCGCGTACGAGAACATCTTCGGTCCGCTTCGGATCGATTCCACCAGGTGGAATATTGATCGGCACTGGTGTACCGCCAGAGGTGGGGACGCCACCGCCAGGGGCCGAACTCTGGTAGCCCATCAAGCGTTCTCCCAACGCGGTTACTACAAACCCGTCCTTATCGATATCGAACTGACCATTCCGGCTATAAGCTACGGTTTGGTCGTTTCTCTGAACGATGAAAAAACCGTTGCCGTTGATACCCATGTCGAGAGGATTGTTGGTGGACGTCAGATTGCCTTGACTGAAGGCCTGCTTGACAGCATTGACCGTACTCCCGATCCCGATCTGGATGGTCGAAACTGCACCAGTCAACGCTGACGCATAAACATCAGCGAACTGCGCAGTCCCGGCCTTGAAGCCCACTGTGCTCGTATTAGCGATGTTGTTACTGGTGACGTCTATCGACTTCGACGCTGAGGCCAGGCCGCTCAAACCTTGCTGGAATGCCATGACTGCTGCTCCTGATCAGAGAATCTGCTTGATGTCGTTGAACTGGAAGATGCCGAGTGAGCCGACTTGAAGGTCCGCGCCGCGCGGGCCGCGCATGACGCCGGAGACCTGACCGAACTCGAGGGCGGTGACGCCGATCTTCTCGCCGCCCTGGAAGGCCTCGATCGACACGGTGTAGAGGCCGTTCGCGGCGCGCTGACCATCGACCGCGGCACCGTCCCACACATAGTTGTGGCTGCCTGCTTCAAGGCCATCGAGTTCGATCGATGCAACCTCCAACCCTGCCGAGTCGAGCATCCTGAGCTGAACCTTGTCGGCCGGCTGATTGAGTTCGAAGCCGCCGATGCCACCGGCTTCGGTCAGAATCATGCCCTTGCCGGGGACCAGCACACCACGCCCGACCAGCGCCGCGGCGCTCATCGTTTCGGCGGCCTCCTGCGCATTCAGGAACTTCTGGAACATAGCATTGAGTCGTTCGATACCATCGACGGTGCTCATCTGGGCGAGCTGAGATGTCACCTCGGCGTTTTCCAACGGGTTCATCGGATCCTGGTTCTTGAGCTGGGTGGTGAGCAGGGTCAGAAACCGGGTCTGCGCGTCGTCGTTGGCGGACTTGTTGACCGATTCGTTACGGCCCAGGCTTGCGAGGACGTTCCTGGTTTCGTTGATGACGCTCATTTCATGCTCCTGACTGACTCAAACCCACCGTAGCGCTTCACTGACCGATGGCCAGAGTTCGTTGCAACAGGGATTTGGCGGTATTCATTACTTCCGCGTTGTTCTGGTATGAACGCGAGGCCGAGATCATGTTGACCATTTCCTCGACCACATTGACATTGGGCATTTCCACATAGCCCTCGGCATTGGCGGCCGGATTGGCCGGCTCATAGACGAGGCGCATCGGCGCCGCGCTCTCGACCACCTGGTTCACCTTGACGCCCTGCGCGGTCGGCCCAGCGACCGGGGTGGCTTGAAACACCACCTGCTTGGCACGATAGGGCTGACCGTCCGAACCGACCACGCTGTCGGCGTTGGCAAGGTTGGACGCGGTGGTGTTGAGGCGCATCGACTGGGCATTGAGCGCCGAGCCGGCGATGGTGAAGACGTTGAACATGCTCATGACCGCCTACTCCCTCACTGGCCCGAGATCGCGCGCTGCATACCGCGCAACAGGCTGTTGATGAAGGTGACGCTGGCTTCATAGTGAATCGAGTTCTCGGCGAAGGCGGCACGTTCCACGTCCATATTGACGGTGTTGCCATCGACGCTGGATTGAAGTTCCTGCCGGTAGCCGATATAAGCCTGCATAGGGCTGACCTGATTGTCCGGCAGATGACGACCAGACGTTGCCGAAAGCGCGAGCGGTCCGAAGCGGTTGCCCAGCGCGCCCTGCAAGGCACTGCGAAAGTCGATATCACGCGCCTTGTAGTTGGGGGTGTCGGCGTTGGCAATATTGGACGCGAGCAACTGCTGACGCTGCGCCTGAACGTTCAGTGCGGTCTGATGGAAACTCAACGCGTTGTCTATCAGGGCTTTCATGATCAACCTCAAGTCTGGTGACCGCGTGCCGTAAATGAATCAGGCCGGGTCGCTGTCAATGCACCTATTGCACCTTCCATGCCAGCCATCGTAGTCGCATGTTGTCGAGTGCCTAGCGCCGATAAAGGCAGTAATCCCCGGCCAATTCCGCCGCTTTTGCCGCCCGCGGGGACAGAAACCTTGCCGGCGGCCGGCAATTTCTGCCGCGATGCGCCATTCAGCGCTCGTCACTGCGACGCAATCGAAGCTGAAAGCAGGGAACGTCCGCTGGGTTGGAAGGACAAAGCTCCTTGTTCATAAATCGCGCCAGACTTGCCCCCGTCGGCCAGCCGTGCTGCAATCCCGCCATGCCCAGTTCAGTCCCTTTCCCTGCCCTTGAAGACGTCGCCTCCACTCACCCCGGGAATGGCGACAGCAAAGGTGACGGCCGACGGTCGATGGGCTCCCCTGGAGGGGACGAATCCGAGCGCAAGGACGGTATGGTCCGAAATCCTTTTGGTTTGGCCCGCCTGTTGATTACCGCCGTCGCGTGCGTCCTGCCCGCGTTGGCAAGCGCTCAGCAACCCGTCGAACCGGTCGAGCAGATCGCACGCGATTTTCTGGAGCGTGAAACGACCGGATTGCCCGGCTATGTCGAGATCACCCTGGGAGGACTGGATCGGAATAACCAGTTGCCAGCCTGCGCGGCACTCGAACCCTTTTTCCCGGCAGGCATGCGCCCCTGGGGCCAGGTCAGCGTCGGCGTCCGTTGCACAACACCGGTTGTCTGGTCAGTCTACCTACAGGCCCGGGTGGCGGTGATGAACGAGTACTTGGTTACGGCGCGCCCGATTCGCCCCAATCAGATCATCGGCCCGGATGACCTGAAGCTGGAATACGGCGACCTTGCCGCTCAACCCGCCAGCACGCTGACCGATCTGTCACAGGCGGTAGGCCACCACGCCCGTTATGCAGTGGCTGCCGGGAATACGGTCCGCGCCGAGATGCTCAGACTGCCTCCTGTGGTGCAGCAAGGACAGACAGTCAAGATCATTGGCACGGGCCAGGGTTTCAGCGTGACCAACGAAGGCCGCGCGCTGACCCGTGCTGGCGAGGGGGAATCGGTCAGAGTCAGACTGCCGAACGGACAGATCGTCACCGGAACGGCCCGTCGCGGCGGCGTGGTCGAGGTGCGTTTCTGATCGGTGCAAATGGGTAGACTTGACCACGGAGGTGGTCATGACGAGCCAAGGGATACAATTTCGAATAAAAAAATGTGCTTGATCGAGAAAAGTCCTAAAGTTTTTCGTCCGGCTGCCGTTACGATAGTCAGAGAACCCCTGAAGGGAGTGGCATCATGAAGGTCGAAAGTGGTATCAAATCTGTAGGAGGTCCCCCGACAGGGGAGGCCAGACCTAAAGCGCAACCGAATCAGCCGCAGCCAAGCGGTGCGCAGGGCAAGGTCGAGTTGTCGGCGCTGTCGTCCAGTCTGAGCAAGGCGGAAGCGGCGATCGCCAGCACGCCGGTCGTAGACAAGGCGCGTGTCGATGAGATTCGCCAGGCCATCAGCGAAGGGCGCTTCCAGGTCGATCAAAACCGTATCGCGGACGGGCTGATCCAGAGCGTCCGCGACATGCTGGAAACACGCGCCTGAGCATGACGCACGGCAGCAACCTTTTGGCGCGCGTCGCGCATCTGATTGACACCGAAGTCGCGTTGATGCAACGCTTCATCGATCTGCTGTCTCAGGAAGAGTCGCTTCTCATCGCTGGCGACACAGACGCCCTGTTGATCCTGACCCGGGAGAAAACCGAGCTTTATCATCAGCTTCAGCGGCAGCACGATACCCGTGCATTGCTGCTCGGGAGGGAAGGTATTGCAAATGACGACGCTTCGATGCGGCGACTATGCGCCACCCTGCCAGACACGATGGCGCGTTGGGACAAGTTGCTCGAACTCGCCGGAGTAGCACGCGCCCAGAATGAACTGAACGGTAAATTGATCATTGAGCGCATGCAGCACAATCAGGCCGCCCTGTCGGTATTGATGTCCGCCGGCAATCAGCCCCAACTCTACGACGCCGGCGGCGTCGCCCGACCGACCGGTCGCGGCCGGCACCTCGGCAGCGCCTGAGACCAGCCGCTCGGCCTCGGTCCAGCCTTACTACCCGTTCTTCCTCAGCCCCACACGGGGTGCGATCTCCCGCTTCAACAGGTATCCTTGCGCGTCGCAAGCAACCTGATGAGCGAAATCGCCCCCATGACTGGAAAGCAGTACGACGAATCCTCCTTCCGCGTCCTGAAGGGACTCGAACCGGTACGCGAGCGTCCGGGCATGTATACCCGCACCGACTCGCCCGCCCACATCATCCAGGAAGTCATCGACAACGCCGCAGACGAGGCGCTCGGGGGCTTCGCCAAGAAGATCCATGTCACACTGCATCTGGACGGCTCGGTCACGATCGCCGACGACGGGCGCGGCATTCCGGTCGGGCTCCACCCGGAAGAGGGCGTGCCGGTGGTGGTGCTGGCCTACACCCGGCTCCATGCCGGCGGCAAGTTCGACAAACGCGAGGGCAATAGCGCCTACGCCTTCTCTGGCGGTCTGCATGGCGTCGGCGTCGCGGTGACCAACGCGCTGTCGACCCGGATCGAGGTCGAAGTCAGGCGCGACGGCAAGATCCACCGCATCGATTTCGGTCACGGCGGGGAGGATATCGGGGCGCTGCGCGAAGAAGGCACTTGCGGCCGCCAGACCGGGACCCGGGTGCGGGTGTGGCCGGACCCGAAGTACTTCGACTCGCCGCGGGTGCCGATGCAGGAGCTCGAACGCCTACTGCGAAGCAAGGCGGTGCTGCTGCCCGGCGTGTCGGTCAGGCTGGACACCGAGCAGGCCGCGGGCCCGACGCTGACCAAGACCTGGAGTTATCCGGAAGGGCTCGCCGGCTATTTGCGCGAGGTCTCGGGCGACCTGGAACCGGTCGCGCCCATCTACACCGGCGAGAGCTACGCTGCCAAGGACGACCCCAGCTTCGCGCCCGGTGAAGGGGCCGCCTGGGCGCTCGCCTGGTTCGAAACCCCGGTCGCCGGCGAGTCCTATGTCAACCTGATCCCGACCGTAGCCGGCGGCACCCATGAGTCCGGCCTGCGCGCCGGCGTATTCGATGCGATCAAGAGCTTCATCGACCACCATGCGCTGCTGCCACGCGGCGTCAAGCTCCAGCAGGAAGACGTCTGCGGCCGGATGAGCTTCGTGCTGTCGGCGCGCCTGCTCGACCCGCAGTTCCAGGGCCAGGTCAAGGAGAAGCTCAACTCACGCGAAGCGGTCAAGCTCGTCTCCAGCCAGCTCCGCGACCCGTTCGAGATCTGGCTTAACAACCATGTCGAAGCCGGCAAGGCCATCGCCGAACTGTCGATCAAGCAGGCGATGGCGCGCCAGCGCAGCGCCCAGAAGGTCGAGAAGAAGAAGACCTCCGGTGTCGCCGTGCTGCCGGGCAAGCTGTCGGACTGCGAATCCGAGGACCTCGCCGACAACGAGCTTTTCCTGGTCGAGGGTGACTCGGCCGGCGGCTCGGCCAAGATGGCGCGCAACAAGGAGACCCAGGCCATCCTGCCCTTGCGCGGCAAGGTACAGAACGCCTGGGAGGTGGACCCGAACCGTCTGCTCGCCAACGCCGAAATCCACGACATCGCGGTCGCGCTCGGCGTGGACGCCCATGAACGCAGCGCCGAACCCGACCTGTCAGGCCTGCGCTACGGCAAGGTCATCATCATGTCGGACGCAGATGTCGACGGGGCGCACATCCAGACCCTGCTGCTGACCCTGTTCTTCCGCCACTTCCCCAAGCTGATCGAGCTCGGCCACATCTACGTCGCCCAACCACCGCTGTACCGGGTCGACGTCCCCGCCCAGGGCAAGAAACGCCCCGCCCGCCGTCTTTACGCGCTGGACGACGGCGAACTCACCGCGATCCGCGACCGCCTCGCTCAGGAAGGCTTCAAGCCCGACGCGGTCGAGGTAGGCCGCTTCAAGGGCCTGGGCGAGATGAACCCGGAGCAGCTGCGCGAAACCACCATGGATCCGGCTACGCGGCGGGTGCAACCGGTGCAGGTGCGCGCCGGCGCACTCGACGACACACTCAAGATGTTCACGCTGCTGATGGGCAAAGGCGAAGCCTCCGGCCGCCGTGCCTGGATGGAGGCCAAGGGAGATTCGGTCGAGGCCGATGTTTGAAAGGAAAATGCAATGAACGAGAAAAACATAACTGAAGGGGATCAACGTAAGACAGGCAGTTGGACAACGCTCTTCGACGGCCTTGAGGCGTTCGAACCCGCATTTGCTCTTGAGCGCGATCAGCCTGACCAGCCGTTCCGTCTGGCGATCGACGCGCATCATTCGTTTTCGGACCTCGAAAAACCAGCCGGCGCTACCTGAACGACATGACCGACCACACCGAAGATCTTTTTGGCCTGACGCCCCCGTCCGCACCGAACGATCCGCCACCGATCGATAGCAACTTCGACGACGCCCTGCCGCTCGACCAGTTCGCCGAACGGGCCTACCTCGCCTATGCGATGAGCGTGGTGCGCTCGCGCGCGCTGCCGCAGGTCGAGGACGGGTTGAAGCCGGTGCAGCGCCGCATCCTGTTCGCGATGAACGAGATGCGGCTGTCCGCCACTTCCAAGCACGTCAAGTCCGCGCGCGTGGTCGGCGACGTGATCGGCAAATACCATCCGCACGGCGACTCCTCGGTGTATGACGCGATGGTGCGGGTCGCCCAGGACTTCTCGCTGCGCTATCCGCTGGTCGACGGCCAGGGCAACTTCGGTTCGCGCGACGGCGATTCGGCCGCGGCGATGCGTTACACCGAATGCCGCCTGACCCCGATCGCCGAGCTGCTGCTGTCAGAGATCGACCGCGGCACGGTCGATTTCCTGCCCAACTACGACGGCGCCTTTCACGAGCCGCAGTTCCTACCGGCCCGGCTGCCCTTCGTCCTGCTCAACGGCGCCTCCGGCATCGCGGTCGGCATGGCCACCGAGATCCCGCCACACAACCTCTCAGAAGTGGCTGAGGCCACCTGCCACCTGATCCGCAACCCGGACGCCGGCCTGGACGACATCCTGACCATGCTGCCCGGCCCGGACTATCCGGGCGGCGGCCAACTGATCTCGCCGCCTGAGGCGATCCGCGACGCCTACACGACCGGCCGCGGCTCGCTGCGGCTGCGCGCCCGCTGGCATGTCGAGGAACTCGCCCGCGGTCAGTGGCGGGTGGTGGTCGATGAACTCCCGCATGGCGTCTCGACCGCGCAGGTGCTGTCCGAGATCGAGTCGCTGACCAACCCGCAACCGCGCGCCGGCAAGAAGGACGTCTCGCAGGAGCAGAAGAACCTCAAGCAGCTGGTGCTCGGCGTGCTCGACGTGGTGCGCGACGAATCCTCGGACAAGGCGCCGGTGCGCATCGTGCTCGAGCCGCGCTCCAGTCGCCAGAACCGGGACGAGTTCATGGCGGTGCTGCTGGCCCACACCGGGCTGGAGACCTCGGCCTCGATCAATATGACCATGATCGGCCGCGACGGCCGGCCGCAGCAGAAGAACCTGGTGCAGGTGCTGCGCGAGTGGATCGACTTCCGATATGTCACGGTCGACCGCCGTACCCGCCACCGGCTGGGCGAAGTCGATAGACGCATCCACATCCTCGAAGGCCGCATGATCGCCTTCCTCAGCATCGAGGAAGTGATCCGGGTGATCCGCGAATCGGACGAACCCAAGCCGGCGTTGATCGAAGCCTTCGGCCTGACCGACATCCAGGCCGAAGACATCCTCGAGATCCGGCTGCGCCAGCTCGCGCGGCTGGAGGGCTTCAAGATCGAGAAGGAACTGGCCGAACTGCGCGAAGAGCGCGACGGCCTGCAGCACATCCTGGACAGCCGCGCCGCGATGACGAAGCTGATCCTGAAGGAAATCCGTGACGACGCGAAGAAGTTCGGCGACGCCCGCCGCACCGTGATCGAGACGGTCGCACCGGTTGCGCCGGCCGAGATCAGCGTGCCGGACGAACCGGTGACGGTGATCCTGTCGCGCAACGGCTGGGTGCGCTCGCGCCAGGGGCATGGCATAGACCCTGCGTCGATCAGCTACAAGGCCGGTGATCACGCGCTGGCGGTCATCGAAACCCGGACCACCTGGCCGCTGGTCGTCGTCGACACCCGTGGTCGCGCCTACACGGTCAAGGTGTCCGACCTGCCCGGCGGACGCGGCGATGGCGCGCCGATCACGACGCTGGTCGATTTTCAGGACGGTGCCAAGCTCGCCCGGGTCTTGTCCGCTTCACCCGACAGCATCTGGTTCTTCGCCAATTCAGGCGGCTACGGTTTCATCTGCTCGCTCGCCGACGCCACCAGCCGCCAGCGCGCCGGCAAGGCCTTCATGGCGCTGGAGAAAGGCGAGAAGGTGCTGGAACCCGCCCGCGTGCTCGGCGACTGGATCGCCGCGGTGTCAGGAAACGGCCGTATCCTGGTCTTCCCGCGCAGCGAGATGAAGGTCCAGGCCGGCGGTCGCGGCGTCATCGTGATGGCGCTGGAAGATGGCGAAGCCCTGACCGCGGTCTCGGTGCCGGCCGACGACGCGGTGCTCACCGTGACCGGCGCAGGCCGTGGCGGCAAGCCGGTCGAACTCGAACTCAAGCCGGCCCAACGCGAAGCCCTGCGTCACCGACGCGCGCGCAAGGGGGTCGCACTGACCCGCGCGATCAAGCCGGACACGTTGTTCTGACATCACTTGGGTGCGTTCAAGCCCAGGCCCATCCCGCGCTTTCCCTGGCGGGAAAGCGGGCCGCAAGCGGGCGACGGGAGTGGGCGGGGTTGCTGCGCGACTTTCACACTAAGCGGCGCTGACGCTCTGGCTCGAGAAGCTTCGGCTGCCGGGAGCCGGCGCACCGGGGCAGATCCGGCTCAAGAGGGTTCGGAAGCCGGCAGGATGGACCGGATCGGGTCGTCCGGTCGTATCCGGCCCGGTGCGGCCGGAATTTCGGGTTCGGCGAACATCGACTCGATCAGGATGGTGACCCGGCGGTTGCGTGCCCTGCCCTCTTCTGTGGCGTTGTCAGCGATCGGACGCTGGTCGCTGTAGCCTGCAGCCGTCAGACGATCCGGTGCCACCCCAGCCTCGACGAACAGGCGGACCACCGATGAGGCACGCGCCGAAGACAGTTCCCAGTTCGACGGATAGCGGAAGGTGTTGATCGGAATGTCATCGGTATGGCCTTCGATCGTCACCGGAAAATCGGCGCCCGACAGCACTTGCGCAACAGCCCGCAGCGGCGCCAGCGCAGAGGCGCCCAGGGCCGCCTCGCCGGCCGAGAACAGCACGCTCGCGTTGATCTCGACCGTGATGCCGTGCGCGCCCTCGGACACACTGACCTGGCCGCTGCGGGTCAGCGGCTCGAGAACCCGTCGGATGCTGTCGGCCATGCTGTGCATGCGCTGGATCTGGGCCTGACGCCTCGCCTGCGCTTCGCTGTCGCGCGGCGTCTGGTTCATGATCGCCGGCGACGGCAGCGGTGCGGCGACCACGGTCGGCGGCAACACGATCTGGTTGCCGGTTTCGTTGATGTTGATGCTGCGAAACGCGCTGACCAGCGAATCGGAAAGGATGCGGTACTTGCCCTCGTTGATCGACGACAGCGAATACATCACGACGAAAAAAGCGAACAGCAAGGTGATGAAGTCGGCATAAGACACCAGCCAGCGCTCGTGATTCTCGTGGTCGTCTTCGCGTCTGCGGCGTCTGGGCATCACCCCTCCAGTTTCTCCCGCTCTCGAGCCGAATATCGGAACGGGTCTTGATCCTGCTTCAACTGCATCAATAACGGCAGTTCGCATGATAACTTGACGCCCCCTCCACGGCTTGCCCCTGATCAGGAGTGCGGGCCGTTCGCATGAACCGTCATGGGGGACTTCAGTGCCGGTGACAGAACGTAATTCGCGGCTTGCGTCGCTCCCACAAAGAACCTCAAGCTACCGGGTAGGAGCGGCGCCAGCCGACGTATTTTGGCGTAGGCAAGCGGTCATGCGCAGCGAAGGTGCCGGTCACTTCCAGAACCGATTCGTGCGCAAGTCATAGGGGGAGACCCGCTCTTGCCCTAACACCCTTACACGGCTCACGCACCGTGATAGTGCGTAATCTGCGTGATCACCCTAAAGTAGCGGCTTCTCCGGTCGTCAACCATTTCATCTCAACAAGAATCACGACAAGGCCAGACTCATGGACTTCATTATGGGAAGCATCCGCAACAAGCTCCTGCTGATCGCGGGCAGCGGCACGGTGCTGGTACTGATCGCTGCCGGAATCGGCTTGTTCCTGCAGTCACAGGCGATCGGCTCCTTCGCCACCGATGTCAGGCAACTCGAAGAGGATAGAGCCGCGCTGATCGGGGCAAAGGTCGCCTTCATCGAGCAGCAGCGGGAGTGGAAGAATGCGCTGCTGCGCGGGGCCGATCATCGCGAACTTGAAAAATACTGGACCGCCTTCGAACGCAACGAAAGGCAGGTCGACGACACCATGCAGTCGCGGCTCGACTCGGTCACTGACACACAGCTGAGAACGGAGATCACCTCCTTCATGCAGGCGCATCGATCGATCGGGGAGCGCTATCGGGAGATCCTGAAGGAGTATCAGAGCTTCTTCGACATCACCGGCTCCGACGAGCAAGCGGCCGGGCTGGACATCGGCCCGGGCCAGCAACTCGACGCCATCGTCGCGACGCTGGAGCGCACCATAGACGCGCGCCGGGCCGAAATTTCGGCAGCGGCGCCGCGTGCGGTCAATCTCAGTATCGGGCTGATGGTCGTGGCCTGCGCGATCGCGTTCGTCCTGTTCCTGTGGATGCTCGAGAAGCAGATCATCAAGCCGGCGCGAGATGTCGAACAAGGGCTGCACCGCCTCGCCAAGGGCGATTTCAGTCACCCGTTGACCGTCCGCACCCGCGACGAGATCGGCCGCATCGCGACGAGCGCGGAGTCGATCCGCAGCGACCTCGGCGCGCTGATCCGGCAGGTGTCGCAGTCGGTCTCAAGCGTTGACGCCGCTGCCGTTTCGCTCGCCGAAGAGACCCGCAACGCCGCCCGTGCCTCGGCCGACCAGTCCGACGCCGCGTCCTCGACCGCGGCGACCGTTGAAGAGGTCACCGTGTCGATCCAGATGATCAGCGACAATGCCGAGCGCGTGAATGCCTTGTCGCGCGAAGCGACCGAGCAATCGCGCGACGCCGGCAAGCGGCTAGCCCGACTCGCCGAGGCGATCCAGCAAACCGCGTCGGTGATGCACAACGTGAGCGAGACCGCCGCCCGCTTCATTCAGGACGCCCAGCAGATTTCGACCATGACCCGGCAGGTGCGAGAAATCGCCGACCAGACCAACCTGCTGGCACTGAACGCGGCCATCGAGGCCGCACGCGCTGGCGAGCAAGGGCGCGGCTTCGCGGTCGTTGCCGACGAGGTCCGCAAGCTCGCCGAAAAATCGAGTCACTCGGCCAGCGAGATCGACGCGATCACCAGCGCGCTGGGCGATCAGGCCAGCCGGCTCGACCAGGAACTGGGCCTGGGCCTGAAGGCGCTGGAGGCGAGCCGCGAGAGCATGGAGGCCACCTCGTCGGCGGTCGGCGCAGCCAACGCATCGGTCGAGCGCACAACCACCGAGGTCGAACAGATCACCGTTGCGGTTCAGGAACAGAGCAGCGCCAGCACCGTGATCAGCCGCCATGTCGAGCAGATCGCGCAGATGGTCGAGTCCAGCCATGCCGCACTGGGCCGCATGACCGAAACTTCCGAACAGCTTCGCCAACTGGGCGACGAGCTGAAAGAATCGATCGGAAACTTCAGGCTGTAAACTCAGACCACGTAACCCCGCATCCGGCTCTCGATGATGCGGGGATTGTCGCCATTGGCGATACCGACCAGACCATCGACCAGCATCTCGCGCTGGGCGGTGATGGTGCCGATATGAGCCATCAGCTTCTTCGAGATCGGCAGGAAGATCAGGTTGGCGAACCCGACGCCGTAGATGGTCGCGACGAAGGCGACCGCGATGCCCGCCCCCAGCCGAGACGGGTCGCTGAGATTCTCCATCACATGGATCAGCCCCATCACCGCGCCCAGAATGCCGATAGTCGGCGCATAACCACCGGCGGCCTCCCAGATCTTGGCCCCGAGCTTCATCTGGGTCTCTGACGCGTCGATCTCGACCTCCAGCACTTCCCGAAGGCGATCCGGCTCCACGCCATCGACCAGCAACTGCAGACCACGCTGCATGAAGGGGTCGGGCATACCGTCGATCCGGCTTTCCAGCGCGAGCAGACCTTCCTTGCGTGCGATCTGGCTCCAGTTGCTGACTTCGGCGATCAGCCCGTCATAACGGGATGCCGGCGGCAGGAACACCCAGCGTGACATCCGCATCCCGTCCACAAACACTCTCATCGGGCTTTGCAGCATGACCGCACCGAGCGTGCCCCCCATCACGATCAGAAACGCGGTGGGCTGGACCAGCGAGGCGACATGCCCGCCCTCCAGCACCTGTCCGACCAGAATGGCGGCAATACCGAGCGTGAGGCCGACGAGGCTGATCTTGTCCATGTCAGATAGGCGCCAAGCGCATCCGCGGCGGACTCGGGGCCGCGCTCAGGAGGGCCGCTTTGGAGGACGGCCGCGGCGCGGCGCAGCCACCCGCGCGCCATCGAGCATGCGGGCCCGCAAACGCGCCACCGCCTGGCTGTGCAGCTGGCAGACACGGGACTCGGTCACCCCGAGCACCTCGCCGATCTCGCGCAGATTGAGTTCCTGGTCGTAATACAGGCCCATCACCAGTTGCTCGCGCTCGGGAAGATCGCTGATCGCCTGCACCAGGGTGCTGCGCATGTCGGCGTCCTCGAGCAGGCCGAGCGGATTCGACGCCTCGTCGCCGAGGTGACGTTCGAAGAAGCCTTCACCCTCGGGGTCCGAGTAATCCTCGAAGTACACCAGTTGATGGCCACGCGCATCCTGCAGCATGCGCTGATACTCGGGCAACGGAATCTCCAGCGATTCGGCGATCTCCGCCTCGGACGGGGGTCGCCCCTGGTTCTGCTCCAGCGCATGGATCGCGGATTCGATCCTGCGCATGTCGCGCCGCAGGCTGCGCGGCAGCCAGTCGTCCTCGCGCAGGCCATCCAGCATGGCGCCACGGATGCGCTGTACCGCATAGGTTTCGAACTGGGCACCGAGGCCGTCTTCGTAGCGACCGATCGCATCGAGCAGGCCGAGCATCCCGTTCTGGATGATGTCGTCCACCTGGACGCTGGTCGGCAGTTTGGACATCAGGTGGTAGGCGATGCGCTTGACCAGCGGCGCATACGCCTCGACCAGGTGTGCCTTGTCCAGATTGCCCTCAGAGTCGTACATCCATTTCGCCTGAATCTTCTTGCGGCCGCTGCGCCGAACACCCCCATTATGCACGATGGCACTGGCGCTTTGTTCGGGCGACACCGTGCGCCCTCCAGGCGAGTAAAGCATGACCATGATGCTTATCCCGCGCCTCTGGGCTGAAGGTCGACACCGCCACGCCCCAAGGCGGCCAGACGCCGCAGAAAGGCCGCTTCAGGTTCGCGCGGAGACGACGCGGCGGCATCGCACGCGAGCCCGGACGCGAGGTTGTCACGCTCGACTTCGCCCAGCCAGGCCAGCGGTACGCCGACATGATTGCGCACCAGTTCGTCCAGGGTCGCGAAGAAGGCGGCCGCATCGGCACGATCCCGCGCTTTCGACACTGCGACATGCATGGAGCCGGCACCGGCCGCGGCCAGGCGCTTGATCACCTGATAGGCCTCGGTCGCACCGCTACGACTGGCCTCGGCCACCACCAGACGGCGCGGCGCGGCAAAAATGAAGGGCGACGGATCCTCGGCCGACTCGCTGCTGGAGTGGATCAGCACGAAGCCGGCATGGCGGTGCAGGCTGCGCAAGGCTTCGACCAAACGGGCACGCCGCTCGTCGTCGAGCAGCGGCAAGGCGAGCGCGGCGGCGCTGACCGGCACCAGCCCGACCAGGCCCGGCACGGTCTGGATCAGATCGGTCGGACGATGCTTGCCGCCGAGCACGCTCAAAAGGTCGGCACTGTCGGGCAGGTCGAGCAATCGGGTGAGCGCCTGCTCGCCGGCTGCCTCGTCAAGCAGCAACACCCGCTCGGCCTGGCCGGCAATCCGGTAAGCCGCCTGGATCGCCACCCCGGCGCGACTGCGCCCGGTCGCGTACATCGCGACCACGGTGGGCGGCGTGCGACGGAACAGCCTGCGCAGGCCGGCTGCCTGGTCTTCGATGGCGTCTATCATGTCAGCGCTCCATCCCGCCCGCCGCCATCATCAGCGCGGCCTCGTCGGTCTGCATCCGCCACGGCGAGTCCTCCGGGCGGGCCTTCATGGCACGGTGCATCAGGTAGCTGCGATTGGGCAGATGCAGGTCTTCCGGCACCCGCTGGCCATTGGTCACATAGAACACGTCGAGCTGATGGCTGATCGCTGCGCCGATCGCCGGCGCGAGCGAGGCCGCCTCGTCGATCTTGGTCAGCACGCAACCGGCCAGATCCGGCCCACGGTAGGCCTGGATCACATCGTCCAGCGTATCGCCACGCGAAGTCGCATTGAGCAGCAGCAGCCGGCGCACATTGCCGGCTCCCATCAGCATCGCCGCCTGCTGGGCGACCATCCGGTCGCGCTGACTCATGCCGACCGTGTCGATCAGCACCATGTGCTTGCCGCGCAGTTCGGCCAGAGTCTGGCGCAGATCGGCGGCATCGCGGACCGGGAACACCGGCACACCGAGAATCCGCCCGTAGATCCGGAGCTGTTCCTGCGCGCCGATCCGGTAACCGTCGGTGGTGATCAGGGCAAGCTTCTCGGCGCCATGGCGAACCACACAGCGGGCGGCGATCTTGGCAGTGGTGGTGGTCTTGCCCACCCCGGTGGGGCCGACCAGCGCATAAACGCCGCCCTGATCGATCAGGTCGGCGTCGGAGGACATCGCACGCAGGTCGCGTGCGAGCGCGGCCCGCACCTGATCGTGCGCTTCCTCGATCGAAGCCTGCTCGTCCACCGATTCCGCCAGCTCACGCGCCAGACGCCCGGAGAAACCGGCCTCCAGCAGTTCTCCAACGATCTGCGCCCGGGCCGGCGCATTGCGGCGGGTTTCGCCCCAGGCAAAGCCCGCCAGCTGGCGCTCGATCATCCCGCGGATGCTGCCGAGCTCGTTCATCAGTTGCGCATTGGTTTCCTGCAGCATGCGGATGCGTTCATCATCCGCACCGAAAGGCTGTGAAGGCTGGGTCATCTCGATCGGTGACTCGGACGGCCGCTCGGATGGTCGCGGCGACGGGGTCACAGCTTCGACCGCACGCGCCGGCCGGACAGCCGGCCTCGCTTCCGCCGCGAACGAGTCCAGGCCATCGATCTCTGCGTAAGCCGAGGTCGATCTGCGCGGCGGCATGATGAAGTCCATGTCCGCACCGTCCGGCATGTCATCGGCAACCTGCCGGCCGAAACCAGCCGATCCGTTCATCCGAGAGCCATCGGCCCGTGCTCCTGCCCCGCCCTCCTGGCGCAGAGAAACGTCGGCCATCGCAACGGCCGAGCTGGTGCGGGAAGAATCGATGCGGGGCGGCGTAAATGGACGAACGTTCTGTGATGCGCCCCGGCCGTCCCGGCCTGCGACTTGCCTTGCCGCACCGGGATCACGCCGTGCCGACGACAGACTGATCGTATAGTCGTCATCATCCCCTTCATCATCCAGAACCAGGCCCATGGACGCCGACCGGCTCGCTCCGGCATTCGGAATGGCCGCCTGTCTGCTTGCAGGCCGGGCCGCGTCAGCGCGAGCCGGACTCGGTGCAGCAGGCGACGGCTTCGCGGCAGGGCGCGCACTGGCTTCGATCGCACCGACCGCTTCGGCCGGTAGCGCCAGTATCTCGACCCCGTCCTGAACGGCGCGGTTGGACAGCACGATCGCATCGGCGCCGAGCTCGGTCTTGAGATCACGCAAGGCCTCGCGGGCGGTTTTGGCAAAGTAGCGTTTGACGTTCATCTGGTTTCTCCCGACTGCCCCATTCTGCGCAGCATGGACTCATTCTGCGCCCGGCCCGGTGGATCGATAGGACGGAATAAACCGGGTTTTTCCAGCTTATTCGTGACACCTGACGGCACCTCTGCGCCCGCTTCAAGCGGCCCCGGGCTTGGCGCCCACCCTGCGCGCCCCCCTCGCGCCCCTCTCCATCCCAGTGCAAGCACGCTTCGAGCCCAACTCGAACCTCCCGCTCGAAGCTCCGGCCGGGGACCATTTCACGCTCACTGCGGCCCTGCTTGACCGACCGGACCCTCGACCACACCCACTCAGGCAGCCGCACCCCCGACCATCGCCGACACCCGGATCGTCCTGGATTCAGGCACTTCGGTGTTCGACAACACCTTCAGCGACGGTACCGAACGACGCAGGAATCGCGACAGCAACCAGCGCAACTGCGGCGGCACCAGCAGCACCGGCGGCAGGCCGATGTCTTCCTGGCGCTGCGCGACCTCGGCGGTCTGGCGCAGCAGCCCATCGGCCAGACTCGGCTCGATCGCCCCGCCATCGGCCCCGCCTGCCATCGCCTGCATCAGGATGCGCTCCAGCGTCGGCTCGAGCGCGATCACCTGTACCTCGGTATCGCCCGGGAACAAACTCTGAAGGATAGAGCGGCCGAGGCCCTGACGGACCCGCGAGGTGAGCTCCAGCGGATCCTGGACGCGCGCGCCATGCTCGGCCAGCACCTCGAGGATGCTGCGCATGTCGCGGATGCTGACGCCCTCTTCCAGCAGATACTGCAGCACCCGCTGCACCACGGTAACCGGCAACACGCCCGGCACCAGGTCCTCGATGAGCTTGGGTGCGTCCTTGCCGATGTGGTCGAGCAGTGCCTGGGTCTCCTGGCGTCCAAGCAACTCGGCGGCGTAGTTCAGGATGAGGTGGTTGAGATGGGTCGCAACCACGGTGCTGGCGTCGACCACGGTGTAGCCGAGCGCATGCGCCTGCTCGCGCTGCGACGGGTCGATCCAGAAGGCAGGCAGGTTGAAGGCCGGGTCGCGGGTCTCCCGCCCGGGCAAGGGGCCGGTGACCCGCCCCGGGTTGATCGCGAGAAATTGCCCCGGGTAAGCCTCGCCGCTGCCTATCTCGACCCCTTTGAGCGAGATCCGGTAGGCATTGGGCTTGAGTTCCAGGTTGTCCCGGATATGCACCGGCGCTGCAAGAAAGCCGACATCCTGGGCGAACTTGCGGCGCAGACCGCGGATGCGTTTGAGCAGTTCGCCGTCCTGGCCCTTGTCCACCATCGGGATCAGGCGATAGCCGACTTCGAGGCCAAGCACGTCCACCGGCATCACGTCGTTCCAGCTTGCCTCGACTGCTTCGGCCGCCTGCTGTACCGGTGCGGCGACCTCCTCGGCCGCGGCCCCCTGCTGTTCGACCAGCATGCGTTGCTGCCGTTTATACCAGGCGAGCGAGAACAGGGCCCCGGATATCAGGATGAACACGAAGTTGGGCATGCCCGGGATCAGGCCGAGCACCCCGATGATGCCACCGGTCAGGAACATGACCTGGGGATTGGAGAACACCTGGTTCAGCACCAACCCGCCGACGTCACCCTCGTCGCCGACCCGCGACACCACCAGACCGGCCGCGACAGAGATGATCAGCGCCGGAATCTGCGCGACCAGGCCGTCGCCGATGGTCAGGATGGTGTAGGTCTCGATCGCCTGCCCCATGCTCATGCCATGCTGGGTGGTGCCGACCACCAAGCCGCCGATGATGTTGATCAGCAGGATCAGGATGCCGGCGATGGCATCGCCGCGAACGAACTTCGACGCACCGTCCATCGCGCCGTAAAAGTCCGATTCCTGCGACACTTCCTTGCGCCGGCGCTTGGCTTCGGCCTCATCCACCAAGCCGGCGTTCAGATCGGCATCGATCGCCATCTGCTTGCCCGGCATCGCATCCAGGGTGAAGCGGGCGCTGACCTCGGCGATCCGGCCGGCGCCCTTGGTGATCACGACGAAGTTGATCAACACCAGAATGCCGAACACCACCAGCCCGATCGCGGTATTGCCGCCGACCAGAAAGTAGCCGAAAGCCTCGATCACCTTGCCGGCCGCGTCGGCACCGGCATGGCCTTCCAGCAGCACGATCCGGGTCGAGGCCACGTTGAGCGCAAGGCGCAGCAGTGTGGTCACCAGCAGCACGGTCGGAAACACCGAAAAGTCGAGTGGCTTCTTGGTGTACATCGCCACCAGCATCACCATCACCGCCAACGAAATGTTGAAGGTGAAAAACAGGTCGAGCGCGAACGGCGGCAACGGCAACACCATCATCGACAGGATCATGATGATGAAGATCGGTGCGCCGAGCATCCTCAGATTGGTCGGGGTCAACAAGGCCCGGAGATTCAAGGCTTCCATCATTCAGCTCTCTCTTCAGCGCGTTCGTTTGGTGCAGCGTGCATGGCGATCATTCCTGTACCCCCGGGTCGAGTTTCTCCGGCACCGGCAGTTTGGCCGGCGCCACCGGCTGCGCCCCGCCCTTCTCGAGCCAGTGGTTCAATTGATAGATATAGGCCATCACCTCGGCCACCGCGGTGTAGAGCGCGCCGGGCACGGGTTGCTCGAGTTCGCAGTGGGCGAACAGCGCACGCGCGAGCGGCGGCGCCTCGAGCATGGGCACATTGTGTTCCTTGGCGATCTCGCGAATCTTCAGCGCGATCTCGCCGCGGCCCTTGGCCACCACGACCGGCGCACTCATCTTGGCCGGGTCGTATTTCAAGGCCACCGAGAAATGGGTCGGGTTGGTCACGACCACGTCGGCCTTCGGCACCTCGGTCATCATCCGGCGCCGCGCCATCTCCATCTGGAGGCTGCGCACCCGTGCCTTCACATGCGGATCGCCCTCTTGCTCCTTGTTCTCGCGCTTGACCTCGTCCTTGGTCATGCGAAGCTTCTTGCGGTACTGCCACAACTGGAAGGGCACGTCGATGATTGCGATCAAGGCCAGCCCGAGAATGATCAGGAGGGCCGCGATAAGCAGCGTCTGGATGAAATCCGGAAATGCATCTTGCAGAGACTGTGACATGAACGAGAACACGTGCTCTCTTTCACGCCAAATCGCGAAAACGCCCATCGTGCCCACTACAAGCGCTTTAAGAATGCTTTTGATCATCTCGACCAAACCATGGAGAGAAAACATTCTCCCGAAGCCTTTGATCGGATTCATGCGTTCCAGCTTCAAACCAAGCGCCTTGGGCGAGAATACAAATCCACCCAACATGATCGGTGCCGCGACCGCAGCCACCATCAGCAACGCGAAGAAAGGAACAAACGTCAGCATGGTTTGGGTGAACATCGCCCCGAAGCCCTGAAGCATGATGGCTGGATCGAAAACAGCGGCTCGCTCAAACATGAAGCCCTGCCGCAATACCGACAGAATCCGGGTCGCTATCCACTCACCGAGAAGCAGAAAGCCGCTGACTCCGGTGATCAATACCAAGAAGGTCGACAACTCGCGCGACTGCGGAACCTGCCCTTCCTCGCGGGCCTGCTCTATTCGTCGTGCTGATGGTTGTTCGGTCTTCTCGAGATCGCTTTCCTCGGCCATGGCCGGCTCCTCGCCGCATCAACCGGGCCCGGACGTTCTCCGGACCCGCTGCGACGTGGAGCCATTATCCCCACCGACCGGCAAGTTTTGCCGGTCGATAAGGCGCAGGAAAATTGCTTAATTCGGTGCTTGGGACTCGGCGGGGAACGAGGCACTTGCGCTCATGTAGGTACGCAGGGGAACACTGCCAGCACACTCACATGCCTGTACGATCTTGCTCCGCGCTTCTTTAACCAGTTCCAAGCCGCTGATCCACGGCAATTCGACGCATGCCAAGCGCGCAGACCTGCGGTCACATAATCAGCAACCCGGGACAGACTGCGCCGCCATCACACGGTCAGTGTTCTGCCGCCGGTAACCGCTCTATTCCGCGAATCGTCATGCCGGGCGCCATGCCCCGCTTCGCAAACCAACCCTGGTTCATCTCCAGCGCAAAGCGCGCCGGCGCCACCGCGCAATGGCTGTCCTCGGTCTGCGGCGCCATGTCCTCGATGTTGAGAATGCGCCCCTCGGCGTCGAGAAACGCCACCGACAGCGGAATATAGGTGTTGCGCATCCACATGCAATGCTGGGCGTCGCGCTCGAACACGAACACCATGCCGCGCTGCTCGGCCATCGCCTGCCGGTGCATCAAGCCAATCTGGCGGGTCTGCGGCGTATGCGCCACCTCGGCCTCGATCCGGTACATCCCGGCGGCGAGCTCGACCAGCGGCATCTGCTGCGCACCGACAACCCCCACCAACCCAACGAAGACCAGCAGCGACACCGCTCGCCGCACAACCTTGCTCACACTTCTCATCATCCATCATCCCGCAACACGCGACTGGTCCGGATTCTAGCGCGTCCGGCCAAGGGTAGCCGGTTTCCTGGGGGCTTTCGTCCAGCTCGACGTCCGGCTCCTCCCTCTCGGCCCCCGCGCAACGCCACTCTTCGGGTTTTGAGGGTTGCGACTACGCCCGGATGTGGCCCCAAGCTTGGGCTTCGACTTGACTTCCGTCATCAGCCACTCGGGTACCTCCGCCCATCGCCACTCCCCCGGCTGCATGCCATCCAGCGCCCACGGCCCTATCGCCGTGCGGATCAACCGTAGCGTCGGAAACCCCACCGCTGCGGTCATCCGCCGCACCTGCCGGTTCTTACCCTCCCGCAACACCATTTCCAGCCAGGAGGTTGGGACCGACTTGCGAAACCGGATCGGCGGATCCCGCGGCCACAACCACTCCGGCTCCGACACCCGCCTGACCTCGCAAGGTGAAGTGTAAAAATTTCCGACACTCACCCCGGTACGGAGTTCTTCGAGTGCGGAATCGTCGGGAATGCCCTCGACCTGGACGATGTAGGTCTTGGGGAGCTTGTGTTTGGGGTCGGTGATGCGGTGCTGGAGGGGGCCGTTGTCGGTAAGGATCAGTAGGCCTTCGCTGTCGGCGTCGAGGCGGCCGGCGGGATACACATTCTGACTGCGAATGACACTTTCAAGCCTCAAATGCCCGCCTTGACCAGAAAACTGGCACAGGACTCCGCACGGTTTGTTCAAAGCGATAATCATCGTGCTACTCATAGTCCTGAAAGTTACTACACAGATCGGCCCGAAAGCAGCGTATCAAACCGTCGATGAACGCAGAACATCACGCTCGTCGATGCGGTGTTGAGCATGTCGGAAATTCTTACACTTGATAATCGCTTGTAACTTTCAGAACTGCGTCAACGATAAAAATATCATTAAAAAACAATAACTTAAAAAGTTAATGTTTTGTGGCATGACTTGTGCTTAAGCTATGTATAATCTTATTCACCGGTTAGGAGAACAATATGCAATCCAAAAAGTCGATCTCGATGCCTCCAATCGCAATCGGTCTTGCGCTGGGACTTTCGGCAGTTCTCTGGACTCCCTCTGTCGTGGCCGCCTGCGCCACCACAGACGTGTACTTTGCGGTAGACCCCAATGCGCCTACGGCGGCAGATGCATGTGTCGATGCTAAATCTGGCAATGATAACAGTGGCAATTTGGATGACTTCGGTTCCACTGATCCATGGACACGGCTTGCCAAGTGGGATTGGAACAGCGGGGGCGGTACGTTTACCAGCAATCTGATCAACGCTTTAGATGATGACGGCAACCTGATCGCCGGAATCACCTTTTCGCTCACGGGCGGCGTCATTATAGGTGATTACCGTGAGTTCGACTTGAACTGGGTTTATGCCCCTATTGCAAATAGTGCTCTGGTTCCAGTCACGATGGATCTCGTTTTCACTCCCAAGCAAGGCAGTGGCTTTGCCCAATACTTCTTTGAGAGTCAAATAATTTCTGCAAGCAACGATGATCCTCCGACGGGTGCTGGCTCAGGGAAATTTACTATCACGTTCCAGTGCACTGGTGGCCCGAACGGTAGTTGTAATACCGAAGACCCCTCGACTACCTTCTCTCACCTGACCGTTTATGGTCGGCTAACAGAAGGAGGCGGAACGATCATCCAGGTTCCCGAACCCGCCTCTCTCGCGCTCCTTGGTTTGGGTCTGCTTGGTTTGGCGGTTACAAGGCGTCGTAAGCTTTCATGATCATGAAATCCCGCTACGAGAAAAAGCGACACCTTCGGGTGTCGCTTTTTTTTATCCTGAAACAGCAGATTGAAGCTAGAAAATTCAACGCCGAATGGATTGATGGAACTGTGACCGCCTCGAAACACACAACTCACCTGACCACCGTCCCCCCCAACTTTCAATCAGAGAATCTCGTCTCAAATGTCTCACTTGACGCTTGCCCGAACAAATTTGGCGCTTGATCCACTCTAAACGCCTCCACATCACTTCCTAGCCCCAGGCATTTCACAACCACCGTAACCGGCACCACCAATCGACCACATGCCGGACCGGCTCAACTTCTAGTTCTTCCGTGTCGCACGCCTGCAACATCCTCGTTATCACTGACTCCGCAGGGCCCTCGTTGTAAGGCAACAACGAGGAGTCCAAGGGAGTCTCATACTCTGGAGTCGGCACGATAATAACTTCCGAGCACACCGAAAGTTTTTACGTTTTGCAATTCAGCCGCCGCAAGTAGCTGACTCATAAAGCGAGAATTTTCTGAAGCCACGGTTTTTGAGGTGCCCTTAATGCATACTTGGTCTCCCCTATCTATATCTCTGGGACGGCTGGATTAACGAGTTACAGAAATCGACCTGATCCCAATATTGCCCGCCTCATCGAATGCCTCCACCCGGAAGTGATGCTGCCCTCGAGCCGCGGGGCCCGCGTTCCAACGCGCCGAGATAGAATCGCCAGCCTGCTCGGCTATCAAGTTGTTATTGAAGAACAAACGCATTTTGACAACCCCCACATTGTCCGAACCTGTCGCGGAAATCGTGATGTTTCCCGAGACACGGCTACCGTCTGACGGACTGTCGAAGACGGCGACAGGCGCTTCCGTATCAGGAACAGCCGGCTCTGGTGTCGGCTCTGGTGTCGGCTCTGGTGTCGGCTCTGGTGTCGCATTCAAGACGACAACATCAACTGCGTGCGAAGAAAAGTTGCCCGCGGCATCATGCGCGAAAGCCGTCATTCTGACCGTTCCATCGGGTACTGTTGTTGAGTCCCAACTGAAACCGTACGGCGAAACACCATCTGTTCCGATCAAGTTTCCGTTAATGCGAAGTTCGACATGACTTACACCCACGTTGTCTGTCGCCGCAACGTTCACAACAACTAGACCATCAACCGTCTCCGAGTTTACCGGATTAGTCACCGCAACCTGTGGCGGTGTTGTGTCGGTCCAAACCACGCCGCCTGTCGCGGCTGATACCGCAGCATAGGCATCGACTCGACCGTGCCCGAAAATCTTGTCCCAGCCCGCTGCACCGAGATCGACCGACGTCGAATAAAGCAGCCCCTGAATCTCGTCGGGCTTCAGTGTCGGGTTAACCGACTTCATCTTCGCAACTATTCCAGCAACAACCGGGCCGGCAAATGAGGTTCCCGAAACAGAGTTGTACCCGCCCCCCCTCGACGTCGTCCATATGCTTGCTCCCGGCGCTGCCACATCTATGTAATTACCGAAACTTGACCAACTTGCCCGAGAATCATTACTAGTAGTGCCTGAAACACTCACAATGGTGTCCGTCGGTGCAATATTCTCCTCAGCGCCGGTGTTCCCGGCCCCGGCAACGACCACTCCACCACGACTCTTCATGTATTGCGCGGCATTCCTGACCGTAAAGCTGCCTGCTACACCACCGATGCTGATGTTGGCGACGTGGGCACCTTGATCCGCAGCCCAGGTTACCCCGGTCGCGATATTGCTGAATGAAGCATAACCTGTAGAGTCAGCAATTCTGATCGGCATGATTCGCGCAGCACCAGCCAATGACGCCACACCAATGCCATTGTTCGTACTCGCGGCAGCGGTGCCCGCGACCCGTGTCCCATGACCATGAACATCGGAAGTGTTCGTGTTCCGATCGATCACGTTCCAACCGGGAACCATTTGAGCAATCAGGTCTGGGTGACTCCCATCGACACCCGTATCCAGTATTGCGATCGTGACGCCAGCCCCTTGCGAAAGAGCCCACGCCTGGGGCGCATTAATCTTTGTTAAATGCCACGCATTACTGAAGTAGGGATCATTGGGAACTTCCTCGACGGGAACAAGCATGTCCCGCTCAACAAACTTGAAGTGAGGATTGTTCTTCAACAATGCTTCGACAGCGCGCTCGGATGCCTGCGGAGGCAGTTGTACCACTCGCACATCCAGTCCAGGGATACGCCCAACCACCCGCCCCCCGACCGGGCGCAACTGATTTTCAAATTCTGAATCGGACAAACCCGGACGCGGCTGAATCAACAAGCGCCCGGCAACGAAGCGCTCCTCCTTGATACCGGATGCGCTCTGTTGCCCAGGCGCGTTATCACGTCCCTGCCCTTGGCCCTGCGCAAACACAGCGCCGCTGACGAACATTGCGCTGATCGCTACGGCGAGCGCGAGTTTGATTGGCGCATTGAGGCGGCGCGACGCGTGCGCGCGGGTGGAACTGGCTTGGGTGTGCGGTGTGCTCATGTCGATCTCCATCATTCAAATACGAGCCGGAGGTTCGACAGCGAAAGGTCGCTCGGAGCAGTTGAGCCGGGAATGCACCGCTAAGGGACGGGATTCCACGCTCTGTACGCCTGGCGATCCCGCCGTCATGGGGATGAACCCTTTAGACCGGTGATTTTGCGTCCCCGTCTTTCAACGGGTTTGCCTTTTTCAGGACACTACCCGGGGCGTTTGATCCAGGTAGTGAAAAAAGTCACGAACTGCACGAATAATTTCATCATGCACCCCGTTGACAATTCGTAACTGCACTATACACCTGCTTCATGCGAATGGCACCCCCGGAACAAACAAAAATCATAAATCTTGATCTAGCGCAAGCAGCTTTTTCACGATGCAGCCGAAACCGCCGAACAACCGTTTTAAGGCTAGCATGCGGCGGCAGTAGCGCAAGCTTTCGACCTATCGGCTGCGGGTCGCCACGCCATCGCCGACGAGTCGACACGCTACACGCCACCCGAGGCCGCCACGGGTGTCGGCCTGAACACCCAACCGGAGTAGCTCGCCGCGAACTTGGCGGCTTCATCCAGCTCCGGCGGAAGTCCGGCACGGCGCAGCGGTACTTGCTCCGAGAGGCTGTAGACCCCGACGATGGCTGCGCCCTCCCGCACCAAGCCCCACTCCTCACGTCCGGTGAAGGGATCCCGATACACTCGGCGCAGGTGCCGTCTGGGTGTCGGGAAGCGACGATCCTCCACCAGTTGTTCGAGTTCGGTCGGCCAGGTCTGGGTGCCGGCCGGCGTTTCGGCGGCATAGCTCGCGATCGCCTTGGCCATGGCCGTGCCGATGAACAACAATTCCGCCTCTCTTTCCCGTTGCGCCGCGAGTTGCCACACGACCCCGGCCTGGGCGGTAAAAAGGCCGAGTGCGGCGACGGTGAAGAGCACCATCAGATAGGTATAACCGGATTGTGTGACACGCCGGTTACCAGTCTCCATAGGACGTTCCATCCTTGGCGCGGCCGGGCGCTCCGCTGCGTACATCCCACATGCCGGCGTCGGTCGCATCCGGCGGAGACACGATCAGCCAGGTTTCGGTCGAATCGGTGATCGGGTCCTTGGGCACTGCACGCAGATAGCGACGGCTGACGAGTTCCTCGATATCGCGCGGATAGTTGCCGGTGTCGGCCTTGTGCTTGTCGATCGCGTCGCGCATGACGGCGAGTGACTGCGCCAGGGCGTTCTCCCGTGCACGGTCGAGGTGGTCGAAGTAGCGCGGCCCGGCAATCGTGAGCAGGATGGCGACGATGGCCATGACCACCAGCAGCTCTATCAACGTGAACCCGCGGCGACGGGCGGACCGAGCCGCTCCCCAGGCAAGAAACGCCTGGCGACGCACGAGCCTCGCGCTCATCGAGCGGGTCAGCATTGCGGCCATGTTTTCATACACCCTTTCAAGCCCCCTGCAACCACGACTCCCCCACGAGTCCCCCACGGATACGGCCCCTCGACCGCCACCTTGCTCACCATTCACGGTAGGGGATGCCGTTCAACCCGACCCGCCCGGAGAGCGAGAACACGTCGAAGACATCTGCTCCTTCTCGCGGCGCATTCGGCGGACTGGCGTAGCTGCGTTTGCCCCAGGTCCGATCGGGCGGGACGCTGGTGTCGGGAAAGAATGGGTCACGCGGGAGGCGGCGCAGGAAATAGATACGACTACCTTCAGGGTCGCTGACATCGACCACACCAGTGACCAGGGTTTGAAGACTCGGTGGATAACCGGACGCACCAACTATGCGCTCGATGCGGCCCTCGTCATACGCCTGCTTGTACGCATCCAGCCCACCCCGAATCTGCCTCAAAGCCTGTCGCAGTTCTGACTCGCGGGTACGCTGGGCAGCCAGTTCGGCCAGCGGAAAGGCGCCGGCGGCGAGAATGCCGACGATCGCGACCGTGACCACCATCTCGATCAGGGTAAAGCCGAACATGGAACGCTGCGGGCGCCGGGGCGCCTTCTCGGCCTGCATGTAGGGCGCGGCCTGCAGCCCCGATGCCGACCTCATTGCGCTCCCGACGCTCCCGAGGACTCCTGCATTCCCTGCATTCGCGGCGCTCGCTGCTCGGTAGCCGAGCGAGGCCGACAGCGAGACCAAGGCCAAGCGTGGTGTTGCAGCGGCGTTCATTCCACGATCGTCACGGTCGCCGAGCCGGCAGCGGGGACCGAAGTCCGTTCGCCGTCCCGGGTGAAGACCAGACCATTGACGAACAGACTCGCGGTACCTGTCGCGCCCGGCCGGACCTGGAAAGCGATCGCGACGCTGCTCGGCAAACTGCCGGCCGACAACGCGACCGATCCCTGCCCAGCCGTAGCCCCGGAGAAGCCGATCGGCTCGAGCAGCGCGGCGTCGTAGTCGAACTCGAGCACCGCGCCGTCGTGACGTCCGCTGCCCTGGACGTTGAGCGTCAGCGTTAGGGTCGATCCGGCCATGGCGGACGCTGGCGCAGCGATCTCGACCGCAACATCGCGAGGTGGCCCATCGGCCTCGACTTGGGGCAAGGGTTCGACCGATATGCCCGGCGTGAACAAGGCCGCCGAATCGACCGCGCCTGTTCCACGCAGTGCAAGACTGTCCGGCTCGGTCGGACCGATACGCAAAGCATCGGCGCCGACCCGGGCCTCGGTACCGGCCGGAAGGTGGTCACGGGCGAACACCGGCGGGGTCACATTGCGGATGATCCGCGGCGTGATCAGCAACACGATCTCGGTCTGCTGTCCGCTATTGCGCCGCGCCGAAAAGAGCGGCCCGAGCACCGGCAGGTCGCCGATGCCGGGGATGCTGCGCGCGCTGCGACGCTCCTCATCGTTGATCAGGCCGGCCAGCACCTGGGTTTCGCCATTGCGCAAGCGCAGCTCGGTGTTGGCGCTGCGGGTGCCGATCTGGTAGGCCAACGAATCCTGCGGGCCGATGACCTCGCGCACGATACTGCTGACCTCGAGCGCGATCTTGATCGCGACCTCGTCATCGAGGGTGACGCTGGGCTCCACATCGAGCTTGAGGCCGACATCGATGTAACTGACCGAGGCCGACACCCCGACGTTGGCTGTGGAGGTGGTGGTGAACACCGGCAGGCGCTCGCCGATATGGATCCGCGCTTCCGCACGATTCTTGGCCCGAATGCGCGGATTGGCAAGCAAGGCGGTGTCGCCGTCTTCCTGACGGAGCCGCAACACCGCGGCTGGATTCGACACGAAGGGGACGAACCCTGTGCCGCTGCGCAGGCTCGCGAAACCTTCGACCAAGGGGCCCGCGCTTCCGGGCGCAGCGGCTGTCCCTTGCAACACCCCGAACCCGACCTGATCTGGAAACTCGATGCCGAGATGACGTAGCTTGTTGCGGCTGACCTCCAGCACTTCGACTTCCAGCATGACCTCGGCCTCGGCCACGTCGAGCGCGGCGAGCAGGCGCTCGGCCAGATGTACCGCCTGCGGGGTGTCCTTGATCACCACCAGGTTGAGCTTTTCGTCTACGAAGACGTCGCGCACCTTGACGATCTGCTTGAGCAGGGTCTCGGCCTGCTTGACGTCGGCATGGGCGAGATAGAAGCTGCGCGATACCAGATCCTGATACTCGCGCTGCTTGGCGGGTGTCGCCGGATAGATCAGCACCGAATTGGCGTTGAGCAGTTTGCGCTCGATCTGCTGGGTCGCCGCGATCAGGCGGATGACGTCGTCCACCGTGGTATCGCGCACCACCAGGCTGACCAGCGCATCCTCGCGCAGGTCGCTGTCGAGCACGAAGTTGAGTCCGGCCGCCTGGGACAAGGCTTCGAATACCACGCGCAGCGGCGCGTCTCTGAAGGTGAGATTCACCTGCTTGGCCAAGGGACCGCTCAGGGTTTCGACTGGAAATCGCTGCAGACGCCGCTCATCGACCTCGCGCAACAGGCGCCGTGCACCCGGATGGGCCGGCACCTCGGCGAGCACGGACCGCGACAGTCGCTCGGCGAGATCCAGGTCTCCCCGCGAGAGCGCCACATCGGCCTCGCCCAGGCGTGAAAAACGACGACGCTCGTCGATCAGCGCATCCAGCCCTGTGCGGGCCCGGGGGTGCTGCGGATCGACCCGCAACACGTCGCGATAGCGCATCTCGGCGCGCTCGAAATCGGCGATTGCGATCGATTGCTCGGCCGATGCGAGCAAGTTAGCGATGAGTCCGTCACGGTGGCGAAGGTAATCGGCCCGCAGCTCCGGGTCACGCGGCGCCTGGGCCATGGCCGACTCGAGGATGGCCAGATTGGTGAACGGATCGGCCGCAGGGTCGAGCACCACCGACTGGCGCACCGGATTGACGACGCACGCGGACAGCAGCACGGCCGCAAGGCACGCCAGCGTCACACGCGCAGTGTCATTGATATTGTTCATGGTTCAGGATACCGATCAGTTGGCGCTGCATCAAAGGCAGGTAAGTGAACTCCACCTCGGTCGCCGTAATCCGTTCGACCCGATAAAGCTCTCCAATGCGCTGGCGTGCTCTCACGATGTGCACCTCGTCGCCCTCCGTGAGTATAACGGCCCGCCCACCGGCCTCTTGAATCTCTCCGACATACACGAATGGCAATGGCGGAGCAGACGGGGGTTGCGAATCGAAAGGCACGGACGAAATCGGCTGCGGCGGCGCGGCAATGATAATCGGTTGAAAAAGGGCTGCCCCCCACGCCGGCCAAGCTTCCCGCTGAATCGCGAGTCCGCCGGAAGTCATCGCGCTAGGCGACTCGCTGTGCCGGATCGCGCCACCGGCGCTCACCGGACTACGCTCGCCGGCCACCCGGTCACCCGGGCTGTCATCGGTGACGACTGCCCACCAACTGGCCGCGAGCGTGGCAGCCAGCGCGATGCCGAGGACGAGCGAGCGTCGATTCATGGCGAGCGTCTCGCGAACACGACAAACCGCAGGTCCGCATCGACCAGACCGAACTCCTCATCATTGCGACGAATCGCGACCGACTCGAGCGCCAGTTCCGGCAACTCGGCAAGCGCCTCGCTCAACCAGGCATAGAGTTGGCCGTAATCGCCGCTCACCGGCAAAGCGAGGCTCACCCGCAACAGCGGTGCTCCGGCCTCGTCGCCCACACGATAATCGGTTCGCTCGTAAGCGAGCGCATGCCTGTCGGCGAGAAAGTGGAGCCGCGTCAGTGTGCGCGGCAGCGCGGTGACATCCGGAAAGCGCGCGTAGAAGCTCGGGACATCCTGGCCGGATCGAACCCCATCGGCGGGCGCCTCGCCCGCCGTGAGCGCACGCGCCAACCGGGTCCGCTCGGATACCAGCGCGTCGTACCGGGCATCGAGATAACGATGACCTCCGATAAACGCCACCACCGCCGCAACCAGTAGCATCAGCCCCAGACCACCGACCCAGCCCGCGCGCATTAGCGTCCGTCGAAAGACTGCGGCAAACATCACGTCGCCGGAGCTCATTGTCCACCTCCCGCAGAACCCCATTGGGCCGTCATCGTGAAGCGCAGCAACCCGGCTCCGCTGTCGGAGGTCCATTCGTGATTCTCGACCACGACGTTGCGGAGAAAACCACCGGCCTGCACCAGATCGACGTAATCGAAGGCTAGATCCAACGTGCGGGCCTCCCCAACCAGGCGAAGGCTGCCACGGCCGGCGTCAGCAACGAGTTCACGCACCGCGACGCCATCGATGCGCGCATTGGCTAGTTCGGCGAACACCATGGCCCATGGTGCATTGAGCTCGGCAGCCACCTTACGCGCCGGCTCGACCGCCTGCACTGGCAACGGCGCTGTCGGTGAAGCGCCTCGCAACGCGCGCACCTGCTCGCGCTGCTGGGCCACGGACGCCTCGAGCCGCTCCAGCGGCGAGCGCTCGCTATACAACGAGTAAGCCGCCGCGCCGAGTGACGCGATGCCGAACACCAGCCCCGCCCATGCCAGCCAACCAGGACGACGCGGCAGGCGGACGAAATCCATCGCAATCGGGGCGGGTGCGTTGCGGCGCGGCATCAGGTCGCCCCTCCACATCGTTCGATCTTCCAAGCGCTCGGGAGCGCCGATTCGACCCCGGAGGCGCCGACCGTACCGACCCCATACAACACACCGGCCGGTACCCCCTTGGGAGGTGCACCCGAAGCGTGGGCAAACGACCAGGCTTCCAGCGCCCGCGCGACGGTCACACCCACCTCCCCGTCCGAAATCGGCAGGCTGCGAATCGCCAGCCATTGGCCATCGCGCCACAAGCCGAGCATCAGCCGCGCCCCGCGGGCGATGGCAAGCGCGCCCAGCACCCCTTTCGGTTCCTTGAATCGCCGATGCAGATGGTTGTATTGGGTGACGAAATCGCCGGACATGCCCACGAGCCGCAGTCTATGTTGGCGGACGAAGGCCTGTACCGCACTGACCAGCGCAACAGGCACGGCACAGGCCAACACCCGCCGGGTAACGCTGTCGCAATCGAGGGCGAACTGCCATTCGGGCGAGGCGATCCCATGCACTTCACGAAATCTCAAGCCCAGGTAGGCCTCGCACTCTGCGCGGCTCGAGACACCTGCCGGCCACTCGACCACGAGATGCCTCAACCAGCCGTCACCGAACACGACCCTTATGCCGGCACCGCGCGCAAGCGAGCTGGCATCGAGCTGGGACAGATGCACTGCCGGCGAGGCGTCCAATGGCTGACGGATCACCCGACCAGGCGCGACCAGCACCCACGCCTCGGCATCGAGCAACAAGGTCACCTCCTTGTCCTTCGCCCGGGCATAGGCCTGTACCATGGTGTCGGGCCGGGGCGCTGGAGCACCCACGTCGCCGGTCGCGTCCCTGGTCCGCCCGGCAATGCGTGGCTCAACCATGGAGCGTGACACGGTTCAACTCCTCCAGCGTGGTTTCACCGGTTGCGACCAGTTCGACAACCGCAGCGCGCAAGCCGCGAAAGCCTTTTCGTGCGGCAGCCTCACGCACGCTCCGGACCGGCGCCCGGGCCACGATCAGCTCCCGCACCTCGTCATCCAGCAGCAGGACTTCCGCCACCGCTCGACGTCCGGCGTAACCGGAGCCACGACAGTGGGCACAGCCCCGCCCGGCACGAAAGCGGAACGCGGTGGTGTCACCAAGCGCGTACTCGCCGAGTTCGGCCGCATCCGGCACCACCGGCTCGCTGCAATGGCGGCAAACCATCCGGACCAGCCGCTGCGCGACGATGCCGTTGAGGGCGGCGACCAGATTGAACGGGTCGATACCCATGTGCATGAAGCGCCCGATGACGTCGAAGGCATTGTTGGCATGCACCGTCGTGAATACCAGGTGCCCGGTGAGCGCGGCCTGCACCGCGATCTCGGCGGTTTCGCCGTCGCGGATCTCACCGACCATGATCTTGTCCGGGTCGTGGCGCAGGATGGAGCGCAGGCCGCGGGCGAAGGTCAGGCCCTTTTTCTCGTTCACCGGAATCTGAAGCACGCCGGCCAACTGGTACTCGACCGGGTCCTCGATGGTGACGACCTTGTCCATCCCCTTGTTGGTCTCGCCAAGCACAGCATACAAGGTCGTGGTCTTGCCGCTACCGGTGGGGCCGGTCACCAGCAACATGCCGTAGGGCTCGGTCGCGAGCCGGCGCAAGGCCTTACGTGACTCGGCATCGAAGCCCAGTGCCTCCAGTGTCAGACTGCTCATCTCGCGGCTGAGGTGCTCCTTGTCCAGCACCCGCAGCACCGCATCCTCGCCATGGATGCTGGGCATGATCGAGACCCGGAAGTCGATGTCACGACCGCCGGCATGGGCCTTGAAGCGGCCGTCCTGCGGCACCCGTCGCTCGGCGATGTCGAGTTCGGCCATCACCTTGAGACGGGAGATGGCCTGTTCGGCGATGTCGGCCGAGGACACACTACCGACCCGCGACAACACGCCGTCGATACGATACTTGATGACCAGCCCACCAGGCACCGACTCCAGATGAATGTCGCTCGCGCCCTGTTTGAGCGCGTCGTACAGGGTCGAGTTGACCAGCTTCACCACCGGACTCGACCCCTCGCTGATCCGTTGCAGTGAAAGGTCTTCGCCCCCCCCTTCCTGACCGACCGCCCCACCATGATCCATCAGGCCGGAGGCCCGCAGGACCTCGTTCTCGTGTCTGGCAAGATACGCGGTGAGGTGCTGACGATCCGCCAGCAAGACCTCGAAAGGCTCGCTCAATCGCGCGCCCAGGCCATCGAGCAGGTCGCTGTCGAAGGGGTCGGAAATCACGACGATAAGCTGGCCCGATGCATTGCGCAAGGCGACGCCTTCCCGCCTCAAGGCGACCTCGAACGACAGGGCCGCGAAGTCGGGCTGCAGTCTCATCAGGGTCGGCGAGTCGATCAGCGACAAGCCACAGGATGCGCCCAAGCGGGCCAGACGACGTGGAGCCTCGGGTTCGTATTGCGCCAAGGCATCGAACAATCGCCCGCCTCGCGTCCTCGCCGCAGCAATCTCACTCGCAGCAAAAGGCCTGGCGCGATCGGCGAGCTTGCTCATCACCGGGTCCAGGGTCGGAACCACGTCATCCTGGGCGCTCATCCGATGACCTCTGCCAACTGGAAAATGGGCAGATACATCAGCACGATGATCAGCCCGATGGTACAGCCTATGAACAACATCAGGAGCGGCCCAAACAGGCGCGTCAGCCATTCGATCTCACGCGCAGTGTAGTCCTCGTGGAACTCGGCGGCACGGGTCAACATGTTGCCCAGGCTCCCCGAGCGCTCACCGATGGTGAGCATGTGTTGAGCGACCCGGGTCGCCAGTCCGCACTCGGCGAGCGTGGCGGTAAAGCCCTTGCCTTCCCGGATCAGCTCGATCGCCAGCTGCAGGTTGCCACGCAATGCCGGCGACAGTAGACCCGACACCATGGTCAGCGCGGTCACCGCAGGGATGCCACCCGCCAGCAACATGCCGAGGGTGCGGTAGAAACGCGCCAACTCGAACACCTTCAGCCGCCTGCCAGCGGCCGGGATCTTCCAGACCAGTTGTCCGAGCGAGGCCTTCAGGGCCGGACTGCGCACAGCGGCCGCCAGACCGAAACCCAGTGCCGCCAGACCTAGCGCGATTCCCAGCGCGTTCGCCTGCACGGCCTGGCCCCAGTCGAGCAGCACCCGCGACAAAAAAGGCAGATCTCCGGTCAGGTCGTCGAAGATATGGGCGAAACGGGGCACCACATAGCCAAGCAAGAAGAGGATCACGAGGCTACCGACACCGAGCAGCAGGACCGGATAGATCGCCGCGCCGACCAGTTTTCCGCGCAGGGTCTCGAGCTGCTGCTGATAGGCGATATAGCGTTCGAGCGCGCTCTCGAGATCGCTGGTACGTTCCGCCGCCCGCATGATTGCGACATATAGTTCGGGAAAGGCATGCGGCGCGGCCGCCAGCGCGCTGGAGAGGGTGCGGCCCTCGTTCAGTGCGGTATGAATGCCTTCGAGTACGGCTCTCACCCCCGCCCGCCCCTCGTTCTCGTGCAAGGCCTCGACCGCTTCGGACAACGGGATGCCGGCCCGCAACAGGGCCAGTAACTCCTGATTGAACAACAGCAGCGGAAAACGGCCCCGCCGCCCCTGCCGACCGCCCTGGCGATGCAGGGACAGAACCGAAAGCCCTCTTGCTGCAGCCAGTGCACGCGCCTCGCTCTCGCTGCCCGCCTCGAGGTCGGTTTCGACTACGTCGGAATCGGGCCCGATGGCCTTGATGCGATAGCGCATCTAGCATCGCCCTCCACCGCCAGAACAGCCGCGATAGGACGAACCCCACCCTCGGCAACGACGGCCGAATTGCAGGGGGGAGGCAACCGGGTCAATGCGCATGATCGCTCCAACGCTTGATGCTTGCATTCGGTCGGTCAACGGCATGGACGCGCTTCGCTTGAGTACCGATCATGAGCATTATCGCAACAGAATGCCTCAGCATTACTTGATGCTTGAAGAATAGCGGCGAATTCAGACACCGTCCACGGCGGGTGGATCAACCAAGACCTGGGCCACGATTCCGCGCGGCAAGCACCGCTGCAAAGTACCCCCTATAATGAAATATAGGCATCCATGACCGCGAAGTTGGACAACGCTTCGGACTACAGGGAATCGAATGACACGCAATCGACGGATAGACATGATGCGCAGCACCGGTTTCACGCTCATCGAGCTGCTGATCGTGCTCGCGATACTCGGCCTGCTGGCCGGCCTAGTCGGACCGCGCGTTCTCAGCCAGCTGGATGGCGCCAAGAGCAAGACCGCCGCGGTACAGATCAAGGATCTCGAACAGGCAGCAGATCTTTTCAGAATCGATGTCGGCCGCTTTCCCTCCAAAGAGGAAGGGCTGCAGGCGTTGGTGACCAATCCAGGCAACCTGCGTGGCTGGAACGGGCCCTATCTTCGCCGCGGCCTGCCTGCCGATCCCTGGGGCAACCCCTACCGCTATCAGTCACCCGGCCGCTTCGGCGACATCGACATCTACAGCTATGGCGCAGACAACGCACCTGGAGGATCCGGCGAGAATGCCGACGTCGGCAACTGGCAGTGATCAACGTTAAAGCTATGTTTTAAAAACAATGATGCCGCTCGCAAGAACGGCATCATTGTTCGGGGAGTAACCAGTACCCAGCGGCGTTCTTCCGGCGTCAGAAAGCCTCGATTCCGGCCTTCTGGAAGTAAACCAGCCGCTTCAGGTTGTAGCCTGGTTCATCTGTGCCACTTGCGCGCCACCCATCGCAAGCCTTCCAGCCACATGCAACCCAACAGCACCAGAACCGCACTCAGCGTGAACCCGGCGGACGACGGCGCCGCGAGTCCGAGAATCGTAGGCAATGGCGGCACAAAGAGCACCGTGGTCAGTACGACAACCATCGCCACGAACAGTCGGCCGATCCACGGATTCTTGCGCACTGCCTCGAGTGTCGGCTGCGCCGGATCCCGGCTCGCACCAATCAGCACGAACACCATCAACATGAGCGCGGCGAACACCGCCAGCCGGCTCTCGCCGGCAGGCCATCCCCGTGCGATCGCCCAGGCGTGACCAGCGAGCAGGATCGCCGCCGTGCCAGCGCCCTGGACCAGGGCGAGTGCGGCGTTGCCGAAACCGAAGGGCGTATCGGTCACCGCTCGGGGTGGCCGGCTCATGACGTCGTCGGCCTCGGGCTCGGCCTCGAAAACGATCGAGCAGGCCGGATCGATGACGAACTGCAGCAGCACGATGTGCACCGGCAACAGCAGCACCGGCCAGGCCAGCAGCGCCGGCACCAGCGCCAGCGCAATCACCGGCACATGCACGGCGAAGATGAAGCGCGCGGCTTTGCACAAGTTGTCATAGATTCGCCGACCCTGCCGCAGCGCGGCCGTGATGCTGGCAAAGCTGTCATCGAGCAAGACCAGCGCGGCCGCCTCGCGCGCGACGTCGGTGCCCCGCCCACCCATGGCGATGCCGACATTGGCCGCCTTCAACGCGGGCGCATCATTGACACCGTCGCCAGTCATCGCGACCACCTCGCCGTTGGCCTGGAGCAATTGGACCAGGCGTAGCTTGTGTTCGGGCTGCAGGCGAGCGCACAGATCCACCTTGGCCAGTCGTGCGCGCAAAGCCTCGTCATCGAGACTGGAAAGCTCGGCACCGGTGAGCACCGCCGGCCGATCGCTCAGGCCGAGCTGGTCAGCCAGCGCCTTTGCGGTGGCGGGATGGTCGCCAGTCATCATGATCACGCGCACGCCAGCGGAGCGACATTCGGCAATGGCCGCGGGTACCTCGTGACGCGGCGGATCGACGAAACCAAGCAGGCCGAGGAAGGTGAAATCGAAATCGTGCTGGCTCGTCGGCGGAGCCGCCCCCTGCCAGCTTCCGCGCGCCACGGCGATCACGCGCAGGCCTCGCTCGGCCATTCGCTCAACCTCCGTGCGGATCGCGGCGGCTATCTCGATGGTCAGGTGGCACAGGTCGACGACCGCCTCCGGCGCGCCCTTGGTCGCCAGCAAGTGCTGCGCGGGCGCGTGGACCGGGAAAACACGCGTCATCGCCAGGATCTGGGGTGAGAGCGGATAGTCGAACGCCGGCACCAACTCGTCATGGACATGTTCGGTTCCGGTCAGCCAGCGTCGGCCAAATGTGCCGACTGCCTTTTCCATGGGATCGAACGGATCGACGGGAGTGGCGAGCATCGCGAATTCGACCAGTTCGTGAAAGCCTTCCGGCAGTGCGTCGGCGTCGTCGCATTCGACTGCGTCGGCGGCGTCGAATCGTTCGAAGTGGGTTTCTTCAGCGAGTAGTTCCCGGGCCACCGCGAGTTCGGCCACCTCCATGCGGTTCTGCGTGAGTGTCCCGGTCTTGTCGACGGCGAGCACGGTGATTGCCCCGAGCGCCTCGATGGCGGAGACCTGGCGCGTCAGCACCTTGCGCTGAGACATGCGCCAGGCACCGAGCGCCAGAAACACGGCCAGGATGACTGGAATCTCCTCGGGCAGGATGGCCATCGCCAGTGCAATGCCCGACAGCAGGCTCGTCAGGGCGCCCTGGCCCGCCCACAGCCATCCGATCAGCACTAGCGCGGTGGCAAGGGCGAGACCGAGTGCGGCGAGGCGACGTACCAACACAGCCGATGCCCTCTGCAGGGCGGAGGGCGCGGTCGCTGTCCCCGCGAGTGTCCGCCCGATCCGACCGACCTCAGTGTCGGCGCCGACGGAGGTCACCTCTGCAAGTGCCATACCCTGGGTGACCACCGTGCTGGCGAACACTTGCGAGCGTGCCGTGCCGTCCTGAAGATCTTCGGCCTGCGCCGGATCGGGTGGAAATTTCTGCGCCGGAACGGGTTCTCCCGTCAGGATCGATTCGTCGACCGCCAGCCGTCCTTCCTGCAAGCAGGCGTCGGCGGCCACCCGGTCGCCCTCACGCAACACGAGCAGGTCACCCCGAACCACGTCACGCCCGGCAATGCGGCGCTCGACGCCGTCACGGATCACCAGTGCGCGCGGGGAGGACAACTCGCGTAGCGCCTCCAGCGCGCGCTGTGTGCGACGCTGCTGCACGACGGTGATGCCGATCACGATGAAGACGAAACTCAGCAGGAAGATCGCTTCGCCACGGTCACCGAGAGCGAGATAGGTCCCGCCGGCGATCAGCAACATCAGCAGCATCGGCTCGGCCAGCACGCCGAGTGCAATCGCGGCGAGCGACTTCGGTCGTCCCTCCGGCAACAGGTTCGGGCCGTCCCGAGCCAGCCGGCGCGCCGCTTCTATTTCGCCGAGACCTTGTGCCGGCGCGGGCTGAGAAGAAGGCGTCGGCTCCCTGGCACTCACAACCGATCCGTTTCCTGCTGTGCAGCGGGACTTCTCCATGCCGACCAGGGAAACGGCCGCTCGTCCGACCCGCCCGTGACGAATCGAGCAGTTAGCGCAAGCCAGTGAGCAAGCCCTGCTCCGAAGCGGGCGACACGGGCGTTGCGTTCCTTCGCGAACAGCATCCAGCAGAACTGGAACACGGCGCACAGACCAAGAATCGTTTGTGCCAGTTGGACGAGTACGACAAGAATGAGCATGAAAAGACCGTGCAGCCAAAGATTGGGGGGCGGCGCTGACGCATCGGAAGCGCGGGTCGGGGTCGGCTCGGTCATCGCTGCACTCCTGCCTAATCGGAAAAAGCCTTTTGCGGTCGGTATCGTGAAAAGTCAGCTCGGGCGGCATGATGCCAACGCGCATCGGCTCCCCGCGCAATCGGTATCCCATGGTCCGATCCGCTAACCGTATCGGGCATCGATACATATTCAGAATAGCTCTGCCAAGCACGCAATGCCCAACTCCGGCACCCATTTTTTGTGTCCTCAGCCCCAAAATGGGCTACCAAGGCACCGGATCGGCTCGTGAGGAGAAGAGCCGTCGGTCGGCACTGCGATCGGTCGGCTGCAAGGGGTCTTGCATTGCGGCTCATATCGAAGCAGCATGAGCGAGTATCTTTGAAGTCCATCCGAGCAAACGGTGGACATCACCGGTTGGTTGCCCGTTTCACGCGGGGATGAAGGGTGAAGATCGACTTGGATACCTATTCGGGAGAACTTGGCGATACACCCGATGGGGGCGCAGGCGCACTATTGCTCGACGAGATCCAGTTGTTGCTCGCCGAGAAACGCACGTCTTTGTCGGTGCTGCGTACAGGTATCGCGATACTGGTCCTGCCGCTTTCCGTGCTCAGTCTGCTGATCGCGACTTCGCGCCTGTATGGCACGATGGACGTGCTGCATTTTCTGGTGCCTGTACTGAGCATCTGTGGCGCGCTCACGTTGCTTGCCATTTACCTGATCGTTCGTGCGCTGTACAAGATTCATCTGATCGATGAGCACATCGCGAAACTCAAGCGCAACTCCACGCTGATCGCGGACCTGCTGCGATGAGCGCGGGGCATGCCGATGGAGGCCCGCTCTCCGCAGCGTTGCAGTGCTCGCCTTCCTGAAACGGCTCCTGGGATACAGGCTGGCCGTAGAATCTGATCACCGGTGGCATGGCATGCCTTCTTACTGCATTTCGTCGCGAACGATGCGTCCATCCACAAGTTCAATGATCCTGTCGCAGCGCGTCGAGATCCGTGGATCGTGGCTGACGATAAGGACTGCACAATCATGCTCGGCATTGAAGCGGCGGAGCAGCGTGAAAACTTCGTCGGCGCTCGCGGTGTCGAGATTGCCGGTCGGCTCGTCTGCCAGAAGCAATACCGGATCGGCCACCAGCGCCCGCGCGATGGCCACGCGTTGCTGCTGGCCTCCCGACAACTCGTTGGGCCGCCGAGACCTCAAGGCGTCCAGGCCTACCGCTGCCAGCAGTTCGCGGCCCTTGCAAATCATTTCGGCAGAGAGTCGCCCGTGCCGGATGATCAGCGGCATCAGGACATTATCCAGTACGCTGAAAGCCTGGATCAGGTGATGAAACTGAAAGACCAGACCGATCCTGCCGCCACGCAGCTCGGTCCGTTCCCGCTCGTCCATTGCGCTGGTAGGCCGCTCAAGCACGAACAGCTCACCCGATGTCGGCGTATCGAGCAGACCAATGAGGTTCAGCAGCGTGCTCTTGCCCGAGCCCGACGGTCCGGTGAGACTCGCGAAAGTCCCGCGACCAAGTCGCAATTCGATCGAATGCAGCACTTCGGTCTCGACGGGCGTGCCCACATCATAGGACTTGCACACCGCGGCCAGCCGCAGCACCTCGGGCTGTTCATACATGGCGAATCGCCACAGCCGGATCAAGCCTCGCCGCGCGGCTGGCCGGCCAGGCGGCTGCGGCGAGACCGGCGACGCCGGCCAGCGCCATGGCAGCGGGAATGAGCCAAGGGTCGAAACCAATCACGAACAGACGCGGGCCCAGAACATCGAAGGCGAGTACCAGCAAGGAACCAAACGCGGCGCCCAGCCCGCCTCCGACCAAGCCCAGCAGCGCACCCTGAATCAGGAAGACACGCAAAATGCGCCCCCGGCTCAGTCCCATTGCCCGCAATATGCCTATTTCGCGGGTCCGCTGTACAACGCTTACCGCCAACGCACTGGCAATGCCGAAAACGACCGAAAGGCTCACGAAACCACGGATCATGGCCGAGGACAGATCCTGGGAACGCAGCGCATTGAGCAGTTGTGCATTCTTCTCCATCCAGCTCTCGGCGCGCTGCCCGGTCAGCGCGCCGAGCTGAAGCGCCAGCCGGTCAGCTGCATAGACATCCTCGATGGTGATTTCAAGCGACGTCACGCCCCCGGGGAGGTCAAGCAGACTGCGCGCCTCGTCCAGATCCAGGTACATGAGCCGGCTGTCGAGTTCCCTGACTCCCAGCTCGAATATGCCCGCCACGGTCATGACCACTGCGCGCTCACCGGCGGTATCAAGACGCATCCGGTCGCCGCTGCGCAGCCCCAGGTCATCGGCAAGCTCCCGTCCGATCAGCACGTCTCCCGGCCTGAGCTGAAACACACCATCGACCATGTGCTCGGCGAGGCGCAACACGGCTTGCAGACGCTCGGCGTCCGCCCCGATGATCGAGACGGATCGATTGGCACTGCCTCGTACTGCGAGAGCCGGGCCGCTGGCCACAGGGGACACCGCAATCACGCCCGGCCAACGGTCGAGCACGGGAAGCAATGCCTGCCAGTTTTCGATGGAACGAAGACGTTGCGGTCTGCCGTCCTCGAGCACCAGAGCGATGGCCGGTGGCGTTGCCAAAGGCAACAACACCCGATTGAACTCCTCGGGCGGCAGCAGGCGGATGTGTGGCTGCGTACCCAGGGTGCGGTCGACAATGTTGGCCTGAAGCCCGGTGATCAGCGCGCTGATGAAAACCACTACCGCGGCTCCCACCATGATGCCGACCAGCATCAGGGCCGTCTGGGTGCGTCCCTCGCGAAGCAGGTTCCAGGCGATGTACGCTTCAGTCCACATACGCGCTAGCGAATGAAGGAAACGGGTTCCCGTGACAGGGGAGCCGCTTCCAGCTGGGGAAGGTCGATGACACGCGGTCGGACCCGGAGGCCCGGGCTGAGCCGCGGGTCGGCCAGGACGAATTCGCCTGCGGCAAGACCCGAAGTGACCTCGGAGTGCAGCAGCCCCCTGAGCCCCAACGTCACGGTGCGGAGCACCGCACGCCCTCCCTCGACAACATAGACGCGCGCCTCTGCGCCCTCTGTGCGCATCAAAGCATCGTTCGGAACGACCAATGCACGTTCGCGCCGAGCAGTCTCGACGTTAACCGACACCGTCATGTCCTCTCGCAAGAACGACGGCTCCTGCTCCATTTCGAACCGAACCTCGACCGTGCCACGCGCAGCGTCGATGACCGGCGCAATCAAACTGACCAGAGCGTCGAACGGCTGGTCGGGGTAGGCATCGGTGACACACCGTGCCGGCTGTCCCACCGCGAGCCGCCCCAGGTGTCGTTCATCGAAGTTCACCAGCAGCTCGCGTGGTCCGGTACGGCCGATCTCCAGCAACACCTGTCCTGGCTGAACCACATCCCCCGGCTCAACATTGCGGGTGAGCACCGTGCCTGCGACGGGAGAGTGGATGATCGTGCGTTCCAAGGCCGCCTCGACGGCGGTCAGTCGTGCCCGGAGTACGGTTTCCTCAGTGCCGTTGACCGCAAGCGCTTCCAATTCGAGACGCGATCGCTCCAGTGCGGCGCGTGTCGAAGCCTCGCGCTCGGCAGCCTGTTCGAGCGCTTGCGCGGAAACGGCGTTTTGTTCTCGCAGGCTGCGCACCCGCTCATGCTCACGACGAGCCTGTTCGAAATGTGCGCGGGCGTCAGCAAATCCTGCTTGTGCCTGTGGTCTGCGAGTGGCTTCCAATTGCTGAAGTGCGGCACGGACTTCACGGACCCGCTCGACAAGCTCGGACGAATCCAGAACGAGCAGGATGTCGCCGGATTCGATGTGCTGTCCTTGCAGTACCAGACGCTCAGTCAGCCGACCGACGGTCTCGCTGCCGATTTGGACGCGAGACGAAGCGACAACCCGCCCACTGGCAACGAGTTGTTGCGTCAACGGGGCTTCTCGCGCTTCGTAGGCTGTCACCGCCTGGGGAAGCGTCAAGTACGCAAGCCCCAAGGCCGCCATGACCGTTGCCGACGCGAGAACAATCCATGTGCCCATGTGCACCCCGACTGTGAAGCACATTCGTTGCAAGCAACATCAGCCATTCCGAAGCAATGCGTCAGAGGGCCAACGCACGGCCTCGATAAGCTTCAGCATAGCTCACTCGACTTGACGGGGGGTGCGCTTCGGAGAATGATAAAAATCATATTGGTTAGTGTCGCGCCTCGTGACACCGCCGTATCGTGCCGACAGGGCCAGGGTTCGATCCGACCGCACCGACGTCTTCGGGAGAAGTGCTCGATGCCTCCTGTGATCGGTTCGATCATCACTGCCAATGTGGTCGTCTTCGTCCTCGAGATGATGACGGCCGATGCCGTGCTAAGCCGTTTCGCGCTATGGCCGCTGCAAGGAGGGTTCGAACCTTGGCAGATCGTGACCTACGCATTCCTCCATGCCAGCGGTTTGCACATTGCGCTCAACATGTATGGTCGGATCATGGAACGGTTGAGATGATCGGGGGCTGACCGATGGAGATCCACCGATTCGGCATCGATGAGGCGCTGGCAAGCCTGAAGAGCGGCTCGACCGGCTTGAGCAGCGCAGAGGCGCAACGCCGCTTGCGGGAGTATGGCCGCAACGAGCTTGCGGCGACCCGTCGCGCCAATCCCCTCGCCGAGATCGTCGGACATTTCATCGGGCCGTTTCCGATCGTGCTGCTCGTCGCGGCGGCGCTGTCCTTCGTTCTGGCCACGCAGACGCCGGGCGACGACATGCAGCGCCTGGGCTTCGCGATCATCGTCGTGGTGGTCGTCAGTGGTGCGTTCTCCTACTGGCAGGCATTTCGCGCCGAGCGCACGCTGGCGGCCCTGCAGCGTCTGCTGCCGGCGCGCGTGCAGGCGCTGCGCGACGGCCGTGTCGAGGCGGTGCCGACCGACGATCTTGTGCCGGGCGATGTGGTGGTACTGCAGGCCGGCGACCGCGTGCCGGCTGATTGCCGCGTGATCGACAGCGAAGGGGCGCGCATCGACCTGTCCACGGTGACCGGCGAATCTGTTCCACAGGCGTGTGAGGTCGACGCGTCGAGCAGCGCGGAGCGCCCGCGCAACCTGTTGCTGGCGGGCACGGCGGTGGTGGCCGGCACGGTCACCGCCGTGGTGTTCGCCACCGGGGCCCATACCGAGTTCGGCGCGATCGCCCAGCTTGCGCAGCGCCGCGGCGGCGAGCGTTCCCCGTTGCAGCGCCAGCTCGACCACCTGAGCCGCCGCATCGTCGCCCTCGCGGTCGGCCTCGGTGTGCTGTTCTTTGCCATCGGCTGGGCGATCGGCATCCCTGTCTGGACCGACCTGATCTTCGCCATCGGCATCATCGTCGCGATGGTGCCCGAGGGCCTGCTGCCCACGCTCACCCTTGCGCTGGTACTGACCGGCCGACGCATGGCCGCCCGCCAGGTACTGATCCGCCACCTCCCTGCGGTCGAGGCCCTGGGCTCGACGACGGTGATCTGCACGGACAAGACCGGTACGCTGACGCAGAACCGCATGAGCGTGCGCAGCGTGTACCTGGGCGGGCGGATCGCCGAAGCCGACGCCGTGCAAGACCCGGGGTCTGTGCGCGCCTACCGGCCGCTCTTTGAAACGGCTGCGCTCTGTCACGAGCTGCCGGCCGCCGGATACCTCGACGAACAGGCCGGTCGGAACGGCGACCCGATGGAGCGGGCCCTGTTCGACTTTGCCTGCCGCGCATTGGGTGCGCCGCCTCGGGCACCGCGCCGCGGCGCGATCGCCTTCGACACCCGGCGCATGCGCCTGACGACGCTGCACGCGCACCCGGACGGAGAGGCCCTCTACTGCAAGGGCGCGCTCGAAACAGTGCTGCCACTGTGCACCGGGTTTCTGCGCGAGGGGCGCATCGAGGAACTTTCGCCTGCCGCACACGCGGATATCGAGCGTGCCCACGGCGAGATGGCCGTGCGCGGGCTGCGCGTACTGGCGCTGGCCCATCGGACGAATGTCGGTTCCGGGCCTGCCAGCGAGGCGGCTGCCGATTCCGCCACGCGTTTCGCAGCCCTCGAACAGGAGCTGGTGTTTGTCGGGCTGGCCGGCCTTGAAGATCCTCCGCGGCCGGAGGTGCCGGCCGCCATCGCACGCTGCCGCGAGGCCGGCATCAGGGTCATCATGGTGACCGGCGACCATCCTGCGACCGCGATCGCCATCGGCCGCGACATCGGCCTGATCCACGCTGACGTTCCGGGCGTCGTCACCGGCGAAGGGTTGCGACACATGTCGGACACCCAATTGCAGCTCGCCCTCGACGCGCCCGAGATCATCTTCGCCCGGGTTCAGCCCGAGCAGAAGATGCGCATCGTCGAAGCGTTGAAGCGCAAGCGCGAGATCGTCGCGGTCACCGGCGACGGCGTGAACGACGCCCCGGCACTCAGGGCCGCACACATCGGGGTGGCGATGGGGGCGTCGGGCACCGACGTCGCGCGCGAGGCCGCCGACATCGTGCTGCTCGACGACAATTTCGCCAGCATCGTGGCCGGCGTGGAGGAGGGGCGCGCGGTGTTCGACAACATCCGCCGCTTCCTCACCTACATCCTCGCGCACAACGTGCCCGAGGTCGTGCCCTATCTCGCATTCGCGCTCTTCAAGGTGCCGCTCGCGCTCACGCCGATCCAGATCCTCGCGATCGACATGGGCACCGACTCGCTCACCGCATTGGGGCTGGGTATCGACAAGCCCGATCCACGCATCATGAGGCGCCCACCGCGACCGCCCGACGAGAAATTGCTCGACTGGCGCGTGGTCGGGCGTGCGTACTGTGTCCTGGGAGCGGTCGAGGCCATCGCTGCGATGGCAGCATTCTTCCATGTGCTGCATGACGGCGGTTGGCGTCCGGGCACACCGATCGCGGCCGACGATCCACTCTATCTGCAGGCGACCACCGCCTGTCTGGTCGCGATCGTGCTGATGCAGTCGATCAACGTCTTCATCTGCCGCAGCGGCGAGGGGCCGATCTTCGCACGCGGGCACTCGCGCAACCCGCTAATTCCCACGGGCGTGCTCTTCGGTCTGCTGCTCACCCTCGCGATTGTCTATACGCCGCACGGCAACGCCTTCTTCGGCACCGCCCCGATCGGAGCGGTGTCATGGCTTCTCCTGCTCCCTTTCGCCGCTGCGCTGATCGGGATCGAGTTCGTGCGCCGTCGCCGCGCGCGACATCGCCAAATGCCACCTATCCCAGCTCGTGCAGGGTGATTTCGCAGGGATCACGAGCCCGATCATACGTCAGCACATAAGCAGAAGGCTTGAGGTCGGTCGCGTTGTAAGCGGCAAGGCAGGCGCCGGATGGCCATGGGCCTCACAGTTGAATTCGACCTGCTCGATCACCGTCCGCGGGGGACTGGGCGAAGGAGAGTCAGCCGGTTGCACTGCAGCGTGACCACTCTACTCGGTTGCCCGCTGGAGGGGCGCCCTGTCGGCAAAGGGCTGTTACGTGTCGCTGTGTAGCCTCTGCATAGCGGACCCAAAGCTGCCATCTCGACTCAGGCTGATCAGAGGTCGGGGGCGGTGTCCCAGGAAGTGGTGTAAGAGTTGGGGGTGTTGGGTTCGCCGTTGTGGCCCTGCAGGGCCACAACGGCGGGCGCAATCGGTAGGTCATCGGAGTACTTCGGGTAAGGTGGGAGTTGCGA
>JAUVVG010000078.1 GCA_030604735.1 Azoarcus sp.
CTAGACGATGGGGACCTGACTTTCGGTTGGTGGAGGTAAGCGGGATCGAACCGCTGACCTCTTGCATGCCATGCAAGCGCTCTCCCAGCTGAGCTATACCCCCGACCGCGAAAGAGCGCGCATTATATGAACACCCCTCGGGGCTGTAAAGCGTCTTTTCGTACTTTTTTTGCCGAACGGCGAAATTCTGGCAAACAGCCTGTCCGCGGTGCTTTCAGAGAATCTTCCCCGGGTTCATCAAACCCCGCGGATCGATCGCGGCCTTGATGCTGCGCATCATGTCGAGTTCCACGCCGGACTTGTAGCGCTGCAGTTCTCCGCGCTTCAGCTGACCGATGCCATGCTCGGCGGAGATCGAACCTCCTGCCGCATCGACCAGGTCGTGCACGATGCGATTGACCTCGCTCGTGCGGGCGATGAATGCATCGTTGTCCTCTGCGGCCGGACGCGACAGGTTGTAGTGAAGGTTACCGTCGCCCAGGTGCCCGAAGGCAACGATCCGCACGCCGGGCCAGGCTGCCCGCAGCGCCCGGCCTGTTTCGGCGAGGAAGCCTGGAATGCGGCTGACTGGCACCGAAATGTCGTGCTTGATGCTGAAACCCTCGATCTTCTGCGCCTCGGAAATGTTCTCGCGCAGCGCCCAGAGTTCCGCCCCCTGCGCGAGACTGCCCGCGAGCGTGGCGTCGAGCAGCAGACCCGACTCCAGCGCCGATTCGAGGAAGACGGTGAGCAGGCTGTCGAGCCCCGCATCGGCATGCGGATCGCTCAACTCCACCAGCACCGACCATTCCGGCGCCGCCGGGAGCGGCAGGCGCGCATTCGGAATGTGCTGCAGGACGAGTTCCAGCGCACTCCTGCCCACCAGTTCGAAGGCGCTGAGGCGCTCTCCCGCGCAGGCGCGCAGGCGTCCGAGCAATTCGACGGCGGCCTGCGGGTCGCGCACGGCCAGCCAGGCCACGCTGCGGCTGCGCGGCTGCGGATAGAGCTTGAGGACCGCCGCGGTGATGATGCCAAGGGTCCCCTCCGCGCCGATGAACAGCTGCTTGAGATCGTAGCCGGTATTGTCCTTGCGCAGGCCGCGCAGACCGTCCCAGACGCGCCCGTCGGGCAGGACCACCTCCAGCCCCAGGGTGAGTTCGCGCATGTTGCCGTAGCGCAGCACATGGACGCCACCTGCGTTGGTGGACAGGTTGCCGCCGATCTCGCAGCTGCCTTCGGCCGCCAGCGACAAGGGGAACAGACGGCCGATGCCTTCCGCCGCCTGCTGCACGGCCGCGAGCGTGCATCCGGCTTCGGCAACGAGCGTGTTGTTGTCGGCATCCGTGGTGCGAATGCGGTTCAGCCTCGACAGGCTGACAAGAATCGACCGCCCATCCGCCAGCGGCGTGGCGCCACCGCAGAGGCCGGTATTGCCGCCCTGCGGCACGATGGGCACACCAGCCGCCGCGCAGGCCTGCACGACCGCCGATACTTCCTCGACGCTCCCCGGACGGACCACAGCGAGCGCCGAGCCGCGGTAACGTCCTCGCCAGTCGGTGAGGTAAGCCTGGGTCTCCGACTCCGCCGTCAGCACCCGCTCGCTGCCCAGCAGGTGCGTCAGCCGCGCGAGCAGCGCCTGCGAATCGCTCATGCGTCCAGGCCCAGCATGTGGCGCAGCGCCGGACGGGCGCGCTCGACCGCCGCCCTGCCCTCGGCAATGGCCTCGGCTGCATGATCGAAATCCATGATGCTCAGTTGCGCGACCCTGGGCGTGATCAGCACGTCCGCTGGTTCGCCGGCCAGGCGGCTGCGGGCGATACGCATCTGCATGATGTTGATGCTCGAGGTCAGGATGGTCGCCAGCGACGGCAGGTTGAGCTCTTCGCCTCCCTCGCTGCCGTTGCCGTTACCCAGCCCCACCATCGACAGCAGACGCTGGCTCCAGCTGTCCGGCGACAGATCGTGCGGAGACTTGCGCCGCCTGGTGCGGCCGACGAGATCCGTGCCCACATCGACCGCGATGACGATGTCGGCGCCCATCGCACGGCACAGCGACACCGGCACCGGATTGACCAGGCCGCCGTCGACCAGCACCCGCCCGTCCCGCATGACGGGGGAGATCAGCCCGGGCAGTGCGATCGAGGCACGCACCGCGTCGGCAACCTTGCCCTGTCGCAGCCAGACCTCGCGCCCGGACTCGAGCTCGGTGGCCACGCAGGCAAACGGCATGGAGAGGCGTTGGAAGTCGCTGGCCATGAAATGGCGAGCGCAATACTGGATGACCTTGTCACCCCGGATCAAGCCGCCCTTGAGGCCGATGTCGAGCATCGACACCACGCCCTGCCAGTCGAGCGACTCGGTCCACTTGGTGAGTTCGGCCAGTTTCCCGGACGCGTAGGCCGCGCCCACCAGGGCGCCGATCGAGCACCCGGAGATCACATCGGGTCGTACGCCCTCGCTTTCCAGCGCGGCCAGTACGCCGAGATGCGCCCACCCCCGAGCGGCCCCGCCCCCCAGCGCCACGCCGACCACCGGGCCGGATCCGTTGCGCGGGGCGAAGGCGAGGTCGAGCATCGGCCGCCCCTCCGGTCAGTCCAGCCGTTCGGCGTAGAGGTCGTGGACGTCGCAGTCGGTAATGCGCACGCGGACGAAATCGCCCGGCTCGAGCCCCTCGCCGTCCGGGATGATCACCAGGCCATCGATCTCCGGTGCATCGCCCGGCGAACGGGCCAGTGCGCCGTCCTCATCGACATCGTCGACCAGCACGGTCATCTCATGGCCGATCCTGGCTTCGAGACGCTGCGTGGAGATATCCTCCTGGAAAGACATCAGGCGCATGCGGCGCTCCTCGCGGACATCCTCGGGCACCGGGTCGGCCAGCTCGTTGGCCGCCGCGCCTTCGACAGGCGAGTAGGCAAACGCGCCGACGCGATCCAGCTGGGCGTCGTCAAGGAACTGCAGCAGCTGCTCGAAATCCTCTTCGGTCTCGCCCGGGAAGCCGGTGATGAAGGTCGAGCGGATGGTCAGTTCGGGGCAGATGCTGCGCCACTTGCGGATGCGCTCGAGCACGTTCTCGGCGTTGGCCGGGCGCTTCATCGCCTTGAGGATGCGCGGGCTGGCGTGCTGGAAGGGTACGTCGAGGTAGGGCAGGATCTTGCCCTCGGCCATCAGGGGAATCAGCTCGTCCACGCTCGGGTACGGATAGACGTAGTGCATGCGAATCCAGATGCCCAGCTCGCCGAGCGCATTGGCGAGATCCAGCAGGCGGGTCTTCACCGGCTTGCCGCCCCAGAAACCGGTACGGTACTTCACGTCCACGCCGTAGGCGCTGGTGTCCTGGGAGATCACCAGGATCTCCTTGACGCCCGCGTCGGCCAGCGCCTCGGCCTCCCGCATGACTTCGTGGATCGGCCGGCTCACCAGGTCGCCGCGCATCGAGGGAATGATGCAGAAGGTGCAACGATGATTGCAGCCTTCGGAAATCTTCAGGTAAGCGTAGTGCGGCGGCGTCAGGCGGATGCCCTGGGCGGGCACCAGGTCGACGAAGGGGTCGTGGGGCTTGGGCAGGTGCCGGTGGACGGCCTTCATGACCTCCTCGGTGGCGTGCGGACCGGTGACCGCGAGCACCTGCGGATGCGCCGCCAGCACCACGTCGTCCTTCGCACCGAGACAGCCGGTGACGATGACCTTGCCGTTCTCGGCCAGCGCCTCGCCGATGGCGCCGAGCGACTCCTCGACCGCGGCATCGATGAACCCGCAGGTATTGACCACGACGAGGTCGGCCTCGTCGTAGCTGCCGGAGATCTCGTAGCCTTCGGCCCGCAACCGGGTCAGGATGTGTTCGGAATCGGAAGTGGCCTTCGGACACCCGAGGGAGACGAACCCGACACGGGGCACGCCTTGGGAAATGTGCTGATTCATGCTGTCGGGAAAATCTCCGGGGGAGGCGCCGGTCACCGCTCGTGAGCCGACGCCGTCAGGCCGGCAGTCTCAGGACTTGCCGTGCCCCTTGCCGGCAAGCGAGGCTTCTTCGGCCTTGTCGTCCTGTCCGGTCTTGCTGTTATAGCCGGGAAACTGGAACCCGGTGAAGATGTTGCGCGTCTGGCTTTCGATCTGCTCCTGCATCTGCTGGAACATCTTCTTGCTCTGCTCGACATAGGCGCCCATCATGCTCTGCATGGCGGGCCCCTGGAAGTTCAGGAACTGGGCCCACAGATCCTGGTTCATGGGACTGTTCTCGCCGTAGATCGAACGCGCCTGCTCCTGCAGCTTGGCCTGCATGTCGGTGAAGGCCTTGATGTTGTTCTCGAGGTACTTGCCGAGCATGCCCTGCATGGCGTTGCCGTAGAAACGGATCATGTGCGCCAGCAGGTCGCTGGTAAACATCGGCGCGCCACCCGCCTCTTCTTCCAGGATGATCTGCAGCAGGATGCTGCGGGTAAGATCTTCGCCGGACTTCGCGTCGACCACCTGGAACTCCTCGCTACCGAGCACAAGCTCCTTCACGTCGGCGAGCGTGATGTAGGAACTGGTACGGGTGTCGTACAGACGGCGATTGGGATACTTCTTGATCAGACGCACTTGCTCGGCCATTTTCGGTCATCTCCTCGGCGGCGGTTTACCCGCACTCTCATGGTGCGAAAATTATACCGCGCTGCGCAATAAAAAACCCCGCCGGACGACGGGGTTGTGCATCGAGACGCTGATTGCGCCGATGCGGCATCAGCACATGTGCAGGCCACCGTTGATGTTGATGGTGGCGCCGGTCACGTAACCGGCCAGTTCGGAGGACAGGTAGGAGCACAGCGCGCCGATCTCTTCCGGCTTGCCCAGACGCTTCATCGGAACGGTGTCGATGATGCCCTGACGGATATCCTCGCGGATCGCCATCACCATGTCGGTGCCGATGTAGCCCGGAGCGATGGCGTTGACGGTCACGCCCTTGGTCGCCAGTTCGGAGGCCAGCGCCTTGGTGAAACCCAGCACGCCAGCCTTGGCGGTCGAGTAGTTGGTCTGGCCGGCCTGGCCCTTGACACCATTGACCGAGGAGATGTTGATGATGCGACCCCAGCCGCGCTCAGCCATCTTCGGCGAGACATGGTGGGTGACGTTGAACAGGCTGTTGAGGTTGGTGTTGATCACCGCGTCCCACTGTGCCTTTTCCATCTTGGGGAAGAACTTGTCGCGCGTGATGCCGGCGTTGTTCACCAGCACGTCGATGGGGCCGACCTCGGATTCGATCTTCGACACCATGGCCTGGCAGGATTCGTAATCGGACACATCGCCTTCAGCGGCAATGAAATCGAAACCGGCTTCTTTCTGCTGGGCCAGCCACTCTTCCTTCTGCGGGAAGCCCGGCAGACAGTTGGCGACCACCTTCATGCCGTCCTTGGCCAGCGCCTGGCAGATTGCGGTACCCAGGCCACCCATGGCGCCGGTAACGAGTGCGACTTTCTGAGTCATTGTCGAGTCCTTTTGCTGCAGTTCGATTGAGGCTGAGACACCGTCGCACACGCCGGCGACGCCGCTCTTTCGTATGGCTTTGCGGCGCTGCGCAAGCCACCGCGCGAGCGATTATAAACAGTTTTGTGAGCGGATGTTGCGTCGCAAAAAAACGGCGGCACAGCCTCTCCGGACTGCGCCGCCCTTGCTTCTTTACGAGGAAAACCGCTCAGAACATGTGCTGACCGCCGTTGATCGAGATGTTCGCCCCGGTCACGAAAGCCGCCTCCTCGGACGCCAGGTAGGCCACCAGACCAGCGATTTCCTCGGGCTTACCCAGGCGGCCAACCGGAATCTGCGGCAGGATTTTCGAGTCGAGGATCTCCTGCGGGATCGCCATCACCATCTTGGTGCCGATGTAGCCCGGGGAGATGGTGTTGACCGTCACCCCGCTGCGCGCCACTTCGAGCGCCAGCGCCTTGGTGAACCCGTGCATCCCGGCCTTGGCCGCCGAGTAGTTCGTCTGCCCGAAGGCGCCCTTCTGGCCGTTGACCGACGACACGTTGATGACCCGCCCCCAGCGCCGCTCGACCATGCCGTCCATCACCTGCTTGGTCATGTTGAACACGCTGTCGAGGTTGGTACTGACCACCGCATCCCAGTCGGCCTTGGTCATCTTCTTGAAGGTCATGTCGCGGGTGATGCCGGCGTTGTTGACCAGCACATCGACCGGTCCCACCTCGGCGGTCACCTGCTCGACGCAAGCCTTGCAGGACTCGAAATCCGACACATCGCAGGGGTAGCCCTTGAAGCCGTAGCCCATGTTGTTCATGGTCTGAAGCCACTCGGCGGCCCTGGCGTTGCCGGGCGAATGGGTGGTGACGACCCGGTAGCCGAGCGCGGCCAGCTTGATGCAGATGGCCTCGCCCAGACCGCCCATACCGCCAGTGACAAGTGCAATTCTTGACATGTTATCTCCTCTCCCAACTGGTCTCTCCGGGGGGATTCACGACTCAGCACGACAGCGCCCCTCCCGTTCTCCGCTGCCGCTTACCGCATTCGCTCGCTCCGGCCGGGCAACGTGCTCAGGCACGCTCCTTGACGTAGCGCCCCGGCGCCGGCTCGATCGGCTTGTACTTCGCATTGCCCATGCGCCCGCGTGCGGCGACCTGCTTGCCGCCGAAGGACTTCAGCCACTGCGCCCAGTGCAGCCACCAGCTGCCGGGGTTCTCGACCGCGCCCTCGAACCATTCGTCCGGATCGCTGACCTTCGCCTCGCTGGTCCAGTAGCTACGCCGGTTCTTGGCCGCCGGATTGATCGCACCGGCAATGTGGCCACTTGCGCCGAGCACGAAGGTGGCCTCACCGCCGAGTAGTCCGCGCGACAGATAGGCGCTCTTCCACGGCACGATATGGTCCTCGCGTGCAGCCATGAGGTAGGCCGGCACATCGACCTTGCCCAGATCGACCTTGACGCCGAGCATCTTGAGCCGCCCGGGGACGCGCAGATTGTTCTCGAGATACATATTGCGCAGATACCAGGTCAGGAAGGGGCCGGGCAGATTGGTACAGTCCGCGTTCCAGTAGAGCAGATCGAAGGCCTGCGGCTTGTTGCCCTTGAGGTAGTTGCCCACCACGTACTGCCACACCAGATCGTTCGCCCGCAGCGCGGAGAACACGTTTGCCAGTTCCTGCCCGGGAAGCAGGCCGCCCTTGCCTATGGCGGCCTCGCGCGCGGTGACGCTGGCCTCGTCCACCAGGCAGCCGAGCTCTCCGGCATCGGCGAAATCCAGCAAGGTGGTCATCAGCGTGAGGCTGGACACCGGATCCTCGCCCCGCCCCTTGGCCACGGCCAGCGCCGAGGTCAGGATGGTCCCGCCGACACAGAAGCCGAGCACGTTCGGCTTCTTCACCTTGGTGACATCGCGCACCACCTCCAGTGCGGCCAGCGGACCCTTGTCCAGGTAGTCGTCCCAGGTGGCGGACGATTCCTCACGCTTGGGGTTCTTCCAGGACACGAGGAACACCGTGAAGCCCTGCTCCACCGCGAAGCGCACCAGAGAATTCTCCGGCTGGAGATCCATGATGTAGAACTTGTTGATGCACGGCGGTACGATCAGCAAGGGCACCTGCGCGACCTTGTCGGTGAGCGGCGCGTACTGAATGAGCTGCATCAGCTCGTTCTCGTAGATCACCGAGCCCGGGGTGACCGCGAGATTGCGACCGACCTCGAAGGCCGCATCGTCCGTCATCGAGATGCGGCCCTTCTTCAGGTCGTCGAGCATGTTCTGGATGCCGCGCGAGATGCTCTCGCCCTTGCTTTCCAGGGCTGCCTTGATGAACTCGGGGTTGGTGGCGGCAAAGTTCGTCGGCGCCAGGGCGTCGATGTACTGACGCGTCAGAAACTGGATGCGCTGCTTGGCACGGCCATCGGCAATGGGCATCTGCTCGGCGACCTCCTGCAGGAAGCCGGCGTTGAGCAGATAGGCTTGGCGAACATAGTCGAAGACCGGGCTTTCCGCCCATTCGGGCGCACTGAAGCGCCGGTCACCGGCCGGCGGCTGAACCACCGGCGGCACGGCCTCGCCGCTCTTGCGCGACAGCATCGAAGACCACAACTGGGCGTGTTTCTCGGCAAAACTGCGCTGCAGGACTTGAAGACGCTCCGCCTCGGGCATGGGCAAGCCGGCCGCAGCCGCGCCGGACGAGTCCTGCATCGCCGCATGTTGCTTGGCCAGCATGTCGAAAAACCCTTGCGCCATCGCCTGGCCGAACTGCGCCAGGCCCTGCATGGCTGCCGCGGGGATCTTTTCATCTGAATCTGACATCCGCCCCTCCTGAGGCATCGTTGCGGCAGGCCTGCAACCCGCCGTCGGCGCCCGTTCCCACCCCGTTTGCGGGAGTAGAATCGGCGCCATGTACATCATCGCCATCGCGTGGCTCTACGTCGCCATCCTCGCCTCCCTCTCCAGCACGTCGGCAGTGGGAGGCGTGCTGACCTTCCTGTTCTTCGGCCTCGGCCCACTGGCACTCTACGTGTGGCTGTTCGGCACGCCCGCCCGCCGTCGCGCCGCAGCCAGGCGGCAGGCCGAAGAGGCGAGCCACAACGATAGAGCCGATTCCGACGTCAATCAATAGGCATTCTCACCGCTTCGTGAGCCATTCGGCCTCAGGGCACCAGCCAGATCAGCGAAGCCATCCGCCCGGTGACGCGATCCCGCCGATAGGAGTAGAAACGCTCCGCGTCCGCGTAGGTGCAGAACCCTCCACCGAAGATTCTGACCACACCGGCCCGGGCCAGGCGCAGCCTTGCCAAGAGATACAGATCGGCCAGCCACTTGCCCTGTTCTTTCCCGACCGCAAAGGCCGCCGCGACGCCGGCATCCTCGCGCAGGAACGCGGTGCGTACCTCATCGCCCACCTCGAAGGCCTCGGGCCCGATCGCCGGTCCCAGCCATGCATGGAGCCGTTCGGGCGCAACACCCATGGCGTCGACCGTGCGCTCGAGTATGCCGGCGCACAGCCCGCGCCAGCCTGCATGCGCGGCGGCGACCACCGAGCCGGCATCGTCGCAGAACAGTACCGGCAGGCAGTCCGCGGTCATGACAACGCAGACCGCACCGGGCCGCCGGGTGAACGAGGCATCCGCAGCAGGCGGAACACACTTCACGGAACCGGTCTCGGGCACGATGACCTCCGTGCCGTGCACCTGCTCCAGCCAGAAGGGCTCGCCGGGAAGGATGGCACGCAGGGAAGCGCGGTTCGCCGCCACGGCCTCGGGATCATCCCCGACATGGCTGGCCAGGTTGAATGAGTCGTACGACCCGCCGCTCACTCCACCCTTGCGCGTAGTGACGATTGCCTTCACCCGGTCCGGAACGGGCCAGTCGGGGACGATGAAATCAGGAGACATCGGGTTCCGCCTTGCGCAGCTCGCGGAGAAGGTTGGAGAAATCCTCCGGCAGCGCCGACTCCCAGTCCATGGCTTGCCGGCTCGACGGATGAATCAAGCCCAGACGCCAGGCATGAAGCGCCTGCCGGGGAAAGGTGTCGAGCAGTACGTTGCCACGCCGCCGGCTGCCGTACGCCGCATCACCGACCAATGGGTAGCCCTTGTGGGCCATGTGCACTCGGATCTGATGGGTACGTCCGGTCTCCAGTTGGCATTCCACCAGGGTGCAATCGGCGAATCGCTCGCGAACGATGTACCGGGTCGCGGCCTCCCGCCCGCCCTCGATTACCGCCATCTTCGTGCGTTGGGTCGGATGACGACCGATCGGCGCATCGATCCGCCCGCTTCCGTTCAACTGGCCACGCACCAATGCAAGATACTGCCGGCTCACCGTTCTGGCCTGCAACTGACGGATCAGGTCGGTCTGCGCCACCAGGGTCTTCGCGACCACCAGCAGCCCCGAGGTATCCTTGTCGAGACGGTGAACGATGCCTGCGCGCGGCACCCCGGCCAGTTGCGGGGCATGATGCAGCAAGGCGTTGAGCAGCGTTCCGCTCCAGTTGCCACTACCGGGATGCACCACCAGACCGGCGGGCTTGTCCACCACGAGAATCGCCTCGTCCTCATGGACCACCGAAAGCGGGATGTCCTCGGCTTCCGCCGCACCGAGCTCAAGCTCCGGCGCTTCCTCGACCTGCAGCACCTCCCCGCCGCGCACCTTGTGCTTGGATTCGGGGCGGGTGCCGTCAAGCCGTACGCGCCCCTCCTTCACCCAGGCCTGCAGTCGGCTGCGCGAGTGATCCGCGAACAGCGTCGCCAACACCTTGTCCAGCCGCAGGCCACCTAGTTCGGGCGGAATCATCCTGACGACGCACAAGGGCTCCTCGTCCTCTGGGCTATAATCGTCGCGTTCATTCAAGCGAGAGTTCTCGATGGCTAGGTTCACCCTGCGAAGTTTAGCGGTTATTGGCGCTCTGCTGCTCGGCGGTTGCGGCCTGCTACCCGAACAGATCGACGAAACGGCGGGCTGGAACGCCCAGAAACTTTACTCCGAAGCCAAGGCCTCGATGACCGAAGGCGGGTACGACCGCGCGATCCAGTTGTTCGAGAAACTCGAGGCGCGCTACCCCTACGGCCGCTTCGCCCAGCAGGCCCAGATCGAGATCGCCTACGCCTACTACAAGTCGAACGAACCAGCGCTGGCCCTCGCCGCCGCCGACCGCTTCATCCGGCTGCACCCGAACCACCCGCATGTCGACTACGCCTACTATCTGAAGGGTCTGGTCACCTTCAACGAGGACCTCGGCCTGCTCGCCTCCCTGGCGAACCAGGATCTGTCCGAGCGCGACCCGAAGGGCGCCCAGGAGTCCTTCGACACCTTCAAGGAACTGGTCACACGTTTCCCGGAAAGCCGCTACGCGGACGACGCCCGCATGCGGATGCAGTACCTGGTGAATTCGCTTGCAGGACACGAAGTCCATGTCGCCCGCTACTACCATCGCCGTGGCGCCCATGTCGCCGCGATCAACCGCGCGCAGGCGGCCATCGCAAACTATCCTCAGGCCCCCGCAATCGAGGAAGCGCTGTTCCTGCTGATGCAGAGTTACGACGCCCTGGGCATGAGCGATCTGCGCAACGACGCGGAGCGCGTCATGCGCAAGAACTTTCCGGACAGCGTCTATTTCGCCGGCGGCCCCGCTGACACGCGTCCCTGGTGGCAGTTCTGGTAAGCAGCGTCTCGCGCAGCAAGGCTGTACGAGGCTGGCGGAGAGATCGATCGCCTCTCCCTGTCAGCCTCGACCGTAGTAGTCCGCCAGACGCACGATATCGTCTTCACCAAGATAGCTGCCGGATTGCACCTCGATGATCTCCAAGGGCAGTTTTCCCGGGTTTTCCAGGCGGTGCGAAACTCCGAGCGGTATGTAGGTCGACTGGTTCTCGGCCAACAGAAAACTCTCTTCGCCGCGTGTGACGCGAGCGGTGCCACGCACC
>JAUVVG010000001.1 GCA_030604735.1 Azoarcus sp.
AGGACCGTGAAACGAGAACGCGCCGATGATAGTGAGGATACCCTCGCGAAAGTAGGTCATCGTCAGACTAACCCATAAACAAACGCCGCTCGATCACAACGATCCAGCGGCGTTTGGCCGTCTACCGCTCGGAAAACGTGTGACTCGCTCAATCCGATGAAAGGGGGCGCCTGGAGAATCGGTCGTAGCCTCCCGGCAAACTCATTTGTCGATGGCGCGCTCGCATGCCGGATATGCTGCCCACCAATTCTTACGGTGGACACCATGGATGTCGTTACCCCGCGCCCTGCCCTGAGCAGAGGCGAGCCAAGGCGCTTATCGCCAGCGAGAAGCTGATGAACCCCCGACGACAGGGGTGCTAAACGCGATGGACGTTCGCTTCAGAGCAGGAAAAGCGTTGCCAGCCCGAGGAAGATGAAGAAGCCGCCCGAGTCGGTCAGCGCGGTGATCATCACCGAACTGCCGATGGCTGGGTCGGCGCCGAGGCGGATACGGATCATGGGGATGAGTACGCCTGCGGTTGCGGCGAGCAGAAGGTTCAGCGTCATCGCCGCAGTCATGACCATCCCGAGCGAGACGCTGCCGTAGAGCCACCAGGCGAGCACGCCAAGCAGGCCGCCCCACACGATGCCGTTGAAAAGGGCTACCCCGAGTTCCTTCTTGAGCAGGCGGTTGCGTGCGTCCTGTTCGACCTGGCCCATGGCGATCGCGCGCACGATCATGGTGATCGTCTGATTGCCTGAATTTCCGCCGATGCCGGCGACGATGGGCATCAGCGCAGCGAGCGCCACCAGTTTTTCGATCGAGCCCTCGAAGGCACCAATCACCCGCGACGCGATGAAGGCGGTCACCAAATTGACGGCCAGCCATGCCCAGCGGTTCTTCACCGAGTCCCAGACCGAGGCGAAGATGTCCTCGCCTTCGCGCAGGCCGGCGTGGGCGAGGATCTCGTGCTCGCTTTCCTCGCGAATGAAATCGACCACATCCGCTACCGTGAGACGGCCGATCACCCGCTTCTCGGTGTCCACCACCGGTGCTGAAACGAGGTCATAGCGCTCGAAGGCCTGCGCGGCCTCGTCGGCGTCATCGTCGGGCTGAAAGCTGATGATCTGGTCGTGCTGCATCACCTCGTGGACTTCCAGGTCCGGGTCGGTGATCAGCAACTTCTCCAGCGTGAGGATGCCCTTGAGGTGATCCTCGCGGTCGACGACGAAGAGCTTGTCGGTGTGGTCGGGCAGTTCCTCGAAGCGGCGCAGATAGCGCAAGACGACTTCCAGGCTCACGTCTTCGCGGACGGTGACCATGTCGAAGTCCATCAACGCGCCGACCGAGTCTTCGGCGTAGGACATCGCCGCGCGCAGCTGTTCCCTGCCCTCGCTGTCGAGCGACTGGAACACGTCCTGGATGACCTCGGGCGGCAGATCGGGAGCAAGGTCGGCGAGCTCGTCGGCATCGAGCGTTTCGGCGGCCGCCTTGAGCTCGTGCGGGTCCATGGTCTCGATGAGCGACTCGCGGACCGCGTCTGACACCTCGAGCAGGATCTCGCCGTCCCGCTCGGCCTTCACCAGATCCCAGACGAACAGGCGCTCGTCCAGGGGCAGTGCCTCCAGTACGTAGGCGATGTCGGCCGGGTGGAGTTCGTCCAGCTTGGTCTGCAGTTCGGCCACGTGTTGCTTATGCACGAGGTTCTCTACCAGTTCGTGGCGCGGCATGTCCTGTCGGTGGACGAGGCCTTCGACCAGCTTGTGGCGCGAGAGCAGTTCCTGCACTTCACGCAGGTGTTGCTGCACGTCGTCCGGGTGGCGTTCGTCTTCTTGGGTCATGGCGTTGGGGCGGACTGGGTGCGGATGGCGGGGGAACTGCGGACCCTGCGGATTTTACGGACTTAGCCCGGGCGGCGCGACCCCGGAGCGCCGCGTTGCGGAGGCTGTCTCAGGGGATGCGCGAATAATGCATGCGTTGCCGCACCCGCTCGGCGTGCGCTGCGAGACGCGGGCCGAAACTGCGTTCGTAGCGGCGCGGATTGGGTAGCATGACTGCCAGCCGGGCGGCCTCGGCCGGGCCGAGGCGGTGGGCGGAAATGCCGAAGTGATGCTGCGAGGCGGCTTCGGCGCCGAACACGCCGTCGCCCCACTCGACCACGTTCAGGTAAACCTCGAGGATCCGCCGCTTGCTCCAGGTGGCCTCGATCATTACGGTGAGTACCGCCTCCTGCGCCTTGCGCAGATAGCTGCGCGATGGCGACAGGAACAGATTCTTCGCCAGCTGCTGGCTGATCGTCGAACCGCCCGCCGCGGTACGCCCGCGCTCCTGATTGCGTTCCAGCGCGCGCTGGATGCCTTCCCAGTCGAAACCGGTGTGGTCCATGAAGCGGTCGTCTTCGGCCGCGACCACCGCACGCTTGAGATGTGTGGAGATGCGCTCGTACGGCACCCACTGATAACGAAGATCGGCTTTCGGGCGATCCTGCCGGAGCTCCTCGAGGCGCAGGGCCATGAAGCTGGTCTCTTGCGGTTCCGCGTGCCGCCACCACAGGACCCAGCCGAAGAACCACAGCTGCGTCACCAGCAGCAGCGCACCCAGTACCGCGAGCACGCGCCACAGCAGGCGCAGCGGCTTCTTCATCCGCGATCGATACTCGCGCGCAAATCGGCAAGCACCCTGGTCGTCTGCGGACGGACGCCGCGCCACAGCTGGAAGCTCTCGGCGGCCTGCTCGACGAGCATGCCCAGTCCGTCGGCCACTGCGGCAGCGCCGTCGGCGCGTGCGGCGCACATGAAGGGCGTGTCACCCTTGCCGTACATCATGTCGTAAGCCAGCGCGCCCGGCGCGTAGATGCCCGGCGGCAGCTCGGGGCTCTGTGCCGAGAGGCTGGCGGCCGTGGCATTGATCACGAGATCGAATGCCGAGCCGGCGAGCCCGGCGAAGCTGCTGGCGCGAAGCTCAGCGCCCCCGGCTCCCGCGCGGAAGCGATCGGCAAGTTCCACGGCCCGGGATTCCGTGCGATTGGCGATCACCAGCGAGGTCGGGCCTTCCATGAGCAGCGGCAGGATTGCCCCGCGGGCTGCGCCGCCCGCACCGAGCAACAGGACGCGCCGGCCGGCGAGCTGGCGGCCGAGATTGTGGGTCAGATCGCGCACCAGGCCGGCACCGTCGGTGTTGTCGCCGTACGCCTGGCCGCGGTCGAAGGCCAGCGTGTTGACCGCGCCTGCCGCCTCGGCTCTTGGGCTCAGGCGGTCGGCGAACTCGAAAGCCTCCAGCTTGAAGGGCACGGTGACATTGAGCCCGCGCCCGCCCGCAGCGCGAAAGGCCGCCACGGTCGCGACGAAACCGTCCAGCGGGGCAAGCAGTGCTTCGTAGCGGAGCTCCTGCCCGGTCTGTGCGGCGAACGCCGCGTGGATGAGAGGAGACTTGCTGTGGGCAACGGGATTGCCGACGACGGCGTAGCGGTCCATGCGAGGCGGCTCAGTTGGCGCGCATCTGGTCTGCGCTGGTGAAGGTCCAGGTGCGCGTGATTTCCAGTAGGTCGGTGTCCGCGCGGATGTCGGGCGGGAAGGGCGCGAAGGGCGAGGCGAGCTGGATGATGCGCCGCGCGGCGTCGTCCAGCACCTGGTGCCCCGAGGAGCGCACGATGTCGACCGTCTCGACCCTGCCGTCAGCGCGGATGGTCACGGTGAGCATCAGGCTGCCATAAAGCTTGCCGCGCGCGGCCTCCGGGTAGTTGAGCGTGCCAATGCGCTCGATCTTCTGGCGCCAGTCCTCCACGTACTGGGCGAAGCGGTACTCGCGCGCGCGCGCGCCGATGGACTTGCGTCGCGGGCGGCGTGAGTATTCCTGCATGTCGCGCTCGATCTGTGCCTCCAGGCGCGCCATGGCCGCGGCGCTGTCGAGCAGGTCCAGGCCGGTCGTGGGTCGTGGTGTCTCGAGCGGCGTTTCCTGCGGGCGCGCAGCGGACAGCTTCGCTTCGGCGCGCGGCGCCGTCAGTGCCTGCGGGCGGGGGGTGTCCACCGCTTCCGCGCGACGCTGGGCATTGATCAGGGCGTCGCCCTGCTGCTGGGTCGGCTGCGGCGGCAGCGGGGAGCGCGGACGGAGCTTCTGCTCGGAGTTGCCGCCGCCATCGAGGTTCGCCTGGGCCAGCACCTCGGTTTTTTCAGGGGGCTTGGTGTGGCGTGCGTTGACCAGCACGACTTCCAGACCGCTGTCGCGCTTCGGTTGCTTGGCAGGGTCGGGTAGGCGGAAGCTCACCGCGAACAGCAGGCTATGAACGACCAGCGAGACCGCGAAGGCGATCTTCAGCCGCATGTCGCGCCCGAACCAGCCTGCCGACCGGCCGCTTGCCGCAAGCGCGGGCGCAGCGAATGGCGTCGGGCGGGAGGAGGCGTCGGGCGTCGTCGGCATGGCCTGGATTCTACGATCCTTCGAAGAAGGACATGCCGTTTTCCGAGGGCTCCGGCTCGGCGAGGGTGGCGACGTAGCGCGCGTGCACCTCGACGTCGAGCAGGTCGCTGCCCTCGATCGCCAGCTTCACCCGGCTGCCCGGGTACTGCAGCGGCAGCGAGGCGACCTTGAAGGTCAGCGGCACGCTGTCCAGGCGCACCAGGTTGTCGCGCACCACGATGGCCTCGACTTCCTTGGGGGCCTGCTGGCGCAGCCAGCGCACGCACCAGTAGCGCTCCATCTGGCGCTGGAACTCGGCGTAGGCGGCGTAGGTGAGCTCGAAGTCGCGCAGCGCGGCCATCAGGTCGGTGGAGCGCGGCGCAAAGGCCGGCTCGCCGCCGGACAGCACCGCGATCAGCTGCCACTGGTTGACCAGGTCAACGTAGCGGCGCAGCGGCGAACTCGACCAGGCGTAGCAATCCACCCCCAAGCCTTCGTGCGGGCCGCCGGTGGTGGTCATGCGCACCTTGCCGCCGCTCTGCACGCGATACAGGCCGGGCACGTTCACCTCGTCGAGCAGCTTGCCCCAGGTGGAGTTGGCCAGGATCATCAGCTCGGCGACCAGCTTGTCCATCGGCGAACCGCGCTTGCGCTGGCCGATGCTGACATAGCCGGGACCGTCGGCGGTGTCGGTCTGCCAGTCGACATAGAAGCTGTGATCGACCTGATTCTGGTTGGCCGAGGCCTTGCCGCGCCCGGCTTCGAGCACGGTGGCGAGGTCCCACAGCACGGTGAGCTCGCGCTTCCATTCGAAGTCCGGGCCGCCGTCGTGCAGGGTGTGCTCGTTGAACACCGGCTCGATGTCGTGGTGGCGCAGGTTGGCGACGATGGGCACGATCTCGATGCGGCTCTCCTGGCCGGACACCGAGAGGTCGGCATTGACGTCGAGGTAGAGCGAGATCGCCGGGCAGTCGCGCCCGGCGGCCAGCGTGAAGCACTCGACCACTTCGTCGGGCAGCATGGTGATCTTGTTGCCCGGCATATACACGGTGGACAGCCGCCGGCGGGCGATCGCGTCGAGTGCCGAGCCGCGCGAGAAACCCAGCGAGGGTGCGGCGATGTGGATGCCGACCCGCCAGCCGCCGGTGGCGCGCGGGGTCACCGAGAAGGCGTCGTCGATCTCGGTGGTGGTGGCGTCGTCGATCGAGAAGGCCGCCACCTCGGCGCGCGGCAGGCCGTCGGGCACCACGGGGGCGTCGAAAGGCGGGAAGTGCACGCCCTCGGGGAAGTACTCGAACAGGAAGCGGTTGTGGTGGAACTCGTAGCTCGAGGACAGTGCGCCACACTTGAGCAGCAGCCGGGCGGCGGACAGCCCCGCATCCACGCAGGCGGCCTCCAGCGCCTTCACTTCGGGGCGGTTGCGGTCCGGGCGGTAGAGCAGTTGCGCCAGCATGCCGGAGAACTCCGCGGGCAGGCGGCCGGCGAGCAGCTCGTCGCGCATGCGGTCGATGGCCGCGGCCTGCTGGCGCTTCTTCTCCAGGCCCGCGAGCGCAGCCTGCAGGATGTCGGCCGGCGCCTTGCGGAAGCGGCCCTTGCCCTTACGGTGGAAGTAGATCGGCGCGGAATGCAGGCGCAGCAGCACCGCGGCGGCCTCCACCGGCGTCGGCGCATGGCCGTGGTACTCGGCGGCGAAATCGGCAAAGGCGAATTCCTCGTCGCCGCAGACTTCCCAGAGGAACTCGGTGTCGAGCTGTTCCGCCTCGGCTTCGGCGCGCGCGAGCAGGTCGGCCGGCGCCGGCTCGCGGAAGTTCAGCAGCACGTTTGCGCGCTTGAGCTTGACCCGCTTGCCGTGGGTGGTCTCCACCTGCAGGGAGGCATCGTTATCAGCGAGGACGGTACCGGCCTTGAAGGCCCCGTCCTCTTCGAACAGCACGAACATCAGTGACCGCCGGAAATTGAGCAAGCCCGACAGTTTACCGGATTCACCCCGGCGCCGCGGGGGCGCGTCGCATGCTGCGCCCGGCGCGCAGCAGATCCAGCGAATAGAGCGCCAGCGCGGCCCAGATCAGCGCGAAACCGAGCAGCTGACCGGCGTCAAAGGGTTCGCGGAACACCAGCACGGCGAGCAGGAAATTCAGCGTCGGCGCGATGTACTGCAGGAAGCCCACCGTGGACAGCGGCAGGCGTTGGGCGCCGACCGCGAACAGCATGAGCGGTACCGCGGTGAGCACGCCGGCCGCCGGCAGCAGCCAGTCGGTGAACGCGCCGTGGCCGAAGGCGAGGGTGCCCTGCGCCGCCAGCCAGCCGAGGTAGGCGAGGGCGAGCGGGGCGGTGATCAGGGTCTCGACGAACAGCCCGCTCACCGCGTCGATCGGCGCGCGCTTGCGCAGCAGGCCGTAGAAGCCGAAGGTCAGCGCGAGGAAGAGCGCGATCCATGGCAGGCTGCCGACTTGTCCGACCCGCCACAGCACGCCGGCCGCGGCCAGCGCCACGGCGAGCTTCTGCAGCGGGCGCAGGCGTTCGCCTAGGAAGATGCGGCCGAGCAGCACGCTGACCAGCGGGTTGATGAAGTAGCCCAGGCTGGCTTCCACCAGCCGGTCGGCCGAGATCGCCCAGACGAAGACCAGCCAGTTGCTGCCGGTGAGCAGCGCGGTCAGCGCGAGCAGGCGCAGCAGCTGCGGCTGGCCGCGCAGGCGCGCGATGGCGCCGAAGCCGCCCGCCGCGGGCCACAGCGCCAGCAGGCCGGCGAGGAAGACCGCGGACCACAGCACGCGATGGGCGACGATCTCGGTGGACGGCACGCTGCCCACCGCCTTGAAGTAGAGCGGTGCCAGGCCCCAGATGATGAAGGCGGTGAGTGCCGCCAGCACGCCGTTGCGCTGGCGCAAGGCGGCCGCTTGAGCGGGGCTCATCGGGCTGCCGAGGCGATCAGGGCGCTGGCTTCGACGGTGTAGCCCGTGCCGTCGCGGTGGTGCTCCAGTTCGTCCGCCACCGCCGCGCGCAGGCGCTGCTGCATGGGCTCGGGCAGTTGGGCCAACGCTTCCGCTGCGCCGCCGGCGAGGCTGAGGAAGGCGTCCCAGTAGGCCTGCGCATTGTCGAAGCGGCAGCTGAAGCGGCAGGGCGTGATGCGGATGTCGGTAAAGCTCGCGTCGGACAGGGCCGCCTCCAGCACTTCGGGCGCGCCGAAGCGGAACACCGAGGGGCGCGCCACGCGCGGCGGTGGCAGCAGGCGGGCGATGCAGGCCTGGGCGCGGCTGATCAGCGGCACCGCCTCCGCCGTGCCCCATACCGACAGCACCAGCCGGCCGCCCGGGCGCAGCACGCGCCGTGCCTCGGCCAGCGCGCGCTCGGGGTGGGGGAACATGAACAGCGCCAGCCCGGCGAGCACGCGGTCGAAGGCGGCATCGGGCAGGCAGAGGTGCTCGGCGTCGGCCGCGGCGCAGCTCAGCGCGCTGCAGGCGTCCGCCTCGGCGCGGCGCGCGCCTTCGGCGAGCATGGCTTCGGCGATGTCGGTGGCGAGTACCCAGCCGCCCGGCGCGACCTTATCGGCCACTTCGCGGGCCAGCAGGCAGGGGCCGCTGGCCAGGTCGAGCACGCTCAGGCCGGGCTGCAGGCGTGCCGCCTCGAGCAGCGCGTGGCCGAGCTCGGCGCGCAGGTGGGCGCCGTCGGCGTAGGCGGCGGCGATGCGGTTGAAGCCCTTGCGTTCCAGGGTCTTGAAGCGGCGGGCGTCGAAGGCGGGAGGCTGGGTCATTGCAGTCCGGCGAAGCCGAGGATGTCGTCGAGGTAGTCGTTCCAGCGCGAGAAACCGTGGTCGCCGCCTTGCAGCACGGTCTGGCGGGCACCGGCGTACCTGGCCACCGCGTCGCGGTAGTCGAGCACCTCGTCGCCGGTCTCTGCCAGCAGCCAGAAGTTGTGCGGGCGGCTGATGTGCGGCACTTCTATCGCGCGCAGTTCGTCCAGATGGGCGCGCGTCAGTTCGAAGCGCTCGCCGGTGTAGAGATTGTCCTGCCAGCCCAGCCAGGGTTCGAGCGACAGCGCTGCGAGCACGGCGGGGTTGACCAGCACCGCGCGCAGGTCGTGGCGCTCGGCCAGCCAGGTGGCGTAGTAGCCGCCGAGCGAACTGCCCACCAGGGTGGGTGCGCGCTCCGGGAATGCGGCGCGCGCGCGGGCGATCTCGTCCTCGATGCGGGCGATAGCGGCGGCCGGGGAGACCGGCAGCTGCTCGCACCAGAAGCGGTCGGCAAGGCCGCGCCCAGCCATGTGGCGCTGCAGCGCGGTGGCCTTGATCGAGGCCGGGGCGGAGCGGAAACCGTGCAGGTAGATGATCATTGCCGGGGTGCGGGACGCAAAGAGGGGAGTGTATCCGCGCGCGCCGGCATGCGGCCGGAACAGTTTGCGCGCCGACGGCCGGGCCGCTGTGCCCGTCAGGGGCTGGTCAGCGCTTCCAGCTGCGTCAGCCAGCGCAGCGCCTGCGCATCGCTGTCGCTGCACATCTCGTGCGTCGGGCGCAGGCTCGCGCAGACCGCGGGACGACGCGGGTCGCCGAACAGCCGGCACAGGCCGCGTTCGTCGAGCTGAACGCAGCGCACGCCGGCCGGTTTGCCGTCTTCCATTCCGGGAATCGGCGAGGAAATCGAGGGGGCGATGCAGCAGGCCGCGCAGCCCGGGCGGCAGTCCATGACAGGAATGAGCGGCTCAGTGCGCGACGCGCACCGCCTGCCACCAGGCGAGCACCGCGTCCAGCTCGGCGGGGAGCAGGGTGGCGGGATCGCCGGTGAAGCGCTGCCAGTCGGCGCTGAGGCGTTCGGCCACCGCGGTGAGCACCGGGATGCCGCGCGCCGCGGCCAGGCCCATTTCCGCACGCAGGCCGCCGCCGCCGGCCTCCTGGGCGCCGAACTTGTTGAACATCACCAGCTCCGCGCCCTGCTCGATGGCCTGGCGTACCGCCACGGCGGCCTGCGCCAGCGCGCCGGTATCGAGCCGGCAGGCGGTCGAGCCGCTGCCGAGGTCCTGGGTGAGATTGAAGCGTGCACCGCTGGCGAGGTCTTCCAGCGCCATCGCGCAGGGATCGTCCGGGTTGGTGCGGGCGTCGTGCTGCACCACGCCGCCCAGGCGCACGCCGCGTCCGGCCAGCGCAGCGGCGGTGGCGCGCATGAAAGCGCCGATGTCCAGGGAGGGCGGATAGACGACCGCGGCAATCGGCAGTGGGGCGGTGTTCATGGCAGCGGGGCGGGGGGCGAAAGCGCGTATTGTCGCACCGCGGTGCGACGAGCCCAATCCCCCGGGCGGCTCATGGGCAATCAGGGTCGTGCTGCCCCCACTCGACGACCTGCCAGCGCGCCGGCGCGATCCGCCAGCAGGCCAGCTGCCGGTTCTGCGGGGCGAGGCCGAAGGTGTCGTGGTCGATGACCTCCACCGCGGCGCGATACAGGGCGCGGGCGAGCGCGGCGGCGTCCGCCACGCGGCCGGCTTCCAGGTCCTCGGCGGGCAGCGGCGGGCGGGCGGAGGACAACACGTCGTGGTAGCTCGCCCAGTGCCGCTGCCGCAGAGCGTCGCTCAGCGCGGCACGCCAGGCCGGCAGCAGGGCGGGTTCCACCGCCTGGCCGAGCACGTTGGAGAACAGGATGGCTGCGCGCGGGTATTCCGCAGCCAGTGCGGCGGGGCCGTCCACCGCGGACAGGGCGTCCAGGGGGCCGAAGTGCCAGTCGATGCCGGGCAAGCGCCGGCGCAGCAGCCAGCGGGCGAGCGGGTCGGGCTCCAGCGCATGGACGCGGCGGAAGCGGGCGAGGAAGCCCGCATCCAGGGTGTAGCCGGCCGAAGGGCCGACCACCACCAGCTCTTCGGCCGGCGGCGTCCATGCGCGCAACCAGCCTCGCGTACGGGCAAGGAAGGGCGCCCACAGCGTGTGCCGCCAGCGCCACGCCCGCAGGTGGTAGCCCAGCCCCCCCGAGGCGTCGGCGAAGTGGGGCGCCAGCCTGCGGGCAGCCATGCTCGGGCCCGCGCTCAGGCCTTGTGGTAGACCTCGACGCCCTTGCGCACGAACTCCACCGCCTTCTCCTGCATGCCCTTCTCCAGCGCGGCCTCCTCGGCGATGCCCTGCTGGGCGGCGAAGTCGCGCACGTCCTGGGTGATCTTCATCGAGCAGAAGTGGGGGCCGCACATCGAGCAGAAGTGGGCGACCTTGGCGGAGTCCTTGGGCAGGGTTTCGTCGTGGAATTCCTTGGCCTTGTCCGGATCGAGGCCAAGGTTGAACTGGTCTTCCCAGCGGAACTCGAAGCGCGCCTTGGAGAGCGCGTTGTCGCGGATCTGCGCGCCCGGGTGGCCCTTGGCCAGATCGGCGGCGTGGGCGGCGAGCTTGTAGGTGATGATGCCTTCCTTGACGTCCTGCTTGTTGGGCAGGCCGAGGTGCTCCTTGGGGGTCACGTAGCACAGCATCGCGGTGCCGTACCAGCCGATGGTGGCCGCGCCGATGCCGCTGGTGATGTGGTCGTAGCCCGGCGCGATGTCGGTGGTCAGCGGTCCCAGGGTGTAGAAGGGTGCTTCCTTGCACTGCTCGAGTTGGAGATCCATGTTCTCCTTGATCATGTGCAGCGGCACGTGGCCCGGGCCTTCGATCATCACCTGCACGTCGTGCTTCCAGGCGATGTCGGTGAGCTCGCCCAGGGTCTTGAGTTCGCCGAGCTGGGCTTCGTCGTTGGCGTCGTAGATGGAACCGGGGCGCAGGCCGTCGCCCAGCGAGAAGGCCACGTCGTAGGCCTTCATGATTTCGCAGATATCTTCGAAGTGGGTGTAGAGGAAGCTTTCCTTGTGATGCGCCAGGCACCACTTGGCCATGATGGAGCCGCCGCGCGAGACGATGCCGGTGAGGCGGTTGGCGGTCAGCGGGACGTAGCGCAGCAGCACGCCGGCGTGGATGGTGAAGTAGTCCACGCCCTGCTCGGCCTGTTCGATCAGGGTGTCGCGGAAGATCTCCCAGGTGAGCTCCTCGGCCTTGCCGTCGACCTTTTCAAGCGCCTGGTAGATGGGCACCGTGCCGATCGGCACCGGCGAGTTGCGGATGATCCACTCGCGGGTCTCGTGGATGTTCTTGCCGGTGGACAGGTCCATCACCGTGTCGCCGCCCCAGCGGATCGCCCAGGTCATCTTGTCGACTTCTTCGCTGATCGAGGAGCCGAGCGCCGAGTTGCCGATGTTGGCGTTGATCTTCACCAGGAAGTTGCGGCCGATGATCATCGGCTCGGATTCCGGGTGGTTGATGTTGTTGGGGATGATGGCGCGGCCGCGGGCGACTTCGTCGCGTACGAACTCGGGCGTGATCTCGGCCGGGATCGAGGCGCCGAAGTGCTGGCCCGGGTGCTGGCGCAGCATCATCGCGGCCATCTTGGCGCCGGTGGGGCCGGCGGCCTTGAGCGATTCGGTGTACTGCTGGCGCTGAAGGTTTTCGCGGATGGCGATGTATTCCATCTCGGGGGTGATGATGCCGCGCCGTGCGTAATGCATCTGGCTGACATTCATGCCGGCTTTGGCGCGACGAGGGGTGCGGTGCAGGCCGGGGAAGCGCAGCTCGTCGAGCGCGGTGTCGGCGGCGCGCTGGCGGCCGAATTCCGAACTCAGGTCTGGTAGCACCTCGGTATCGCCACGTTCCTCGATCCACCGCTGACGCAGCGCCGGCAGGCCGGAGCGGATGTCGATCTTCGCCTTCGGGTCGGTGTAGGGGCCGGAGCAGTCATAGACGAAGATCGGTGGGTTGGGCTCGGCACCGAACGAGGCCGGAGTGTCGGACTGGCTGATCTCGCGCATCGGCACGCGAATGTCGGGGCGCGACCCTTCGACGTAGATCTTGCGCGAGTTGGGCAGCGGGGCGATGGCGGCCTGGTCGACATGGGCGTCGGCGGCGATGAATTTTTCGTTGGCGTTCATGGTGTCTCCTGGGGTGGGAAAGGTCGAGGCTCGGTATTCGCGGCGTCGTTTTTGAAAGTGAAGGTGGGAAGGTAAGCGTTTGCGGGTGCGAGTTTCACCGGTTTGAAAATCTGCGCTCACGGGTTTCAGGGGTCGAGCGGCATCGGGATGACAGCCTGCTCTCGGACGACTTCCGGTGAGTGTGATGGCCGGCGTTCATCGCGCACCGGTGCCTGTAAGGTCGTTGCGGTGCCACAGCGCGTGGAAGTGATGGACCGGGCCGTGTCCGCTGCCGACCTGCAATGCACCGGAAGCCGCAATCGCCTGCAAGAGATAGGCTCGGGCATCCCGGACGGCCGCTTCGACCGGGCGGAACCCGCCCTGCCTTTGTGGCAGCAATGCCGCGATCGCCGAAGACAGGGTGCAGCCGGTGCCATGAGTGTTGCGGGTCTCAATGCGTTGGGCCGGGAGTTCGACCATCCGGTCGCCATCGAAGAGCAGGTCCATCAACTCGCCGCCGGGCAGATGACCGCCCTTGAGCAGCACCCAGCGCTCACTCGAGGTCGGCAGCAGCTCGCGCAGGCGTTCGGCGGCGCGAACCATTTCCTTGATGGTTTCCGGTGCCCGTGCGTCCAGCAGCACACCGGCCTCGGGGAGGTTTGGCGTGATCATGAAGCTCTGGGGCAAAAGGGCTTCGCGCAGCATCGCGACCGCGCTTTTCGCCAGCAGATGGTCGCCACTTTTCGCGACCATGACCGGGTCGCAGACGACAAAGGGGGCCGAAAAGTGGTGCAACCGGTCGGCGACCGTGCGTACGATCTCGGCGGTGCCTAGCATGCCTAGCTTGACCGCATCGATGCGGACGTCGGAGAACAGGGTGTCTATCTGCAACTTCAGGAAGTCCACCGGCGGCGTGTGGACCCCGGTGACGGCACAGGTATTTTGCGCGGTCAAGGCCGCGATGACGCCACAGCCGTAGGCGCCGAGCGCCGAGAAGGCCTTCAGGTCTGCCAGTACCCCGGCGCCGCCGGACGGATCGACGCCGGCGATGCTCACCGTATTCGGGATGCTTGTCTTCAATTACTCGTCTCCATCGTTCGCCATGACGAGGGAGAAACGCTGTACCACCGAGGGATCCGAGCAAGAGGACTGCAGGTGTGTAACATCGCGTTTCCCTACGCCGGTGCAAACCGGATCAGGTTCCAAGGGTATTTCTCAGCCAGACGCGGTACGCGTCGGCACCCCCAACGAAACGCCGACCTTACTCTTGTCGCAAGGCGTTGACAAGCACCAGTGCGGTGCCTGGGCGTCGATCCCTGCCTCGGCGTCGTATGGTGACCCCGAGGCGGTCGGGCGTGCTCCGGTCACATCGATCTGCCGGGGGCGATGGATGCCTTCATCCCATGGACGGGCGCTCGCCCTGGTGATGACGGGAGGCGTGCATCAGCCGAGGCCGAAGCCAAACAGCGCACCAAGGCCGAGTGCTGCGAACAGCGCTGCGGCGATGGCATGGATCAACTGAACAGGCATGCGGTGGGCGATCCTGTCGCCGACGATGACCGCCGGAACGTTGGCGATCATCATGCCCAGGGTGGTGCCGGCGACCACCGCGACGAAGGCTTCGTACTGCGCCGCCAGGGCGACCGTCGCGACCTGGGTCTTGTCGCCCATCTCGGCCAGGAAGAAGGCCACCACGGTTGCGCCGAACACCCCGAGGCGCGGGGGGGCGATCTCGCCGTCCTCGAGCTTGTCCGGTACCATGATCCAGACCGCCATCGCGAGGAAGGACAGGCCGAGCACCCAGCGCAAGGTGTCGGGGCCGAGCAGCTGGGTGATCCAGGTGCCGACCGCGGCGGCGAAGGCGTGGTTGGCGATGGTTGCGACCAGAATGCCCAGCACGATCGGGCCGGCGCGGCGGAAGCGGGCCGCCAGCATGAAGGCCAGCAACTGAGTCTTGTCGCCGATTTCGGCGAGTGCGACCAGTCCGGTCGACATGAAGAAGGCTTCGTAGGGGATGTTCATCGGTGATCAGGCGGTGTGGGCGGGTGTGGCGCGATCGATGCCGCGCCAGTCATGGTCGGCTCGGGTGGCATGAGCCGGGCGGGTCGGCTGCGCGAATGGCTTTAGCGGGACGATGAGCCGACCCGGTTCAAGGGTGCGAGTGGACAGCGATGCGATTGGACCGGTCCGGGGCGTGATTCCGCAGGGGAGAGAGTCGTGCAAGCGAAGTATCTGTCGAGGGGGTTGGCTTGGATTGTGGCTGTGGTCGCTGGCGGTGCTGCGGCACAGGACGGCTGGGTGACCGTGATGCAGGACCGGAACCGGCAGGTCCAGATCGATCGGAGCAGCATCATACCGTCTGATGGCGGCACCCGGGTGGCGTGGGCGCGGATCGTGCTGACCTCCGCCGAGGCGTCGGCAGCGGGCTATGCGATCGTGCAGGCCATGAATCGATACGACTGCGCCAACCGCAGCATCACCACGGTGAGGCGGCGTTATCTCGATCCGCGCAACATCGTGCTTCGCGAGGAGAGGCCGGTCGAGCCGAGTCCGGTGAGGGTGGCCAGCCAGTCGGTCGATGAGCGCTTGTGGCGCGAGGTGTGCCGTCCCCCGTCGGTGGCCGACCTGGAGCGCATCGCCGACGAGGCCGGCCGGATCGTCGAGTCGATGACGGTCATCGATGCGCCGGTCAGGCCACTCGACAGCCGGTGAAGCGAGGGTAGTTCGGTTTCAATCATCAGAGTCGAAGTCACCCTGAGTCATGTGTGGCCTGAATGCGCTGTGGTCGCTCAGCCGCTTGTCTGGTGTGGCCGCGTTGGAGCGGCCGGGGCATGGCCGTTCTTCATCCCTGATCCATCGATCGCTTGTGCTTCCGGTGGCAGACGAGGGCGACCAGGTAGGCGGTCAGTGCCAGCGCCGCCAGTGCGGTCATCAGCCAGGCCATCGAACGATATTCCTCGCCGTCCGCGATCATCGCGGCCAGCAAGACCGGCGCGAGCGCCTTGGCGAAGAAGGCGGGCTGGGCGAGCCTGCCCATCAGGGCGCCGTAGCCGTCCCGACCGAACAGCTCCGCCGGGACCGTGCCCCGGACGATGCTCATCACGCCATTCGAAAGGCCATAGGCGCAAGCGAATCCGAACGCCAGCCAGGCCGAGAGTCCCGCCTGGGACAGCAACAACATGGCGATCAGCATCACCGAGAACGAGGCGATCCCGACCCGAGTCGGCGCGACCCCGCGGGCCACCGCGAACTCGAGAATGCGTCCGACCACTTGCATCGGGCCGATCAGCGCCACCGCGAGAATCGCGGTAGCCGGATCGAGTCCGCTGGCCTTCAGCGCGCCGACACCGTGGGCCGCCGTGCCGGACACGACGAAAGCGGCCAGGGTAAAGGCGGTGGCGAGCCAGATGAAAGCGGGGCCTCCGGCAACGTTCCGGTCGGATTCGGATCGGGTGCCTCCAGTTGGTGTGACAGCCTTCGGGCGAGGCAGGCCAAAATAGTGTATCGGCAGGCAGATCAGCAGGTGCATCAGGGCGAACAGGCCGAGCGCGACCCGCCATCCATGGGTTTCTTCGAGCATCCAGGCCAGCGGCCAGAACACGGTGCTGGCGAGCCCGCCGAGCAAGGTCAGTGCGGTCAGTGCGGGGCGGTAGTGCTGGCCGGAGAACTGACTCAATGCGGGGAAGGAGGCGTCGTACAGGTTGGCGGCCATCGCGACACCCGCGAGAACCCATCCCGCGAGAAAAAGGGCCGGGTTGTCGGCGAGGGCGATCGTTGCCAGCGACAAGGCGCTGAGCAGCGAGCCGACTGCCAGGACCTTGTAGCCCCCTTGCGAATCGATCGCACGACCTACCGCCGGTGCAGCCAGCCCCGAAGCCGCCAGACTGAGTGAAAAGGCGCCGAAAACCAGCGTCGTGCTGACGTCGAGGGAGGCGGCCATGGCCGGCGCGAGCACGGCGATGCTGTAGAACAGGCTGCCCCAGGCGATGATCTGGGTGATGCCGAGCAGCGACACCGGCCACACCAGCGCCCGGGCTGTGATCTCTTGGTGTCGGTCGGGACGCGCGGCGGCTGGATCGTTGGTGTCGGGCATCGGGGGATTATCTTGCATTGCGCGCGCTTTGCCACGGGGGCGTGCCCGGATGCGTCGTTTCTGTCTCGGCAAGCATGCTTCGGCGAGACCGGGGGATGCGTTGAATACTTTGCGGCTGGGATAGAATACGTCGTTTCGACCGTCACCCGGCCGCGACGACCATAAAAATTAGAATGTGCTAATATATTTTCAGGAAGAGCCGAGAATGAATTTCGAACAAGCCCGTTTCAACATGGTCGAACAACAGATCCGGCCCTGGGAGGTTTTGGACCAGGACGTACTGGATTTGCTGATGACGGTCAGGCGTGAGGAGTTCGTGCCCGAGGCTTGTCGCAATCTGGCCTTCGCCGATGTCGAGATTCCGATCGGGTGCGGACAGGTGATGCTCAAGCCGATCATCGAAGGCAAGGTCTTGCAGGCGCTGCAGATCGGTCGGTCGGACTCGGTGCTGGAGATCGGTGCCGGGTCGGGTTACTTCGCCGCCTTGCTGGCCGCGCGGGCGGAGTGGGTACGCAGCCTCGAGATCGAGCCGGAACTGGCTGCGCTGGCCAAGGACAACCTGGCCCGCTACGGGGTCGAGAACGCAACCGTTATCGAGGCCGACGGCGCGGACGGCTTGCCGGGGTCGGCGCCATTCGACGTGATCGTGGTGTCGGCCGGCGTGCCCGTGATGCCGCGCGCGATGCTGGAGCAGCTCAAGCCGGGTGGCCGTCTGTTCGCCTTCGTCGGAGAAGCGCCGGTGATGAAGGCGCGCCTGATGACCCACCTCGGTGAGGGGCGTTTCACGACCGAAGACATTTTCGAGTCCATGGTGCCCGCTTTGCGCAATGCGCGGCGTTCCGAAAGTTTCAAGTTCTGATTTCAACGACGCTGACGACATGAAACAACTCGCCCCTACCGAACTGTCCGCCTGGCTTGCCGACCCCGCTCGGGAGCGTCCGCTATTGCTGGATGTGCGCGAGCCTTGGGAGTACCAGCTGTGCCACATCGATGGATCCGTGCATGTGCCGATGGGCGCCATCCCGGCGCGCTTTGCCGAACTGGATCCGGAGGCCGAGATCGTCGTCGTCTGCCATCACGGCGGGCGCAGCGCTCAGGTGGGCATGTTTCTGGAACGCCAGGGTTTTCGGCATGTCATCAATCTTTCCGGCGGCGTGGCCGGATGGGCGGCGCAGGTCGATCCGGCGATGCCGCAATACTGACCTGATCGGAGTAGCTGATGAAGCGTGTGCTTGCATTGTGTGTGGCGGGACTCTGTTCCAGCCTGGTCTGGTCGGCGGATCTGCTCGATGTCTATCGCGATGCGGTGGTCAATGATGCCCAGTTCGCGGCGGCCCGCGCCGAATTCGAGGCCGGGCGGGAGCGGGTGGTCCAGGGGCGGGCCGGCCTGCTGCCCAACATCGGCGCCAGCGGCAGCGTGACCCGCAATCGGGTCGATCCGAGTGGCGGGCGCGCCGACACCTTTACCAGCAATGCCTGGGGTGTCCAGCTGACCCAGCCGATCTACCGCCAGCAGAACCGTATCGTCGCCCAGCAGGGCGCGCTGCAGACCGAGTTTGCCGAGGTGCAGTTCGAACTGGCCAGGCAGGACCTCATCCTGCGGGTGTCCGAGGCCTATTTCAACGTGCTCAATGCCCAGGATGCGCTCGATGCGGTCACCCAGTTGCGCACCGCCGCCGCCGAGCAGCTCGAGATCGCGACCACCAGCTTCGAGGTCGGCACGGTCACGATTACCGATGTGCACGAAGCCCAGTCCCGCTTCGATCTGGCGTCGGCGCAGGTCATCGCAGCCGAGAGCGAGCTCGAATTGAGACGACAGAACCTGACCCGGATCATCGGCCGGGAGCCGGACGCCATCGCGGGCTTGCGACCGGGCATCGAATTGAGCGCACCCAGTCCGGCTAATCCGTCCGACTGGATTTCGGCCGCGGAGCTCGGGAGCTTCGGGGTGCAGTTGCAGCACATCGCCCGCGAGATCGCGACCCGCGAGGTCGAACGCGCCCGTGCCGGCCATTACCCCACCGTCGATCTGGTCGCCAACCAGTCCTGGTCGAATCGCCAGAACAATGTGAATACGCCCAGGAGCAACTCGACCGCGATCGGTGTCCAGCTCAACGTGCCGCTGTATGCGGGCGGCGCGATCTCGTCGCGGGAGCGGGAAACCGCCGCGCTCCTGGTCAAGGCCGACTCCGATCTCGAGGATGCGCGACGTAACGCCGCGTTGAATGCGCGCCAGGCCTATCTGGGGGTGACCAGCGGCATGGCCCGGATCAAGGCGCTGGAGGCGGCCGAGATTTCGTCGCTGTCGGCACTCGAAGCCAATCGCCTCGGCTACGAGGTCGGCGTTCGTATCAATATCGACGTGCTTAACTCCCAGACCCAGCTGGCCGATACCCGTCAGGAGCTTGCCCGCGCCCGCTATGACACGGTGCTGGCCCAGTTGCGGCTCAAGGCCGCCGCCGGCACGCTAGAGGAAGAGGACCTGCAGGTCGTCAATTCGCTGCTGGGCGAGTAAGCCGCGCTTACAGTCTTGACGGTGCCGGGGCGGGTGTCGCGTCCAGCAATCGGCTGACGATCGTCATCGTGCGTCCGGTCGCCCCGCGATGACTGGCGGCAAAGGCCAGTCCGGACTCGCCAATCCTTTTGCGCTGTTCCGCCTCGGCCAGTAGCCCGATCGCCAGTCGCATGCCCTCTTCGACGTCGTGGGCCCGCATGGCCGCGCCACAGGCCAGCGCCTGCTCGGCGACCAGTTCGAAGTTGAAGGTATGTGGCCCGACGATGACCGGCGTGCCGACCGCGCAGGCTTCGATCAGGTTCTGCCCGCCCAGCGGCAACCAACTGCCACCGATCAGCGCGACATCGGCGGCGACGTAATAGGCGAACATCTCGCCCATCGAGTCGCCGAGCCAGACCCGGGTTTCGAATCTGACCGGGCTGTCGTCGCTGCGCCGCTGCAGCACCAACCCCGACTCTCCCACCAGCCCGGCGACCTCGTCGAAGCGTTGTGGGTGGCGTGGCACCAGTGTGAGCACGGCGTTCGCTGGCGCGAGTCGAGCGAAGGCCGCGACGATGGACGGTTCTTCACCCTCGCGGGTACTGGCAGCCAGCACGACCGGTCGGCCGCCGCAGCGTTCGCGAAAATGCGCACCCAGTTTTAACGCCGCGTCCGGCGCGACAATGTCGAACTTGATGTTGCCGGTGATCTCGACCTGAAGGGCACCGAGCGCCCGCAGGCGTCGGGCGTCTTCCGGCGTCTGCGCCCCGATCGCGGAGAGCGCCCCCAGGGTCATGCCGGTCAATGCCGGCCAGCGGGCATAGCGCCGGGCCGATCGTTCAGACAGGCGGGCGTTGGCGAGCAGCATCGGTACGGCCTGCTCGCGACAATTCAACAACAGGTTCGGCCACAGCTCGGTCTCCATCACGATGCCGAGTCGCGGGCTGAAAAAGGCGAGGAATCGTCTCGCAAGCAACCCGATGTCGTAGGGCAGATAGACCGAGCGCACCCGGGGTTCCGCGCCGAAAAGGCTTGTCGCGGTGTCGCGCCCGGTCGGCGTCATGTGGGTGAGCACCACGGCGTGATCGGGGTAGCGGGAGAGCAGGGCCCGGATCAGCGGCTCGGCGGCGCGGGTCTCGCCGACCGACACCGCGTGAATCCAGATCACCGCTTGCCGCGGCTTGTGGCGGTAACGTCCGAATCGTTCCGGGAGATGAGCCAGGTAGGCCGGCTGACGACGCGCCCGCCAGACCAGTCGCAAGAGGACCAGCGGCAGTGCGAGCACCCAAAGCGTGGTGTAGGCGAGACGGAGCAGCATGGGGTATCGGTCGGTGGGAAGGACCTGCAGTATATCGGTGTCGTTCAGCGGACTTTCATCATGCGGGCACCCGCTTTGCCCCGAACCAGGATGAATGGGTTTTTTACGTCAGTTTCCGGGTGGTCGCCTTGCTTTCATTGACAAGTTACCCTGTCCGGCCCGCGCTTGTCGGCGTTTCTTGTTCGACCTGCTCGTGGGTGATATCGAATGCGGCTGCAGCGGACATCGAGCAAGGAGGAAGCAGTGGTGGCGCCTGGCCTTGGACGGGGTGCGGCCCTCCCGAGCGGTTTCCGCTGTCATCGGGGATGCGCGGGCCTGTGCGATAATCGGGTCGTCACCCATTCGGCGTTTCTCCCATGAAAATCCTCGTTACCGGCGCAGCCGGCTTCATCGGCATGCATGTCTCACTGGTTCTGCTTGCCCGTGGCGACCGCGTGGTCGGGCTGGACAATCTGAACGATTACTACGATCCCACCCTCAAGGAGGCGCGTCTGGCACGGCTGACGCCGCATCCGGGCTTTCGTTTTGTCAGGATGGATGTCGCCGACCGAGCGGGGATGGAACGCCTGTTTGCCGAGGAGGGCTTCGACCGGGTGGTGCATCTGGCCGCGCAGGCCGGAGTCCGCTATTCACTGCAGAACCCCCATGCCTACATAGACAGCAATATCGTCGGCTTCATGAACATTCTCGAGGGCTGCCGCCACAACCGGGTTGGCCATCTGGTCTATGCGAGCAGCTCCAGCGTGTACGGCGGCAACACGAAAATGCCGTTCTCCGAGCACGACAGCGTGGATCATCCGGTCAGCATGTATGCGGCGACCAAGAAGGCCAACGAGTTGATGGCCCACACCTACAGCCATCTCTACGGCCTGCCCACCACCGGACTGCGCTTCTTCACGGTCTATGGACCCTGGGGACGGCCGGACATGGCGCTGTTCCTGTTCACCCGGGCGATGCTGGAAGGGCGCCCTATCGATGTCTTCAATCACGGCCGGATGCGGCGCGATTTCACTTACATCGACGACATCGTCGAGGGCGTGGTGCGGACGTTGGATCGCGTCGCCGAACCGGATGCCGGGTTCGACTCGGATCGTCCCGACCCGGGTCGCAGCCAAGCGCCGTTCAGGGTGTTCAACATCGGCAACAACAACCCGGTCGAATTGATGAGTTTCATCGAGGCGATCGAAAATGCGCTCGGTATTCGCGCCGAGAAGAATCTGCTGCCGCTTCAGGATGGCGATGTGCCCGCGACCTTTGCCGATACCGATGAACTCGACGCCTGGACCGGTTTTGCGCCGGCCACCAGCGTCACCGATGGCGTGTCCCGATTCGTGGCCTGGTATCGGGAGTATTACGGGCACGTCTGATCGATGGCGATCTATGCGATAGGTGACATCCAGGGTTGCTACCGACATTTTCGGCGCCTGCTGGAGAAAATCCGTTTCGACCCGGGTAGTGACAGGCTGTGGCTGGTCGGCGATCTGGTCAACCGCGGCCCGGAATCGCTGCAGGTCCTGCGTTGTGTGCGCGATCTTGGCGATGCGGCGACCGTAGTGCTGGGTAATCACGACCTCTACCTGTTGATGGTCGCGGCCGGCTTCAGCCGCCGCGGCAAGGACGACACGCTGGCGCGGATCCTCGAGGCGCCCGACCGTGACGAACTGATCGCGTGGCTCGGACAGCTTCCGCTGGCGCACAGCGAGGGCGGGTTCCTGATGGTTCATGCCGGCGTGCTGCCGACCTGGAGCGTGGAAAAGACCTTGTCATTGGCAGCCGAGGTGGAGGCGGCGCTGACCGGATCACACTCCCATCACTTTCTGATGCATTTGATCGGAGATCGCCCGGACCACTGGAGCGACACCCTGAAAGGGCAGGAGCGGCTTCGTTTTATCGTGAACGTCCTGACCCGGATGCGCTTCTGTACCCGCGACGGCCGGCTCGCGATGCGGGCCAAGGGCCCGCCCGACAAGGCGCCCGCCGGGATGCTGCCCTGGTTCAGGGCGTCAGAACGGGCCTGGGCCGGCCATACCGTGGTCTGCGGTCATTGGTCCGCACTCGGTTATTACCGGTTGGACGGGTTGATCGCGCTGGATTCCGGCTGTGTCTGGGGCGGGAAACTCACCGCGGTGCGGCTGGAAGATGGGGCGGTCTTCCAGGTCAACGCCTGAGCGCCGGCCGCGGAGTCGTCGCGGCGATAATGCAGCCGCTGATGCGGCCCTTGCGCGTCACTTGAGAGGCATCGACGCGACCCTCGTCGCGTACGCGAATCTACGATTCTACGATTGCGGGTGTCGGGATGGCCCCGTCACATGGGTCAGGATCGCCTCCCTTGCGGCTTGTGCGAGTTCGCGCCGCCCAAGGCCATTGTCGGTCGGCAGCGGCGGATCGACATCGATCCTGGCGATCAGGCCCGGCTCACGGATGATGGCCGACAGGCACTGCCCCAGGCTGATGTCGCCGTCGTAGGCCGGGGCGCGGCTGTAATCACCGGCCAGGTCGAGATAGCGGAGGGCGAGCGGCTGAATCGGGTGACCGGCTGCGATCGCCGGTTGCAGCAGCGCGGCATGAAAATGCAGCAGATGCGAGCCGTCGGTGGTGGTGCCTTCCGGAAAGATCGCGACGTTGTGGCCGGCGTCGAGCAGCGAGGCGATTTCGGCGTTGATGATCTTCGCATGCCCGCGGCTGCCCCGTCGCAGAAAGACCGTATCGTTGCGGGCGGCCAGCCAGCCGATCAAGGGCCATTCGCGGACTTCGGACTTGGACACGAAGGCGGCCGGGGCGACAGCGTTGATGGCGAAGATATCCAGCCAGGAAACATGATTGGCGACGAGCATGCAATCTGCCCGGATCGTATCGCCGTGCAGTTCCAGGCGCACATCAAGAATCCGGAGCATGCCGGCGGACCAGCGCTGGCGCAGTTTCTTGTGGGTCGCGCGGTCTGTGAACGGGTAGATCAGCGTAACGGTCGCAAGTCCCTGCAGCAGGTGCAGGCCGAGCCGGAACAGTCGCCAGCCGCGGCCCAGGGGCGATCGTGGAGACCTGGACAATCCAGGTGAATGAGGCGGGTCGGCGGTCGCCGGTGAGGCATTCTTCGCGTTCAGTCGCGGCTTCCCATGAAATGTCTGGCGTATCGGTCGTCCACCCGGTTCATCGGCATCAGAATGGGCAGGTCGGCGGTGTTGAAATCGGGATCCCACGCCGGTTCGCCGCAAATCCACGCGCCGGCACGCAGGTAGCCCTTGATCAGCGGGGGGGCCTCCACGTCGATATCGTTGCGCAGCCTGTCCAGCGGCAGCGGATTGCGCGGAAAGACGTGATACTCCAGTGGCCCCATATGCTTTTCGCGGAACCGATTATACAGACTGGCCGCAGCGTGGCCGCCGTCGGCCATGCTGATGGAGGCGCAGCCGATCAGGTAGGGGTAATCGTTCTCGGCCATGTAGCGGGCCAGCCCGGCCCACAGCAATGCGATCACACTGCCGCTCCGATAGTCGGCATCGATGCAGGAGCGTCCGATCTCGACGATGCCGTTTCGCAGGTGTTGCAGACGGGTCAGATCGAACTCGTTCTCGGAGTAATAGCCGCCGACCTTTCGCGCCGCCGCCGGGGACAGGATGCGGTAGGTGCCGACGATGCGGCCCTGGTCTTCGTCGCGGACGATCAGGTGCTCGCAGAAGGGGTCGTAGATGTCCCGGTCGACCCCGGGCGTACGGGTGGGAAGACGGGCACCCATTTCCTCGGCGAAAACCCGGTAGCGAAGCTTCTGGGCTTCGAGTATCTCGGTTTCAGAGGTCGCGATGGCGGTGTGAAGACGACGCTTCTCGCGCAGAAAGCCTTGGCGGGCAGTTTGAAGCATGGCGCACCTTTGAAGATGTTGCGATGCGCCATTGTCGAAAGCGCCGGTTTCATGGCTGTGACCGGACGATTACGCTCCCATGACAGACGAGGTGCGACCGCTTTGTGGTACCGGGGCTCTGGCCGCGTCCGATGTGGAGAGGGAGATCAGGCGGTGGATAGCGTCTGCGTCCGAACTCGGGCGTGAAGACGATCCGTATAATCGGAGGTTTTATCTTCGAGGTTCGCCATGTCCATCCTGGTTTGCGGTTCGGTTGCGTACGACACGATCATGGTCTTTCACGACCGTTTCAAGAACCACATCCTGCCGGATCAGATTCACATCCTGAACGTGGCCTTCATGGTGCCCGACATGCGCAGGGAGTTCGGTGGCTGTGCCGGTAACATCGGTTACAACCTGCACCTGCTCGGTGGGGATCCGCTGATCATGGCGACGGTTGGTGACGATGCTGCGCCCTACCTGCAGCGTTTGGACGAACTGGGCCTGCGGCGTGACCATGTCCGCCAGGTGCCGGGGACCTTTACCGCGCAGGCCTTCATCACCACCGATCTTGATGACAACCAGATCACCGCCTTTCATCCCGGTGCGATGAATCACTCCCATCTGAACCGGATTCCGGATGCGCAAGGCGTGCGTCTCGGCATCGTCTCGCCAGACGGGCGGGACGGCATGATGTCGCATTGCGAGCAGTTCGCCGAAGCCGGCATCCCTTTCGTGTTCGATCCGGGGCAGGGTTTGCCGATGTTCGGCGGCGAGGAGTTGCTCCATTGCCTGAACCTCGCGCGCTACTGCACGGTCAATGATTACGAGGCCAGGATGTTGTGCGAGCGGACCGGACTTTCGCTGGAACAGATCGCCGACCGTGTCGAGGCTTTGGTTGTGACCATGGGGGCCGAGGGCTCCCACATCTATGCAGATGGTCGGCGTATTGAGATCGGCTGCGTGCCAGCCGAGTCGCTGGCGGACCCCACTGGTTGCGGTGACGCGTATCGTGCCGGTCTGCTCTACGGCATTGCAAACGCTTACGACTGGACACGTACAGGTCAGTTAGCCTCCTTGATGGGTGCTTTCAAGATCGCCAGCCGTGGCGGTCAAAACCATCGTCCCGATCGCGATGCGATCGCGCGACGTTACCAACAGGTATTCGAAGACAGCTTATGGTGAGGATTTCAGGAATCAGAAGGGCCGCCCTCCTTGCGGTGGCGGTATTGACGCTCGGGCTGGGTGGTTGCGCATCCGGTCTGGGCGGTGGCACTTATGAGCGGGCCGAAGCCCGGCGGGCGATGACCGTGCAGTATGGTTCTGTCGAGGCGGTACGCTATGTGCGGCTGGAAGGGACTCGTTCGCCGGTTGGCCCGGTCGCCGGCGCGGCTGTCGGCGGCATTGCCGGCAGCGGCGTGGGAGGGGGGCGCGGACAAGGCATCGCGACGGTCATTGGTGCGGTCGCGGGCGGTATGGCCGGAGCTGCGATCGAAGAGGGTGTGACCCGCAGTCGCGGCGTCGAGGTGACGGTCCGGCTCGAGAACAGTCAGGTGCTGGCGGTCGTGCAGGAGGACGGCGGCGAAGGCTTTCGGCCGGGCGAGCGGGTACGGGTGCTGCGTGACGGTGCAACGACACGGGTCAGCCGCTGAGGCCGGTCACGGATAGAACGCGTACAGACGGTAACCGGTCGCTTCGGCGACGTCTATCGTCGATAGCGGCAGGCGTATCGTTGCCTCTTCACCCGCTGCCAGGCCTTCTGTGAGTCGCGCCGCATCGGTCCATTCCTCGGGCAGCAGGACGCGACGAACGATGGGGCGGTCGCGCACGTCGGTCAGCGTGATCTCGAGGTGCGGATGGGCCTGCGGGTAGGCTGCCTGATTTCGCAGCCTGGCGTTCAATACCAGGCGCGTGGGATTGGCCGGATCGGACTCCAGATCGGAACTGGTGATCCGGATCTCGCTGGCTTCCCGGGGCAGCGGCATGTCGCAACCCAGTTGCTGACACACACTCAGATAGACCGGTCTCAGCTGAGGCCAGGCGCGGGTGATCTCCAGCCGGAACAGATAGGCCGACTGGACCGCCAGCGTTCCCAGCAGGATGCCGGCGAGCAGTCCACCGAACCAGCGCCGTGGGGTGTCGGTGCGGGTCCGCTGGTAATGGGAGAAGTCGGCCGCGTCTTCCGCTGGGGCTTCAGCCGCGGCGTCCGCCGGAGTATCCGGCCTGGTCGCAACGCCATGGTTGCGGGGGTAACGCCGGAGCGGCGGCTGGTAGTCGGTGCTCGGTCGCCCCCCTGTATCAGCGGCCTCTTCGGTCGCCCGCTCGACCCATCCGTATCCGTCCCCTGACGGGTCGATCGGCTGTGACGCCTGGCCAGGCGGCGAGGTGTCACCCTTTCGCTCTGCGAAACGCCGTGACCGGAGAGGGGGCGCGCCCGAGCCAGTCGCCTGGGACGCCTTTTCCGTTTCCCCTGAACCAAATCTGCCGGTGTCGGCTTTCGGCTGCTCGCCTGGTTGCGCTTCTGCCCGCGCGGTGGATCTCGGTGCATCCTCTTCCCGGACGGGCTGTGTATCGCGCAGAGCAGGGATGGCCAGGCCGAGCGAAGACGCGTCCTCGATGCCGTCACCGGGCAATGCGTTAGAGCTTGGGCTTGAGAGACGTGTGCCAGGGCGCTCGCTGGATGGTGTTTTTCGGGCTGAAGAAGAGACCGGTTCAGGCAGCGCGAAATCGAGTTCATGATCGAGCGACAGGATTTCGCCGGAGGCCTGGAAGGGCGGAAATCGGTCGTCTTCGGCGTGTTCGGGTAGACTCGCTGCGCCCGGACCGGAGGGGGGCGTGAACGAAGCCGAAGAGGGGGGCGAGTCGCTCGGCATCCCATCTTCGAGAATGAACAGGGTTTCGACTTCGGGACGTTGCCCGGGACGACCCGCATCGCTGATTGAAACCGCGAGGTCTTTTGGGACGTGCTGAGCAATGATGCCCGCCGGCGGCGGCAGTGTTCGTGACTCGCGTTGCGCAAGCCGGTCAGCGTCAGATGTAGACGCTGGTTTCTGCTCGGGCGCGTCGATCAGGTGATCGAGCGCATTGAAGGCCTGATAGCAATGACCGCAGCGAACCTTGCCCGCATGGGCACGTAGTTGTTCCGGCCGCGCACGAAACACTGTCTGGCAAGCCGGACAGCGCGCGAGCATCATGAGCCGCGGGCGTCCTGTTTGATGCCTTCGAGCCGAACCCAGCCTTCGGAAACGGCACCGACCTTCAGCGGGATGTAGGGCGCGTAGGTCTGGATCACTTGTTCGGCCTGGGTGTCCAGCACGCCGGACATCGCGATACGTCCGCCTGGTCGAACCCGCGCAGCCAGCGCCGGCGCGAGCACGCACAGCGGGTTGGTCAGGATGTTGGCGACGACGATGTCGAATTGCGCATCCAGCGTTTCGCGGGTGTGTTGCAAACCCATTGCGACCTGGTTGCGCTCGACGTTGTAGCGGGCGGACTCGATCGCCTTGTCGTCGATATCGACACCGAGTACCTCGCCGGCGCCAAGCTTGGCCGCGGCGATGCCGAGAATCCCCGAGCCGCAGCCGTAGTCCAGAACCGACGCACCGGGTTCGACCGTGTCGCACAACCACTCCAGGCATAGGCGGGTGGTCGGGTGCGAGCCGGTGCCGAAGGCCATGCCGGGATCGAGTTCGATGTTGATCGCGTCCGGGTCGGGCGAGACATGCCAAGAAGGTACGATCCAGAGCCGTCCGGTGATCCGGATCGGCTCGAACTGGCTTTGGGTGAGCTGAACCCAGTTCTGCTCGGCGACTTCTTCCAGCGTATAGGGTGGGATCGCAGCGAAGCCGGCTTCGCTGGCCGCGGCGCGCAGTGCCGCCTCGAGGTCGACTTCGCGGTCGAACAGCGCGATCACGCGGCTGTGATCCCATAACCCGGTCGGATCGTGACCCGGTTCGCCGAATTGCGGCTTCTCAGCTTCGGTGCCGGCGTCGGCGTCCTCGATCGAGACCGACAGGGCTCCGCCGATGTCCATCAACGCGTCCGACAAGGTCTCGGCCTTGTCCGCGTCTGCCTGCAAGGTGACCGTGATCCACATGATTGCGTCCCGCGCGAGCCCGAACGGGCTCAACTCTTCTGCAGTTCGTTGCGATCCGCGAGCTTGTGCTCGAGATAGTGGATGCTGGTCCCCCCTTCGACGAAACGGCTGTCCAGCATCAGTTCCTGATGCAAGGGCACATTGGTCTTGATGCCATCCACCGCCATCTCGGACAGCGCGATCCGCATCCGGCGGATCGCCTGTTCGCGGGTGTCGCCGTAGGCGATCAGCTTGCCTATCATCGAATCGTAGTAGGGCGGCACGGTGTAGCCGTTATAGACATGCGAATCGACCCGGATGCCGGGCCCACCGGGCATGTGCCAGTTGCTGATCTGGCCAGGGCAGGGTGTGAACTTGAACGGGTCCTCGGCATTGATGCGACACTCGATCGCGTGCCCGCGGAACACCACGTCGCGTTGCTTGAACCACAGTTTCTCGCCGGCCGCGACCCGAATCTGGCCCTGCACGATGTCCACGCCGGTAATCATTTCGGTGACCGGGTGTTCGACCTGGACCCGGGTGTTCATCTCGATGAAGTAGAACTCGCCGTTTTCGAACAGGAACTCGAAGGTGCCGGCACCGCGATAGCCTATGGTCCGGCAGGCCTGGGCGCAACGTTCGCCGACCTTTTCGATATGCTTGCGGTCGATGCCTGGGGCCGGGGCCTCCTCGATGACCTTCTGATGGCGCCGCTGCATCGAGCAGTCGCGTTCGCCGAGATGAACCGCATTGCCATGCTGGTCCGCCAGCACCTGGATCTCGACATGGCGCGGGTTCTCGAGGTACTTCTCCATGTAAACCGTGGCGTTGCCGAAGGCTGCCTGGGCCTCGGACTGGGTCATCGAGACCGCGTTATGAAGCGCTGCTTCGGTGTGGACCACGCGCATGCCGCGCCCGCCGCCGCCGCCGGCCGCCTTGATGATGACCGGGTAGCCGATGCTGCGTGCGATCCGGACGATCTCCTTGGGGTCACTGGGCAGCGCGCCTTCCGAACCCGGCACGCACGGCACGCCGGCCTCCTTCATCGCGTCCTTCGCACTGACCTTGTCGCCCATCAGGCGAATCGTTTCCGGGCGCGGACCGATGAACACGAATCCGGACTGCTCGACCCGCTCGGCGAAGTCGGCATTTTCAGACAGAAAGCCATAGCCAGGATGAATCGCCTCGGCATCGGTGACTTCGGCGGCCGAGATGATGGCCGGCACATTGAGATAGCTCAGCGTCGACGAGGCGGGACCGATGCAGACCGATTCGTCGGCGAGCTTGACATACTTGGCCTCGGTGTCCGCGACCGAATGCACCGCCACGGTACGAATACCCATCTCGCGGCAGGCGCGCAGAACCCTAAGCGCGATCTCTCCGCGGTTCGCTATCAGTATCTTCTCGAACATGGCCGTTTCAACCGACGACGAACAGCGGCTGGCCGTATTCGACCGGCTGGCCGTTGTCGACCAGGATGGCCTTGACCGTACCATCGACATCGGACTCGATCTCGTTCATCAGTTTCATCGCCTCGATGATGCAAAGCCGCTCGCCGGCCTTGACCTTCTGCCCGATATCGGCGAACGGCTGAGCACCTGGCGAGGCCGCCCGGTAGAAGGTGCCGACCATGGGCGACTTGACCACGTGGCCGTCCGGCAGCGCGTCAACCGGAGCGGTCGAAGCGGGCATGGGATTATTCGCAGGCAATGCAGCGACCTGGAGCGGGGCCGGTGCCGCATGAAGTGCGCCCTGGTAGGCGGATGCTGGCGGGTATTTCGCGATCCGCACTTTCTCCTCGCCTTCGGTGACTTCCAATTCCGAAATGCCCGATTCCTGGACGAGGTCGATCAGTTTCTTGAGCTTGCGCAAATCCATTGTGTTCTCCGGACAAGGGGGCGCCGATGGCCCGCCTGTGGTGAGTTCAGTTGTCGCGCAGTTGTGACAGCGCGAATTCGAGGGCGGCCATGTAGCCGTAGGCGCCGAGGCCGCAGATGACTCCGGTCGCACGATCCGAGAAGTAGGAGTGGTGTCGGAACGGCTCCCGCGCGTGGATGTTCGAGAGATGGACTTCTATGTAGGGTATGGCGACCGCAGCGAGGGCATCGCGCAACGCGACGCTGGTATGGGTGTAGCCGGCCGGGTTGATGATGATGAAACCCACGCCTTCGGATGCCGCGGCCTGTATCCGGTCTATCAGCTGACCTTCGTGAGTGCTTTGGAAGGACTCGACTTGAAGCCCGTCGGCACGGGCGCGGGCTTCCATCGCTTCGTGGATGTCAGCCAGTGTCGTATGACCGTAGACCTCGGGCTCTCGTGTGCCGAGCAGGTTCAGGTTGGGGCCGTGCAAGGCCAGAATCCGCGCCGGCGGCGGCGGGGTGGCGTTGCCTGATTTCTTGCTTTTTGAGCGCGTCATGACGGCAAGTTTGCCGTAAATGACTGCAATTTGTCCAGAGGGGAGTGTGGTGTCGCAGTGCGTGAAATAAGGCCTGTCAGCAGCGGCTACGGGTTCCGGAGGTCGAGCCGGGTGACTGCCCCGGCGCCACGCTAGCTGGTGCGCGAGAGTGAGTCATGATGCCATTGTGCGGCGCGATAAATCAATGGCTGTTCAGTCGTTCAGCAGGGCTTCGATTTTTTCTTCGAGTTCGGCTTCGCTCAAGGTGCCCAGGGTGACATGACGGATCTCGCCGCGACGGTCGAGGATGACCGTGAAGGGCAGGGCGCGGGCTGTATTGCCGAGCTCGGTGGCCACGCCAAGGGTCTGCATCGACCCGATCAGCAGCGGGTAGGGCACATCGAAACGCTCATTGAACTCGCGCACGTTCTCTGCGGTATCGATACTGATTCCGACGAATTGCACGGGGGCGTCGGCGTGCCGCCGGCTGACAGCCGAGAATTCCGGGATCTCCTTGATGCAGGGCGGGCACCAGGTCGCCCAGAAGTTCACCACCAGCACCTTGTCCCGCCACTGCGCGAGTGCCTGGTCGGTGCCGTCCAGGTCCGGAAGCGAGAGCGCCAGCAGGGTCTCGTTGGCACCGGGGGGGACGGCTTCCGCAGCGTTTGCCGAAGCGGCTCCGCGCAGGCTCATGCTGGTGAAGTAACCGGCCATCGCCGCCGCTGCGGCGATCACCGCGATCATCGAATAACGCAGAAGGGTTTTCATTCAGCCAGATTCTCGCTTTGTTCCAACAAGGCCTCTACGGCTGCCAGTCGCGCGCGGTCACCGCCGCGCTTGCCATTGCGTTCCGACCTGCCTTCGTAGATGGACAGTCGAATCGGAACGTCGTCCCAGTCGAAGCTGAGCACGGCTTCGGCTGCATGAGGGACTGGCCGGCGTGGCTCGCGGTGCTCGTAGGGCAGGTTCTGATTCAACAGGAAGATTTCCACTTCCTTGGCACTCTCCGGATACAGCTCGATGTCGACCTCGGCGTAGCGTCCGGCCGTGCCATCGAGCGCGCCGCCGGTCAGGTAGGGGCGAAACTCGTCCAGCAGACGCATGACCTCGACGGCCGCCAGCCGCATCTCACGGACCCGCTCGACCTGCTCGTCGTCCTGATAGAGTGCCTGGTAGGCCCGCAGTTCCGCTTCGATCTCGGCATTGTTGGGCAGGGCCTCGGAAACGGTGACGCCTAGCTGCTTGGCTGCCTTGCGTTTGGCGAAACCGAAGTCGCCGATTCCGTCTTCGGCCATCATGCGGGCCGCCAGCGCAGCGATCTCGCGCCTCAGGGTTCCTGCCCGGACAGGATTGGCTCGGGAAGTCATGATCGTCTGCCGATGTAGAATGGCGCCATTCTACACGGCGCGTCTGGCGCGGAGTTTCGATGCATATTCACATTCTCGGCATTTGCGGCACCTTCATGGGGGGGCTGGCCCTGCTGGCGAGAGCCGCCGGACATCGGGTCACCGGCTGCGACGCGAACGTCTATCCGCCGATGAGCACCCAACTCGCAGAGCAGGGCGTCGGCCTGATCGAAGGTTTCGACACTGCCCAGCTCGAACTCGCGCCCGACCTGTTCGTCGTCGGCAATGCGATGTCACGCGGCAATCCCTTGCTCGAAGAGATCCTCGATCGCGGGCTGCCCTACACGTCCGGCCCGCAGTGGTTGGCCGACAACGTGCTTCAGGGACGCTGGGTGCTGGCGGTGGCGGGTACGCATGGCAAGACCACCACGACCTCGATGCTGGCCTGGATGCTGGAGTATGTCGGCTTGAATCCGGGCTTTCTGGTCGGTGGCGTGCCGGGTAATTTCGGTGTTTCGGCAAGACTCACCGACTCTCCGTTCTTCGTCATCGAAGCGGACGAATACGACACCGCTTTCTGCGACAAGCGCTCCAAATTCGTCCATTACCGGCCGCGAACCGCGATCCTTAATAATCTGGAGTTCGATCACGCCGACATTTTCACCGACTTGGCTGCGATCGAAACCCAGTTCCACCATCTGGTCCGAACCGTGCCGAAAAGCGGACGCATCATCGCCAACGCCCGGTCGGAGGCCTTGCGCCGGGTGCTCGAGCGTGGCTGCTGGTCCGAACGCGAGTGGTTCGATTGCGCGACGGGGTGGTCGCTGCGTGCTGACGATGCGGGGGGTGAAACCGCGTTTTGCCTTGCCGGCGAACAGATCGGCAGGGGCTCCTTGGCGATGCCGGGCGAGCACAACCGGATGAATGCGCTCGCCGCGGTCGCTGCGGCGCGTCACGCCGGCATCCCGCCTAAAGTGGCGATCGAGGCGCTGGGGCAGTTCAAGGGGATTCGTCGCCGCATGGAGGTTCGCGGGCGTGTGGGCGAGGTCACGGTGTATGACGATTTTGCCCATCATCCGACCGCGATTGCGCTGACGGTCGAAGGGTTGCGCCACAGCGAGCCGGCCGGCCGACTCGCCGCGATACTTGAGCCACGTTCGAATACGATGAAGCTGGGCGTGATGAAGGACAGGTTGCCCGGCAGTCTCGCAGGTGCGGACCATACCTTTTGCTATGCGAAAGGACTCGATTGGGATGTGCGCGCCGCGCTCGCGCCACTGGGCCAGCGGGCCGAGGTGCACGACGATATCGCGGTCCTGGTCGACGCGGTGGTCGCCTGGGCCAGGCCGGGCGACCACCTGCTGGTGATGAGCAATGGCGGTTTTGCCGGGGTGCACGAGAAGCTTCTAGCGGCGCTCGCTGTGCGCACCGGTCACACGGCTGCCCGAGTGGGCTGATAAACCGCCATGACCGTTTCCCTTGCCCCCGCCCCGCGTCCCACGGCCGGTTTGGACACCGGCCTGGCTACAGCGGCGCAAAGCAGGCTTTGCTAAACCCGCCTTTTCCCCGCACGCGGGTGAGGGGCGCCTAGAGAGTCGCTGTGGCGACTGTCACGTTAAACGCGGCGGTCAGCTCTCGCTGGCCGGCCGTCTTGCCAGGCGGGCGGCTTCGTCTTCGCTGATGTACTCGAAGACGCGAACCACTTTTTGCACGCCACTGGTGGTGCGGGCGACCTCGGTTGCGGCGTCCGCTTCGCGACGGGTGACCAGGCCCATCAGGAAGACGGTACCCGCTTCGGTGACGACCTTGACATGGTTGGCAGCGAAACTCTGATCGTCAACGAAACGGGCCTTCACCATCGAGGTAATCAACGCATCGTTGCTGCGTGAGCTGAGCGAGCTCAGACCCGCCACCTCGACCTCGTTGACCACCCCCTGGACATTGTCGATGCCGGTGGCGAGCTGGCCGACCGCCGCCCGGGTCGACTCGTCCGGAACCTGGCCGGTCAGCAACAGGTTGCGGTTGTATGAAGTGACGCTGACATTGACGCCGCTGCCGAAACGCTCGCGTAACTGGGCGCGCGTCTTCCATTCGATCGCCTCATCTTCGACATAGGCGCCGGAGGTGCGCCGATCGGAGATCATCGCGGCCGCACCGACCGCGCCACCGGCAACGACCGGGAAGCAGCCCTGAAGTGCGGGCAGGGTCGCGATCGCGGTGAAGCCCAGCAACATGTGGCGCCGCATGGGCGAGTGAGCAGGCAGGGAGGGGGATAGCAGTGGTCGGCGTACATTCATCATTCTTCGACTCCCAGTAACAAACAATCAATGCCGTCACACAGGCAGTGCAAGGTCAACAGATGCACTTCCTGAATGCGGGCGGTACGATCGGCCGGCACACACAAATGGATGTCTTCGTCGCGGAGGCAACCGGTGATCTTGCCGCCGCCCTTGCCGGTCAAGGCGATGACGCGCACGTCGCGCTCGTGGGCGGCCTCGATCGCGGCGATGACGTTGGGCGAATTGCCGCTGGTCGAGATCGCCAGCAGCACGTCGCCGGGTTGGCCCAGGGCGCTGACCTGCTTGGAGAACACCTGTACGAAGTCGTAATCGTTCGCGATCGAGGTCAGTGTGGAGGTGTCCGTGGTCAGCGCGATCGCAGCCAGCGGAGGACGTTCCATCTCGAAGCGATTGACCAGTTCCGCCGCGAAATGCTGGGCATCGGCTGCCGAGCCACCGTTGCCGCACGCGAGAATCTTGCCGTTGCCGAGCAGGCATTGGGTCATGACCTCGACCGCACCGGCGATAGGTGCGGCCATCGCGTCCAGCGCCTCCATCTTGGCGCGGGCACTGTCTTCGAATTGACGGGTGATGCGTTGAATCAGGTCCATGCGATCGTTCTTTAGCTCTTGGGCGAGGTTGGGGAAGCAAAGTCTAGCATGGGGATTCCAGTCGGGTAGGACACCAGGTCGCGGGACTTCGTTCAGGACTATCCCGTCGACGACGCGAAGCCTCCAACTTGTCCCGGTATGTCGCGGTGAGTCGAATCCTGGGCTATCGGTGCCCGGTCCGGTGCGGGCGTCTCGACCAAAGTATGCATCGTGTCGGCTCGCCACAGAACCGGGGCTTACATCGTCTTACGATAGGCTCTCATGCGTTGCTCGTCCTTGCAGTGGCGAAGGCGGGGTCTCTCGGAGCATGTTCCGCGCCGCCGAAGCTGGCCGAATGCTCCTGTCCGGCCGTTAAAGTCCATGCCGCGTCATCGCGTCTTGCCAGACCGTGCACCAGACGCAGACTCTGACACTTCCGGCTGTGGCCACTAGGTCGAAAGGTCGAAGGCGCCACGGATCCAGTTGATCCGTTCGGCGTCGCCACCGTCAAAAAGCAGGGCGTCGAATCGGCATGGGCGTGCGGCATGACGGCGTCCGGCGCCGGCAAGCCACCACCGGGCGGCCAGAATGATCCGCCTGCGTTTGGCCGCGGTAATGCTTTCGCCCGCGCCACCGAATCGCGGATTGGTGCGTCGCCTGACTTCGACGAAGACCACACAGTCCCGGTCGAGGAGTATCAGGTCGATCTCCCCGCCACGGCAACGGACGTTCTTTGCCAGCGGAATCAGGCCGCGTGCGCCCAGATATCGGGCTGCGTTCAGTTCGGCGTCCGTGCCGCTGGCTTGCGCCGGGGTGCGGCGTGGGCGGACAATCGGTGCGCCAGACGCACAATCCTGTTCATTGGTCCCGCTCATGTCCGAATCGCTTTCTCCGCTCGCCAGTACGCCGTCATTGTATGTGGTGGCGACTCCATTGGGTAATCTTAATGACATTGGGGTGAGGGCGAAGGCGGTGCTGGCCTCGGTGGATGTGATCGCGGCGGAGGATACCCGTCACAGCCAGCGGCTTCTGGATGCGTTCGGGATCTCGACCCGGATGATCGCCTTGCACGAACATAACGAACAGGCGGCGGCAACGCAGTTGATCCGCTTGCTCGAACAAGGGCAGCAAGTCGCGTTGATTTCCGATGCCGGCACCCCCGGCATCTCCGACCCTGGCGCGCGCGCGGTCGCGCGTGTCCGCGAGGCCGGCTTGCCTGTCGTGCCGGTGCCTGGACCTTGCGCGGCGATCGCAGCCCTGTCGGTGTCCGGTTTCACCGAGACCGGGTTTCATTTCGCCGGCTTCCTGCCGACCAGGTCGGGCGCCCGGCGTGCCGAGCTCGCGCGATTGCGCGAGCTCGATGTGCCACTTGTCATTTACGAGTCGCCACATCGCATCGCCGAATGCGTGGCCGACCTCGTGGCCGAACTCGAGTCGGAGCGCGAATTGGTCATCGCGCGCGAACTGACCAAGGTGTTCGAGCAGGTTGAACGGCTGAATCTGGCGGAGGCCGCCGAATGGCTGGCGGGGGATCCCAATCGCAGCCGGGGTGAGTTCGTCCTCATCGTCGGGCCGGCCCCGGCACGGGAGGGGCTCGCGCCCGAGGCCGAGCGCATATTGCATCTGCTGCTGGCCGAGTTGCCGCTGAAGACGGCCAGCCGTCTTGCGGCCGAGATCAGTGGTGCACCAAGAAACGCCCTCTATGCCCGGGCCCTTGTGCTCAAGGGCGACTGAAGCGTGCTTATAATGAACTGGTCCGACAGCCCTTTAAAGATCATGCAAACCATCAGCCTCATCCGGCCAGACGACTGGCACCTCCATGTCCGTGACGGCGACGCGCTTTCAGCGGTCGTGCCGCACACCGCGCGTCGTTTCGGCCGCGCGATCATCATGCCCAACCTGCGGCCGCCGGTGACGACCGCGGAACAGGCCCTCGCCTATCGCGACCGCATCCTCGCGGCGGTGCCGCCGGGAATGCGGTTCGAGCCGTTGATGACGCTTTACCTCACCGACAATATGTCGCCGGACGAAATCGATCGTGCGCGTGACAGTGGCGTCGTCCATGCCGCCAAGCTCTACCCGGCGGGGGCGACCACCAACTCCGACGCCGGGGTGACCGCGATCGAGAAGATCCACCCGGTGCTGGAGAGAATGCAGGCGCGCGAGCTGGTGCTGTGCGTGCACGGTGAAGTGACCAGCCAGGATGTCGACGTCTTCGATCGTGAACATGTGTTCATCGAAACCGTGCTGGCGCCGCTGATCGAGCGTTTCCCCGACTTGCGCATCGTGTTCGAGCACATCACGACCGAGGCCGCGGTGCGTTTCGTTCAGGCTGCCGGGCCGAACATTGCCGCCACCGTTACCGCGCATCACCTGTTGCTGAACCGCAATGCGATTTTCGCCGGGGGAATCCGTCCTCACCACTACTGCCTGCCGGTGCTCAAGCGCGAGTTGCATCGCGAGGCGCTGGTTGCGGCGGTGACATCGGACAATCCACGCTTTTTCCTCGGGACCGACTCCGCCCCGCACGCGCGAGGGGCGAAGGAAGCCGCCTGTGGTTGCGCGGGCTGTTACACCGCCCACGCCGGCATCGAGCTGTATGCCGAAGTGTTCGACCGGGCCGGGGCGCTCGACCGTCTCGAGGCCTTCGCCAGCCTGAACGGGCCGGCTTTCTACGGCCTGCCGCCCAATCCTGATCGCATCACGCTGGAAAAATCGGCCTGGACGGTGCCGCTCGATTATCCCTACCTGCCGGGAGACCCGCTGGTGCCGCTGAGGGCTGGCGAAACCGTCTCCTGGCGTCTCGTTTGAGGAGTCCGTCATGAGCATGACCCGTCTGCCCGCGCTGATCGGGATGCTTGTGGCGCTTCCTCTGTTGAGCGCATGCGAGAACAGTGCGACCTCCTACATCGTCGACACCAACCAGCACGCACTCATCCTCATTCGGGAGCAGCCCTACTTCTGGACAGCGACCGTCGATCAGTCCCTTATCGTCTCTCGTCTCCCGCATTGCCAGCGCAAGGTCAAGATTCATCCGGATGCCAAGGCGCTGACAGAGATCGAGGTGTTCGAGGCGGGCGCGCTGCTGTGGGCCTTGCGTCAGGGTAATCGCTGGTATCTCGCCAGTACCGAGCAGTGTCTGGTGCAGGACTGGGACAACGCCTCGGGCGCCGCCCCCGGCGATCTGGTCGGCACTTTCCGACTGCGTGATGGCAGCCCGGCATTTTTCCGCGCGGGCGGCTAGGCCGCAACGCAGCGTATATACTGTGACCCGGAAGTTCGCCAGGCAATCGCTGCGCACCTAGTGCGTGGAGGAAAGTCCGGGCCCCGCAGAGCAGGATGCCGGCTAACGGCCGGGCGCCGTGAGGCGACGGAAAGTGCAACAGAGAGCAGACCGCCGATGGCCCTCGTGAGTGGGATCAGGCAAGGGTGAAACGGTGCGGTGCCGGGCGCGAGCGTGGCACCGGTCGATGCGTAGGCATGGACGAGTAAGAGCCCACCGCAGGACTGGCAACAGGACTGGCACGGCAAACCCCATCCGGGGCAAGGCCAAATAGGGGAGCATTGGCGTGGCTCGCGTCGCTCCCGGGTAGGCTGCTCGAGCGTGATGGCAACATCGCGCCCAGAGGAATGATTGCCCGGCGTCGGTGACCTTGTCATCGATGCTCGACAGAACCCGGCTTATCGGCGAACTTCCACATTTCTTTTCGCTTCGCGCCTTTTCTTCCCGCCCGGCTTTGCTTTGGCTTGCGCGCCTTGTCCGCGGGCGTGGCGCCGATCTCTCAAGCAAACGTTCTGCAATTTATTGTTTTCTTCGCGAACTTCTTCCGCTGCTTGCGGGGGATGGGATGCTCGGAAACGCAGCGGTGCCCTGCCGTGTGCCGCGCGCCTGGCTCTCGCGCCGGTGCAGCGCATGGGTGTCCCGTGTGGCACGCTCGATTTGGGCTTGCCCCCACTTTTTCCCACGTTTGTCGTCTGTCCCTCCAGATTTCATGACTCACTTCATGAGTCCGGGCTATACCCATTGATTTTTCAGCATTTCCAGAAAGTTTTCGCTGTTTCATAAGTCATTGTGTAACAACGGAAAAGCGCTTTATTGCGGCTTGACCATGGTTTGCCTTTGCTCTAGAGTGGGAATAGGTGGAAAAAAGTGGGTAAAAGTGTCGAACTGATGCTTTCCCTAAGCAAAGGTCAGGGGGGTCAATGTTCCAGGGTGCTGCAGCGCTCAGTCTCGATGCCAAGGGTCGCATTGCGATTCCTGCGCGGCATCGTGATGCGCTCGTCCCGGACGGCGCTCCGCTGGTCATCACGGCGCACCCGCATCGCTGCCTGCTGGTGTATCCGCAGGCCGCGTGGGAACCGATCAGTCGGCAAATCGTCGCGATGCCAGGCCTCGATCCGCGTACCGCATCGCTCAAGCGTCTGCTGGTGGGCTTTGCGCAAACCGAAGAACTGGACGGGGCAGGGCGCGTGCTGGTGGCGCCGTCCTTGCGGCAATGGGCTGGATTCGAGAAGCAGTTGTGGCTGGTCGGGCAGGGATCGCATTTCGAGCTGTGGTCCGACGCGGGCTGGCAGCAACAGCAGGAAGCGATGCTGTCGCTCGACAGCGATGCGCTGCCTGCCGGGTTCGAGAGTCTCGCGTTATGAGCGCTGGCGAGCATGTCAGCGTCTTGCTCTCGGAAGCGGTGGAAGCGTTGCAGATCAGGCCGGACGGTACGTATGTCGATGGCACCTTCGGCCGGGGCGGGCACAGCAGGGCGATTCTCGCGGCGTTGGGGGGCGGGGGGCGTCTGATCGCTTTCGATCGCGACCCGGTGGCGATCGATGCCGGCCGCGCCTTGAACGATCCGAGACTGACCCTGGTGCATCGGCCATTCAGTGCGCTGGACGAGGCGCTGGGCGAGCTGGGCGTGGTGACGGTGGATGGTGTGCTGCTGGACCTCGGTGTTTCGTCGCCGCAACTGGACGAACCCTCGCGGGGAATGAGTTTTCGTTTCGATGCACCGCTCGACATGCGCATGGACACCACGCGCGGGCCGACGGTCGCCGAGTGGCTGGCAGAGGCCTCTGTCGCCGAGATCAGGGAGGTGCTCAAGGATTATGGGGAAGAACGGTTTGCTCATGCGATTGCAAAGGCGATTGCAGCTGCTCGGACAGGGGGGGCTGTTGCAACCACTCGACAACTTGCCGAGATCGTGGAAAAAGCGGTCCGTACACGCGAGCCGGGGCAGCACCCGGCGACGCGCAGCTTTCAGGCTCTACGGATTTTCATCAATCAGGAGCTCGAAGAGCTGTCGCTAGTGCTGCCCGCAGCGACCGCCCGACTCGCCCCGGGAGGGCGTCTGGTCGTAATCAGTTTCCATTCGCTGGAAGACCGCATCGTGAAGCGCTTCATGCGGGACCAGTCGCGTCCCCCGTCCCTGCCCAGCCGTCTTCCGCTGCGGGCGAGCGAACTGCCGGCGCCGCCGATGCGGCTGGTCGGAAAGCAGGTTCGTCCCGGCGAAACCGAGATTGCAGCGAATCCGCGCGCACGCAGTGCGGTGATGCGGGTGGCCGAGCGGGTGAGTGACCCGCTTGGAGAAGCGGCGTGATTCGGGCGGATGCCTTTCTCGTCTCGCTGGTGGTGGCCAGCGCGCTCGGCGTGGTCGCGGCCCAGCACCAGGCGCGCAAATTGTTTTCCGAGCTGGAGCGTGAGCAGGCGCGGGCGCACGAGCTCGAGGTCGAATGGGGCCAGCTGCAACTGGAGCAGAGCACCTGGGCCGCGTTGTCCAGAGTCGAGGCCGCGGCTCGTGAAAATCTGGGACTCGGTGAGCCGGTGCCGGGGCGCATCATCGTGGTGGAGCGCGTGAGATGAGCCCGCACCGCCCGGTGACCTTCAACCACAATCCCTTGCTCGAAAAGGGCCTGCAGGAATGGCGGCCGCGCCTGATCCTGCTCGGTCTGATGGCCTGTTTCCTCGCCCTGGTGGGGCGGGCGGCCTACCTCCAAGGCTTCAATCACGAATTCCTCCAGGCCGAAGGCAAGTCGCGCTACTCGCGGGTCATTCCGGTGCCGGCGACACGCGGCCGGATCACCGACCGGCATGGTGATGTGCTGGCGATCAGCACGCCGGTCAGGTCGGTCTGGGCCATCCCGCCCGATGCGGTGCTGACGCCGGCCGAGACCCGCCAGCTTGCCAGTCTGCTGGAGATGGAAGTCGAGGACCTGAATCGCCGCCTGAGCTCCGAGCAGGGTTTTGTCTATCTGCGGCGCCAATTGCCGCCGGAGGTGGCGCGGCGGGTCTCGGAACTCGGTCTGCCGGGCATCCATCAGCAGCAGGAGTACCGCCGCTACTACCCGGCTGGTGAGGTCACCGCGCACATGCTCGGCTTTACCAGCGTGGATGATGTCGGCCAGGAAGGGGTCGAACTCGCCTTCAACGCCGACCTCAAGGGCAGGCCGGGCTCGCGTAGGGTGATCCGCGACCGGCGTGGCCAGATCATCGAGGATGTCGAGTCCATCCGGCCACCGCATGATGGCTCCGACGTGGTGCTGGCGATGGACAAGAAAATCCAGTTCATCGCCTACTCGGCGCTGCGCGAGGCGATGCAGAAGCACAAGGCGCTGGCGGGCAGTGTGGTCGTGCTCGACAGCCGCAGCGGCGAGATTCTGGCACTGGTCAATGCCCCGACCTTCAATCCGAACAACCGCAGCAACCTGACCGGCGCCCAACTGCGAAACCGGGTCCTGACCGACGTGTTCGAGCCGGGCTCGACGATGAAACCATTCATTGCGGCCTTGGCGCTCGACTATGGCAAGGTCACGCCGGACACCGTGATCGACACCGATGCCGGCCGGATGACGATAGGGCGGGCGACGATTTCGGACGTTCGCCGGCACAAGGGTCTGACCGTGACCGGCGTGATCCAGAAGTCGTCCAACGTCGGTACGGTGAAGATGGCGCAGCAGTTCACCCCGGACGAGATGTGGAAAATGTTCGATGAGCTCGGTTTCGGTGTGCCGCTGCACTTGGGCTTTCCCGGCGAGGCGGGTGGTCGTCTGCGCCCAGCCAAGTCATGGCGGCCGATCGAGCAGGCGACCATGTCCTACGGCCACGGCATCTCGACCACGTTGGTCCAGATGGCCCGGGCCTATACCGTGTTCACCCGCGACGGCGAACTGATTCCGCTCTCTCTGACCCGAATCGACGGACCGCCCCAGCCGACCCGCCGTGTCTTCAGCGCCGAGACCGCGCGCACGATGCGACACATGCTGGAGGTCGCCGCCGGCCCGCAGGGGACCGCGCCGCGGGCGCAGATCACCGGTTATCGGGTGGCGGGCAAGACCGGTACCGCGCACAAGCTCGAGGGTGGGCGTTATACCAACAAGTACATTTCCTCGTTCGTCGGTTTCGCCCCGGTCTCCAATCCGCGGCTGATCGTCGCAGTGATGATAGACGAGCCTTCCGCCGGGCAGCATTACGGCGGGGCGGTCGCCGCACCAGTGTTCGCGAAGGTCGCCGAAGGGGCGCTTCGCGCGCTCGGCGTCGCGCCCGATGCGCCACTTGTTCCACTGCACTTCGCGGGTCAGGCGCCGACTCCGGTGACCGCGGCAAAGGAGCGGATGTGACGGCCAAGCGCGCGCAAGAGATCCTCTCCCACTTGGCGCAGCTGGGCGCGAATCCGACCGGAATCTCGGCCGATTCGCGCAAGCTCGTGGTCGGCGACGTTTTCGCCGCATGGGCCGGGGCCGCGACAGACGGTCGCAGGCACATACCGGATGCGTTATCCCGCGGCGCGGCTGCAATCTTGTGGGAGAGCGGTGACGGGCATCGCGAGCAGGGACTGCCCGTGCCTGGAGTCGGGGTCGAAGGTTTGCGCGATCTCGCCGGTCATCTGGCGCACGAGATCCATGGACGACCTTCTGAACAGCTCTGGGTAGCCGGTGTCACCGGCACCAATGGCAAGACCACGGTCAGCCAGTGGATTGCGATGGCGCTGGCCGAACTCGGTCAGCGCTGCGCAGTGGTCGGGACCCTGGGCTGCGGCTATCCCGGTGCGCTCGAGGAGGCGCTCAACACCACACCGGATGCGACCGAACTGCACCGCCGGATGAGCGGTTTCGTAGCCGATCGTGCCGACGCGCTGGCCATGGAGGTGTCGTCGATCGGGCTGGATCAGGGGCGGGTGAATGGCGTCGCCTTCGACGTGGCGGTGTTCACCAATCTCAGCCGCGACCATCTCGATTATCACCCCGACATGACTGCGTATGCCCAGGCCAAGGCACGTCTTTTCCAGATGCCTGGACTGCGGCATGCGGTGATCAATCTCGACGACTCGTTCGGCCTCGAACAGGCACGCCGGGTGCTCGAATCCGGCATCGATCTGATCGGCTATTCGATCGCTGGCGAGACCGCGGTGACGATTCCGGGCGCGCGCCAGCTGACCGCGATCCGGGTCGGCAATGCCCCGGTAGGCATGCGTTTTTCGGTTTCGTGGAATGGACGCGAGGCCGACGTGCAGGTCGGAATGATCGCGCCGTTCAACGTGTCGAACCTACTGGCGGTCATCGGTGCGCTGCTCGCCCGCGGTGTCGATTTCGACGACGCGCTGCGCGTAGTCAGCCGTCTCGCACCGCCCAAGGGACGCATGGAGTTGTTGGGGGGCGTGGGCGAACCCCTGATCGTGATTGATTATGCCCATTCTCCGGACGCGCTGGCCAAGGTGCTCGACGCGGTCGGCGACACGGTCCGGACCCGGGGCGGCGAGCTGGTGTGCGTGTTCGGCTGCGGCGGGGACCGCGACCCTGGCAAACGGCCCTTGATGGGCGAGATCGCGGCTGACAAGTCCGATCGCGTCATTGTCACCAGCGACAATCCTCGCTCCGAGGATCCTGCCGCGATCATTCGGGACATTCTCGCCGGCATTGGCGCTGGCGCGGACGCGATCGCCGACCGGGCGAGCGCGATCGCGATCGCGATCGCCGAGGCCGGCCCCAACGATGTGGTCGTGATCGCCGGCAAGGGACATGAATCCTACCAGGAGATCCACGGCCGTCGTTTGCCGTTCTCGGACAGGGAACAAGCGCGCAAGGCGCTCGCAGCCTGGAACCGAGCACAGGGAGGTCAATCATGATGCGTCTGACCGAGGCGGCCGCTGCCTTGTCCGCCCGCTGCAATACCGATGCGGTGTTCACGTCGGTCGGAACCGACAGTCGCCGGGTCCGGACCGGCGAACTCTTCGTCGCGTTGCGGGGCGAGCATTTCGACGGGCATGATTTCGTCCAGACTGCCGCCGAAGCGGGAGCTAGCGCGGCCCTGGTCGATTCCGCCTGGGCCGCCAGTCACGGCAGTGCCGCGATTCCCTTGCTCGTCGTGGCCGATACCCGACTCGCGTTGGGGCGTTTGGCAGCGCACTGGCGTAGTCGTTTTGCTATTCCCCTGATCGGCATCACCGGCAGCAACGGCAAGACCACGGTCAAGGAGATGTGTGCCGCGATCCTGCGTGCCCAGGCCGGACTGGCGGGATGGGCGGCCGACGCGGTACTGGCCACGACCGGTAATCTCAACAACGACATCGGCTTGCCGCTGACCCTGCTTGGGTTGCGCGACACCCACCGGGCGGCGGTGATCGAGATGGGCATGAACCGGCCCGGCGAGATCGCTTATCTGACCGACATCGCGCGCCCGACGGTGGCGATCGTGACCAACGCCCAACGGGCCCATTTGCAGGGCATGGGCACGCTGGTCGAGATCGCGCACGAGAAAGGGGCGATCTATGGTGGATTGCAGGAAGACGGCGTCGCGGTGATCAATGCCGACGACCCCCACGCCGACTACTGGCGGGGCCTGAATGCGCAGCGCAGGATCGTCACCTTCGGCATGGAGGCGGGGGCCGACGTGACCGGAAGCTGCGAACTGCACGGATTGGGCGCGCGGCTGGCCCTGAAGTCCGACGGACGCAGCCTGGCCATCGCACTGCAGGTGCCGGGCGAGCACAATGTCCGCAATGCGCTGGGCGCGGCGGCAGCTTGCCTGGCGACCGGCCAGGTCGATCTTCAGGCGGTGGGGGACGGACTGGCTGCTTACACCGGTACCCGGGGGCGTCTGCAAAGCGGACCGGGTGTCAAGGGTTCGACCGTCATCGACGACAGCTACAACGCCAACCCGGATTCGGTGCGCGCCGCGATCGATGTTCTCGCCGCGACGCCTGGACGCAAGATCCTGGTGCTGGGCGACATGGGCGAAATCGGTCGCACCAGCGCCCAGGTCCACGACGAAATCGGTGGTTATGCGAAGAGCAAGGGACTCGACGCCCTTTACGCGCTCGGCGACATGAGCGCGGTCGCGGCCCGCAATTTCGGTGAAGGCGGGCATCATTTCAGGACCGTCCACGCGCTGCTCAATGCGCTCCAGCCCCAGCTCGATCCGGACACCGTGGTGCTGGTCAAAGGCTCCCGTTTCATGCGTATGGAACGGGTGGCGGATGCGCTTTCTGCAGTGCACAATGGCGACCCTTCGAAGAAGGGGGACTCCCATGCTGCTTGAACTCGCTCTCTGGTTGGGACAGGACGTTCGCGCGTTCAACGTCTTCGGCTACATCACCTTGCGTTCGGTGCTCGCGGCGATGACCGCGCTGCTGATCTCGTTCATTTTCGGGCCAGTGGTGATCCGCTGGCTCACCACAAAAAAGATCGGCCAGGCCGTTCGTGACGACGGTCCCAAATCCCACTTGACCAAGGCGGGTACGCCGACGATGGGCGGGGCGTTGATCATCATCGCGATCGGCGCGACCGTGCTCCTGTGGGGGGATCTACGCAACCACTACGTGTGGGTGACCTTGCTGGTCACCATCGGTTTCGGTGCGGTCGGCTGGGTGGATGACTGGCGCAAGGTCGTGCACCGCGATCCGAAAGGACTGCCCAGCCGCTGGAAGTACCTGTGGACCTCGCTGATCGCGCTGGCGGCCGCGCTGTTCCTCGCCCTGACTGCGACCGAACCGGCGCAGACCGAGCTGATCGTGCCCTTCTTCAAGTCGATCGCCTATCCGCTCGGTTTGCTCGGGTTCGTGGCCTTGAGCTACTTCGTGATCAACGGTACGAGCCACGCGGTCAACCTGACCGACGGTCTCGACGGTCTCGCGATCATGCCGACCGTGATGGTCGCGGGGGCGCTCGCGATTTTCGCTTATGTCGCCGGTCATGCCGGCTTCGCCAACTATCTCGGCGTGCCCTATATCGCCGGCGCTGGTGAGTTGGCGGTGTTCTGCGGCGCGATATGCGGGGCCGGACTCGGTTTTCTGTGGTTCAACGCCTATCCCGCCGAGGTGTTCATGGGGGACGTCGGGGCGCTCGCGCTCGGGGCTGCCCTCGGCGTGATCGCGGTCATCGTCCGGCAGGAAATCGTGCTGTTCATCATGGGAGGCCTGTTCGTTGCCGAGACCCTGTCGGTGATGCTTCAGGTGCTCTACTTCCGGGCCAGTGGAGGCAAGCGGATTTTCCGCATGGCGCCGCTGCATCACCACTACGAACTGGGCGGCTGGAAGGAAACCCAGGTCGTGGTCCGGTTCTGGATCATCACCATCATGCTGGTCCTGTTCGGTCTGTCCACGCTCAAGCTCAGATGAAGCCCCTGAAAGGAAATCTCGTGTTGGTGTTGGGCCTGGGTGAATCCGGGCTTGCGATGGCGCGTTGGTGCGCCCGCGAGGGTGCGCGGCTGAGAGTCGCCGATACCCGTGATCACCCGCCCGGGCTGGACACGCTCAAGGCCAGGTTGCCAGGCGCAGAGGTCGTCACCGGAGCTTTCGACCGGGCCTTGCTCGCCGGGGTAGACCTGATCGCGCTGAGCCCGGGCATCGACCCGGAAGCCCCCTTGCTGCAGCGGGCCCGCGCTCTTCAGATCCGGATTGTCGGCGAAATGACGCTGTTCGCCGATGCACTGGAAAGCCTGGGCGAAAAGGGGCGCTGCCGGATAGTCGCGATCACCGGCACCAATGGCAAGACCACCACCACGGCGCTGGCCGAAGCCCTTTATCGTGCCGCCGGCATGGACGCGGTCGCGGCAGGAAACATCAGCCCTGCGGCGCTGGCGGTCCTGGTGGACAGGCTGGAAGCCGGCCAGGCATTGCCGGCGTGCTGGGTGCTGGAGTTGTCGAGTTTCCAGATCGAGAGCATGGAAGGCCTGGCGCCGGATGCGGCGGTGGTGCTCAACGTGACCGACGATCATCTCGACCGTCATCACGACATGGACCACTACGCCGAGATCAAGGCCCGGGTATTCGGGGGGGAGGGCGTGCAAGTGCTCAATCGCGACGATCCGCGGGTGGCGGCGATGGCGCTGCCTGGCCGTCGTCAGCTGTGGTTCGGCGCGGGCCTCCCGTCCTCACCCGCCGAGTACGGACTGGAGCCCGAAGGCGAGCACAGCTGGCTGGTGCGCGGGACCGAGCGTTTGCTGCGCCAGGACCAGATGCGGCTCGCCGGATTGCACAACGCCACCAATGCGCTGGCCGCGCTGGCGCTCGGTCAGGCCATCGGTTGTGTGTTGCCGCCGATGCTGGACGCACTGGCCGAATTCAGGGGCTTGCCACACCGGATGACACTGGTCGCGACCCGCTCCGACGGGACGCGCTTCTATGACGACTCCAAGGCGACCAATGTCGGCGCCACGCTTGCCGCGTTGAATGGTGCGACCCGCCCGGTCGTATTGATCGCCGGGGGCGAAGGCAAGGGCCAGGACTTCTCGGTGTTGCGCGAGGCGATTGGTGCGCGGGTCCATGCGGTGGTGCTGATCGGCAAGGATGCCCCCGCGATCGAGGCTGCTATCTCCGGCCTGGCGGTCGAGGTCGAGCGAGCGGCCGACATGAACGAAGCCGTGGCGTGTGCCGACCGGCTCGCTCGCGCCGGCGACGATGTGCTGCTGTCGCCCGCCTGCGCGAGCCTGGACATGTTCCGCAACTACGCTCATCGCGGTGATGCCTTCGCGCGTGCGGTCACGACCTTGAAGGGGGTCGCGCCATGACACGCCTGACGGAGCGTCTCTTCGGTTCCATGCAGTCGAATGTGTCTCACCGTGTCGAGACCAGTCGCGCGGTGAATCGGCTGATCCGACCGGCCGACATGACCCGTGAGCTGGATCCGTTGCTGATCTGGTCTGCGGTCGCCTTGGTCCTGATCGGTCTGGTGATGGTGTACTCGTCCTCGATCGCGATCGCCGAAGGCAGTCGTTTCACCGGCAACCAGTCGCATTACTTCGTCGTGCGCCATGCGATCTTTCTCACCATAGGCGTGGCCGCCGGCCTTTTCGCGTTTCAGTTCTCGATGCGTCAATGGCAGCAGTTCTCCCCGTGGTTGTTCCTGTTCGGGGTGGTCTTGCTGATCCTGGTGCTGATCCCCGGGATTGGTCGCGAGGTCAATGGCGCCCAGCGCTGGATCCCGCTCGGACCGGTCAATCTGCAGCCGTCCGAACTGATGAAGGTTTTCGTCGCGCTCTATGCCGCCGACTACACCGTGCGCAAGCTGTCGGACATGGGCAGCGTCCGGCGTGGCTTCATGCCCATGGCCGCGATGATCCTGTTCGTCGGCTTCCTGTTGCTGCGCGAGCCGGATTTCGGCGCCTTCGTCGTGATCTGCGCGATCGCCTTCGGCGTGCTCTTTCTCGGCGGCATCAATGTCCGGGTGTTCGCCTTGCTGGCGACCGTCGCCGTGATCGGTTTCATGCTGCTGATCTGGTTGTCACCTTATCGCCGCGACCGGATTTTCGGATTCATGGATCCGTGGCAGGACCCGTTCGGCAAGGGTTACCAGCTGTCCCACGCGCTAATCGCATTCGGGCGTGGCGAGTGGTTCGGGGTCGGGCTGGGCGCAAGCGTTGAGAAGCTCTTCTACCTGCCCGAGGCGCATACCGACTTCCTGCTCGCGGTCATCGCCGAGGAGCTCGGTTTCGCCGGGGTGCTGACCGTCATCATCCTGTTCGCGATCCTGATCCAGCGCGCCTTCTCGATCGGTCGCGAGGCGATCAACCTGGAACGCTACTTCGCCGGGCTGGTCGCGATGGGCATAGGCCTGTGGATAGGCGTGCAGTCCTTCATCAACATGGGCGTGAACATGGGGTTGCTCCCGACCAAGGGGCTGACCCTGCCGCTGATGAGTTTCGGCGGCTCGGCGCTGATTGCCAACTGTATCGCGCTCGGAATCCTGTTGCGGATCGACTGGGAAGTGCGCCAGATGAAGCGGGGGGCCGGCTGATGAAGACCCTGCTCGTGATGGCCGGCGGTACCGGTGGCCACATCTTTCCCGGCATTGCCGTGGCCGAGGCGATGCGGCGGCGTGGCTGGCGGATCGTGTGGATGGGCAATCCGGACGGGATGGAAGCGCGCATCGTGCCGGAGCGGGGCTACGAGATGGCCTGGGTCCGCTTTTCGGCGCTGCGAGGCAAGGGCTTGTTGCGCAAGCTGCTGCTGCCGATGAACCTGTTGCGCGGATTCTGGCAGGCGCTGGCCGCACTCCGCCGGATCCGCCCCGATGCGGTACTGGGGCTGGGCGGGTACGTGACGTTTCCGGGCGGCATGATGGCGGCGCTGCTCGGACGACCACTGCTGTTGCATGAACAGAATTCGGTCGCTGGCCTGGCCAACAAGGTCTTGAGCGGCGTGGCCGACAAGGTGTTGACCGGTTTCCCGGAGGCGCTGCCCAAGGGCGAATGGGTCGGTAATCCGGTACGGTCCGAGATCGCCGCGGTCGCGGCGCCGGAGGCTCGCTTCGCCGGTCGCAGTGGTCCACTCGAGGTGCTGGTGGTCGGCGGCAGCCTGGGCGCGGCCGCGCTGAACGATGCGGTCCCAAAGGCGCTCGCGATGATGCCGGCCGATACCCGCCCGCAAGTGACTCATCAGGCCGGCCTCAAGCAGATCGACGCCCTGCGGGCCGCCTATGCGGATGCGGGTGTGACTGGCGAATTGCTCCCATTCATCGATGACATGGCCGCGCGCTATGCGCAAGCCGATCTGGTGATCTGTCGCGCCGGCGCGCTGACCATCGCCGAGCTCGCTGCGGTCGGCGTGGCCAGCATTCTGGTGCCGTTTCCGCACGCGGTCGATGACCATCAAAGCGCCAACGCCCGGTTTCTCGCCGATCGCGGGGCGGCGCTGCTGTTGCCGCAGAACGAACTCACGCCGGCGCGTCTGGCCGAGTCGATCGCCGGGCTCGACCGCTCACGCCTGCTCGAGATGGCCTTGAGTGCGCGCGAGGCGGCGCGCGCCGATGCGGCCGAGCGGGTGGCCGATGCCTGCGAGGCGCTCGCAGCAGGGAGGAAAGCATGAAGCACAAGGTCAAGCGGATTCATTTCGTCGGAATCGGTGGTGCCGGCATGAGCGGGATTGCCGAGGTGTTGGTCAATCTGGGCTACGCGGTCAGCGGCTCGGACTTGTCAGAAAGCGTCGCGACCCGCCGTCTGCGCTCGCTGGGCGCGAAAGTCATGCTGGGCCATGCCGCCGAGCATGTCGCCGGCGCCGATGCGGTCGTGATCTCCACCGCAGTGCGTAATGACAACCCGGAGGTCATCGCGGCGCGGGCCAAGCCGATTCCGGTCGTACCGCGTGCCCAGATGCTGGCCGAACTGATGCGACTGAAGCAGGGCATCGCGATTGCGGGCACGCACGGCAAGACCACCACCACCTCGCTGGTCGCGAGCATCCTGGCAGAAGGCGGGATGGACCCGACCTTCGTGATCGGCGGCAAACTGAATGCGGCCGGCGCCAACGCCCGCCTGGGCAAGGGAGACTTCCTGGTCGCCGAGGCGGACGAGTCGGACGCCTCTTTCCTGTTGCTGAGTCCGGTGATCTCGGTGGTGACCAACATCGACGCCGATCACATGGACACCTATGGCCACGATTTCGCGCGGCTCAAGCAGGCCTTCGTCGATTTTCTGCAGCACCTGCCTTTCTACGGCGTCGCGGTGCTATGCGAGGACGACCCCCATGTGCGCTCGGTGATGCCCTTGGTGTCCAAGCAGATCGTCCGCTTCGGCCTGTCCGAGAGCGCCAACATCCGTGCCGAGAATGTTCGCGCCGATGGCGGGCGCATGCTGTTCGATGCGGTCCGGATCAACGGCAGCGTGACCCGTTTGCCGATCGAACTGAACCTGCCCGGCATGCACAACGTGCTCAACGCGCTCGCCGCGATCGCGGTCGCGACCGAGGTGCAGGTACCCGACGACTCGATCATCAAGGCCTTGTCCGATTTCAAGGGGGTTGGACGGCGCTTCCAGCGTTATGGCGAAGTGCCCCTGAGCAGCAACGAGGGCGGGGCGTCCGGCAGCTTCACCCTGATCGACGACTACGGACATCACCCGGTCGAGATGGCGGCCACGATCGCTGCAGCACGCGGCGCCTTCCCGGGTCGGCGTCTGCTGCTGGCCTTTCAGCCGCACCGCTATTCGCGGACCCGGGACTGCTTCGAGGACTTCGTCAAGGTCTTGTCGTCGGTCGATGGTCTGCTGCTGGCCGAGGTCTATGCCGCTGGCGAGCCGCCGTTGGTCGCGGCGGACGGGCGCTCGCTGGCACGCGCGCTGAGGGTGGCCGGCAAGATCGAGCCGATTTTCGTCGAAGACATCGCCGAAATGCCGGAGGCGATCCTGTCGGCCGCGCAGGATGGGGACGTGGTGATCACGATGGGGGCCGGCTCTATCGGAGCGGTGCCCGGACAACTGGTGAATGGCGAGGCCTAGTGGTGAAAGCTGATTTCGGAAAAGTGGCGGTGTTGATGGGCGGTGCGTCTGCCGAGCGGGAAGTTTCGCTGATGTCGGGGGCGGCGGTGCTGGCCACCTTGCAGACGGCCGGGGTCGATGCCCACGCCTTCGATCCGGCCGAAGTCGATCTTCACCGACTCAAGGAAGAGGGCTATGCACGGGCCTTCATCGCGCTGCATGGTCGCGGGGGTGAGGATGGCACGGTGCAGGGGATGCTCGAGCTGATGCGGATTCCCTATACCGGAAGCGGCGTGATGGCTTCGGCGATCTCGATGGACAAATGGCGGACCAAGATGATCTGGGCCGCCTGCGGCTTGCCGACACCCCGTTACGCCATCCTGACCGCCGACAGCGACTGGAATGCGGTGGTGGCGGACCTGGGACTGCCGATCTTCGTCAAGCCGGTCCATGAAGGTTCCAGCATGGGCGCGACCAAGGTCACCGAGGCGTCTCAACTGGCCGAGGCCTGGGCGCTGGCTGCGCGCTATGACGATCTGGTCATCGCCGAGGAGTTCATCCAGGGCATGGAACTCACTGCCCCGTTCCTCGGCGACCAGGCCTTGCCGCTGATCCGGATCGAAGCACCCGACGGCAACTACGATTACCAGCACAAATACTTCTCGGACGATACCCAGTATCACTGCCCGTGCGGGCTGGATCCGGCGTTGGAGCAGAAGTTGCAGGCGCTGGTGATGCAGAGCGCCAGGGTGTTGGGTTGCCGCGGCTGGGGCCGGGGCGACCTGATGCTGACCCCGGACGGACGCCCCTACCTGCTGGAGATGAATACCTCGCCGGGCATGACCGGCCATTCATTGGTACCGATGGCGGCGCGCGTGGCCGGGCTCGATTTCCAGGCCTTGTGCCTCGCGATTCTGGAGGATGCCCGACTTGGATGAGCAGGCGCCCGGCTACGCGTTCAAGCGCGCGGTTAGCTTCGCCCACACCACGGCGAACGGTCGCGACAGTGTCGGTCTGTGGAACCGGCCGGCGCTACTCGACCTGGTATCCGACCTGTTGATGCTGTTCGTCGCACTCGCGCTCGGCTATGCCTTGTTCATCTGGTTTCTCAGCCGCCCGATCTTTCCGCTGCGGGAGGTCGTGGTGCTCAGTCCGCCGGCACAAGTCACCCAGTCCCAGCTCGAGTATGCCGCCCGCTCTTCGATACAAGGCAACTTCTTCTCGGTCAGTCTGGACGATGTGCGCTCGGCCTTCGAGAAGCTCCCTTGGGTGCGCCGTGCCGAGGTTCGCCGCCGTTGGCCGAACGCGCTGGAGCTGCGGCTGGAGGAGCACCAGGCGGTGGCTTACTGGACGGTTGCGGATAGCGACGAAGTACACCTGGTCAACCGCCAGGGCGAGGTGTTCGTCGCGGCCAGCAATGCCACGCTGCCCGATTTCTCCGGCCCCCCGGGGTCGGCGGCCTATCTGCTCGCCCGCCACCGTGAATTCAGCCAGCTCCTGGCGCCGCTGGGCAGGCAGCCGGTCGAGGTCTGGCTGTCGACCCGCGAGGCGTGGCGACTGGTGTTGGACGACGGCATGGTGATCGTGCTCGGTCGCGATCAGGAGAAGGCGCCGATCAATCAGCGCTTGAAGCAGTTCGTGAGCGTCTGGCCGGATACCCAGGCACAGTTGGGCGCACAGGTCGCGGTCGCCGATTTGCGCTACCAGCGAGGCTTCGCCCTCACCCCGGCAAGACATGACCCGTTAATGAAAGGCGTGCAATGAGCAAGGAATACAAGGATCTGATCGTCGGGCTGGATATCGGTACCGCCAAGGTGACCTGCATGGTGGCCGAGGCGAAGCCCGATGGACGTCTGAACGTCGTCGGACTCGGCACCCACCCGATGAGCGGGCTCAAGCGAGGGGTGGTGGTGAACATCGAGGCCACGGTGGACGCGATCTCGCGCGTGATCCAGGAGGTCGAGGTGATGGCCGACTGCAAGATCCGGGATGTCTACACCGGTATCGCAGGCAGTCACATCAAGAGCTTCAACTCCAACGGCATGGTCGCGATCAAGGACAAGGAAGTCTCGCCGATGGATGTGGAGCGGGTGATCGAGGTTGCCCGCGCAATGCCGATCCCGGCCGAGCAGCAGATCCTGCACATCCTGACCCAGGAGTTCATCATCGACGGCCAGGGTGGCGTGCGCGAGCCGATCGGCATGAGCGGCGTCAAGCTCGAGGTCAAGGTCCATATCGTCACCGGCGCGGTGTCGGCGGCACAGAACGTGGTCAAGTGCGTGCGACGCTGCGGTCTGGAGGTGATGGACCTGATCCTGCAGCCGCTCGCCTCCAGCCTGGCGGTGCTGACCGACGACGAGAAGGAACTCGGCGTGTGCCTGGTCGATATCGGCGGTGGTACCGCCGACATCGCGGTCTTCACCCAGGGCGCGATCCGCCATACCGCGGTCCTGCCGGTTGCCGGTGACCAGATCACCAACGACATCGCGATGGCCTTGCGCACGCCGACCTCGGAGGCGGAGGAGATCAAGATACGACATGGCGTCGCGATGCACGGGATGGCCGATCCGGAGGAAATGATAGAGGTCCCCGGTGTCGGCGACCGTCCGCCGCGCTCGCTTTCAAAGCAGCGCCTGGCCGACGTGATCGAGCCGCGGGTGTCCGAGCTGTTCGAACTGGTTCAGGCGGAACTGCGCCGCAGCGGCTACGAGGAGTTGCTGTCGTCCGGGATCGTGCTGACCGGTGGTTCGTCGGTGATGCGCGGCATGGTGGAGCTTGGCGAGGACGTCTTCCATCTGCCGGTCAGGGTCGGTTCGCCGCAGTACGACGGCGGCTTGGCCGATGTGGTGTGCCAGCCCTATTACGCGACCGCGATGGGACTGGTGATGGAAGGCCAGGCACAGCGTCGTCGCGGGATCATGGCGCGCGAGACGCGCAACCTGCGCCAGGTCTTCGGACGCATGAAGTCCTGGTTCGAACGGAATTTTTGAGGGGGATGACGACGTCGTTCATCCATTTTTTTCATGCACCTGTTCGATGCCGTTATTTAGTTGTAAACTCGCGCAGACCAACTAAATAACGGATAGGTCGGAGGGTTGTTCAAGCAGCATGTTGTTCTAGGAGGCAATTAAAAATGTTCGAAATCGTCGAGAAGGAGCAGACCGGGACGATCATCAAGGTGATCGGTGTCGGTGGGGCAGGCGGCAATGCCGTCGATCACATGATCCGCGAAGGGGTACAGGGTGTCGACTTCATTGTCGCCAACACCGACGCCCAGGCGCTCAAACGCTGCCTGGCTGCGAACAAGGTCCAGCTCGGCACCACCGGTCTCGGTGCGGGGTCCAAGCCGGAAGCCGGACGTGCGGCCGCCCAGGAGACTCGCGAGGCGATCGCCGCCGCACTGGAGGGGGCGCACATGTGCTTCATCACCGGTGGCATGGGCGGTGGAACCGGCACCGGTGCGGCGCCGGTCGTGGCCGAGATCGCCAAGGAGATGGGCATCCTGACGGTGGCGGTGGTCACCAAGCCGTTCGACTTCGAGAATCGCCTGCGGGTCGCCGAGAGCGGTGTCGACGAGCTGACCCGTCATGTCGATTCGTTGATCATCGTCCTCAACGACAAGTTGCTCGAAGTCTTCGGCGACGATGCCGGCTTCGAGGATTGCTTCCGTTCGGCCGACAACGTGCTGAAGAACGCGGTCGGCGGAATCGCCGAGATCATCAACGTGCCTGGCCTGGTGAACGTGGACTTCCAGGACGTGCGCACCGCGATGGGCGAGATGGGCCGCGCGATGATGGGTTCGGCCGAGGCTTCCGGCGTCGACCGTGCCCGTATCGCGGCCGAGCAGGCCGCGGTCAGCCCGCTGCTGGAAGGCACCGAACTGTCCGGCGCGCGTTGTGTGCTGATCAACATCACCGCGAGCCGTTCACTGAAGATGTCGGAAGTGCGTGATGCGGTGAAGACGGTACAGGCTTTCGCCGCACCGGAAGCCTTCGTCAAGTACGGCACCGTGTTCGAAGAGTCGATGGAAGACCGTGTGCGGGTGACGGTGGTCGCGACTGGGCTCGGTACGCCGATCGCCGCGCGCCAACCGGTCATGCAGGTCGTGCAGGGCACTGGGACTTATGGTCCGATGGGCGGTGCGCAGATGAACGACCTGGATGTTCCGGCGGTGATTCGCAGTGGCCGTCGCACCACGGTCGAGGCGATGAGCGCCAACGGCATGGGGACTTACGACATTCCCGCCTTCCTGCGCAAACAGGCGGATTGATCGGATCGAACTGACCTCCGCTCCCTGACGGGCGCCCGCTGCGGACCACCGCCTCCGGTCTGCAGCGGGCGCCCGTCTCCCTTTGCGAAGGGAATAGTCTGAGGCTAACGGACTGATCGGTATCGAATTTTTCCGGCGTGTTAAAATCATCAGAAAAGGATGAAGAAATGATCAGGCAACGCACTCTCAAGACGACAGTCAAGGCAACCGGAGTCGGACTCCATGGCGGGCGCAAGGTCCAGATGGTGATGCGGCCGGCCGCGCCCGATACCGGTATCGTTTTCCATCGGGTGGATCTCGATCCGCCGGTTTCGCTCCCGGCCGATCCCTATGCGGTCTGCGATACCCGGATGTGTTCCGGCCTGCAGGCGGGCGACGGGATCAAGGTCGGCACGGTCGAGCATCTGATGTCGGCGCTGGCCGGGCTCGGGATCGACAATATCCATGTCGATGTGGATGCACCGGAAATCCCGATTCTAGACGGCAGTTCGGGTCCGTTCGTGTTCCTGTTGCGCTCGGCCGGGCTGGAGGAACAAAAGGCCTTGAAGAAATTCCTGCGGGTGCTGAAGCCGGTCGAGGTCCAGGATGGCGACAAATGGGTGCGCCTAGAGCCCTATGACGGCTTCAAACTGAGCTTCTCGATCGTGTTCAATCATCCGGCCATAGACAGCACAGCGACCAGCGTCGTCATCGACTTCGCCGACCAGTCCTACGAGCGCGATGTCGCGCGGGCGCGAACCTTTGGCTTCATGCAGGATGTCGAGTTCATGCAGGCCAACGGTCTGGCGCTGGGCGGGAGCCTCGGCAATGCGATCGTGATGGACGAATACCGGGTATTGAATGTCGAGGGTTTGCGCTACGCCGACGAGTTCGTCAAGCACAAGGTGCTTGATGCGATCGGCGACCTCTACCTGTGTGGCCACCCGTTGTTGGCAGCCTACTCGGCACACAAGGGCGGGCATGCGATGAACAACCAGGTTCTGCGGGCGCTGCTCGAAGACGAAACCGCCTTCGAGTTGGTGAGTTTCGACGTGGGCGCCACTGCGCCGGCGTCGGTGCGCAACCAGTTGGAGCTGGCTGTCGCGGCCTGAGGAGTAGCGCATGTTGTTCGTCAGAATTTTTGCCGCACTCGCACTGATAGGCATCGGCGGCTCGCTGCTCGCCTGGATGCTGACCGGAGACGTCAAATACCGCCGGTGGGCGTGGCTGTTTTTCCAGGCAGGCGTGACCGTTCTGCTGGTCCTGTTCGGCGTGTTCGCGTTCGAAAGGATTTTTTAACCCCGCTCGGATTGCGGCTGGTAGTCATCAAGCTCAGCTGCGATTTGTGCGAACTGCCGCGAGTTTCTTCCGTCCCGGGGCGTCGCGCTCAGTCTGCGCGGCTATTGGCCAGCAGCCTTTCCAGCGATTCGCGCAACGGGGAATCGGCAGGCAGCGATTCGGCCAGTGCCGTCAGGCTGGAGCGACCGCCCGCACCTATGCTGCGCGCTTCGGGGCTGGACCGGACGACGCTTTCCGGGGTGATGCTCACCTTGACCTGTATCTTCGTGATCGGCGTGCCCTGCTCGACGAACTGCGCGGTCAGGCTAGGCAGCAGTTGCTTCAGGCGCGCTGCGGTCGACCCATTGCGCGCGAGCAGAATCAGGGTGTCCTTTTTGAGATTGCCGATCGCGCATTGTTCGATGAGCGCTGGCGGAAGCAGGCGCTCCAGGGCCAATTGCAGCCGCCTCAGCCGTTCCGCATGCTCACGCAGCCGACCCAGCGCGTCGCCGCTTCCGAGAAATCCCTGCAATGCCTGGGCCATGCGTCCTGTTCCGGCTTGGTGTCGATTGCCCGATGGTAGTGAGCGGCGGGTCGTGTCGCAAGTCCGGTCGGGTCAAAATAACTCCGGGGGCGTTTTCGGGCCCGCAGGGTGGCCGTGCTAAAATGCGCCATTTGCCGCATCGAGCATTCACACATCCATGATCTCCGGGCTTCTCAAGAAAATATTCGGTAGTCGCAATGACCGCCTGATCCGTCAATACACGCAGACCGTCCGAGCCATCAACGCGCTCGAGCCCAAGATTTCGGCGCTGTCGGATGAAGCGCTCAAGGCCAAGACCGTCGAGTTCAAGGAACGGGTCGCCAACGGAGAGACGCTGGACAGTCTTCTGCCCGAGGCCTTCGCGGTCGTTCGCGAAGCCGGCAAGCGGGTCCATGACATGCGCCACTTCGATGTGCAGTTGATCGGTGGCATGGTCCTTCACAACGGCAAGATCGCCGAGATGCGCACCGGCGAGGGCAAGACGCTGGTCGCGACGCTGCCGGCCTACTTGAACGCGTTGAGCGGCAAGGGTGTGCACGTAATCACCGTCAACGACTATCTGGCCAGTCGCGACGCGGAATGGATGGGGCGCATCTACGGTTTTCTCGGCCTGACCACCGGCTGCAACCTTTCGCGCATGCCACACGCCGAGAAGCAGGCGGCCTATTCGGCGGACATTACCTACGGCACCAACAACGAATTCGGCTTCGACTATCTGCGCGACAACATGGTCTACTCGCTCGGCGAGCGGGTGCAGCGTGGTCTCAGCTATGCGATCGTCGATGAGGTCGACTCGATCCTGATCGACGAGGCCCGTACGCCGCTGATCATCTCCGGCCAGGCCGAAGACCACACCGAGCTTTACCTCAAGCTCAACCAGGTCGCACCCATGCTGAAGAAGCAGGAAGGCGAGGGTGACAACGTCACCGAGCCGGGTGACTACACGGTCGACCTGAAGGCACGCCAGGTGTTGCTGACCGAAGGGGGGCACGAGAATGCCGAGCAGATCCTGACCCGCGCCGGCTTGCTGGCCGAGGGGGCGAGCCTCTACGATCCGGGCAACATCCTGCTGGTCCACCACCTCTACGCCGCCTTGCGGGCGCATGCGCTCTATCACAAGGACCAGCACTATGTGGTGCAGAACGGCGAAGTGGTCATCGTCGACGAGTTCACCGGTCGTCTGATGGCCGGTCGGCGCTGGTCGGACGGCCTGCACCAGGCGGTTGAGGCCAAGGAAGGCGTGCGCATCCAGGCCGAGAACCAGACGCTCGCCTCGATCACGTTCCAGAACTACTTCCGGATGTACGACAAGCTCGCCGGGATGACCGGTACCGCCGACACCGAAGCGTTCGAGTTCCATTCGATCTACGGGCTCGAGACCGTGATCGTCCCGACCAATCGCCCGATGACCCGCAAGGACGAGAACGACAAGGTCTACCGCACCGCCAAGGAAAAGTGGGATGCGGTGATCGAGGACATCCGCGGTTGCGTCGAGCGCGGTCAGCCGGTGCTGGTCGGTACCACCTCGATCGAGGTCAACGAGTTCCTGTCCGGGGTGCTGAAGAAGGCCGGCATCAAGCACCAGTTGCTCAACGCCAAGCAGCATGACAGCGAGGCCCAGATCGTTTCCCAGGCGGGTCGCCCGGGCGTGGTGACGATCGCGACCAACATGGCCGGCCGCGGTACCGACATCGTGCTCGGCGGCAATATCGAGCGGCCTGTAGACGAACTCAGGTCGAACCCGGACGTCCCCGAAGCCGACAAGGACGCGCGGATCGCGCAATTGCGCGCGGAGTGGTCCAAGGTGCATCAGCAGGTCCTGGACGCCGGCGGCCTGCACATCATCGGCACCGAGCGACACGAATCGCGCCGGATCGACAACCAGTTGCGCGGGCGTGCCGGGCGCCAGGGCGATCCGGGTTCATCGCGCTTCTACCTGTCGCTGGAAGATCCGTTGATGAAGATCTTTGCTGGCGACCGGCTCAACACCATCATGGTCAAGCTCAAGATGCCGGAAGGCGAGGCGATCGAGCATGGCATGGTGACCCGCTCGCTCGAGTCGGCGCAGCGCAAGGTCGAGCAGCGCAACTTCGACATCCGCAAGCAGCTTCTCGAGTATGACGACGTCGCCAACGATCAGCGCAAGGTGATCTACGAGCAGCGCAACGATCTGCTGGCCAGCCAGGACATTTCGGAAACGATTCACGCGATGCGACAGGGCGTGCTGCTCGACACCTTCCGCATCTATGTGCCCGATGAAAGTGTCGAGGAGCAGTGGGAGATCGCCGCGCTGGAGCAGGCGCTGGCTGGCGAGTTCCAGCTCAAGCTGCCGATTGCCGAGTGGCTCAAGGCCGAACCCAACCTCGACGATGAGGCCTTGCTGCAGCGCATCCTCGCGGCCGCCAACGAAGCCTACTCGGCCAAGACGGCGCGGGTCGATCCGGTGGCCTGGCATCAGTTCGAGCGCAATGTGATGCTGCAAAGCCTGGATAACCACTGGCGCGAGCATCTCGCCGCGCTCGACCATCTGCGCCAGGGCATTCACCTGCGCGGTTATGCACAGAAGAACCCCAAGCAGGAGTACAAGCGGGAGTCCTTCGAGCTGTTCGAGGCGCTGCTCGATACGGTGCGCAAGGATGTCACCAAGTTGTTGATGACGGTGCAGATCCGGACCGAATCACAACTCGAGGAAGTCGAGAGGCCGGCTGAAGTCGAGAATGTCGCCTATCACCATTCGAGCTATGATGAAGCATTGGGTGGTGGCGAGGCGGACGCACAGGGTCAGCGTCCCCAGGTCAATGCCGTGCCCAAGGTCGGCCGCAATGAACCGTGTCCCTGCGGTTCGGGCAAGAAGTACAAGCATTGCCATGGCAAGCTGAGCTGAGTTTGACGACGACCGACCAGATCGCCGGCGGCCCTTCAGGGGCCGCTTTTCGCTTCGACAGACGATGCAGGACATGAACACACCCAAGCCCCCCGGGAGCGCGACCGCGTCTGGAGCACTCTTTCCCGATCTCGAGTTCGGTCTGCCCGAGGTGGCGGCCGGCGGCATCGAGAGCGGTGCCCGGGCCGGGGCCGCGGCCGATGACGGAGCCAGAGCCGCGGGCCAACCCGGGCCGCACTCGCTGTCCGGCTGGCTGGCGCATATCCGCGAACGCGAGATGCCCGCGCTGGGTGCGACCGTCGCCTTGGTGAAGTCGATCACGGAGGACGAGAAAGCCAGTACCGACCGGCTGGCCCAGGTCATCCTGCAGGATGCGGCGATGACCGCTAAGGTGTTGAAGCTCGCGAATAGCGCCTACTTCAATCCGGCGCGCCAGAATGTCGCGACCATCAGCCGGGCGATCGTCGTGCTGGGCTTCGATGTGGTCGCGGAAATGGCGATCGGCATTCGCCTGGTCGACGCCTTGCTCACCGGGGGCGTGCGTCAGCGGGTCGTAGACGAGATGGCCGAGAGCTTTCACGGCGCGGTGCTGGCGCGCACCATCGCCGGAATGAAGCGGGACGGACGCCATGAGGAGGTCTTCATCGCCGCGCTGCTGTCGCGTGTCGGCGAGATGGCTTTCTGGGCGTTCGGCGGCCAGGCCGCGATTCGCCTCGATGCCTTGCTGCACGATGGGAAGCTGAGCCGGGAGGCGGCCCAGGCGATCGTGCCGGGTTTTCCGTTGCGCCAGTTGTCTATCGGACTGGCGAAGGAATGGAAGCTGGGCACCTTGTTGCAGTCGGCGCTGGAGGGGGGCGCCCGGCCGACACCGAGCGAGCAAGCGATCCGCTATGGGAGAAAGCTGGCCTTGGCGTCCAGTCAGTCATGGGCTGCGCCGGATGTCGGTCTGGTCATAGCGGAGATTGCCGGTTTCGCGGCTGTCGATCCGGAACTGCTTCATGCCCAACTCGCCGAGGCCACCGAGGAGGCCGCGAGCATCGCGCGTTACTTCGGTGCGACCGAGGCCGCCCTCCGTATTCCGCTTCCCACCCCGCGCCAGCTCGAACCGGCAGAGAGCGAGGATCCCATGTTGCCGGATCCGATGCTGCAGCTGCGCATCCTGCGCGAGATCTCCGGTCGGGTCGCCAGCGGCGCTCGCTTGAACGAGCTGGTCCAGTTGGTGCTGGAAGGCGTGCTGAGGGGGGTGGGCTTTGACCGGGTGCTGTTCGCGATGCTCACACCCAACCGGCTGCAACTGGTCGGGAAGGCCGGGTTGGGCGCACGGGTCGAGCAACTCAGGCAGAAATTCATCTTCACGCTGGGCGGTGCGCCTGATGACTTGTTCAACGCCTTTTTCAGGCATGCCCGCGCCATCCGCCTGGCGGGCGGGAAGTCGCCCGCCGGGCTGAGCCTGGAGCGTCTGCAGATGATCAGCGCCGCACCCATTGCGTGTCTGGCGCCGGTCGTGGTGCAAGGCCAGGTCATCGGATTGTTCTACGCCGAACGCGATCAGCCCGGCGAGCTCGATGACGAAAGTTTCGAGGCGTTCCAGCTTTTCGTGCAGCAGTTGTCGTTGATGTCGCCTGCCGCGGGTGCTGCGCGCGGCAGTTGAGCTTCGCCCTGTTGTCGCGTTGCGCCGGCCTGGCGCTAGAATGTCGGTCGAACTTACCCGATCATTGGAGCGAATACATGCCGGTCAATTACACCACGCCAGCCTCGTCAGATCTCCGCCCGGTTCCGGGCGTCCAGCTCGGAGTCGCCGAGGCCGGTATCCGCAAGGCCAATCGTCGCGATCTCACCCTGATCGAGGTGAGCGAAGGTAGCCGACTGGCCGGCGTGTTCACCCAAAACCGTTTCTGTGCCGCGCCGGTGCAGGTGTGCCGCGATCACTTGCGGGAACAACATGTGCGCGCCCTGGTGATCAACACTGGTGTTGCCAATGCCGGCACAGGCGAGGAGGGGCTGGCGAGCGCGCAAGCGACCTGTGCCGCCGTCGCACGCCTGCTCGAGATCGCTCCACGGCAGGTACTGCCGTTTTCGACCGGCGTCATCCTCGAGCCGCTGCCGGTCGACCGACTGGTTGCTGGCCTGCCGGCAGCACGGGCCTCGATGCGGGAAGAGGGCTGGCTCGATGCGGCGCAGGCGATCATGACCACCGACACCGTGGCCAAGGCTGCGTCCCGCATCGTCGAAATCGACGGGGTGATCGTCACCCTGACCGGGATGAGCAAGGGCGCCGGCATGATCAAACCGAACATGGCCACCATGCTGGGTTTTGTCGCGACCGATGCGCGCATTTCGCAAGCGCTGCTGGAGAAACTGGTCACCGAGGCGGCCGATCTCTCGTTCAACAGCATCACGGTAGACGGCGATACGTCCACCAACGATTCCTTTATCCTGATTGCGACTGGACAGGCCGATCATCCCGAGATTCTCGACCCCGAGTCGAACGCCTATCAGGCCTTGCGTGAAGCGGTGGTCGGTATTTCCATCGAACTCGCCCAGGCGATCGTGCGGGATGGAGAGGGTGCGACCAAGTTCATGACGGTCGAAGTCAAGGGTGGATGCGATCGCGACGAATGCCGCAAGGTCGCTTACGCCGTGGCGCATTCCCCGCTGGTCAAGACCGCATTCTTTGCCTCGGACCCGAATCTCGGGCGTATCCTCGCTGCGATCGGCTATGCCGGCATCGCCGATCTCGATGTCTCGACGCTGAAGGTGTGGCTGGAAGGCGACTCCGAGACGGTGCTGGTCGCGGAAAAGGGTGGCCGCGCCGCCGCCTACCGGGAAGAGGCCGGGGCCAGCGTGATGGCCGGAAGCGAGATCACCGTACGTATCGATCTTGCCCGCGGCGACGCTTCTGCAACGGTGTGGACCTGCGACTTCTCGTACGACTACGTCAAGATCAACGCCGACTATCGCAGCTGAGCATCGCGGGATGAGCCTGATGTAGGCCGATAGTCGGACCGGTCGGAGTGCAAGAGCGCGCCGATAGCCCCAATGTCGTCTTTATGCCCAGGTATTGCCCGCAGCCGCCGGTACAGGGGGTGCGGGTGACAGGTTTCGATGCAGGGGACCGCGCTTTGATGAATCGAATTTAAATAAGAAATTAATAATATTAGGTTGAGTTGGATGAAACGGAATCTTTGGCTGCTCGCGATTGCCCAGGGCTTGTTCCTGACCAACAACGTCGTGTTCATCGCGATCAACGGGCTGGTCGGATTCAGTCTGGCGCCGGCCGCGTGGATGGCGACCTTGCCGGTGATGGGCTATGTCGTCGGTGGGGCCTTGTCGACCGGGTTGGTTGCGCGCAGCCAACGCAGATGGGGGCGCCGGATCTCGTTCCAGATCGGTCTGCTGGTCGCGGTGCTGTCGTCCTTGCTGTGTGCTTTTGCGCTGATGGCCGGTCAGTTCTGGATGCTGGTCGCTGCAACGGTGATCGCCGGTTACTACAGCGCGAACGGCCAGTTGTATCGCTTCGCCGCGGCCGAGCTCGCGCCGCCTTCGTTTCGCGAGAAGGCGGTGTCGCTGGTGTTGGCCGGTGGCCTGATCGGGGCGGTGATCGGTCCTAACCTGGCCAATCACACCCGGGAATTGCTGGGTACGCCGTTCCTGGCGGCTTATGTCGCCCTCGCCGTGGTGGCCTTGATCGCCATGGCGGTGATGGCGGCGATCCGCTTTCCGGAGGAAGTGCCGCTGACCAAGGCCCAGCAGGCGGCCGGGCGGCCTATGCGCGTGATCATGCGCCAGCCGGTGTTCATCGTGGCGGTGCTTGGCGCGGCACTGGGCTATGGCGTGATGAACCTGCTGATGGCGGCGACCCCGCTTGCGATGGATGTGTGCGGGCTGCCGTTTTCGGACGCCGCGCTGGTGCTGGAATGGCATGTGATCGGCATGTTCGCGCCGGGCTTCGTCACCGGCCACCTGATCAAGCGCTTCGGCGTACTGCAGATCATGGGCGTCGGGGTGCTGCTCAATGTGGTCTGCATCGCGATCGCGCTGTCCGGCCAGGATCTGCACCAGTTCCTGTTCGCACTGTTCTTCCTTGGCGTGGGCTGGAACTTCCTCTTCACCGGCAGCACCACGCTGGCGATGGAAGCCTATAGGCCGGAAGAGAAGGACAAGGCGCAGGCCGCGATCAACTTTTTCGTGTTCGCCACCATGGCGGTGACCTCGTTCGCCTCTGGCGCGCTGGTGACGACCCAGGGCTGGACCTTGCTCAACCTGGGTTCCATCCTGCCCGTCGCCCTGATCGGCCTGGCCCTGGTCTGGCTGGCCGTGCTGCGGCGGCGCGAACGCAGGCTGTCCGCCTGTTGAGGCGAAAGCCTCAGTGCAGCGTTCGCGGCATCGCCAGAGTGAAGACCGGGATGGGCGCCTCGAAGCGGGTACCGTCTTCGGCGATCATCTGATAGCTGCCCTGCATGGTCCCGACCGGGGTCTTCAAAACCGAGCCGCTGGTGTAGCGGAATTGCTCACCCGGCGAGAGCCGTGGCTGCTCTCCCACCACGCCTTCGCCTCTGACCTCCTGTCGTTCGCCACTACCGTCGGTGATGATCCAGTGGCGGCTGAGTAGTTGCGCCGCAAGCTTGCCGGTGTTGGTGATCGTGATGTGATAAGCGAATACGTGGCGTTCGTCGTCGGGGTCTGACTGGGCGGAGATGAACTCCGCCTGCGCTTCGACCTGAATGCGATATTTTTCGGTGTTGCTCATGGGGCCTCTGTCTGTTCTCTTTGTTGTCCGATTGTTCGCGCCGACTGCTGGCCTCGTCCGACGCAAAGGCAGGGCGACGCGGTCGACGTTAAAATAGCACCTTTTTCCCGGAAGTCCGCCCATGTCAGTTTCTCCGCTTACCGCCCTGTCTCCGCTCGACGGCCGCTACCAGTCCAAGGTTTCGGCACTACGCGCGCATTTCTCCGAGCATGGTCTGATCCGAAATCGCGTGCGGGTCGAAGTCGAATGGCTGAAGGCACTCGCGGCCGAGCCCAGGCTGGCCGAGATCGCGGCGTTCTCGCCCGCCACGGTGGCTGAACTCGATGCGTTGATCTCCGGTTTCAGTACCGAGGACAGCGAGGCGGTCAAGGCGATCGAGGCGACCACCAATCACGACGTGAAGGCCATGGAGTACTGGCTGAAGGACCGCCTGGCGCACAACGCCGAAGTCACCAAGGTGTCCGAGTTCATCCATTTCGCGTGCACGTCGGAAGACATCAACAACACCTCGCACGCCTTGATGCTGCAGGAAGGGCGTGACACGGTGCTGCTGCCGGCGCTGGATCTGGTGATCGCACGTTTCCGGGCGCTCGCCCATGCGCTGGCCGACCTGCCGATGTTGTCGCGCACCCATGGCCAGCCGGCCAGCCCGACCACGCTGGGCAAGGAGATGGCCAATATCGCGGCGCGGCTGCTGCGTGTGCGCGAGGCGATCGCCAGGGTTTCGCTGACCGCCAAGTTCAACGGCGCGGTCGGAAACTACAATGCCCACTTGTCGGCCTGGCCCGAATTCGACTGGGAGGGCTTCAACCAGCGATTCATCGAGTCGCTCGGCCTCACTTTCAACGCCTATACGATACAGATCGAGCCGCATGACGCGATGGCCGAATTGTTCGACGCGGTCGCGCGTGCCAACACGATTTTGATCGACGCCTGCCGCGACATCTGGATGTACATCTCGCTCGGCTACTTCAAGCAAAAACTGAAGGAGGGCGAGGTCGGTTCATCGACGATGCCTCACAAGGTCAATCCGATCGACTTCGAGAACGCGGAGGGCAACTTCGGCATCGCCAACGGCGTGCTGCGCCATTTCTCGGAGAAGCTGCCGATTTCGCGGATGCAGCGGGACCTGACCGATTCGACGGTGCTGCGCAACATGGGGGTCGGCTTCGGCCACACCGTGCTCGCGCTGGACGCCTGCCTGCGCGGCCTGGACAAGCTCGAGGCCGATCCGGCCCGGCTCGCGGCCGACCTCGACAACGCCTGGGAAGTGCTTGCCGAGCCGGTACAGACCGTGATGCGCCGCTTCGCGATCGAGAACCCATACGAGCAATTGAAGGCGATGACACGCGGCAAGGGGATCACCCGCGAGGCGCTCCAGGCCTTCATCACCACCCTGGCGATTCCGCAGTCCGAACGCGATCGCCTGCTCGCGATGACCCCGGCGAGCTATGTCGGCAAGGCGGCAGAACTGGCCCGCCGGATCTGAGGGGAGCGCAATCATGGCTTTCGCCGACAATCTGAAGCAGTTGCCCAAGGTGTCCCACCTGGCCGCGATCGAGTTGATCGCGGCCGACGAGCAGGTGGTCGCGATGATAGAGAACAAGCCGGGCCAGGCTGGGTCGTTGGCGGTGTATAACCACCTTGCCCAGATCCATGGCGCGATCACGCCCGAGGCGGCCAGGAAGGGGCTGGAGCTCTATGCCGAGCATGGCGAGGACGCACGGCAGAACCCGGGCAAACACCCCAACATCGACCGCCTGATCGGCCTGATCGAGCGGGGCGAGACGCTGCGCGTCAAGCACCAGTTCGCGCTGTGAGCGGCGCGCCGGCCATCACGCGGAGGCGGTCGGCTGAGAATCGGCGGCTGTAAAACGAAACGGGCGCCGAATGATCGGCGCCCGTTTCGTTTGGCGGCAGGGGAAGGCGGAGGGGGTCAGACGACCGCTTCTTCCTTGTCCTTCTTCGGCTTGACGAAATGCTCGCGCGAAACGCCGAGCCACATCACGATCGGGCTGGAGACCAGCATCGACGAGTACATGCCGAAGATGATGCTGATCGCGAGCGCGAGCGAGAAGTAGTGCAGGGTCTCGCCGCCGAAGATCAGCATCGTGAACACCACCATCAAGGTCGTGGTATGGGTGATCACGGTGCGGGAGATCACGCGGGTGATCGCGTGGTTGATGACTTCGGGCGTGTTCATGCCGCGCTTCTTCTTGAAGGTCTCGCGGATGCGGTCGAAGATGATCACGGTCTCGTTCACCGAGTAGCCCAGCGCAGCGAGCACCGCGGCCAGGACCGGGAGCGAGAAGTCCCACTGGAACAGCGCGAAGAATCCGAGAATGACGATCATGTCGTGCAGGATGGCGGTGATGGCGGCGACGGCGAAGCGCCACTCGAAGCGCAGCGCGAGATAGATCATGATGCCGATCAGCACGAACAGCAGCGCCAGCGCCCCGTCGGCGGCGAGTTCGTCGCCGATCTGCGGGCCGACATACTCGACCCGGCGCAGTTCCGGGTCCGCCCCGTCCATGGCCTGCAGGGTCTGCAGCACGTTTTCGGACACCCGGTCCGAGTTCATGTCGTCGCGGGTCGGCAGTCGCACCAGTACGTCGCGGGCGCTACCGAAGTGCTGCACCTGGGCGTCGGTATAGCCCTCGCGCGCCAGGGCCTGGCGAATCGGTTCGACCTGCACCGCCTCGGGGTAGCTCACCTCGACCAGGGTGCCACCGGTGAACTCCACCGACAGGCTCAGCCCGCGCGTGATCAGGAAGAAGACCGCGAGCACCACCATCAAGACCGAGAAAATGTTGAGCTTCAGCGCATGGCGCATGAAGGGGATATCGTTTTTGACGCGGAAGAATTCCATGTTTGTCTTTCCTTTGTCTTCCGGTAAGGGTCAGCCGATGCGGATACGGGTGAGCTTGCGCTGACGTCCGTAGAGCAGATTCACGAACATACGCGACACCAGTACGGCACTGAATACCGAGGTGAGGATGCCCAGGCAGAGAACAACCGCGAAGCCACGGACCGGGCCGGAGCCGAACACCAGTAGCGCGATACCCGCGATGAAGGTGGTGACGTTGGCGTCGAGAATGGTGTCGAAGGCCCGGTCATAGCCGGCGTTGATCGCCGCCTGGGGCGAAGAGCCGTTCTTCAGTTCTTCGCGGATGCGTTCGTTGATCAGCACGTTGGCGTCGATTGCCATGCCCAGCGTCAGCGCGATGGCTGCGATGCCGGGCAGGGTCAGCGTGGCCTGCAGCAGGGACAGCAAAGCGATCAGCAGCATCAGGTTGGCGGCCAGGGCCGCGACCGAGACGATGCCGATCGCGGAATAATAGACCGCGATGAAGACCGCGATCGCGACCATGCCCCACATCACCGAGTTGAAGCCACGGGCGATGTTCTCGGCCCCCAGGCTCGGGCCGACCGTGCGTTCCTCGATGATTTCCATCGGTGCGGCGAGGCTGCCGGCGCGCAGCAGCAGCGCGACCTGGTTGGCCTCGGTGGTCGTCATGCGGCCCGAGATCTGGACTCGGCCACCGCCAATTTCAGTCCGGATCACCGGCGCGGTCACGACTTCGCCACGGCCGCGCTCGATCAGCAGGATGGCCATGCGCTTGCCGACGTTCTCGCGGGTGACGTCACGGAAGATACGCGCGCCAGCGGAATCCAGGGTCAGATGGACCGCCGGCTCGTTGGTCTGGCCGTCGAAGCCGGGCTGGGCGTCGACCAGGCGATCGCCGGTCAGCACCACTTCGTTACGCACCAGCAACGGTGAACCGCCGCGCTCGGTATAGAGCTCGGTGCCGAACGGTACCTGGCCCTGCAGCGCGGCGTCGAGCGCACCGGGCGAGTCATCGACCATCCGGATTTCGAGGGTGGCGGTGCGGCCGAGGATGTCCTTGGCCTTGGCGACGTCCTGCACGCCCGGCAACTGCACGACGATGCGGTCCACGCCCTGCTGCTGAATGACCGGCTCGGCTACCCCGAGTTCGTTGATCCGGTTGCGCAGCGTGGTGATGTTCTGGGTGATCGCGAACTCGCGGATGGTTTGCTGCGACTGCGGCGTCAGCGAGGCGATCAGGCGCAGGTCTTCGGGGCCGTCGTCGCGATCGACCAGTTGCAGGTCGTTGGTGTTGTTCAGGATAGCGGTGCGCGCGGCATCGCGCTGTTCGGCGTCACGGAAACGCAAATGAATGCTGTTGCCTTCCCGGTTGATGCCGGCATGGCGGATGCGGCGATCGCGCATCAGGGTGCGCAGGTCGCCGGAAGTGGAGTCGAGTCGGTTGATGATGGCGCCCGGCATGTCGACTTCGAGCAGGAAGTGCACGCCGCCGCGCAGGTCGAGGCCGAGGTACATCGGCAGGGCGCTGATCGAGGTCAGCCAGTTGGGCGTGGCCGGCAGCAGGTTGAGTGCGACGATGTAGGAAGGGTCGGCTGGATCGGGGTTGAGCCGGCCTTCGATGAGATCACGTGCCCGGATCTGCTCTTCGGTATCGCCGAAGCGGAAGCGGATGCTGTTCTCGTCGCTCATGATACCGGTGTGGATCAACCCGGCGTCGTTCAGCGTGGTCGTCAGGGTCGGAATCAGGGTGTTGTCGAGCGTGACCGTGGCCTTGCCGCTTGAGACCTGCACGGCGGGTACCTCGCCGTAGAAGTTCGGGATGGTGTAGATCAACCCGAACAGCAGGACCAGTGCGATGGCGATATTTTTCCAGAGCGGATAGCGATTCATGGCGGTGTGAGGACGGGTGGGTGAGGCAGGGGGGCGGTCAGCCAGCGGCTTCGATCGACTGACGCCACGGGACTGCATGGCCGACCGATGTTCGGACAGCCATGCAAGAGGTGGGTCCTCACAGGGTCTTCAGCGTTCCCTTGGGAAGAACGGTGGCGACCGAAGGGCGCTGCACGACGACATTGACCTTGTCGGCGATTTCGAGATGGACGAAGTTGTCGCCGACTTCGGTGATCCTGCCGGCCACGCCGCCCTGGGTAATGACTTCATCGCCCTTGGCGAGTGCCGCGACCATGTTCTTGTGTTCCTTCGCGCGCTTCATTTGCGGACGAATCATCAGGAACCACAGGATCACGAACATCAGGATCAGCGGCAGCAGACCCATCAGGCCGCCAGAGGGATCTCCCCCCGCCTGAGCGTAAGCGTTGGAAATCAACACGTTTTTTCTCCGGGTAAGTTTGATAAACGGGCAATTATAACAGCACCGCCTGCCCAGCCTCGTTTCTTGTCCACCTGTCGCCAGGTCGGGCACTTGGCCGGAATGCGGAGACGAACCGTCACGCGAAAGTTCCCGCGTTGACTGACCGAGTGCTCCTCTGCCGCGTGCGGGAGCGGGCTTGGCTGAGGGTGAGGGTCGTGGCGGGCTTCATGACTGCGGATGGGCAAACGGCGAGGTCGTCAGCTGCTCGCGCCACGGGCGCGATCTTCGGCGAAACGGGCCTGAAAGGCCTGGAAGCCGCCTTTGGCGATCGCGTCGCGCATCTCGGCGGTGAAGGTCTGGTAATAGCGCAGGTTGTGGATGGTGTTGAGCATGCTGCCGAGAATCTCGTTGGTCCGGTGCAGGTGGTGCAGGTAGGCACGGCTGAAGTTCCGGCAGGTATAGCAGTCGCAAGACGGATCCAACGGACGGGTGTCGAGCTTGTGGATCGCGTTCTTGATCTTGAGGTCGCCGAAGCGGGTGAATAGCCAGCCGTTGCGGGCGTTGCGCGTCGGCATCACACAGTCGAACATGTCTATCCCGGCGGCGACGCCGGCGACGATGTCTTCCGGGGTGCCGACGCCCATCAGGTAGCGCGGCTTGTCTGCCGGCAGGCGCGGCGTGGTGTGGGCCAGGATACGGGCCATGTCTTCCTTGGGTTCGCCGACCGACAAGCCGCCGATCGCAAAACCGGAGAAGCCGATGTCGGTCAGCCCGGCCAGCGATTCGTCGCGGAGGTCTTCATACATGCCACCCTGAACGATGCCGAACAGCGCGTTGGCGTTGCCCAGTGCGTCGAACGCATCGCGCGAACGGCGGGCCCAGCGCAGCGACAATCGCATCGACTCGGCCGCCTCCTTGTGGGTGGCCGGGTGGGGCGTGCATTCGTCGAAGATCATCACGACGTCCGAGTTCAGCACGGTCTGGATGCGCATCGACTCTTCCGGTGTCAGGAACAGCCGGGCGCCGTCGATCGGCGACGCGAACTTGACCCCTTCTTCGGTGATCTTGCGCAATTGACCGAGACTGAAGACCTGGAATCCACCCGAGTCGGTCAGGATGGGCTTGTGCCAGTTCATGAAGCGATGCAGCCCGCCATGAGCTGCGATCACCTCCAGTCCCGGACGCAGCCACAGATGAAAGGTGTTGCCGAGGCAGATCTGCGCGCCGATGTCGTCGAGCGCGGCAGGGGTCATCGCCTTGACCGTACCGTAGGTGCCGACCGGCATGAAGACCGGGGTTTCGATCACGCCGTGGGCAAGGGTCAGACGGGCGCGCCGGGCCGCGCCATCCTGTGCGAGGAGTTCAAACTGCATCATTTCTCCGGGCGATGAACATCGCATCGCCGTAACTGAAAAAGCGGTAAGCGTTCGCGACCGCGTGGGCATAGGCCTTTCGCATCGGTTCCATGCCGGCCATCGCAGCGACCAGCATCAACAGGGTCGATTTGGGCAAGTGGAAGTTGGTGATCAAGGCGTCGGCGACCTGGAAGCGGAAGCCCGGCAGGATGAAGAGGTCGGTCTCTCCCGATCCGGCCGCCAGTTCGCCATCCTGCGCCGCGCCTTCGAGGGTGCGAAGACTGGTCGTGCCGACCGCGATCACACGCCCGCCGGACCGCCTGGTCTCGCCGATCGCCTCGACCGTTTCGGCGGGCAGGACATAGCGCTCCCGGTGCATGCGGTGTTCGCCCAGATCGTCCACCCGCACCGGCTGGAAGGTGCCGGCGCCGACATGCAACGTCAGCCAGGCGCAGCCGACGCCGTTCGCGGCAAGTTGGTCGAGCATGGCCTGGTCGAAATGCAGGCCGGCGGTCGGTGCGGCGACCGAGCCGGGTTCGCGGGCATACACGGTCTGGTAGCGGGATTCGTCGAAAACATCCGCGGTCCGCTCGATGTAGGGGGGGAGCGGCAGGCTGCCGTGGCGCTCTATCAGTTCGAGAACGTCGGCGCCGGTCGGAAAACGCAGATGGTAGAACTCGCCGACCCGGCCGAGCACGGTGACGTCGAAAGCGTCGGCCAGCCGGATCCGGCTGCCGGTCTTAGGCGACTTGCTGGCGCGGATCTGGGCCAGCACCTCGTGCGGTCCGACCGCGCGCTCGACCAGCACTTCGACCGCGCCGCCGGTCGCCTTGCTGCCGTGCAGCCGGGCATGGATGACGCGGGTGTCGTTGAACACGAGCAGGTCGCCCGGATTCAACAGGCCAGGCAAGTCCGAGAACATGCGATCGGACAGCGCATCCCGGTCGAGCACGAGCAAACGGCTGGCGCTGCGGTCGGGCAGGGGAGCCTGGGCGATCAGCTCTGCAGGCAGGGTGTAATCGAAATCTTCTAGTTTGAGTGACATGAGCTTGCTGCCCGCATGGGTCTTATGGATAATACGGCGCTTGCCAGCCGGGATGGCGGAATCGGTAGACGCAGCGGACTCAAAATCCGCCGGTGGTGACACTGTGGGGGTTCGAGTCCCCCTCCCGGCACCAGATACTCACGACAGCGTGTTCGTTCCCTGTCGCGCAGGAAAAGCGCCCGGCGTCGAGCGGCGGGATGATAGCACCGACCCGTTCCGGGCGCCTCTCCTTCCCTGACTCAGTTTTTCTCTCCTGTTTTTTCTCTTTCTCCGCGTTCAGGCTTGTTTCGGCCTTTATGGCCGCTTGGAACATTGACGCGGTCGTCTTCGTCGCTTCCGCCATATCGCGCCTGCCCGATCCGGCTGATGGCGAGGGTCGCGGGATGGGTCGATCGCTTTTCGACCGAAATGGCGTAGAAGGCCTCGCTCACGCTGGTAGGCTGGCCGACGCGGCGCACGCCATATTGACGGCAGACCTGATCTGCGATCAGTTCCGGCGCGGGAAAAATGCCGACCCCCGCTTCGCCGAAGGACTTCATCAGCGCGCTGTCGTCGAATTCACCGACCACGCGCGGGCTGATGCGGCACTCCTCCAGCCAGTGCAAGAGCGGACGCCGGATCGCCGCATCGGGTCCCGGTAGTAGCAGCGGCGCCTGGTTCAGGCAGGCCGGAAAGTCGGGAGAAAGCGTGTCTAATAGTTTGGGGGCGGCAAACAGGCTGACCGGCGATTCGACCAGTTTATGACTGAACCCGCGCACATCCATGTGGGCCGGCATCGGACTGTCCGCCAGGACCAGGTCGAGTTTGTGTATCGCAAGCTCGCCGAGCAGTCGTTCAAGCTTGTCCTCCCGGCAGACCAGGCGCATCGGCTCGTGTAGCTGCATCGAAGGTGCGAGCAGCAACCACGCGATGGATTTGGGAACGACATCGGCGACGCCGACCCGGAAGGGGATGGCGCGCCCTGCCGCGCGGTTGGTCAGCGCGCCCTCCAGTTCGCTTCCTATCCTGAAAATCTCTTCGGCATACGAAAGCACCAGTTGCCCGGTTTCGGTCAAGGCAAGGCGACGGCCCTGGCGTCGAAAGAGCGTGACCCCCATGTTCGCTTCCAGGGCGGCGATCTGCCCGCTCAGCGTCTGGGGCGCGAGCCCGGAGCGTTCGCTGGCACGGACGATGCCCCCAGCGCGGGCTACGTTCCAGAAATGATGAAGTTGTTTGTAGTTCAGCATCGATCGGGGGTGTGGATACTTCGTTAAAACCGGATAAAGATTTCGTTGAACTCGTATATTATCGAACAGTCTTAGCCTTAGCATTCGGAGTAACGAACGGGTAGTCCTGTTCGGCGCCCCGGTGAAAAGGGACTTTCAACAGTTTGGTCGTGACCGTTTCGCCTTTGGGCAAAAGCGATCACAACATCGTATTTCAGGAGGAAGCGATTCCATGGAAAACCGTACCATGACGATGCACCGGTCGGAGGCGTCCGTCCTCTCGACCAACAAGGTCATCCGCAACACCTATGTTCTGCTGTCGTTGACGCTGGCGTTTTCGGCGGTCGTCGCTGGCTTTTCGATGGCGCTCGGTCTGCCGCACCCCGGCCTGATCCTGACGCTGGTCGGTTACTTCGGGCTGCTGTTCCTGACCGCCAAGCTGCGCAACAGCTCGGCCGGTGTGCTCGCGGTGTTCGCGCTGACCGGTTTCATGGGCTACACGCTGGGTCCGATCCTGTCGTATTACCTTTCCCTGCCCAACGGTCATGCGATCGTGATGCAGGCGATGGGCGGTACGGCGGCGATTTTCCTCGGCCTGTCCGGCTATGCGCTGACCACCCGCAAGGATTTCTCCTTCATGGGTGGCTTCCTGATGGTCGGCATCCTGGTGGCCTTCCTGGCTGGTCTGGGGGCGATCTTCTTCTCGATGCCGGCGCTGTCGCTGGCGGTTTCGGCCATGTTCGTGCTGTTGATGTCGGGACTGATCCTGTATCAGACCAGCAGCATCATTCACGGTGGCGAGACCAACTACATCATGGCGACGGTGACGCTGTACGTCTCCATCTACAACCTCTTTACCAGCCTGTTGCACCTGCTGGGTGTATTCAACAGCGACTGACGCAGTTTCGACCGGTCACTGGGCCGGTCTGATTCGATAGTACGGGCGCCTGATGGCGCCCGTACTGCGTCAACGCGCGGTTTCCGGGGCGGCGAGAAATGCACGGGCTGCGTCGCGCCAGCCGTAACGGGTACAATGGCCGACTTTCATGCAAGGGAAAGGGAAGATGAAAACCTCCTTTCTGGATTTCGAACAACCGATCGCCGACCTGGTCGCGAAGATCGAGCAACTACGCTTTGTCCAGGATGATCCGGCGGTAGACATCTCCGGCGAGATCGCCCGCCTCGAGGCGAAATGCCAGTCCTTGACCAAGGATTTGTACGCCAAGCTCACGCCTTGGCAGATCGCCCAGGTCGCACGTCACCCGCAGCGACCCTATACCCTCGACTATGCGCGGCATGTGTTCACGGATTTCGAGGAGTTGCACGGGGATCGCTCGTTTGCCGACGACAAGGCCATCATCGGCGGTCTGGCACGATTCAACGGTCAGAGTTGTGTCGTGATCGGCCATCAGAAAGGCCGCGATACCAAGGAAAAGATTCTTCGCAACTTCGGCATGCCGCGGCCGGAAGGCTACCGCAAGGCGCTCAGACTGATGCGCTTGGCCGAGAAGTTCAACCTTCCCGTGTTCACCTTCGTCGACACACCGGGCGCCTATCCGGGGATCGGGGCCGAGGAGCGGGGCCAGTCCGAGGCCATCGGTCACAATCTCTATGTGATGGCCGAACTCAAGGTGCCTATCATCTCGACCATCATCGGCGAGGGCGGATCGGGCGGGGCGCTGGCGATCGCGGTCGGCGACCAAGTGTTGATGTTGCAGTATTCGACCTACTCGGTGATTTCGCCCGAGGGCTGCGCATCGATTCTGTGGAAAAGCGCGGAGAAGGCCTCGATCGCTGCCGAAGCGATGGGGATTACCGCAGCCCGCTTGAAGTCGCTCGGCTTGGTGGACAAGGTGGTCGGCGAGCCGGTCGGGGGAGCACACCGCGACTACCGCGAAATGGCGTCGAATCTGAAAAAAGCCTTGCAGGACGCATTGCGCCAGGTGGCCGACCTGTCGCCGACCGAACTCGTAGACAAGCGCTATGAGCGGCTGATGAGTCATGGCCGGTTCAAGGATCAGGACGCAGCCTGATCCTTGCCCGCTCGCGCTTGCTGCGGGCGAGGTCCTGTCCGAAGCGGGTATTGGCCCGGCAAGCCGGGTCTGCGTCGCCCTGAGCGGCGGGGTCGATTCGGTCGTCTTGCTGCACCTGCTGCTGCAGATGCGAAGCGAGTTCGGATATTCCCTGTCCGCGGCGCATGTCCATCATGGGCTGAGTCCGCACGCCGACCAGTGGCGTGCATTCTGCGAGCGCCTGTGTGCGGCGCTCGCGCTCCCTTTCGAGGCGTTCATGGTCGAGATCGATCGTGATGACCCGGCTGGTCTCGAGGCGGCCGCGCGCCACGCCCGGCAGGCAGCGTTGAACACGGTCGCGGCCGACTGGCTGGCTCTAGGCCATCATCGCGACGATCAGGCGGAGACGGTTCTGTTTCGTCTGCTGCGTGGGGCGGGGGTGCGCGGCGCCGCGGCAATGAAACGAGTCGATGCGGGGAAGGAAGGCGCTCCTGGGCGCATCCGGCCGTTGCTGGGGGTGGCGCGGGCCGACATTGTCGCCTTCGCGCGCGCTTCCGGTCTGAGCTGGGTCGATGACGAAAGCAATGCCGATCCGGGCTTCAGTCGCAACTTCCTGCGCCATCGGATCATGCCCGCTATCGGCGAGGCCTTTCCCGGTGCTGCGGCGACGCTGGCACGTGCCGCTGATAATTTCAGGGAGGCCGATGCCTTGCTCGATGCGCTGGCCGACATCGACCGGGCGCATTGCGGCGGCGATGCACTCGATTACGAGGCTCTCATGGGCCTGGACGATGCGCGTCTCGCCAACCTGCTCCGCAATATGGCGATGCGCCTGGATGTCCGGCCGCCGTCGCGGGTGAGGTTGGTCGAGGTGATGCGACAACTGCGAGAAAGCGGCGGACGACCGCTGTCGGTGTCTGTCGGGGAGGTCGCCTGTCGTGTCTATCGGGGACGGGTCAGGCTGGAACGGATCGACATTACCGATCTCGCGCCGGCCAGATGGTCCGGCGAAACGCGTCTGCCGTGGGGAAGCGGCAGCGTACGGTTCGATCGTGTCACTGGCGCGGGGATTGGTCTGACCGTGCTCGAGACGGCTGCCGCAGTGGAGTTGGTCGCCCCGTGGGCGGGCCTGGCGCTGCGTCCCGCGTCAGGTCGGCCGCGCCAGAGGTTCAAGAAGCTGTGTCAGGCGCACGGCATCCCGTCCTGGCTCAGAACGCGTTTGCCGGTGCTGCGTGCCGGGGAGCGGGCCCTGTGGATCGCCGAGCTGGGCGTTTCGGCCGATCATCGTTGCCAGCCTGGCGAGCCAGGCATCGTGCCGGTATGGGAAACCTGAGGGAAATCTGAGCAGGCCGCGCGGCCGGCAGTAGGGTGCGCTCCTGGCTTGGATGTCAGACTGGATTGTCTTTGAGAAGACGCGCGAGTTCGACCGCCGAGCGGACCGCCATTTTTTCGAATACCTTGGAGCGATGGGCTTCGACCGTGCGCATCGAGATGTTCAGTTCGTCGGCGATCACCTTGTTCAGCTTGCCGGCCAGGATCAGTTCCATGACTTCGCGCTCGCGCGCGGTCAGTCGGGCGAGGCGCTCGCTGACCGCCTCGTGCTGACTCAGCGCAAGCCGCTGCTCGGCGTCCTTTTCCATGGCCCGGATCACGATCGCGACCAGGTCGCTGTCGTTGAAGGGCTTCTCGATGAAATCGAAGGCGCCCTTCTTGAGCGCCGACACCGCCATCGGCACATCGCCGTGCCCGGTAATGAAGATCACCGGCAAGGTGTTGCCGCGGGCCCTGAGCACGTCGAAGCATTCCAGGCCGCTCATCGCATCCATCCGGATGTCGAGCACGATGCAGCCAGCCCAATCCGGCTGCAGTGCGTCCAGGAAGGCGCGCGCACCATCCCAGGTTTGGCACGCTACCTTGCGGGTCTTGAGCAGCCATTGCAACGCGTCACGTATCGCGTCGTCGTCGTCGATGACATGGGCGCAGGCTTCATTCATGAGGGCTCCTGATCGATCGGCAATGACAGGGTGAAGATCGTACCGCCATCGGGGGCGATTTCGAAGCCGAGGCGGCCATGATGAAGCTCGGCGATCGATCGGCAGATGTTCAAGCCCATGCCCATGCCTTCCTGCTTGGTCGAGAAGAAAGGTTCGAACAGCCGCAGGGCCACCTCGGGTTCGATGCCGGGCCCCTGGTCGGCCACGCGCACGATGGCCTGTCCACCTTCCTCGCAGGTCGTGATGCGGACGATGCGCCGCTCCGGTGGCGTGTTCGCCATCGCGTCCATCGCATTGCGCACCAGGTTGACGATCACTTGCTCGATCATGACCGGATCGGCTGCGACTTCCGGCAAACGGTCGTCCAGCTTGGTCAGCACCCGCATGCGTCGCTTGCGTGAATCCGCTTCGAGCAGGCCGACCGCATCGATGATGACCGCATTGACGTCGAGCGGCTCGCGCTTGGGTTCCGATCGCCGCACGAAATCGTGGACCCGGCGGATGATTTCGCCTGCGCGTCGTGCCTGGCGCGCGATCTTCTGGTGGATGTCCTGCAACTCCTCGATGTCGGTCACACCATCGGCCAGCCGGTTCAGGCAGCCATTGTTGTAACTCGTGATCGCGGCCAGGGGCTGGTTGAGTTCGTGTGCCAGCGTCGAGGCCATCTCGCCCATCGTGATCAGGCGCGAGGTCGCCTGCAGCCGTTCTTCCTGTTGTCTGGCCAGATCGCGGGCACGTTTCTGCTCGGTGATGTCCAGCATCGATCCCATCCAGCCGGCGTGGCGTCCCTCTGCGTCGATCAACGGCGCCTCATAGATCATTGTGTCGATGTGGGCGCCATCCTTGCGTCGCAGCTGCAGTTCCACCCCTTCACGCGGTGCGTTGCCGGCGAGGATCTGGTCGTGCACCTCCAGCGTGCGGTCGATATGCTCCGGGTCCCAGTAGGGCATAGGCGGCAAGCGGTTGATCAGCTCGGCCTCGCTGAAGCCGACCATGCGGCAGAACGCCGGATTGACATAGGTGATCCGGCCTTCCAGGTCGCGTGCGCGCAACCCGGTCAGCAGCGAGTCTTCCATCGCCTTGCGGAACAAGGTCTCGCCTCGCAGCGCCTGCTCGGCGGCCTGGCGGCGCGCCAGTTGCAGTCTAAGCTGCCACAGACTCCAGACGATGATGCCACCCAGCAGCACGATGGAGGCGATCAGCAGCATCGGTATCCAGCGCATGTCGCCTTCATAGGCGGTGATCTGCAGGCGCAGGCCATGGCCGGGCGGGTCGAAGGCCATCGTGTAGCGTTGGCGGTCGGATACCGGGGCGACCTTGGACTTGGCCGCGATCTCGGCGCCGTCCGGATCGAGCACGCTGACCCGGTAGCGTTCGGAGAACCACCACGGCAGCTCGCGGATGATCAGGGCCTGCAGCGAATAGACACCGACCACTGCGCCTATCAGCCCTGCCTCGGTGTAGGTCGGGACATGGACCTCGAAATGATGGCCACCACCGGCGACCTCGTAGGCCGGGCTGTAGACCGGGCGCCCGATGCTGCGGGCGAGCCTGTACACCGAGCGCGCCGGCACCGTGCCGCGTGACTCGCCGATCAGGTGGTCGTCACTCAGGGGCGGCAGCGCCCCGATGATGTCACCCGCCTGGTCCAGCCAGATGATGCGGACCAGTCCGCTGTCCGAGCGCAGCAACTGCCGCAGTTGCGCATCGGTCTGGAGCGAGATCTGTGGGCTCACCAGTTCCGGACCGAGCTGCCCGAGCTGGGTTGCGTTGCGGTCGAGGTGAAACTGAAGGTTCTGCTCCATCCACAGTACGTCGCTGATCAGGGTGGCGCGTTGAGACTCCTCGTCATGTACACGGGTCAGCCAGACCAGCAGCGTGAGCAGGAGCAGGAACAGCACCAGCGACAGTGCGGGTAGTCTGAGTGTCCACGCAGAGGTGCCAGCGGGTGGGTGGGGGAGGCTATTTTCCATCGGCGGTCCTGATGGTCCACAATACCGTTTCGGACAGGGCGGATCGCATGCCCCAGCGCTTGCAGGTCCGGCCGGGAGCCGGGGGTGAGGCGATCTGCAGTGGAGACGAGTCGAATGAAGTATCGCATGTTGTCGTGGCTGTTTGCGCTGATGGTCGGACTCGTCGGGTCGGCAGCGGCTTCGGACCCGATCGTGATCCGTTTCAGTCATGTGGTCGCGCCCGATACGCCTAAAGGCAAGGCGGCCGATTACTTCAAGCAGCGGGCCGAGGCGCTTACCGAAGGGCGGGTCAGGGTCGAGGTCTATCCCAACAGCACGCTTTACAAGGACCGCGAGGAGATGGAAGCGCTCCAGCTCGGTGCGGTGCAGATGCTGGCGCCGTCGCTGGCGAAGTTCGGGGTGCTCGGAGTTGCCGAGTTCGAAGTCTTCGACCTGCCCTTCATCTTCGATGACGCCGAGGCGCTGGCCAAGGTGACGCGCGGGCCAATAGGGCGGCGCCTGCTCGCATCGCTGGAGCCGCGCGGGATCAAGGGGCTGGCGTTCTGGGACAACGGATTCAAGTCGTTCTCGGCGAACACGCCGATTCACGGGCCGGCCGACCTGATCGGCAAGCGCATGCGCATCCAGCCTTCGAAGGTGCTGGAAACCCAGATGCAGGCCCTCGGCGCGGTGCCGCACATGATGGCCTTCTCCGAAGTGTACGACGCCTTGCGCATCGGCATCGTCGACGGAACCGAGAACCCGCATTCGAATCTCTATACACAACGTATGCATGAGGTGCAGCCCTACATCACGCTGACCGACCACGGTTATCTCGGCTATGCCGTGATCACCAGCAAGAAGTTCTGGGACGGCCTGCCGCGAGGCATCCGTCGCCAGCTCGAACAGGCGATGCGTGAAGCCAGTGATTTCGCGAACCGGATCGCACGCGAGGAGAACGAACGCGCCATCGCAGCGGTGCGTGCGGCCGGCACCACCGAGATCGTCGAACTGGATGCGGTCGGCCGGGAGGCGTTCAAGCGCGCCTTGCTGCCGGTGCACGGCGCAATGGCGGAACGGATAGGCGTGAAGCTGATCGAAGCGATCTATCGTGAAACCGGTTTCGATCCGAACGCGTTCTGAGTGGCGGTAATGGTCCGGCGGACTAGCGGGACGCCGGTGATGGGCTTTTTTCCTGTCGCCCCGGAAAGATGCTCGCCACCGGCGTCCCGCGCCAGGGGGCGGGACCGTTGCGTGGGTCGCCGCCTTCCCGGGGGTGCCCTGCGCTGCGCTGTTTTAGCGATGGGCGAGCAGACCTGTTAAACTACAACGTTTTATTTCTTTGTCCAGCCTAAACCGGAGATTCACCAGATGGCTATCGAGCGTACCCTTTCCATCATCAAACCCGATGCCGTTGCGAAGAACGTGATCGGCAAGATCTACCAGCGTTTCGAAGACGCCGGTCTCAAGGTCATCGCCGCGCGCATGGCCCACCTGTCCGAACAGGAAGCCGGCCAGTTCTACGCAGTGCACAAGGAGCGTCCCTTCTTCAAGGATCTGGTCTCATTCATGATCTCCGGTCCGGTGATGATCCAGGTGCTCGAGGGCGAGGGCGCGATCGCCAAGAACCGTGAGCTGATGGGCGCGACCGACCCGAAGAAGGCGGACGCCGGCACGATCCGTGCGGATTTCGCCGACTCTATCGATGCCAATGCGGTCCACGGCTCGGATGCAGCCGAAACCGCCGCGGTCGAGATCGCGTTCTTCTTCCCGCAGATGAACGTCTATTCCCGCTGAGCGAATGAAACGCGGCCGCCCCGTTCACCCGGGTCGGCCACGGAAAACGGATACGGGATGAACACACCGGTCAATCTCCTCGACTTCGATCAGGACGGACTCGTCGCCTGGTTCGCCGAGCGCGGCGAGAAGCCTTTTCGCGCGCGTCAGGTCATGCGCTGGCTGCACCGTGAGGGCTGCGACGATTTCACTGCGATGACCGATGTCGCGAAGAGCCTCAGGGCGCGCCTGCAGGCCGAGGCCTGCGTTCGCTCGCCCAGTCCGATCCGCGATTCGGTGTCCAGCGACGGCACCCGCAAGTGGCTGCTCGACGTCGGCAACGCCAATGCGGTGGAGACGGTGTTCATTCCCGAGGCTTCGCGCGGTACGCTGTGCATTTCGTCCCAGGCCGGTTGCGCGCTGGACTGCGCCTTCTGCTCGACCGGCAAGCAGGGCTTCAACCGCAATCTTAGTGCAGGTGAGATCATCGGCCAGCTGTGGCTCGCCAACCGGCTCCTCGGCGCGGCCCGCGATGTCGCACCTGGCGCGAGCCTGGAGCAGGGCGGCGAGTCCGCAGGTGATCTTGAGGGTGAGCCGGACAGCGGCCGCATGATCAGCAATGTCGTGATGATGGGCATGGGCGAGCCGCTCGCCAATTACGAGAACGTGGTCACGGCGCTACGCCTGATGCTCGATGATCATGCCTACGGGTTGTCGCGGCGGCGGGTGACGGTGTCGACATCGGGCATCGTGCCGGCGATCGATCGTCTGCGCGAAGACTGCCCGGTCGCGCTGGCGGTTTCGCTGCATGCGCCAGACGACGCCTTGCGTGACCAACTCGTTCCAATCAACATCAAGTATCCCTTGCGCGAGTTGATGGCGGCCTGTGTCCGCTATCTGGATCGCGCCCCGCGTGATTTCGTTACCTTCGAGTATGTGATGCTCGACGGCATCAACGACTCGGATGCGCATGCAAGGGCATTGGTCGCACTGGTGCGCGATGTGCCCTGCAAGTTCAACCTGATACCGTTCAACCCGTTCCCGGGCTCGGCGTTCCGGCGCTCGGGCAGCGACAGGATTCGGCGCTTTGCCGGCATTCTGATCGATGCCGGCATCGTGACCACCACCCGCAAGACCCGGGGCGAGGACGTCGATGCCGCCTGCGGCCAGCTTGCCGGTCAGGTGCAGGACAAGACCCGCCGCACCATCCGTCTCGAAAACCTGAGGGAAGCGCGTTGATGAGCAAGACATCGGTGAGACTGATGATTCCATTGTGCCTGGCCTTGCTGGGTGGCTGCGCGACGCTGCCAGGGGGGGGCGAAGGGACCTCTGCGACCACCGCCGACCGTCCGTTGCTCGATCAGAACCCGAGCAATGCCGCCCAGGCCCGGGCCAAGATCAACGTCGAGCTCGGGACCGCTTATTTCGAGGTCGGGCGCTTCGATGTCGCGCTCGACGAGGCGCGTGCCGCCTTGTCGCACAGCCCCGGCTATGCGCCGGCCTTCCACTTGATGGGGCTGGTGTATATGTTCGTCGGCGATACCGAGGCGTCGCGCGACTACTTCCAGCGGGCATTGCGGGTGGCGCCGAATGACCCGGATTTCAACAACAGCTTCGGCTGGTTTCTGTGTGGTGTCGGCGAAGAGCAGGAAGGCCTGCGCCGGCTCGCGCTGGCCGCGCGCAATCCTTATTACCGCCATGCTACCCGCCCCTATACCAATGCCGGTTTGTGTTACCTGCGCCTGAACGACGATGACGGCGCACGCGAGCAGTTCCGGCGGGCGGTGATGATGGATCCGAGCAATGGCCGTGCCCTTTATCATCTGGCAGAGATCGATTACCGCCTTGGAAACCTGGATTCGGCGCGAACGCTGTTGGTGCAGTTGCACCAGCAGCAGGATCCGACCGCCGAGTCGGTCTGGTTGGGGGTGCGCACCGAACGCCGTCTCGGCAACCGTGCCGCAGAGGCCAGCTATGCAGCCCAGTTGAGTGGGCGTTTTGACGATTCGCCGGAATACCGGCTCATGATGCAGGGAAATTTCGAGTGAGTGATCAAGAGCTGCAACAAGGTGGTTTCTCGCATGAAGCCGCCGCGCTGCCGACGATTGGCGATCTGCTCAGAAGGGCGCGCGAGGCGCGTGGCGAGTCGCCCGCCGATGTCGCGCACGCGCTGAAGCTGTCTCAGCGCCAGATCGAGGCCATGGAACTCGAACGCTTCGACCTCTTGCCGGGGCCGGCTTTCGTGCGTGGGTTTCTGCGCAATTATTCACGCTATCTCGGCCTTCATCTGGACGACCAGATCGCGCAATTGCAGTTCGGCGAACCGGCACAGGTGGTGCGTCTGGCGCCGGTGACCAACGCGACCGGCGACATGCCGACCGGAGGCGGCGGGCAACGGCGTGTCGTGCGGCCGGCGATGGTTGTTGTGGTGGGCATGTTGGTCGTCTTGATCGCCGGATGGTATTTCGACTGGTTCGCGATGTCGGAAGTCGAGACGGTAGCGACTGCACCGCTCGCGACCGGAAGCGGGGCGCCGTCCGGGTCGAGCGCACCGCCTCCGCCGCGGCCTTCTTCCGCGACACCCATCCCGCCGCCGACGATGAGTGTTCCTTCAACGGCTACGATGTCGGTGCCGGGCGCGGATACCGAGGCGCCCGTCGCTTCCAGGTTGGTCGAGGGTGTGCCGCAGTCCGAGTCGCCCACCGCCGAAGTCGCGTCCGAAGTCGAGGCCGAATCTTCGCTAGCCTCCACATCGCCCTTGCAGGCGAGTTCTTCGCAACCCGAGGCTGGCGCGACGCCTGCTCCGGGGGCTGATGCTGCTGCGGCCGGTGGCCCGGCTGGACAGATGTCTGCGACAGATCAAACCGCTGCCGCTTCTTCCTCCGACCCGTCGGTCGCCCAGGCAACTGCACTTGTCGCGCCACCCCCCGCGGCGACATCGCCCAATGTCGAGGTGGTCGGTGACCTGGCGGACGGTGAGGGAAGCCGGCTCGTGTTCAGCCTGCGTGGCGAGTCCTGGATTCAGGTGCGGGATGGCGAAGGAGCGGCGCTGTTCACCGGCACCGGTGCGCCCGGTACGACCCGGATCGTGCAGGGCAAGCCTCCTTTCGCAATCGTGGTCGGTAATGCCGGCCTGGTGTCGGTCGAGTTCGATGGCGAACCGGTCGATCTCACCCCCCATATTCGCGGCAGCGGTGTCGCCCGCATGACGATCAGGTAAGCCGGGATGAGCATCGTTTCCAATCAAGTCGCCGCTACCTGGGCGCGCCGCAAGACACGACAGGTCAGGGTCGGACAAGTCAGGATCGGGTCGGACGCACCGATTGCGGTGCAGTCCATGACCAACACCGATACCGCCGACGTGCTCGCGACCGCGATGCAGGTCGCCGAGCTGGCGCGAGCCGGGTCCGAGATGGTGCGGGTCACGGTCAATAACGACGAGGCGGCCAGGGCGGTTCCGCATATCCGCGATCGCTTGCTCGCACTCAACATGGATGTCCCCCTGGTCGGCGACTTCCATTACAACGGACACAAGTTGCTGTCGGATCATCCGGCTTGCGCCGAAGCGCTGGCCAAGCTGCGCATCAACCCGGGCAATGTCGGGGCCGGTGCCAAACGCGATCCGCAATTCGCCGCGATCGTCGAGATCGCCTGCAAGTACGACAAGCCGGTCCGGATCGGGGTCAATTGGGGCAGCCTGGATCAGTCGGTGCTGGCGAGGGTGATGGACCACAACGCCAGGCAGCCCGAGCCGCGGGATGCCGGTGCGGTGATGCGCGAGGCGCTGGTCGTGTCGGCGCTCGAATCCGCGGCCAAGGCCGAGGAGTACGGCCTGCCGGGCGACCGCATCATCCTGTCGGCCAAGGTGTCGAGCGTGCAGGACTTGATCGCGGTCTATCGCGATCTCGGCGCCCGCTGCGATTACCCGTTGCACCTCGGTCTGACCGAGGCCGGCATGGGCTCCAAAGGCATCGTCGCCTCCACCGCCGCGCTGGCGGTACTGCTGCAGGAAGGCATCGGCGACACGATCAGGGTTTCGCTGACCCCCGAGCCGAACGGCCGCCGCACCGAGGAAGTCGTCGTGGCGCAGGAGATCCTGCAGACCATGGGCTTGCGTGCGTTCACGCCCATGGTCACCGCCTGCCCGGGTTGTGGCCGGACCACGAGCACCTTCTTCCAGGAGCTGGCGTCCGGCATACAGGGCTATGTCCGGGAGCAGATGCCGACCTGGCGCGAGGAGCGCGACGGGGTCGAGAATCTGACGCTGGCCGTGATGGGCTGTGTGGTCAATGGGCCGGGCGAGAGCAAGCATGCGAACATCGGCATTTCCCTGCCCGGCACCGGCGAAAGTCCGGCCGCACCGGTCTATGTGGACGGGGTCAAGACGGTCACGCTGCGTGGTGACAATATCGCGGTCGAGTTCCGCGCCATCGTCGATCAGTACATCGAAACCCGTTATCCGAAGAAAAAGGCGGGCTGAGGCCCGAAGCCGACAACCATGAGTCAAAGTTTGCAGGCCGTACGCGGGATGAACGACATCCTGCCCGACGACGCCGAAATCTGGGAGCACTTCGAAGACATCGTGCGGGACTGGCTGCGCAGCTATGGCTACCGGCCGATCCGCATGCCCATCGTCGAGCCGACACCCTTGTTCAAACGCGCCATCGGCGAGGTGACCGACATCGTCGAGAAGGAAATGTATTCCTTCGTCGATGCCCTCAACGGCGAGGCCTTGACGCTGCGCCCGGAAGGCACAGCCTCGTGCGTGCGGGCCGCGATCCAGCACAAGATGTTGCACACGGGTTCGCATCGGCTGTACTACCAGGGGCCGATGTTCAGGCATGAGCGCCCGCAGAAGGGGCGTTACCGCCAGTTTCACCAGATCGGGGTCGAGGCGCTGGGTTTTCCGGGGCCGGACATCGACGCCGAACTGATCCTGATGTGCGCCCGCCTGTGGGACGATCTCGGGCTGGACGACGTCAAGCTGGAGCTCAATTCGCTGGGGTCCAGTGAAGAACGGGCGCAGCATCGTGCGGCGCTGATCGCCTACCTCGAGAGACACGTCGGCCAACTCGACGAGGACGGCAAGCGCCGGCTGCATACCAATCCGTTGCGCATTCTGGACACCAAGAACCCTGCGCTGCAGGACCTGGTCGAGGCCGCGCCGCGACTGGCCGATTTTCTGGGCGAAGCGTCTTTGCGCCACTTCGACGGCGTGCAGGCGATCCTCAAGGACGCGGGGGTTCCTTACAAGATCAATCACAGGCTGGTGCGGGGACTGGACTACTATAACCTGACCGTCTTCGAGTGGGTGACCACCCGCCTGGGCGCTCAGGGCACGGTCTGTGCGGGCGGCCGCTATGACGGCCTGGTCGAGATGCTCGGTGGCAAGCCGGCACCGGCTGCGGGCTACGCGATGGGGATAGAGCGTCTGCTTGCGTTGTGGCGCGAGAGCGGTGGCGAGGCCGAGCGGGCACAACCGGATGTCTACGTGGTCCATGTTGGCGAGCAAGCGCAGCGCATGGCGTTTCGTGCCTCGGAGGCCTTGCGGGGCTATGGTTTTGCGGTGCTGACCCATTGTGGCGGGGGCAGTTTCAAGTCCCAGATGAAGAAGGCCGATGCCAGCGGTGCGCCGCTGGCCGTGGTGATCGGGGACGATGAGGCCGCCGAGGGTGTGGTCGGGCTGAAGCCGTTGAGGGGCCCGGGCGCGCAACAACGTATCAGTATCGATGGCCTCGCCAACGCGGTGGCCGAGCGACTATTTTCAGAGGAAGACGAGCAAGATGGCAGTCTATGATCTCGAAGAGCAGGAACAGATTTCCCAGATAAAGGCCTGGTGGGAACAGTACGGCAAGTATGTGACCGCGCTGGCGGTGACTGCGGCGGTCGCGTCGGTCGGGTGGCAGGGGTTTCAGTGGTATCAGAACAAGCAGGCGAACGAGGCCGGTGGTTTGTACTTCGCCGTGCAGCGTGCGGTAGAGGACGGTGACGCCGCGCGTGCGCGCGAAGCGACCGGCCAGATCATCGAGCGCCACGGCAAGTCGGCCTATGCCGAGATGGCCGCGCTGATGTCTGCCAGCGCCCAGTTCGCCGCCGGGGATTTCCGCAATGCCCGTGCCCACCTCGAGTGGTTGCGCACCACCACCCAGGATCCGGTACTGAGGGACATCGCGCGCCTGCGCCTGGCAACGGTGATGCTGGCAGAAGGGGCGCATGCCGAAGCGCTGGCCCAGATCGAAGCGGCACCGGCGCCGTCGCTGGCCGCACGGTTCGCGGATCTGCGCGGTGACATCCTCGCCGAGCAAGGTCAGGTCGAACAGGCGGCAACGGCCTACCGTGCCGCAATCGACGCGCTGGCGGCCCAACCCACCGACGGTGCCGATACCCTGATCGACGTGATCCGGGTCAAACTCGAATCGCTGGAGGCCTGAGCCATGAAGCGTTCTGCGGGGTCTATTGTCGCGCTGGTCGCGTCGCTGAGTGTGCTTGGCGGGTGCTCGTCGCTGAACCCGTTTTCCACCCCGGCGCCCAAGCCGGCCGAACTGGTCAGTTTCCAGCAAACGGCCGAATTGCGACCGCTGTGGCAGGTTCGTGTCGGTTCGAGCGGCCCGCATGTATTCCAGCCCGCCATCGTCGGTGACGAGATCTATGCCGCGGCCCACGACGGGACGGTGATGCGTATCGACGGCGGGCGTGTGGTCTGGCGTTCCAGCGTCGGCGCGCGCCTGTCCGCCGGCGTCGGCAGCAACGGGCGCGTGGTTTCGGTGGTCACGGTCGCTGGTGACGTGGTCGCACTGGATGCGACCAACGGTGCCGAGCGTTGGCGGGTTCCGGCCGGGGTCGAGGTGCTCGCGCCACCGGCGGTGGCCGACGCGACCGTAGTGGTGCGCGCATCCGATCACCGCCTGCTTGGTTTCGATGTGGCCGACGGGACGCGGCGCTGGGTGTATCAGCGCACCACGCCACCACTTGCGCTGCGCAACACCAGCGGGCTGTTGATGGCCGACGAGCGGGTCGGGATAGTCGGTTATCCGGGCGGCAAACTGGTCGCGCTCGATACCCAGAACGGCGGCCCCTTGTGGGAACTGACCGTCGCGACCCCGCGCGGCGTGACCGAACTGGAACGGATCGCGGACGTCGCGGGCACCGCGGTGCTCGGTCGGCGTGAAGTCTGCGCGGTGGCATTCCAGGGCCGGGCGGCCTGCTTCGATCTCGACAATGGCAACGCCCTGTGGTCCCGCGAGTTTTCCAGCGCGGTCGGGATGGATCGCGATACCCGTTTCGTGTTCGTGACCGACACCGCCGATGCGGTCAATGGACTGGATGCCTTCAGTGGCGCCAATGTCTGGAAGCAGGATGCGATGACCCGACGTGGCGTGTCGCGCCCGCTGTCGCTGGGAGATTTCGTCGTCGTTGGTGATGCTCAGGGTTATTTGCACCTGCTCGATCGCGAGACCGGCCGCTTCGTCGCCAGGACCCGGGTCGACAGCAGCGCCGTCACGGCCGATCCGCGCGCCTTGTCGTCCGGTCAACGCTTCGTCGTCCAGACCCGCGACGGCAATGTCGCCGCCTACGAAGCACGTTGAACGGAAAAAACCCAGAGTGAAACCCACCATTGTCCTGGTCGGCCGGCCCAATGTCGGCAAATCGACCCTGTTCAACCGTCTCACCAAGACCCGGGACGCGCTGGTCGCCGATCAGCCCGGGCTGACCCGGGATCGCCACTACGGCATAGGCCGGGTTGGCGAACGCGACTATCTGGTCGTCGATACTGCGGGTTTCGATCCGGTCGCCAAGACCGGGATCATGCACGAGATGGCGCAGCAGGCCGAGCAGGCGATTGCCGAAGCCGATGCCCTGCTGTTCCTGGTCGATGGTCGGGTCGGGCTGACCCCGCACGACGAGCAGATCGCGGCACGGCTGCGTCGGGCGGATCGCCCGGTCTTCCTCGTGGTCAACAAGGCCGAGGGCATGAACCGCAGCATGATCGCAGCGGATTTTCATGCGCTCGGTCTCGGGGCGCCATTGCCGATTTCAGCCTCCCATGGCGACGGCGTCAAGGAATTGATCAACGACGTACTGGAAGGGTTTCCCGAGGACGAGCCGGACGAGGACGAGCAGGACGAACGCGCGCCGCGGATCGCCATCGTCGGACGCCCCAATGTCGGCAAGTCCACGCTGGTCAACGCCTTGCTGGGCGAGGAGCGGGTGATCGCGTTCGACATGCCGGGCACCACCCGCGATGCGATTGCGATTCCGTTCGAGCGGGCAGGCAAGCGCTACACGCTGATCGATACCGCCGGCCTGCGCCGGCGCGGCAAGATCTTCGAGGCGGTGGAGAAGTTCTCGGTCATCAAGACGCTGCAGGCGATCGAGCGCTGCAATGTGGTCGTGCTGGTACTGGACGCGTCGCAGGATATCTCCGACCAGGATGCGCATATCGGCGGCTTCGTGCTCGAGGCCGGGCGGGCGCTGGTCGTCGCGGTCAATAAATGGGATTCGATCGACGATTATCGCCGCGAGCAGATCAAGAACGACATCACTCGCAAGCTCGGTTTTCTCGCCTTCGCGCGCTTCCACTACATCTCCGCCCTCAAGGGCAGCGGAGTCGGGGTGGTGATCAAGTCGGTCGATGCGGCCTACGCCGCGGCGATGTCGGACTTGTCCACGCCGCGGCTCACCCGCACCCTGCAGGCGGCGGTCGCCAAGCAGGCCCCGCCGCGACACGGGGTGTTCCGCCCAAAGCTGCGCTATGCCCACCAGGGTGGGAGCAATCCGCCCATCGTGGTCATCCATGGATCGGCGCTCGATCATGTGCCGGCATCGTATGTCCGTTTTCTGGAGCGGACCTTCATGGAGGCGTTCAAGTTGCAGGGTACGCCGCTGAGAATACAATTCAAGTCGGCCCATAATCCTTACGCCAGCAAGGAATGAGATCCACGCCACCAGAAAGGCCGTCGAAATGTGGCGGTGCAGCATCAATTACTATACATTCACGAGACCAACACGCTCGAGGACTAGAAAATGAGTAATAAAGGGCAACTTCTACAAGACCCGTTCCTGAACACCCTGCGCAGGGAGCACATCCCGGTTTCGATCTATCTCGTGAACGGGATCAAGCTCCAGGGGCAGATCGAGTCCTTCGATCAATATGTGGTCCTGCTCAAGAACACCGTCACCCAGATGGTCTACAAACATGCGATCTCCACTGTCGTGCCGGCGCGTCCGGTCACGATTCAGCAACAGGACGCGGGTGCAGCCTGAGTCATCGCGGTTTCGGAGGGCGATAGATGTTTGAACGCCCTTCCGCGGGGGAGCGGGCAGTGCTCGTTCAACTCGACCTGAATCAAGGTATGCTCGACGAGCGGATTGCCGAGCTCAAATTGCTGGTCGGTAGTGCCGGCGCATCGGTCGAAGCCGTCGTGACCGGGCGTCGCCCCAAGCCGGATTCGGCCACCTTCGCCGGAAAAGGCAAGGTCGAGGAAATCGCCGCAACCCTGCACGCCCATTCCGCAGACATCGTCGTGTTCAATCACGCCTTGTCGCCCGGGCAGCAGCGCAACCTGGAGCGGACGCTGCAATGCCGGGTCATCGATCGTACCGCGCTGATACTGGACATTTTCGCGCTCAGGGCGAGGAGCCACGAGGGCAAGCTGCAGGTAGAACTCGCCCAGCTCGATCACTTGTCCACCCGGCTCGTGCGCGGCTGGACCCACCTCGAGCGGCAAAAGGGCGGGATCGGCTTGCGTGGTCCGGGTGAGAAACAGCTCGAGACCGACCGCCGCCTGCTTGGCGTGCGGGTCAAGGCGCTGAAGGCGCGGCTGGGCAAGATCGAGAAGCAGCGGCGCGTGCGGCGTCGCGGGCGAGAGCGTGGCGAGGTGCTGTCGGTGTCTCTGGTCGGCTACACCAATGCCGGCAAATCGACCCTCTTCAACGCGCTGACCAAGGCCGGCGCCTATTCGGCAGACCAGTTGTTCGCAACCCTGGATACCACCTCCAGACGGCTTTATGTCGGAGAAGCGGGGAACGTTGTGCTCTCCGACACGGTCGGATTCATTCGCGATCTGCCGCATGCGCTGGTAGCAGCCTTCCATGCCACGCTGGAGGAAACCGCCAACGCGGATCTGTTGCTGCATGTGGTCGATTCAGCGAGTGAAGACCGGGAATCCCAGATCGACGCGGTCAATCAGGTACTCGACGAGATCGGGGCCGGAGACGTGCCGCAAATCCTGGTCTTCAACAAGATAGACCTGACCCGGGCCAGCCCGGCGGTCAATAGGGACGAGTGTGGTAACATCAGCGGCGTTTTTTTGAGTGCCGTTTCGGGCAGCGGCCTGGGCCTTTTGCGGGATGTGCTCGCAGAGGTCGCAAGCAAGGCGGTACAGGCACGGACGGAAGCGGAAGCGTCTCCGGTGAAGCAACTCGAGCAGTTATAAACATCAATACAGGTCTGCTAATGTCACTGAATGATCCTCGCTGGGGCAACCAGGGGAATGACGACGACAAGCGCGGCGACAAAGGTCGTGGCGATAACCAGGGGCCTCCGGATCTGGAGGACGTCTGGCGTGATTTCAATCAGCGTCTTTCCGGCATTTTCGGCGGAAAGCGTGAAGGCGGCGGTCGTCCCAATGGTGGAGGCCAGGGCGGCGGAGGCGGTGGCGGGCCACAGCTTCCCCAGTTCTCTTTCAAGCAGTTCGGTGGTGGCGTCGTCGCGTTGGCGGGCTTGCTCGTGGTCGTCTGGCTGGCCAGCGGTTTCTACACGGTCAATGCCAACGAACGCGCGGTAGTGCTCCGTTTCGGTAGTCCGGTCGAGACCACCGAGCCGGGCCTGCGCTGGCGCCTGCCGTATCCGATCGAGCAGCACGAGATCGTCGACTTGTCCGGCGTGCGGACGGTCGAGGTCGGTTACCGGGGTGCGGAGCGCAACCGGGTGCTGCGCGAGGCCTTGATGCTGACCGATGATGCGAACATCATCAACATTCAGTTCGCGGTCCAGTACATTCTCAAGAGTCCCGAGGATTACCTGTTCAATAATCGGTTCCCGGATGATTCGGTGATTCAGGCCGCCGAAACCGCGATGCGCGAGATCGTCGGTAAGAGCACCATGGACTTCGTGTTGTACGAAGGTCGAGAAGACATCGCGGCGACCGCGCAGGAGTTGATGCAGACCATTCTCGACCGTTACGAGACCGGCATCCTGATCAGCCGGGTGACGATGCAGAACGCCCAGCCGCCCGAGCAGGTGCAGGCCGCGTTCGATGATGCGGTCAAGGCGGGGCAGGATCGCGAACGTCTGCGTAACGAGGGCGAGGCCTATCGTAACGACGTGGTCCCGCGTGCCCGTGGTACGGCCGCAAGACTGATCGAAGAGGCCAATGCCTATCGTGAGCGGGTGATCGCGAACGCGGAAGGTGAGGCCTCCCGCTTCACCCAGGTGTACAACGAGTTCAGTCGTGCTCCCGAAGTGACGCGCGAGCGCCTCTATCTCGAAACCATGCAGCAGGTATTGTCGAGCACCAGCAAGGTGATGATCGATGCAAGCAACAACGGCAATCTCATGTTGATGCCCTTGGACAAGCTGCTGCAGGGTGGAGGCAGTGACGCAAGGGTGGTCGAACCCCGTGCGCCGACGAGCACACCTTCCACGTCCCCGACCCGGTCGAGCGAACCGATTTTTGACCCGCGTGATCGCGACATGATGCGCAATCGTGATCTGGGAGGCCGTTAATGAGTAACAAGATCAACATCATCGCCGGTGTCCTGCTATTGCTGGGAGCCTTGGCTTCGATGACGCTGTTCACTGTCGATAAAAGGCAGTACGCGATCATCTTCCAGTTGGGTGAAGTGAAGGAAGTGATCACGGAACCCGGTCTCAAGTTCAAGCTGCCGTTGATCCAGAACGTCCGCTTCTTCGACAAGCGGATCCTCACGATCGATACGCCGGAGCCTGAGCGTTTCATCACCGCCGAGAAGCAAAACGTACTGGTCGATCACTTCGTGAAGTGGCGGATCATCGACCCGCGGCTTTACTACGAGTCGGTGGCGGGGGACGAGGTCAGGGCGCGGACGCGTCTGCTGCAGACGGTCAACTCGGGACTGCGAGAAGAGTTCGGTCGCCGCACGGTGCCGGAGGTGGTTTCTGGCGAGCGTGACCGCATCATGGAGAACATGCGTATCCGGGCCGATACCGATGCGCGTCAGATCGGTGTTCAGATTCTGGACGTCCGCTTGAAGCGGGTCGATCTGCCGACCGAGGTGTCCGAGTCGGTCTATCGCCGGATGGAGGCGGAGCGTTTGCGGGTTGCGAACGAACTGCGTTCGGAAGGGGGTGCGATCGCCGAACAGATCCGCGCCGATGCCGACCGCCAGCGTGAAGTGATCATCGCCGAAGCCTATCGCGAAGCCCAGATGCTGATGGGTCAGGGTGACGCCACCGCGACCTCGATCTATGCCGAGGCCTTCGAGCGGGATCCGGAGTTCTTCTCCTTCTACCGCAGCCTCGAGGCTTATCGCAGCAGCTTTTCCAGCAAGGGCGACGTGATGGTGCTCGATCCGAGTTCCGACTTCTTCAAGTTCCTGAAGTCACCGGTCGGGGCCCCGAGCAACTGATTCGATGGGCCAATCCCTGTTGATGGCCTTCGCACTGATGCTCGTGCTCGAAGGCCTTCTTCCCTTCGTCGCGCCAGCCCGCTGGCGCGACACCTTTTTGCTGCTCGCCCGTCTTGCCGATGGCCCGATCCGCGTCAGCGGTCTGGCCTCGATGCTGGCGGGCGTGCTGCTGCTCTACCGGGTGTTTTGACAATGCGTTGGGTACTCCCCGATCACATTCAGGATGCGCTTCCGCCCGAAGCCGAGAAGCTGGAACAATTGCGACGCAGACTGCTGGACAGTTTCCGGGCGCGAGGATACCAGCTGGTCATACCGCCGATGCTCGAGTATCTGGATTCGCTGACGACTGGCGCCGGTCGCGATCTGAAGCTGCGTACGTTCAAGCTGGTGGATCAACTGTCCGGCAAGACGATGGGTGTGCGCGCGGACATGACGCCGCAGGTCTCGCGCATCGATGCGCACCTGCTCAATCGCCGCGGCGTGTCACGGCTGTGCTATTGCGGCAGCGTCCTCCACACGCTGCCCTCCACGCTGACCGCGACCCGCGAGCCGCTGCAGCTCGGGGCCGAGATCTATGGACATGACGGCCTCGAGGCGGATATCGAGATATTCCGCTTGCTGGCCGAAGTGATGCGCCTGGCCGAAGTGCCGGCCAGCCGGATCGATATCGGGCACATGGGCATCTTCAAGGCGCTGGCGGCCGGTGCGGGGCTGGTGCCGGAGCGCGAGGAAGAATTGTTCGACCTGCTCCAGGCCAAGGATATTCCCGACCTGCAGGCCTTGTTGGCCGATGTGGCCGAGCCGATGCGCTCGGCACTGTTGGCCTTGCCAGGCTTGTATGGGGGCGTGGACGTCCTTGACCTGGCCGAGGCCAGTTTGCCAGCCCTGCCCGAGGTCCGCTCGGCCCTGGCCGACATGCGCCGCCGGGCCGACGCGGTGTCGGAGTTGCCACTCAGTTTCGATTTCGCCGACCTGAGAGGCTATCACTACCATAGCGGCCTGATGTTCGCCGCTTATGGCGAGGGTTCAGCTGCTGCGCTGGCCTTGGGCGGCCGCTACGATCAGGTCGGAGCCGCGTATGGCCGTGGCCGGCCGGCGACCGGTTTCAGCCTGGATTTGCGCGAGCTTGTCCGCAATCGGGGCGTCGAGCTTGCGGACGGAGCCATCCTCGCGCCGGCCGTGCAGGATACGGAGTTGCATGACATGATCGACCGCCTGCGCAGCCAGGGCGAGGTGGTCATGGTCGAACTGCCCGGTCATCCGGGCACTTGGAAGGAAGCCGGCTGTGACCGGCAACTGGTCAGGCGTGATGGCCGATGGTCGGTCTTAGCGCTACAGGGAGAATAGGAATGGCAAAGAACGTTGTCGTGATCGGCACGCAATGGGGCGACGAGGGCAAGGGGAAGATCGTCGACTGGCTGACCGACCATGCCAAGGGTGTGGTACGTTTTCAGGGCGGGCACAACGCCGGGCATACGCTGGTCGTTGGTTCGGATGTGTATAAGCTCAATCTGGTACCGTCCGGCATTGTCCGCGAGGGTGTGGCCTGTTACATCGGCAATGGGGTCGTGCTCGACGCGCACCACTTGCTCGGCGAGATCCGCACACTGGAGGCGGGGGGCATCGCGGTGCGCAACCGCTTGCGCATCAGCCCGGGGTGTCCGTTGATCCTCGGCTACCATGTCGCGCTGGACGCGGCCCGCGAGGCGGCACGCAGCCCGGAAACCAAGATCGGCACCACCGGCAAGGGCATTGGGCCGACTTACGAGGACAAGGTCGCCCGCCGCGCGCTGCGGGTGTACGATTTGTTCGATCGCGAGCGCTTCGCCGAAAAGCTGAAGGCCAACCTGGATTACCATAATTTCGTTCTGACCCAGCACCTTGGTGCAGCGGCGGTCGATTTCCAGACCGAGTTCGACCGGGCGATGGCCGACGCCGACGAGATCCGTCCCATGGTGGCCGATGTGTCGGCCGAACTATACGCGGTGAACAAGACCGGCGGCAGTCTGTTGTTCGAAGGTGCTCAGGGCTCGCTGCTCGACATCGATCACGGTACCTATCCCTTCGTGACCTCGAGCAACTGCGTCGCCGGACAGGCCGCAGCCGGCTCCGGGGTTGGGCCGGGGCGTCTGCACTATGTGCTGGGCATTACCAAGGCCTACTGTACCCGGGTCGGGGCAGGGCCGTTCCCGACCGAGCTCGACATCGACACCGCCGGCACGCCGGGTGAGCAGATGTCCACCAAGGGGCGCGAGTTCGGGACCGTGACCGGACGCAAGCGTCGCTGTGGCTGGCTGGATCTGGCCGCGCTAAAGCGTTCGATCATCATCAACGGCGTGACCGGACTGTGCATCACCAAGCTCGATGTGCTAGACGGCCTGGCCGAACTCAAGCTGTGCACCGGTTACCTGTTCGACGGCAAGCGTATCGACTTGTTGCCGATGGGCTCGGAGGAGGTCGAGCGCTGCGAGCCCATCCTCGAGACGCTGCCGGGCTGGAGGGGAACGACGTTCGGTGCCCAAAGCTGGGAGGCTCTACCGCAGGAGGCCAGGGCCTACCTGCACCGGATCGAGGAGATCTGCGAAATCCCGATCGACGTGATCTCGACCGGACCCGAGCGGGATGAGACGATTCTGCGGCGCCATCCGTTTGGCGCCTGAGGCCCGGGCTGACGATGAGCGCCTTCGTGGCGCTCATCTGCTTTATGGCAGGATGTCCGGTGTTGCACAGACGATTCGATCGAGATCTGGCCGACACCAAAAGCAAAAAGCCGGTCTTTCGACCGGCTTTCAACCTAAACTGTGGTGCCCAGAAGAGGACTCGAACCTCCACGCCTCGCGGCACTAGTACCTGAAACTAGCGCGTCTACCAATTCCGCCATCTGGGCACGAGCCGCGCATTATAAGCACTCAAATCAGAATGTCAATGAAAAGAAAACACACAAGTAAAAAAACCACTGTCCCGGGCGAAAGCCAGGCTCCGACAACGCAGGAACGAAGGACCGCGTCAAAACGGCCGGCGCGCCAGGCCGCAGCCCAGAATCAGCCGCCGCGCCAGGCCGCAGCCCAGAATCAGCCGCCGCTGAGCGCCGTTCGCAGGGCCGATCCCTTCTTCGACCGCGAAGTCGCGCAGTATCCCCACCCGCTCCCCAGCCGCGAGTATGTCGAGCAGACGCTTGCCCAGCAGGGCGTGCCCTTGCGCTTCGACGCCTTGTGCGAACTGCTGGATGTCGGCCCGACCGAGACAGAGCTGTTTGAACGGCGTGTCCGGGCGATGGAGCGCGACGGTCAGGTTCTGCGCAATCGGCGTGACGCGCTGATTCTCCCGGACAAGGTAGACCTGATCCGGGGCCGGGTCGCCGGCCACGCCGATGGGTTCGGTTTCCTCATCCGTGACGACAAGCAGCCCGACGTCTTCCTCGGCCCCAAGGAAATGCGCGAGGTGCTGCACGGGGACCGGGTCATCGTCAGGATCAGCGGGACCGACCGGCGCGGGCGCCCCGAAGGCAAGATCGTCGAGATTCTAGAGCGCGCCAACAAGCGTGTGGTTGGCCGTGTGCTGAACGAGCATGGGGTCCTGCTGGTGGTGCCGGAGGATAAGCGGATCGCACAGGACATCCTGGTTGCCCCCGGCGGGGAGCGCCCCGAGGAGGGTCAGGTGGTCACGGTCGAACTGGTCGAACAGCCGAGCAAGCACGCCCAACCGATCGGGCGGATCGTCGAGATCCTCGGTAATTACGCCGATTCCGGCATGGAGATCGAGATCGCATTGCGCAAGCACCAGATGCCCTTCGAGTTCTCTCCGGACGCGCTGGCCGAAACCCGCAGGCTGCCGGCCAAGGTGCGCAAGAAGGACTGGGACGGGCGCGAAGACGTCACCGGCCTGCCGTTGGTGACGATAGACGGCGAAACCGCCAAGGACTTCGACGATGCGGTCTATTGCGAACGGCAGGGTCGCGGCTATCGTCTCATCGTCGCGATCGCCGATGTCTCCCATTACGTCACGCCGGGCTCGGCCCTGGACGACGACGCGCAGGAGCGTGGCAACTCGGTGTATTTCCCGCGCCGGGTGATTCCGATGCTACCCGAGAAGCTGAGCAACGGCCTGTGCTCGCTGATGCCGGAAGTCGAGCGTCTGTGCATGGCCTGCGACATGAGCCTGTCGCAGACCGGTGTGATCAAGGCCTACCGTTTCTATCCGGCGGTGATGTTCTCGCACGCCCGGCTGACCTATACCCAGGTGGCTGCCGCGCTGTATGACAAGGATCCCGCCCAGCGTGAAGCCCTCGCGCCCTTGCTGCCTCACCTGGAGAACCTCGACAAGCTCTTCCGAGTCCTGCTCAAGGCTCGCGCAAAACGCGGTGCGATCGATTTCGAAACCACCGAAACCCGGATGATCTTCGACGAGAACGGCAAGATCGAGCGCATCGTGCCTGAGGTCCGTAACGACGCGCACCGCCTGATTGAGGAGTGCATGCTCGCCGCCAACGTGTGTGCCTCCGAGTTCCTGCAGTCGCGCGAGCAGCCCGCGCTGTACAGGGTCCATGAGGGACCGACGCCGGAGAAACTGGACAAGCTGCGGAACTTCCTCGGTGAGTTCGGCCTTGGCCTGGCGGGTGGCGACGAGCCACGGGCCAAGGACTACGGCGCGTTGCTCGAGCAGGTGAAGAACCGGCCGGATGCACAGCTTTTGCAGACCGTGATGCTGCGCTCGCTCAGGCAGGCGGTCTACAGTCCCGACAACGTCGGCCACTTCGGCCTGGCCTACGAGGCTTACACCCATTTCACCTCGCCTATCCGCCGCTATCCCGACTTGCTGGTGCACAGGGCGATCAAGGCCGCGCTGAGCGGCGTGAGGCTGCCTGCCAGCGACTGGGATGCGATCGGGCTGCACTGCTCGCAGACCGAGCGTCGCGCCGACGAGGCGACCCGGGACGTGGTGTCGTGGCTCAAGTGCTATTACATGCAGGACAAGGTCGGCGAGGACTTCGTCGGCAGCGTGTCGGCGGTCGTACCCTTTGGTCTGTTCGTCGCACTCGACGACATCTTCATCGAAGGCCTGGTCCATATCTCGGATCTTGGCAGCGACTATTTCCATTACGACGAGACCCGGCATGAATTGGCCGGCGAGCGCACCGGTGTTCGTTACCGGCTGTCGGATCGGGTCGCGGTGCAACTGGTCCGGGTCGACCTGGCGACGACCAAGATCGATTTTCGCCTGATCGAGGAAACGCCGGCCAGCCGTGGTGACGAGGCGGCGACCTCCAGGGCGGCCGGGCGTGGCCAGGGTGGGCGCACCCGGCGGCCTGCACCTGGTGCCGCTCCGGCCGTCGCCGCGCCGGTTGCCCCGGTCGCGGCGGAGAAACCTGCAGCCAGGAAGCCGAAAGGCGCGGCCCGTTCGGCACCTGCACCAACCGCAGCCACAGAGGTCGATGTCGCTCCCGCCAGGAAGCGCCCCGGGAAGTCCGGTGCGACCAGGGCGAAGGCCGCGGTGCTGGGCGACGGTGTGATCGTCGCGCCCAAGTCCGGGCGAGCTAAGCCGGCATCTAAGCCAGCAGCGGAAAACGCCACTGCAGAGCGCGGCAAGCGTGCTCCGAGCGTCGCCAAACGCGGTAGCGCCAAGCCAATGGCGAAGGGGGGTGGAGTGAAGAGCGGGGACAGTGTGAAGAGCGCCGACAAGCCGGCGGCGAAGACCGCGGGCAAGGGGAGGCGTCGTCGTGGCTGAACAATTCGGTAAAGGGCGTAGAAAGAGTCAGGACAAGAGGCCCGAGGGCGAACTGCGGGCTGCGCAGGGTGGCGGCAGCCGGATGATCTATGGCTTCCATGCCGTGCTGGGCAAGTTGCGCCGCGACCCGGAAGGGGTATTCGAGGTCTATCTCAACGCCGAGCGACAGGATGTTCGTGCCAAGGATGCCCTGCGCCTGGTCGAGTCACAGGGGGTGAGGCTGATCCAGGCCGACGGCGAGCGTCTCGATCGCATGGTCGGGACCCGCCGCCACCAGGGCGTGGTGGCGCGCGTCGATGCGCGCCAGCGCGAATTGAAACTGGCTGACGTGCTGGAGGGGCTGGAAGAGAACGCCTTGCTGCTGGTGCTCGACGGGGTGCAGGACCCGCACAATCTTGGTGCCTGCCTGCGGGTCGCCGATGCGGCCGGGGCACATGCGGTGATCGCGCCCAAGGATCGCGCAGTTGGCCTGAACGCGACCGCGATCAAGGTCGCCAGCGGCGCGGCCGACACCGTGCCCTATGTCACCGTGACCAATCTCGCGCGCAGTCTGCGCGAGATGCAGGAGGCCGGCATCTGGGTGGTGGGCGCGGCCGGCGAGGCCGAGAAGTCCTTGTACCAGATCGACCAGACAGGACCGGTCGCCTGGGTGCTGGGCGCCGAGGGCGACGGGCTGCGCCGCCTCACCCGTGAAACCTGTGACGAACTGGCACAGATTCCCATGCATGGTTCGGTCGAGAGCCTGAACGTGTCGGTCGCCAGTGGTATCTGTCTGTTCGAGGCCAGGCGACAACGGGGCGGGTGAGGGTCAGGGTCAGGGTTATGGCAGCGTCGTTACCGGGTGAGTGCGTTTCGATCCTGGCCTCGGTATGAGTCTTGCTTGGGCCATGCAGGGTTCGGGGTCCGCCTTGACCCCCCTCGAGGAGCTTGGGCCTGACGCTGGACTAGGGTGATGAACGATGCTTTGAAGTTTCTGCTTGCCGCAAAACGGGCGGAGATCCAGGTGCTGCGACAGCTCGCATTGACCTGCGAGTTGGTCGATGCGACGCGATTGCTGGTGCATATGCTGCAGCGCGAGCGCGGTGCCTCGAACATGTACCTCGCCTCGGGGGGTATCCGCTTCGTCGAGCAGCTCGATCAGTATCGCCAGGATGTCGAGCGCGCCGGTGCCGGCGTGCGCACCCGTTTCGACCGGCTGGACCTCGACGCAGGCGAGAACGTGAGCGGGGTGCGCCTGTTCAGCCGTGTCGCCCATGTGCTCCACGGCCTGGATTCCCTGCCGGCACTGCGGGAGAGGATACAGGCGCTGGCGCTGTCACCCGATGAGGCGGCCTCGGCGTTCAGTCACCTCGTCGCCGGCCTGCTCGGCGTGGTTTTCGAGGCCGCCGACGCCGCGGCCGATCCCGAGGTTTCGCGAGCCTTGGTGGCGTTGTTCAATTTCATCCAGGGCAAGGAGTTCGCCGGGCAGGAGCGGGCGGCCGGCGTGGCAGGATTCGCGTTGGGGCGTTTCGACCCCGAGCGCCAGCAGCGCTTGTCCCACTTGATCGATGCGCAGGAACGTTGCCTGGATGTCTTCGCCGAGTTCGCCACCCCCGTCCTGCTGCTGCGCTGGCACAACGCCGTGTCGGCCGAGGAGATTGCCGAGATCGAGCGTTTCAGACGGATGTCCGCGTCAGCACCCCGGGGGAGCGGGTATTCACCGGATGCGGGAGAACAGTGGTTCGAGCTGACCACACGCCGCATAGACGCGATGAAGGAGGTCGAGGACGCGATCACTGCAGCGCTATCCGGATTGTGCGCGCAACGGATCGCCACCGCCGAACTGGACCTGAGGAATCACAAAGCCATCATGGCGACCCTGTCGGATGCGGCGGCAACGGCGTCGCAATCGACCACGGTTTTTTTCACGCCCCCGGTGGAGTCGTCGCCGAGCGATGAGGCGGGTGGTCTGGCGGGCTCGATGGGTCATTCGCTGGGACGATCGGTGCTCGATCTGGTCCAGGCCCAGTCTCAGCGCATTCAACGCATGGCAGACGAACTGAACGCGGCCCGTTCGGCACTGCACGAGCGCAAGCTGATTGAACGTGGCAAGGGCTTGCTGATGGCGCAGCGAGGGTTGAGCGAGGATCAGGCCTATCGCCTGATGCGGCAGACCGCGATGGACCAGGGGCGGCGGATGGTCGAGGTGGCCGAGTCGATTCTGTCATTGGGGCAACTGCTCGGTCAGGATGCCGGTCGACCAGACGAGCATGGATGAAGGGGAGCGAAATCATGAGCAAGGACACGCTGTTCGCGCGCTTGGGCGGGGCTGACGCAATCGAGGCGGCGGTCGGACGTTTCTACGACCGGCTCGTGCAGGACCCGGACTTGCAGGGTTTCTTCGACGGGCGAGACATGGCGGTCCAGCGCGCCCATCAGGCCAGATTCCTGACCTGGGCCTTCGGCGGACCGGCGGGCTACCAGGGCCGCAGCCTGCGCAGCGCGCATGCCGACCTGGTGAAGCGCTACGGACTGGATGACATGCATTTCGATGCCGTCGTCGCCCACCTGGCGGGCACCCTGGGCGAGCTCGGCGTAGCCGACGAGCTGATCGCCGAGGTTGTCGAGGTGGCCGAATCGGTGCGCGTTGACGTGTTGGGTCGCTGAGCCTTGATGGGGTATGGAACTTGAACGGAAGTCCGAGTTTCCATGCCCTTTCCCGGTGCGGCTATTCTGGATGTTGCACTGCAGTAGGGCATGGGCCGGATCACCTTAAAACCGCTTGAGATATAAAAACCATTTAAAAACAGTGTTCTGACGGGTTTGCTTCGGTTGGCACGGCTCCTGCTATGAAAGGACAAGGCGTCAGCCTCGGCCAACGGCGGTCGTAATCTGACGATACGGACAACGGCGTCCCTTTCCTCTGCGCACTCGAACGAGTGCGGAAAGGAAATGGACGCCGTTTTTGTTTTCGCTTGATCCTGTTCGAGGAGCACATCATGAACGACAAATCAGTCACATCCATCCTGTCCCGCCGTGGCTTCATCAAGCAAAGCGCTGCCCTCAGTGGCGCAGCGATGATAGGGGGCTTGTGGTCAGCCGGCGCCGCCTCATCGACGTCCGGCGCGGTGGAGACCCGTGCCGCCAAGCTCGGCTTCATCGCGCTGACCGACGCCGCGCCGCTGTTCGTCGCCGACGAGAAGGGCTTCTTCAAGAAGCACGGCATGACCGAGGTGGAAGTGCTCAAGCAGTCGTCCTGGGGCACGACCCGCGACAATCTGGTGCTGGGTTCGGCCCGCAACGGCATCGATGGCGCGCACATCCTGACGCCGATGCCGTATCTGATCAGCACCGGCGCGATGACGGCCAACAACGTGCCGACCCCGATGTACATCGTCGCCCGCCTCAACCTGGCCGGGCAGTGCATCTCGGTCGGCAACGAGTACAAGGATCTCAAGGTCGGGGTGGATACCACCGCTTTCAAGCAGGCGTTGGCGGCCAAGGCCGCGTCCGGCAAACCGGTGAATGCCGCGATGACCTTCCCGGGCGGTACCCACGACATGTGGATCCGCTACTGGCTCGCCGCCGGCGGCATCGACCCGACCCGCGACATTTCGACCATCGTCGTGCCTCCGGCGCAGATGGTTGCCAACATGAAGGTCGGCAGCATGGACACTTTCTGTGTCTGTGAGCCGTGGAACCACCAGTTGATCAATCAGGGCATCGGTTACACCGCCAACACCACCGGTGAACTGTGGCACAACCACCCGGAGAAGGCGCTCGGCCTGCGTGCCGACTATGTCGATGCCAATCCGAACTCGACCAAGGCGCTGATCAAGGCGGTCATGGAAGCGCAGATGTACTGCGAGGATCCGGCCAACCGCGAGGAGGTCGCCGCGATCTGTGCCAAGCGGCGCTGGATCAACGCGCCGGTGGCCGACATCGTCGACCGCATGCGCGGCGACTTCGATTACGGCACCGGCCGCGTGGTCGAGAACAGCCCCTTCCAGATGCGTTACTGGAAAGACCATGCCTCCTCTCCGTTCCAGAGTCATGACCTGTGGTTCCTGACCGAGAACATCCGCTGGGGCTATCTGCCGGCCGATCTCGACATGAAGAGCCTGGTGGCGAAGGTGAACCGCGAAGACCTGTGGCGGGAAGCCGCGCAGGAACTGGGTGTGGCCGCCAGCGACATCCCGGACTCGACCTCACGCGGCGTCGAGACCTTCTTCGACGGCAAGGTGTTCGATCCCGAGAATCCGATGGCCTATCTCGACAGCCTCGCGATCAAGACGACTCGCGCCGCCTGACGCAGCGGTCCATCGACATTCCGCAAGGAGAATGACATGAGTCATACCGAAACCCTGGACCGCGGACGACTGATCGGTACCGGCGAAGAGCCGGTCCCCGGCATCTGGCGCGCCCGCCTCAAGACGATGCGTGAGGTGTTCATTTCGCGCGTGCTACCGCCGTTGATCGTCATCGGTGGGCTGGTGATGCTGTGGGAGATGCTGTGCTCCCGGCCGGGCGCCACACTGCCCAGTCCTTCCCAAGTGCTCACCGAAACCTGGGACCTGATCACCGACCCCTTCTACGACAACGGCGGCAACGACGTCGGCATGGCCTGGCAGATCCTCGCCAGCCTCGAGCGGGTCGCCTATGGCTACTCGCTCGCGGTGATCGCCGGGGTCGGGCTGGGCGTGCTGGTCGGGCAATCGACCTGGGCGCTGCGCGGGCTGGATCCGCTGTTCCAGGTGTTGCGCACGGTGCCGCCACTGGCCTGGCTGCCGATCTCGCTGGCCGGTTTCCAGGACAGCAACCCGTCGGCGATCTTCGTGATCTTCATCACCGCGATCTGGCCGATCATCATCAACACCTCGGTCGGCATCCGCAACATCCCGGAGGACTACCGCAACGTCTCCCGCGTGATCCGCCTCAACGGCGCCGAGTACTTCTGGAAGATCATGCTGCCGGCGGCCGCACCCTACATCTTCTCGGGCTTGCGCATCGGAGTCGGCCTCTCGTGGCTGGCGATCGTCGCGGCCGAGATGCTGATCGGCGGGGTCGGGATCGGCTTCTTCATCTGGGATGCATGGAACTCGTCACTGATCAGCGACATCATCCTCGCCCTCATCTACGTCGGCCTGGTCGGCTTCATGCTCGACCGCATGGTCGCGTGGATCGGCAATCGCGTGACCCGCGGCACCAGCGCAGGCTAAGGAGAAACATCATGAGCAATGCCTATCTGAGCATTTCGCAAGTGGATATGAGCTTCACCCGCGGCGGCACGACCAACCAGGTGCTGAAGAACATCGACCTGGACGTGCAGCGCGGCGAGTTCATCTCGTTGATCGGCCACTCCGGCTGCGGCAAATCGACCGTGCTGAACATCGTCGCCGGGTTGCTGCGCGCCACCTCGGGCGGGGTCATCGTCGATGGCAAGGAGGTCAATGACCCGGGCCCGGACCGTGCGCTGGTGTTCCAGAACCACTCGCTGCTGCCGTGGCTGACCGTGTATCAGAACGTCGAGATCGCGGTCGAGAAGACCTTCCGCAAGACCAAGACCGCGGCCGAGCGCAAGGCGTGGATTCTGCACAACCTCGACATGGTGAACATGAGCCATGCGCTCGACCGTCTGCCGTCCGAGATCTCCGGCGGCATGAAGCAGCGGGTCGGCATCGCCCGGGCCCTGGCGATGGAGCCCAAGGTGTTGCTGCTGGACGAACCCTTCGGGGCACTCGATGCGCTGACCCGCGCCCACCTGCAGGACGAGGTGATGCGCATCCAGTCGGAGCTCGCCAACACGGTGATGATGATCACCCACGATGTGGACGAGGCGGTGCTGCTGTCGGACCGGATCGTGATGATGACCAACGGCCCGGCCGCGACCATCGGCCAGATCCTCGACGTCGAGCTGCCGCGGCCGCGCGACCGGATCGCGATGGCCGACGACCCGCGCTACAACCATTACCGTCACGAGGTCCTGAGCTTCCTGTACGAGAAGCAGCGCAAGGTCGAGGAAATCGATAGGCATCGGGGCAAGCGGGGCGGTGCTGAAGCGGCGAAAGCGGTGAAACGGGCCTGAGCCGACCGACCAAACACATGCGTCCGGTTCCGGATGCCGGGTTTGCCCGGGCACGGATTTGGACGCGCGGAGAGACACAATGATCAAACAGAAACTCGTCATGGTCGGCAACGGCATGGCCGGCGTGAAGACGGTGGAGGAGATCCTCAAGTACGCACCCGATGCGTTCGAGATCACCGTGTTCGGGGCCGAGCCACATGGCAACTACAACCGCATTCTGCTGTCACCGGTGCTGGCCGGCGAGATGACGCTCAGCGACATCATGCTCAACGACCTGGCGTGGTATGCGGATAACGGGATCACGCTGCATGCCGGACGCAAAGTGGTCCAGGTCGACCGGGTGCGCCGCATCGTGCGTGCCGACGACGGTACCGAGGCGGCCTATGACCGCCTGCTGCTCGCCACCGGCTCCAATCCGTTCATTCTGCCGGTGCCCGGCAAGGACCTGCCCGGCGTGATCGCATATCGCGATATCGCCGATACCGAGGTGATGATCGCGGCGGCGGCCAGTCATCGCCATGCGGTCGTGATCGGCGGCGGCTTGCTCGGGCTCGAGGCGGCGAATGGCCTGATCCTGCGCGGCATGGATGTGACCGTGGTGCATCTGGGTGATTGGATCATGGAGCGCCAGCTTGACCGGCCGGCGGCCGAGTTGCTGCAGGCCTCGCTCGAGGCCAAGGGTATGAAGTTCTGCCTCGGGGCTCAGACCGCCGAACTGTTAGCGGTCGAGGCCATGGCGGAGCTTGGAGCGATCGGGGTGGCGACCTCAGCCGGTCAGTCGCAGCGCTCGGTTCGGGTTGGATCTGACACGGACGCGCGAGTGGCCGCAGTCCGCCTCGTCGATGGCCGGGTACTGCCGGCCGACCTGGTGGTCATGTCGGCCGGCATCCGCCCGAACACCGCGCTGGCCGAGGCGGCGCGCCTGCATTGCGATCGCGGCATCGTCGTGACCGACACGATGCAGACCGTCACCGACCCGCGCATCTATGCGGTCGGCGAGTGTGTCAGCCATCGCGGGGTCGCCTATGGCCTGGTCGCGCCGCTGTTCGAGCAGGCCAAGGTCTGCGCCAATCATCTCGCTGGATTCGGCATCGGGCGCTATCAGGGTTCGGTCACCTCGACCAAGCTCAAGGTGACCGGCGTCGATGTGTTCTCGGCCGGCGACTTCATGGGCGGGGACGGTTGCGACGAGATCGTGCTGCATGACCGCGCCGGCGGCATCTACAAGAAGCTGGTGTTGCGGGACGACAAGCTGGCCGGTGCGGTGATGGTCGGCGATACCGCCGACGGCGCTTGGTACTTCCAGTTGGTGCGCGAAGGCAAAGACGTGTCGCAGCTGCGCGACCACCTGATGTTCGGCCAGAGCTTCGCCCAGTCGCATCTGGGGGATGCCGGCCATCAGGGGCAGAGCCAGGCCGCGCTGCTGCCGGACACGGCCGAGGTGTGTGGCTGCAATGGCGTCTGCAAGGGCACCATCGTCTCCGCGATCAAGGAGAAGGGGCTGTTCTCGCTCGATGAGGTGCGCAAGCACACCAAGGCTTCCAGTTCCTGCGGCTCCTGCACCGGCCTGGTGGAGCAGATTCTGGCTTCGACGGTCGGCGGTGCCTACCAGGCGACCGACAAGCATGCCAAGCCGGTGTGCGGCTGCACCGACCACACCCATGGCGAAGTACGCGCCGCGGTCCGCGAACTCAAGCTGTTGTCGATTCCGGCCGTGATGCGCGCACTCGACTGGAAGACCCCGACCGGGTGCGCCACCTGCCGGCCGGCGCTGAACTACTACCTGATCTCGACCTGGCCTCATGAGGCGGAAGACGACCCGCAGAGCCGCTTCATCAACGAACGCGCCCACGCCAACATCCAGAAGGATGGCACCTACTCGGTCGTACCGCGGATGTGGGGCGGACTCACCAACCCGACCGAGTTGCGCGCGATCGCCGATGCAGCCGAAAAATACAAGGTGCCGACGGTCAAGGTCACCGGCGGCCAGCGCATCGATCTCCTCGGGGTGAAGAAGGACGACCTGCCGGCGATCTGGGCCGACCTCGGCCGCGCCGGGATGGTGTCCGGTCATGCCTACGGCAAGAGTCTGCGCACGGTGAAGACCTGCGTCGGTGCAGAGCATTGCCGCTTCGGCACCCAGCTCGCGATGGACATGGGGGTCAAGCTCGAAAAGATGCTGTTCGGCATGTGGTCGCCGCACAAGGTCAAGCTGGCGGTGTCTGGCTGCCCGCGCAACTGCGCGGAGTCCGGCATCAAGGATGTCGGCATCAGCGGGGTGGATTCCGGCTACGAGATCTATGTCGCCGGCAACGGCGGCATCAAGACCGAGGTGGCACAATTTCTCGCCAAGGTCTCGACCGACGATGAGGTCAAGGAGATGAGTGGAGCCTTTCTGCAGCTCTATCGCGAGGAGGCCTTCTACCTCGAACGGACCTGCCATTACGTCGAGCGGGTCGGCCTCGAGCATGTCAAGAGACAGGTCGTGGCCGACCCGGCGCGGCGACGCGACCTCTACGAACGCCTGCTGTTCGCGCTGAAGGATGCCCCGGACCCATGGGCCGAGCACCAGGCCGAATCGCTGGCCAAGCAGTTCAAGACCATTCCGATCAAGGCAGTGCTGGAGGAGAACCGCCATGACCTGGCAGAAAGTGTGTCCGCTTGACGACATCCCCATGTTCGGTGCCCGGGTGGTCGATCACGGGGGTGATGCCATCGCGGTGTTCCGTGCCGACGGCGACACGGTATTCGCGTTGCGCGATGCCTGTCCGCACAAGGGCGGACCCCTGTCCCAGGGCATCGTCAGCGGCAGTGGCGAGAACGCGCGGGTGACCTGCCCTTTGCACGGCTGGAACATAGGATTGGCTTCGGGCGAAGCCTGTGCGCCGGACGAGGGCTGTTCCCACAAGTTCGCCACCCGGATCGAGTCGGGCGAGGTGTGGCTGGACGTGTGAGGGAGCAGACGGTGCAAGAGACGCGAAGTATCTGTTGTTATTGCGGTACCGGTTGCGGGTTGATCATCGAACAGGATGAAAACCGGATTACCGGTGTGCGCGGCGACCCGGCCCATCCTGCCAACTTCGGGCGCCTGTGCAGCAAGGGGGCGACGCTGCATCTGACCTCGGGATCGGCCGGACGCGCGCTTCACCCTGAACTGCGCCAGCTTAGAGACCAGCCGCGCCGACCGGTCGGATGGGCCGAGGCGCTGGATGCCGCGGCCGATCGCTTTGCCGACGTCATCAGGCGACATGGGCCGGACTCGGTCGCCTTCTATGTGTCGGGGCAGTTGCTGACCGAGGACTACTATGTCTTCAACAAGCTCGCCCGGGCGCTGATCGGTACCAACAACATCGACTCCAACTCGCGCCTGTGCATGTCCAGCGCGGTGTCGGGCTACAAGGCGACCCTCGGCGCCGACAGCGTGCCGACCTGCTACGAGGACCTCGGGCTGGCCGATCATCTGCTGATCGCGGGCTCGAACACCGCCTGGGCCCATCCCATCCTGTTCCGGCGGATCGAGGACGCGAAGCGGGCGAATCCGGATCTTTCCATTACCGTGATCGACCCACGCCGCACCGAGACCGCCGAGTTCGCCGACTTGCATCTGCAGAACGCGCCGGGCTCGGACCTGTTGCTGTTCAACGCGATGTTGCACGTGATGCTGTGGGAGGACCTGATCGATCGCGCCTTCATCCGCGACCATACCAGCGGCTTTGCCGAGTTGCGTGAAGCGCTCGCCGAGTGTTCGCCGGGTAATGTGGCGACCGCCTGCGGGGTGCCGGCGGCGCAGATCGTCGAAGCGGCGAGACGATTCGGTAGCGCGCGTGCGGCTTTGTCCCTCTGGTGCCAGGGCTTGAACCAGTCCCATCATGGTGTGGCCAACAATGCGGCGCTGATCCATCTGCACCTGGCGACCGGACAGATCGGGCGGCCGGGTGCCGGCCCGTTCTCACTGACCGGCCAGCCCAACGCGATGGGGGGGCGCGAGGTCGGGGCGCTCGCGACCTTGTTACCTGGCCACCGGGAGCTTGCCAATCCATCGCACCGTGCCGAAATGGCCGGGCTGTGGGGCGTGCCGGACCTCAATCCGGTTCCAGGTCTGCCGGCGGTGGCGCTGTTCGATGCACTGGCCGAGGGGCGGGTCAAGGCGGTCTGGATTGCCTGCACCAATCCGGCCCAGTCACTGCCCGACCAGCGCAAGGTCCGCGCCGCCCTGTCCGCGGCGGAATTCGTCGTGGTCCAGGAGGCCTATGCCGACACCGAGACGGCCGATTTCGCCGACCTGCTCCTGCCGGCCGCGAGTTGGGGTGAGAAGGAGGGCACGGTCACCAACTCCGAGCGGCGGGTGTCGCGGGTGCGCCGGGCGGTGTCGGCGCCGGGCGAGGCGCGGCCGGACTGGGCGATCGTGGCCGACTTCGCCGGTCGGCTTGCGACCCGGCTCGGCCGTGATCCTTCCGCGTTTGCTTTTCGGGATGAGGCGGCGGTGTTCGCCGAGCATGTCTCGACCACGGTCGGACGGGATTGCGACCTGAGCGGGCTGTCGCATGCCTTGCTCGACGAGCGGGGCCCGCAGCAGTGGCCCTACACGCCCCGGTCGGAAACCGGTCGGGCGCGCCTGTTCGAGGACCATCGCTTTCCGACCGACGATGGCCGCGCCCGCTTCGCGAAGATCGGCCATCCGGTGAAGGACGCATTGACGCCGGAGCCAGTCGACGCCCGCCATCCCTTCAGGTTGTTGTCCGGCCGCTTGCGTGACCAGTGGCATGGCATGAGCCGCTCCGGCAAGTCGCCGATTTTGTGGGGTCACACCCCGCGCGCCGAGATCGCGCTGAATCCGGCCGATCTCGCGCGTCGCGACTGGGAGGCCGGCACCTTGCTACGGATAGGCAACCGCCGTGGTGCGCTGGTGCTGCCGGTCGTCAGCGATGACGCGGTCGCGCCGGGTCACGCCTGGGTGCCGATGCACTGGGGGGGCGCGACACTGGCGCAGGCCGGGGTGAATGAGGTCTGCTCCGCCGTGACCGATCCGGTGTCGGCCCAACCCGCGCTCAAAGCCGCCGCGGTGTCCTTGAGTCGGCTCGATGTCGCCTGGCGGGCGGCGTGGGCGCAGCGGGCGGACGACATGATGGACGCCCAGCGCCGGATGACCGCTCTGCGTCCGTATCTTGCCGGGTTCGATTACGCCGCGCTGACGCTCATCGGCGAAGGCTGTCCAGTGGTCGTGCTGCGGGTGGCGTCGGTTTCATCGGTTTTGTCATCGTCGTCTGTCAATTCAGGGTCAGGTATGCGGGGTGTGCCCGGCCTGGACCGACAGCGCCAAGCCAGGTTGGATGGCGCGGCAAGGGCGGGAGCGGAGACTTCGCGTAGCGACGCAATGGTCGTGCCCGCGGTGATCGAAGCGCTGGACGCACTGTTCGGCCTGGCGGCGGGAGACCAGGTGCTGGCCTTCGAGGATGCCGGACGCGGGGTCAGCAAGCGGGCGGCACAAGTCGATGGGCGTCTTCATGCGGTGCGCCTGGCCGGGGAGTGCGTCGCATTCGACTGGTTGGTCGATGCGATCGCCGAGGGAAGGTCGATCACCCCGCTTCGGCCGTGGCTGTTCGCGCCCGTCGCCCGTCCGCCGATCGACGCTGCCGCGCGTGGCCGAACGGTATGCAACTGTTTCGGAATCAGCACGTCCGAGATCGATGCCCTGCTCATGGCGGGGGTCGATCTGCCTGGTCTGCAGCAGCGCCTCAAGTGCGGCACCGCCTGCGGATCCTGCCTGCCAGAGCTGCGGCGACGGGTGCGGACTGCGGGGTCCGCACAAGCGGTGCGAGTCTGAGCCGCTGCCGACCACCCTCCGACTTGCGCGCTCCGGCCGGGGGCGCCAGAATCCCCTCGTATGCGGCGGTCACGACGACCGACACCATTGGATATCCGGACCACCGGATGCAGACCATCGAGGAGGAAATGCATGACGGCCATCGGCGACTTTCTGAAAGCGCGAGACTTTCTGCTTGCCCACCGTAACGACTACGCCACGGCCTATGCCGGCTTCCGCTGGCCCGAACTCGACGAGTTCAACTGGGCACTGGATTACTTCGATGCCTTCGCGCATCGTAATCAGAGCCCGGCCTTGTGGATCATCGAAGAGGACGGGCGGGAGTCGCGGCTGTCGTTCGCCGAAATGTCCGAACGCTCCAACCGGGTCGCCAACTGGTTGCGCAGCCAGGGGGTGACCCGCGGTGACCGGATGCTGGTGATGCTTGGCAACGAAGTGCCGCTATGGGAAACCATGCTGGCCGCGATGAAGCTGGGCGCGGTCGTGATTCCGGCGACGACCTTGCTGACGGGGGATGATCTGACCGACCGGCTCGAGCGGGGCCAGGTGCGTCATGTCGTGGTCGGCGCCGCCCATGTCGACAAGTTTGCCGAGGTCCAGAGCGACTATACCCGGATCTGTGTAGGCGGAGCGCCGTCCGGCTGGCTCGCTTTCGACGAGGCCTACACCGCGTCGTCAGAATTCGTGGCGATGGGGGTGACCCGTGCGACCGATCCGCTGCTGCTGTATTTCACCTCGGGCACCACGTCCAAGCCCAAGCTGGTGCAGCACACCCACCAGTCCTACCCGGTCGGGCACCTGTCCACGATGTACTGGATCGGCCTGCAGCCGGGCGATCGGCACATGAACATCAGTTCGCCGGGCTGGGCCAAGCATGCCTGGAGTTGCCTGTTCGCCCCCTGGAACGCAGGCGCCTGCGTGTTTCTATACAACTACAGCCGCTTCGACGCCAAGGCCTTGCTCGAGGTGCTGGTCAAGTATCAGGTCACCACGCTGTGCGCACCGCCAACGGTGTGGCGCATGCTGATCCAGCAGGATCTGGCCTCGGTGAAAACCGCCTTGCGCGAATTGATCGGTGCGGGCGAACCCTTGAATCCGGAAGTCATCGAGCAGGTCAGGAAGGCCTGGGGCATCACCATTCGCGACGGCTACGGGCAGACCGAGACGACCGCACAGATTGGCAACACCCCGGGCCAGCCGGTCAAGGCCGGATCGATGGGCCGGCCCCTGCCCGGCTACAGGATTGCGCTGCTCGATCCGGAGGGCAAGCCGGCGACCGAAGGCGAGATCGGTCTGGTGCTGGCCGAGCGCCCACTGGGGCTGATGACCGGCTATGCCGGCAATGAGGAAAAGACCGCCGAAGTGATGCGGGATGGCCACTACCGCACCGGCGATGTCGCGAGCATTGACGAGGACGGCTATGTCACCTATGTCGGTCGGGCCGATGATGTCTTCAAGGCATCGGACTACCGGATCAGCCCGTTCGAACTCGAGAGTGTGCTGATCGAGCACCCGGCGGTGGCCGAGGCGGCCGTGGTGCCGAGTCCCGACCCGGTCCGTCTCGCCGTGCCCAAGGCTTTCCTGATCCTGGGGAGCGGTCAGCAGCCCAGTGCCGAACTCGCCCGCGACATCTTCGCCTTTACCCGGGAGCGGCTTGCGCCGTACAAACGGATCCGCCGTCTCGAGTTTTCGGATTTGCCGAAAACGATCTCGGGCAAGATCCGCCGGGTCGAGTTGCGCAAGGCCGAGGAAGCGCGGGACCCGGCGACGCGGAGCAAGCTGGAGTTCTTCGAGGAGGACTTCCCCGACCTCAAGGGCTGATGCCATCTGCCGATCTGCCGCCCGGTCCGCTTGTGCATGGCGATAAGCTGGTACAATCTCGGCCGTGGCGGGTCTCCCCGCATTGCAGCGCGGTGAACCTGGTCAGGGCCGGAAGGCAGCAGCCACAGCCGTATCCTGCAAGTGCCGGGGGTTGGGCTCGCCACCCTATTTCAGCGGGAAGCCCAGATTATGCAGGGCCTCGGCCAGCCGGTCGCGACCGGTCAGCGACGCGGCGTCGGCGATGCGCTTGGCCGAATGCACCGACCAGGTCCCGCGTACGTTCATGTTCTGGGATTCGTAGAATCCGGCCATCACGCGGTTGTAGGTTTCGATCCCGGCATCCTGATCGGAGACGGCCCCGTATCGCTCGTGATGCAAGACCACCGGCTGGGGCGCGCGTGGCTTGACCGCAGCCGTAGCGCTGCCAGCGTCTTCATAGCCCAGGGTCATGCCGAAGGCCGCGAATACCCGGGGTGGCAGCCCCAGCAACTCGGCGACCCGCTCCGGTTGGTTGCGCATGCCGCCGATGTAACAGCCGGACAACCCCAGTGACTGCGCCGCGGCGATCGCGTTCTGGGCCGCCAGTGCCGCATCGATCACCCCGATCAGAAACATTTCCATGTAGTCCAGCGCGGCGCTCGGCCGTTCGGTCTGCTCGGCGATGTGTGCCAGCCGGGCCAGGTCGGCCAGCCACACGAGCTGCAGCGGCGCGTCGCGCACATGCGCCTGCCCGCCAGCACATTCGGCCAGTGACGCGCGTGTGCCAGCATCGCGGACCGCGATCACGCTCCAGGCGTGCAGGTTGGACGACGTTGCTGCCGACTGCGCTGCGGCGATGATCGCGGTCAACTGGTCGTTGCTGACCGGGTCGGGGCGGTAACGTCGCACCGAGCGGTGCCCGAGCAGGTGGTCTATGACCGGTGTCCACGCTGCGGGTGCGGGGAGCGTGCCGGGGCCATAACGAAGATCGATCTTGTCCTGTGCGCTGAGGCTCATGTGTGATTCCTGATGTCGTGAAGAGGGGTGGCCGTGTCTCGTTGCGAGTTTAACCGTTTGGTTCCCGTGGCCCAGGCCTTGTCGGCACTCATCCAAGCAAGGTGTCGAGCAGCATCATCACCACGAATCCCGCGATCAAGCCGGTCGTCGCCAGCGTTTCGTGCCCGCGCCGGTGAGACTCGGGGATGATTTCGTGGCTGACGACGAACAGCATCGCTCCAGCGGCTGCAGCGAGGCCCCAAGGAAGGATGGCAGCCGATATGCCGACCATCAGCGATCCGACCAGGGCTGCGACTGGTTCGATCAGGCCGGACAACGCGGCGACGACGACTGCGAAAAGCCGACGGTAGCCGGCGGTGACCAGCGCGATCGCAACGATCAGGCCCTCGGGAACGTTTTGCAGCGAGATCCCGGTTGCGACCGCGTTGCCGCCGCCCTCCATGCCAGCTGCGACGCCGATGGCCAGCCCTTCCGGGATGTTATGCACCGCGATCGCGAACACGAACAGCCAGACTGCGGTGACGCTGCGCTCGGGGCCGGGTTCGTGCGAATGGGGCAGGGCGCGGTCCAGCGCGAGCAGCATGGCGGCTCCCAGCGTGAGCCCGGTCGCAACGATGAACGCAGCGCTTATGTTGCTGGCCCCGCCTGCGAGTGCGGCATCGAAGCCCGGCAGCAGCAGCGAGAATATGCTCGCCGCGAGCATGACCCCCGCGCCGAAGCCGAGCAGCGAGCCTTGCACATTTGCACCGATACGCCTCATCAGCAACACCGGCAGGGCGCCGAGAGCGGTCGCCGATGCGGCCAGGAGTCCGCCCAGGATGGCCGAGCGGGTACGCTCGTCGATTCCTGTCCAGAGTTCGCCGGCCTGAGCCGACAGCAATACCAGGCCGGCCAGGGCGACAACCCAACCGGCCAACGCACGTCCGGTCCCGACCACTCCAGCCGGTTGGAAGTGCATTCTCGCGACCTTGGCTACCATGTTCGATCTCCCGTAGTGATGAGGGGAAAGCCTGGCTTTCCGATGAATTCATTATGGAGAATCATTCTCATCAAGGCTAATTGAATGAGGCTAAGACCGTGATAGATGACTTGGGGGCGCGAGGCGCGCACGCCCAGCGCCTCATGCCCACGGCCATCATGCGAAATGTGCGACCCAAGCCGGGCATCCGGGCTAAAATCCGTGCCCATGAGCTATCAGGTACTCGCACGCAAGTGGCGGCCCAGGTCGTTTGCCACGCTGGTCGGACAAGAACATGTGGTCCGTGCGCTATCCCATGCACTTGCAACCGGGCGGCTGCATCATGCCTGGCTGTTCACCGGTACGCGTGGTGTCGGCAAGACCACGATCAGCCGCATTCTGGCCAAGGCGCTCAATTGCGAGAGCGGGGTGACGGCCGAGCCGTGCGGCCAGTGTTCCGCCTGCATGGCGATCGATGCCGACCGCTTTCCCGATTATGTCGAAATGGATGCGGCCTCGAATCGCGGCGTAGATGACATGGCGGCGCTGCTCGATCAGGCGGTCTATGCGCCGGTGCAGGGGCGTTACAAGGTCTACATGATCGACGAAGTGCACATGCTGACCGGGCATGCGTTCAACGCGATGCTGAAGACGCTGGAAGAGCCGCCGGAGCATGTCAAGTTCATTCTGGCCACGACCGATCCACAGAAGATCCCGGTTACGGTGCTGTCGCGTTGTCTGCAGTTCAATCTCAAGCAGATGCCACCCGGGCACATCGTCGATCACCTTGGCCGCATTCTGGAAGCGGAGCAGTTGTCGTTCGAGCCTCAGGCCTTGCGTCATATCGCCAAGGCCGCGTCCGGGTCGATGCGGGATGCGTTGTCGCTGCTCGACCAGGCGATCGCCCATGGGGCGGGACGCGTCGAGGCCGAGCAGGTGGCGACCATGCTCGGGACCGTCGGCGATGACCACCTGTATGCGGTGCTCGATGCGCTGGCCGCCGGGGATGGGCACAGTCTGCTGGCCGTCGCCGACGGGATGGAAGCGCGCAGTCTGTCCTTCGATGCGGCGCTGCAGTCGCTGGCCTCGCTCCTGCACCGGCTCGCTTTGCTCCAGTACGCTCCGAATGCGATCCAGGACGAGGCCGAGCGTGCGCGACTCATGCCCTATGCCGAGTCCTTCGATGCCGAGTTCCTGCAACTGGCCTACCAGATTGCGATTCACGGTCGGGACGAACTGAGCCTCGCGCCGGACGAATATGCCGGTTTCACGATGACGCTGCTGCGGCTGCACGCTTTCCGCCCCGAGCAGGCTGCGCCGTTGAACGGTAACCTGCCGGGCGGGGGCGAGCGGGGTCTCGCCGGCCAGTCCGGGCGTGTGGCTGTGGCGCCTGCCCGCGAGGCTGCGGTGAGTCCTGCTGCCGCGAAAGCGGCCGCACCGGTAGCTGCGCCACCAGCGCCTCCGATTGCATCCCCTGTGCCGTCACCCGCCAACGTGGCGAAGCTGGTCGCCGGTGATATCCCGCCCTGGGAAGCGCTGCCGCCCGAGGCCGAACAGTCGTCATCCGCGCAGTTCGATGCGCAAGAACATGACGAGATCGGGCCCGGAGCGAATCCGACCCCGATCGAGCAGCATGCGACCGCGGTTCGATCGACTCCGGATTCGATGAAGCCGGAGTCGATCGAACCCGACTTGACAGCGACAAAGCCGGATTCTGTTTCGCCAACGCCAACGCCAACGCCAACGCCAACGCATGCAGCAGCCTGCGACAGTCTCGAGGCGGCGCTCGCGGCCGGAGACTGGCATGCGGTGCCGGCCCTGCTCAGGCTGGGCGGGCTGGTTCGGGAACTCGCCCAGCACTGCGAGTGGGTATCCCTGGAAGACAATCTGCTGACGATTCGATTGTCGCGTGCGCACCATCACTTGATCGACCTGAACCCGGGGCTCGCGACGCGGCTTGGCGAGATGCTCGCGGCGCAAGCCGCTCGCCCGTTGAGGCTCAAGGTCGAACTTGGCGATATCGCTGGTGAAACGCCGGCCCAGCGGGATGCCGCGGAGAAGCGGGCACGTCACGACGAAGCGCTGGCCTCGCTCGAAAGTGACCCCTTCGTCCGCGAACTGATAGAACGCTTCGATGCCACCCTGATCGAAGCGTCGATCAAGCCGCTCTGAATTTGAACCAACCCAGGAGAAACGACGATGATGAAAGGCGGAATTGCCGGCCTGATGAAGCAGGCGCAGCAAATGCAGGAGAACATGAAGAAAATGCAGGACCAGCTCGCTTCGGTCGAGGTCGAGGGTCAGTCGGGCGCGGGCATGGTCAAGGTATTGATGACCTGCAAGTACGACGTGCGCCGGGTCAGCATTGACGATTCGGTCATGGATGACAAGGAAATGCTCGAAGACCTGCTGGCTGCGGCAGTAAACGATGCGGTTCGTCGCGTCGAGACCACGACACAGGAGAAGATGGCGGGTTTCACGGCGGGATTGAACCTGCCCCCCGGCATGAAGCTGCCGTTCTGATGCCGTCCGTGCCAGCCGCCCGTTAGCCGATCCGGTCTCGGCCGCCGCCATGTCGCCTTCCACGCTCGATGCGCTCATCGATTCACTGCGTTGCCTACCAGGAGTGGGGCCGAAATCCGCGCAACGCATGGCCTATCATCTGCTGCAGCGCGATCAGGCGGGCGCGGCGAAGCTGGCACATGCGTTGGGCGAGGCCTTGCACAGGCTGCGCCACTGCGTCCGCTGCAATACCTTTACCGAAGACGAGATCTGTCAGCGTTGCGCGAATCCTCAGCGCGACGGACGGTTGCTCTGCGTCGTCGAGATGCCGGCCGACCTGGCGATGATCGAGCAGACGCACGCCTACGACGGTCTGTACTATGTGCTGATGGGGCGTTTGTCGCCGCTCGATGGCATCGGTCCGCGCGAACTGCGTATGGACAAGCTGCTCGCTCGCGCGACCGACGGCGTGGTGGAGGAGGTCGTGCTGGCGACGAACTTCACCAATGAGGGTGAGGCGACGGCGCACATGATTTCGTCGCTGCTGGGCGCCCGCGGCGTCCGGGTCAGCCGGCTCTCCCGCGGCGTGCCGGTCGGCGGAGAGCTGGAGCATACCGATTCGGGAACGATCGCTCAGGCCTTGGTCGAGCGTCGTCCGGTTTGATCGACCGGTAGAGCCGGCGTGGCGCCGTGCATGCTCGCGTGTGCAGGTGAATCGCGAAAGGGGGGCTCGGGCCGGTAGCCTCAGTCTGTTCGAATGGGCGCGGCGGGACCGTCGCTGCGATGCAACATCGCAAGGCCGGCGAGCGCGCTCGAGTCATGCTTAAAGTCTTGATCCTGCGGCGACTTGGCTTCAAGTGCTTTTTCTGTTGCAGGGTTTCACCTATAATAGCGCGGTTTTTGAACCAGAATTTGCACTCCTTTCAGGAAGAGGTCATGAGCGTGGATCAGAAGATGGACAGTAGTCGACGGACGCTGCTGGTCGCCACATCGGCGGCGGGTGGGGTCGCGGCGGTGGCCACGGCAGTGCCGTTCGTTGCCAGTTTGACGCCGTCGGACCGGGCCAAAGCAGCAGGCGCGCCGGTCGAGGCAAACATCGCCCAGCTCGCTCCCGGCGAGATGATGACGGTCGAGTGGCGCGGCAAGCCGGTCTGGATTCTCCGTCGCACCCCGGAGATGCTCGAGTCGCTGGACAAGACCGACCCGCTGGTGGCCGATCCCGAGTCGCGGCAGCCGCAGCAGCCCGATTACGCAACCAACAAGCATCGCTCGATCAATCCGGAGTATCTGATCGCGGTCGGTATCTGTACCCACCTCGGCTGCTCGCCGTCCGAGCGGTTCCGTACCGGCGCGGCCAGTGGGGTCAGCGATGACTGGCCCGGCGGTTTCTTCTGTCCGTGCCATGGCTCCTTCTTCGATCTGGCGGGACGCGTGTATCGAAGCATGCCTGCGCCGACCAACCTCGAAGTTCCTCCGCACAAGTACCTCACGGACGCCACGATTCTCGTGGGTGAAGACGATAAGGCCTAAGCGATGACGACCAAATCTCAGGCACTGCTGAACTGGATCGACGCGCGGTTTCCGCTGACGTCGACCTACAAGGCGCATCTCTCCGAGTACTATGCGCCCAAGAACTTCAACTTCTGGTACTTCTTCGGGTCGTTGGCGCTGTTGGTGCTGGTGATCCAGATCGTGACCGGTATCTTTCTGGTCATGCATTACAAGCCGGACACGTCGCTGAACTCCTCTGGGGTATCGCTCGCGTTCGCCAGCGTCGAATACATCATGCGGGAAGTGCCCGGCGGCTGGCTGATCCGCTACCTGCACTCGACCGGTGCGTCGGCGTTCTTCATCGTGGTCTATCTGCACATGTTCCGCGCGATGATCTACGGCTCCTATCGCAAGCCGCGTGAGTTGCTGTGGATTTTCGGCTGCCTGCTGTTCCTGGTGTTGATGGCCGAGGCCTTCATGGGTTATCTGCTGCCCTGGGGTCAGATGTCGTTCTGGGGGGCGCAGGTCATCATCAACCTGTTCTCGGCGATTCCGATCATCGGCGAAGACTTGTCAACGGTGATCCGTGGTGACTTCGTTATTGGCGATGCGACCCTGAACCGCTTCTTCGCGCTGCACGTGATCGCTGTGCCGCTGGTGTTGCTGGGCCTGGTGGTCGCGCACATCATCGCGCTGCACGAAGTCGGCTCGAATAATCCGGACGGCGTGGAGATCAAGAAGAAGAAGGACGCCAACGGCATTCCGCTCGACGGCATCCCCTTCCACCCGTATTACACGGTCAAGGATATCGTTGGTGTCGGCGTATTCCTGTTCTTCTTCTCGGCCGTCGTGTTCTTCGCGCCCGAGTTCTTCGGCTTCTTCCTGGAATTCAATAACTTCATCCCGTCCGATCCGCTGAAGACGCCGCCGCACATCGCGCCGGTGTGGTACTTCACGCCGTTCTACTCGATCCTGCGTGCGGTCACTTATCCGCTGTTCGGTCTGGATGCGAAGTTCTGGGGTGTGGTCGCGATGGGCGCAGCCGTGGTGATCCTGTTCTTCCTGCCGTGGCTGGACCGCAGTCCGGCGAAGTCGATCCGTTACCGTGGTCCGATCTTCAAGATCGCGCTGGCGATCTTCGTGATCTCCTTCTTCATCCTCGGTTATCTGGGTGTGCTGCCAGCCACGCCGGGACGTACGGTCGTTGCTCAGATCTGCTCGGTCCTCTACTTCGCGTTCTTCCTGCTGATGCCGTGGTATAGCAAGATCGACAAGTGCAAACCCGAACCGGAAAGGGTGACTTTCAAATGACGACCCGTATGCTTAAAAACATCAAGCGTTTCCTTGCCGCGGCATTGTTTGCGCCCGCGATCGCACTGGCGGCGGGGCCCGCTGCTCCGCTGGACAAGGCGCCGGTCACAACCGACCGGGCGTCGCTGCAGAATGGCGCGAAGCTGTTCGTGAATTACTGCCTGAACTGTCACAGCGCCAGCTTCCTGCGCTACAACAAGTTAACGGAGATCGGCCTGACGGAGGACCAGATTCGTGACAACCTGATGTTCGCAGGCGAGGGCGTTGGTGACCTGATGAAGATTGCCATGCGCCCGGCCGAGTCCAAGGTGTGGTTCGGTGCGGCACCGCCCGACCTTACCCTGATCGCGCGGCAGCGTTCTGGGCACACCACACCGGGCGCAGACTGGCTATACACCTACATGCGCCAGTTCTATCGCGACCCGAGTCGGCCCACCGGCTGGAACAACCTCGTCTTCGAGAACGTCGGCATGCCGCATGTGTTCTGGCAGTTGCAGGGTGATCAAGTGGCGCACTTCACCGATAACGGTGACGGGACGACCACGGCACGTCTGGAATTGGTCAAGCCGGGCTTGATGACACCGGCCGAGTACGATGCGGCGGTAGCCGATCTTGTCTCCTTTCTGGTTTGGATGGGCGAGCCGATCGCCGAGAAGCGCAAGACGATCGGTTATTTTGTGCTCATCTTCCTGGCGGGCTTTACTGTTTTGGCCTATGCGCTGAAGAAGAATTACTGGAAAGATATCCATTAAGCGCTGTTCGGCATGACGGTTTCGACTGGCATGCCGGCGCTCTACGCACCACACGCAGTCCGTGTGGTGCGATTTCGTTTTGAGAATCCGGAGTTTCCTGACCATGATGACCCTTTATTCCGGGACGACTGACCCTTTCAGCCACCGTTGCCGGATCGTTCTGTTCGAGAAAGGGATGGACTTCGAAGTCATCGATGTCGATCTCTACAACAAGCCCGAAGATATCGCCGTGATCAATCCGTACAACCGGGTTCCCGTCCTGGTGGACCGGGATCTCGTGCTGTACGAGTCGAACATCATCAACGAGTATATCGACGAGCGCTTTCCGCACCCTCAGTTGATGCCGCCCGATCCGATCATGCGTGCCCGTGCGCGCCAGTTGCTGCACACCTTTGAACACGAATTGTTCGCGCATATCGAACCGCTGGAAAAGGGCGGCAAGGCCGCCGACAAGAACCGGGCACATGTCCGGGACCAGTTGGTGCAGTTCGCCCCGGTGTTCACCCGGCAGAAATTCATGCTCGGCGACGAATTCTCGATGCTGGACGTTGCGATCGCTCCGCTGTTGTGGCGCCTGGAGCACTACGGCATCGAGTTGCCGAAGTCCGCCACTGCGATCATGAAGTATGGCGAGCGAATCTTCAGCCGACAGGGCTTCATCGATGCCTTGACGCCTTCCGAGAAGGTGATGCGTCGCTGATCCGATACCGCGTCGTCAGCCCGGATAGGGCCTCGACGACGCAACTCACCAACCGAGCCCCTTCACGATGTCTCCAGTTTCAACCAAGCCTTACCTGATTCGTGCCATCTACGAATGGTGCGTGGATCAGGGCTTTACACCCCATCTCGCTGTTGTGGTCGACGAGCGCACCGTCGTTCCGCCCGGGTATGCACGCGAGGGGCAGATCGTCCTGAACGTAGGCCCGGATGCGACCAACAGTCTGCAAATGGGGAACGAAGCCATCACCTTCCAGGCCCGCTTCGGTGGGATATCGCATCACCTGATGATTCCGGTCGGAAACGTACTGGCGGTCTATGCGCGCGAGAATGGGCAAGGCATGGCGTTCGAGCCGGAGTCGGCGGCGGCAGAGAACGACGACGACGATCTTGTCGGCGACGAGGCCACGGGCGAGGATGGGGCTGGCGACGGAGTCGGCCCGGATGCGGGGCAAGATGAAGGCGACAAGGCGGCCACCCCGGTTCGAGGCAGTCACCTCAAGGTGATCAAGTAAGCCCTGTCGCGTTGGCGAGAGGACGGGCAAGCTCCGGCTTGTTGGCACCACCTTCGTTGCCTGTAAGGCAGTTCAAAAGGAATCGATCGTATGTCTGCAATGGAATGGAGCGAGTCTCTCGAATTGGGGCTGGAGCCGATGGACGAAACCCACAAGGAGTTCGTCGACTGTCTTAACGAAATGGCCGGCGCGGACGCCCAACATTTCCTGGTGGCGTTCGACCGTTTCATCGAACACACCGAGGCCCATTTCGAGCAGGAGAATCGCTGGATGGCGGCAGTGGGCTTCCCCGGCTGCCACAAGGCGGAGCATGACAGGGTGCTGACCGTGATCCACGATGTACGCAAGCGGGTCGAGCAGGGCGACGCCTTTCTTGGCAAGCGTCTTGTAGAGGAGCTCCCGGGCTGGTTCGAAAATCATGCTGGCGGGATGGACGCGGCGCTGGCGCACTACCTCGACGCGGTCGGGTTCGACTTCGAGACCGGCAAGATCAATGATCCGAACGCCTCCAACGAATCAGCCTGCGCGTGCTGATCGGACGCGTCTGCAGGTCATCGTAGTCGGTTCCATGTCTTGATGTCGGCCCCGCCGTGTCTGCAAGCCCATGATCTCGACCAGGCCTCGTACCGTTGTCGTCCGAGCCGGCGCCGCAGGTTGGAGCAAGCCCGCGTGAGTGGGAGGCCGGCTGGACAAGCGTACATCGCCTGTCCGGCCTCGAGCCGACCCTGGTGCCTCACGTCGGCAATGTGGCCCGATCAGATCCCCCTCAGCTCCCAGCTGCCATCGGGTCGCCGACACCCGACCCCATCCCGGTTGGAACGAAAGCGGCCGTCGGTGATGAGCGTGAAATTGCGGCAATTCCGGTCGTTTCGGTAGGTGTCCCGCGGAATCAAGGTGTAGTGAAGTCCGGTGTCGGGAGCATCCCAATTGATGCGCCGTCCAGCTTGGCCGAGTTCGAGTCCGTGCGCGAGGCAGGCTTGATCCGCTGCCGCCATGTTTTGCGCGAGTTCGGCGCCAAGGACCGAACCAATCACAGTGCCGACCAGTATTGCGATCGTACGTCCGCTGCCACTGCCGATCTGGCTGCCGACGGCAGCGCCGATCGCACCGCCCACGACGACGCCGACTGCGCTCCGGTCGCAGCGACCGGCACCGATGCCGTAGTCCTTGTCCCAGCGCTTGCCGGTATAGCCGAGATAATAGGGGTCGTGCTTCTGACGCCAGCCATGCGCGGGTGCATGGGGCGGCGGCGCAGCCCAGGATGCGTCGGGCAAAGCGGTCAGGGTCACGATGACAGCAAACGCGGTGATCCAGAGCGACTTGCCGCTTGGATTTTGGATAAGGTTCATCTCTTCATGCTTCCTTGTGCCGGGCCTTCAATCTGCCATGACTGGACGAGCCGGACTGTTACCGTTTGAAAGGTCGCACCGCTTGTTCTCGCGTCTGCTGCGGGTGCATGTTGCTTCGACAAAAGCGATAATTGCGCTTTTCAACATCACAGCATCCGGTGCGACCGGCGCTTTCAGGAGTTTGCCATGAGGCGTGTCACCCTCACCCAGTATTTGATCGAGCAGCAGCGCGCCGCGCGAATCAGTCCGGACTTGCGCCTGCTGATCGAAGTGGTCGCGCGCGCGGTGAAGGCCATCAGCGTGAATGTGTCCAAGGGTGCGCTGGCCGACGTGCTGGGCGAGGCCGGTACTGATAACGTGCAGGGCGAGGCACAGAAGAAACTCGACGTGATCGCCAACGAGATTTTGCTGCAGGCCAATGAATGGGGCGGGCACCTGGCGGCAATGGCTTCCGAGGAAGTCGAGGAAGTCCATCAGATCCCGTTCGACTACCCGAAGGGCGGTTACCTGCTGCTGTTCGATCCCCTGGACGGCTCGTCCAACATCGACGTCAATATCTCGGTCGGCACGATATTTTCGGTGTTGAGCAACCCGACGCAGGACGAGGAGCCGACCGAGTCATCCTTTTTGCAGCCAGGAAGCGAACAGGTCGCGGCCGGCTACGCCCTCTATGGGCCATCGACGATGCTGGTGCTGACCGTCGGGCACGGGGTGCACGGTTTCACGCTCGATCGCGAGATGGGCAGTTTCGTCTACACCCACCCTTTCATGACGGTGCCGGTATCCACCAGCGAGTATGCGATCAATGGGTCGAACATGCGCCACTGGGAGGCACCGGTCCAGCGTTACATCAGCGAGTTGCAAGCGGGTTCCAGCGGTCCGCGTGGCCGCGACTTCAATACCCGCTGGGTCGCTTCCATGGTGGCCGATGTGCACCGGATCCTGACCCGCGGCGGCATCTTCATGTATCCGCTGGACGCGAAATGTGCCGACAAGGGCGGAAAGCTGCGCCTGATGTACGAGGCCAATCCGATGGCGATGATCGTGGAGCAGGCGGGCGGTGCTGCGACCACCGGTCGCGAACGGATTCTGGACGTCATTCCGACCCGTCTTCACCAGCGTATCCCGGTCATTCTCGGTTCGGCCGAGGAGGTCGAGCGGGTGACGGCTTACCACGTTGACGGCCGTTGAGGCGTGAAAGCGGCTTGCGTCTGGAAGGCCCCGCTGTTCTGATTATTGAGCCGGCCCTTTAATTCACTGTTCCCGTTCGGGCTGAGCGTGTCGAAGCCCGGTGCCAGCAATGCCCTTCGACACGCTCAGGGCGAATGGTCTGGGAGTAATTAAGGGCCGGGTAATAAGCGGGTCTTCCCGGGGAATGCCTGAATGCTGCTTGATTCACGGCGCTGCAGCAGGCGGTCTAGCCTCGCCGGCAATTATTCCGGGCGGTAGTAGTAGTTGACCGTATTTCGATCCACAGGCTTTGAGAGAATGCTCTGGGCGATCGAGTTTCCGTGAATCGCATCAATCGTATTGCCTTGAACCCCGGTCGCGATGAAAAAAACTTTGCATGCCGCCCTTGAAATAGCAGGGGGTCGTCCCTATTATTAGCACTCGTTGGCAGTGAGTGCTAACAGTCGGGTCGAACGGTCCGGCTTTTAGTCAAACAATCGAAGCGGGTGCGCCCGCTCATATTGAATTCGAAACAAAGGAGTGAAGTCGATGAATATTCGTCCCTTGCATGATCGCGTGATCGTCAAGCGCTTGGAAGCCGAGCGCAAGACCGCCAGTGGAATCGTGATTCCGGATTCGGCCGGTGAAAAGCCTGATCAGGGCGAAGTGGTCGCAGTCGGTAACGGCAAGATTCTCGACGATGGCAAGGTCCGTCCGATGGCGGTCAAGGCTGGTGACAAGGTCCTGTTCGGCAAGTATGCCGGCCAGACCGTCAAGGTCGAAGGCGAGGAAATGCTCGTCATGCGTGAAGAAGACATCATGGGCGTGATCGAGGGCTGATCGCCCCGGCGTCGCATTGCCTTTTCTTCCAGATCAAAGAATTCAAGGAGTAATGAACAATGGCAGCTAAAGAAGTCAAGTTTGGTGATTCCGCCCGTGACCGCATGGTCGCTGGTGTCAACGTCCTGGCCAACGCAGTCAAGGTCACCCTCGGCCCGAAAGGCCGTAACGTCGTGCTCGAGCGCTCCTTCGGCGCCCCGACCGTGACCAAGGACGGTGTGTCGGTCGCCAAGGAAATCGAACTGAAGGACAAGTTCGAGAACATGGGCGCCCAGATGGTCAAGGAAGTCGCTTCCAAGACCTCGGACATCGCCGGTGATGGCACGACCACCGCCACCGTGCTGGCCCAGTCCATCGTCCGTGAAGGCATGAAGTTCGTTGCCGCCGGCATGAATCCGATGGACCTCAAGCGCGGCATCGACAAGGCCGTGATCTCGGTGACCGAAGAGCTGAAGAAGCTCTCCAAGCCATGCTCGACCAGCAAGGAAATCGCCCAGGTCGGTTCCATCTCCGCCAACTCCGACAGCGACATCGGCGAGATCATCGCCAACGCCATGGAGAAGGTCGGCAAGGAAGGCGTGATCACCGTTGAAGACGGCAAGTCCCTGCAGAACGAACTTGACGTGGTCGAGGGCATGCAGTTCGATCGTGGCTATCTGTCGCCGTACTTCATCAACAATCCGGACAAGCAGGTCGCGATCCTCGAGAACCCGTTCGTTCTGTTGTTCGACAAGAAGATCTCCAACATCCGTGACCTGCTGCCGGTGCTCGAGCAGGTCGCCAAGTCAAGCCGTCCGCTGCTGATCATCGCCGAAGACGTCGAAGGCGAAGCGCTGGCGACCCTGGTGGTCAACAACATCCGCGGCATCCTGAAGACCTGCGCCGTCAAGGCTCCGGGCTTCGGTGATCGCCGCAAGGCCATGCTGGAAGACATCGCCGTGTTGACCGGCGGCCAGGTCATCGCCGAGGAAGTCGGTCTGACCCTCGAGAAGGCCACCCTTGATGATCTCGGCCAGGCTGCCCGTATCGAAGTCGGCAAGGAAAACACCATCATCATCGACGGTGCCGGCGCTGCCGACCGTATCGAAGCCCGGGTCAAGATGATCCGCGTCCAGATCGAGGAAGCTACCTCTGATTACGACCGTGAGAAGCTGCAGGAGCGTGTCGCCAAGCTGGCAGGCGGCGTGGCCGTAATCAAGGTCGGCGCAGCCACCGAAGTCGAGATGAAAGAGAAGAAGGCCCGTGTCGAAGATGCGCTGCACGCCACCCGCGCTGCAGTGGAAGAGGGCATCGTCCCGGGCGGTGGCGTCGCGCTGCTGCGTGCGCGTGCCAATCTGGGCGAGATCAAGGGCGACAACCACGACCAGGACGCCGGTATCAAGATCGTCCTGCGCGCGCTGGAGCAGCCGCTGCGCGAGATCGTCGCCAACGCCGGTGACGAGCCGAGCGTGGTGGTGAACAAGGTCGTCGAAGGCGCCGGCAACTACGGCTTCAACGCCGCCACCGGCGAATACGGCGACATGGTCGAGATGGGCGTGCTCGATCCGACCAAGGTCACCCGCACCGCGCTGCAGAACGCCGCGTCTGTCGCCAGCCTGATGCTGACCACCGACTGCATGGTCGGCGAAGCACCGGACGACAAGCCGGCCGGCGGCATGCCCGACATGGGCGGCATGGGTGGTATGGGCGGTATGGGCATGGGCATGTAATCGTCCCGTTGTCCGAACGACCGGGGGGCGAAGCTCCCCTGCAGCGGCCCCGCCCTATCGCGGGGCCGCTGCACGTTTACCGATCGCGGCATGGCTGTCGATCGCAAAATGGCGTGACCAACGTATCCGGGGTCACGGTGCCAAGGTTTGGGTAAGTGCGGACGCGTAGGCGCGTGCGACCGGTTGCGCTGGCCCTGCAGGCACGAAAAAGTCGCGCAGCGTGCCGGAGACGGTCGCAGGCGCAGTGCGACTCACAAATGGAGGAAAACGGAAGGTCTGCCGCATTGCAGCCCGAGGCGCCACGACGCACCGAAGCGTGTGATAATGCGCAGCTGCATGACAAAAAGCAGTAGGGAGTGTCCGCAACCGCGCGGAAACTCCCATGAATGCGTGCCCACGAGGCCCGACATTCAGCGAGCGACCGAGTAAAGGAGAGCAGCAGGCTTGAATTTAAGCCGGTCTGCTTACAGCCAACTTACATCGTGATTCTCATGCGAATTCTGCTAGCTGAAGATGATCCGGTCATTGCGGATGGCTTGGGCAGGGCGCTCAGGCGAGCCGGCTATGCGGTCGATCATGTCGCGTCGGGTGCCGACGCCGATGCCGCGCTCGCATCGCAACCTTACGATTTGCTGATTCTCGACCTCGGGCTTCCCAAGCTGCCGGGCATCGAGGTGCTCAAGCGACTTCGCGCGCGCAAGTCGGCGCTGCCAGTGCTGATCCTGACCGCGCAGGACGGGGTCGAGGAGCGGGTGCGCGGGCTGGACGCCGGTGCGGACGACTACCTCACCAAACCTTTCGCATTGCCCGAACTCGAAGCCAGAGTGCGTGCGTTGACCCGGCGCGGGACAGGGCAGCCGCGCTGCATCGAGGTCGGGTGCCTGAGCTATGACCAGGCCGATCGGGTGGTGCGCATCAATGGCGAGATGATCGAGTTGTCCGCCCGCGAGATCGGTCTGCTCGAAGTCTTCGTGCTCAGGGTCGGCAGGCTGGTCAGCAAGGATCAACTGGTCGATCATCTGTGCGGCTGGGGCGACGAGGTGTCGAGCAACGCGATCGAGGTCTATGTGCATCGTCTGCGCAAGAAGCTCGAGGATAGCGGGGTCAGGATCGTGACCGTGCGTGGTCTGGGGTACTGTCTGGAAAACCCGGATGTTGCGCAGGCTTCGAAAGTCTGACAAGGCGCAGGGCGGCAAGGGACCGTCCCAGCCGAATTCGCTGTTCGGCGAGATTCTCGACTGGATGCTCGCGCCGCTGTTGTTCCTGTGGCCGATCTCGATCATCATCACCCACAACGTCGCCGACAACATCGCCAACGAGCCCTACGATCTTGCGCTCGCGGACAGCGTCCGGGCCCTGGGTAGGCTGGTCGCGCTGTACGACGGTGTCGTAGCGGTCGATTTCCCGGCGCCGCCGCGTGCACTGTTCCGTTCCGATCAGGACGACGTTGTCTATTATCAGGTGGCGCTGGATGGTGGCGAGATCGTCACTGGAGACGCTGAGATCGCCTGGGTGCCACCGCCGCGTAACGTGATTCCGGAACAAATCAGTCTGCGCGACGACCTCGTTCACGGCGAGGAGGTCAGGGTCGCATACCAGTTCCTCGAGGCCTCATCCGGGTCCGATGTGCAACTGGTGCTGGTGCAGGTCGCAGAGACCCGCAACAAGCGCAGCAATCTCGCCTCGCGTGTCGTCACCGGGGTGTTGCTGCCGCAGTTCGCGATCATCCCGCTCGCGGTGGTACTGGTCTGGGTCGGCCTGACCCGCGGGATCGCGCCGCTGAACAGATTGCAGAGTCGCATCCGGCGCAGGCGGCCGACCGATCTCTCGCCGATCACACCGGCCAGCGTGCCGGAAGAGGTGCGGCCGCTGATCGTGTCTTTCAACGACATGATGGCGCGGCTCGAAGAGAACCTGCAGGCCCAGCAACGTTTCATTGCGGACGCCGCGCATCAGATGCGTACCCCGCTCACCGGTTTGAAGATGCAGACCGAGCTGGCCTTGCAGGAGAGCGATCCCGAACAGTTGAGGCTGTCGCTCAAGCAGATCGCGGAGAGTACGGACCGGGCCGGTCACCTGATCAACCAGTTGCTGTCGCTGGCGCGGGCCGAAGCGACCACCGAGAAGGTCTACGCGGTCGAGCAGGTGGATCTCGAGGCGATCATCCGCGAGGTCGCGCAAGATCTCTTCCCCTATGCCCGGTCGAAGGATATTGATTTCGGTGTCGAGTACAGCGGGCATCTGTTGCTGATCGACGGGAACCAGGTTCTGTTGCGCGAGATGATCAAGAACCTGATTGATAATGCGATCAAGTATACCCCGCGCGGAGGCAGTGTGACCGCGCGTGCCCGCGCCGCTGGCGCGGTGATCTTCGAGGTCGAAGACAGCGGCGTCGGCATCCCGGAGGCCGATCGGGAACGGGTCTTCGAGCGTTTCTACCGGGTATTGGGCAGCAGCGAGAGTGGGTCCGGGCTGGGCTTGCCGATCGTGCTCGAGATCGCCGACCTGCACAGCGCAACGGTCAGCCTCAACGCCAACCCGTCCGGTCAGGGCACGCTCGCGCAAGTCGTGTTCCCGCGCGGCCAGACCGCTTTGCCGCTCCCTCCCAATCGGCTGGCAGAATCGAACATCAGGGAGCCGAGTGTCGCAGCATCCGGTAGCGCCAACGGAGGTCCCGAATTTTCGTCTGACTGATTGACGCGAGTGAATCTTCGGCTATAATGCCGCTTCTTTGGCCAGGTAGCTCAGTCGGTAGAGCAGCGGATTGAAAATCCGCGTGTCGGCAGTTCGATTCTGCCCCTGGCCACCACAGAAAAATCAAGCACTTGGCCCGGCCTCACCGCTGGGACAAGTGCTTTTCAGAACCCGGTTCTGACGTTTTTCTGACAGTGGCAACGGGGCGTGTCTGGGCTCGACTGCAGGCGATCTAGCTCCGGTCGCCGCCCAAGCTAAGTCACTAACTGCCCTGAATCAAGGTGTGCCGGCGCGCCGGTGAAGAAATCCGCCGGCATGTGTTCTATCGCATTCAGGGTACGCAGAATGTGATCGCGCAGGATCGACGCCGCCAGTGAGGCGTCTCTCGAGAGGGCGGCGTCGAACAAGGCTTGGTGTTCGGCGTGAACGTCTCGGGATATCGGCTGCTTGAACAGGCTGAGGCGACGATAGCGTTCGGCCTGCTGGTAGAGGATCTGCTGAAAGTGGCGCAGGGTCCGTGAAGGACTGGCGGCGATGAGGGCCTCGTGGAAAATGCGGTTACGCATTTCCCATTCGTCCGAGAGCATGTCTTCCTCCTTGTTCAGGCGTTGCTCAGCCCGGGACAGACGATGGAAGGCCGCGACGACGGCCGCCTCCCAATCTTCCCCGCCCAGCGAGATCGACTGGCGCAAGGCTTCGGTCTCCAGCAACACCCGGGTCTGGGTGATGTCCTTGAAGTCTTCGATCGAAATCGGCGCGACATTGAAGCCCCGCTGTCCCTGCGTCACTACCAGGGTGTCGGTCACCAGCAGCAGGAGGGCTTCGCGCAACGTACCGGCGCCGACGTTGTAGCGATCCTTGAGGTGTTCCACACGCAGTTTTTGACCTGGCGCGAGCACGCCCGCGATGATGTCGCGGCGCAATTGCTGGTAGGCGCCCTCCACCAGTGTTTTGGGTTCGGGATCAGGCCTGTCCTGGGTGGGGTCGATGTTGGGCATGCGGGTGGCAGGGGACGAGTGATTCAGGGATTGTCTGGATTGTATCGTTTTTCCGGGTTATAAATAAGTATCCATTAAAATCTCGAGAAAAGATATTGACGTCGAGATAATGTGCGGTTACCCTCGTTCTGTCTTCTTCTGGTTCCACGCTACGGGACGCCCGCCATGCAACTCTCCGTTTCTCAGCCCATCATCACCGCAGAGGCTGCCCATGTGGCGGTCAGCGCCGCGGTCGATGCCGCTCAACGCCTCGGCGTGCGCATCAATGTCGCGGTCTGCGATACCGCAGGCAACCTGGCCGCCTTCCTGCGCATGCCCGGCGCGTTTCCCCAGTCCATCCGTATTGCCATCGACAAGGCACATACCGCCGGTGGCTTTGGGTTTCCCACGGCTGACTGGATGAAGGTGGTGGGGGACAACGAGGGGATGAAGCTTGGCTTTTCCGCCCAGCCAGGGCTCATCGTATTCGGCGGGGGACTGCCGATTCGTAGTCGTGGGGTGCTGATCGGCGGCATCGGTGTGTCGGGCGCGTCGGAGGAGCAGGACAGCGAATGCGCACGTGCAGGACTCGATGCGATCGGCGCCGATACCGAGGAAGAGTGAAATGAACAAGATCAAGTGCGCACTGATCGGACCCGGCAATATCGGTACGGATCTGCTTTACAAGCTCATGCGGAGCAGCGTGCTCGAACCGCTGTGGATGGCGGGAATCGATCCGGATTCGGAAGGTCTGGTGCGCGCCCGTGAGTTGGGGATCAAGACGACCGCTACAGGCGTCGATGGCTTGCTGCCCCACGTCGAGGCCGACGGGGTGCAGATCGCCTTCGATGCCACCAGTGCCTATGTTCACGCGGAGAATAGTCGCAAGCTCAACGGCCTCGGCGTGTTGATGATCGACCTGACCCCAGCCGCGATCGGTCCTTTCTGTGTGCCACCGGTCAATTTGCGGGAACACCTTGGCCGGGGCGAGATGAACGTGAACATGGTCACCTGTGGCGGTCAGGCGACGATCCCGATGGTGGCCGCGGTGTCGCGGGTGCAGCCGGTGGCTTATGGCGAAATCGTCGCGACCGTGTCGTCGCGCAGTGCCGGGCCGGGCACACGCAAGAACATCGACGAGTTCACCCGGACCACTGCGGCTGCGGTGGAGCGGGTGGGCGGCGCCCGTCAGGGCAAGGCCATCATCATCCTGAATCCTGCCGATCCGCCGATCATCATGCGTGACACGGTGCATTGCCTCACCGAGTCCGAGCCCGACCAGGTGGCGATTACCGCATCTATCCACGCGATGATTGCCGAGGTGCAGCAATACGTGCCGGGCTACCGACTGGTGAATGGCCCGGTGTTCGATGGCACTCGGGTTTCGGTCTTTCTCGAGGTCGAGGGGCTGGGCGACTATCTGCCGCGCTATGCCGGCAATCTCGACATCATGACCGCCGCGGCGGCGCGCACTGCCGAGACGTTTGCAGAAGAAATTCTCGCGGGTCGTCTGGTGCTCGAACCCAATCGCGTGCGGCTGACTGTCTGAACCGTCGCGGCACGAGGAGAAACAAATGGAACTACGCGGACGCAAGATCACGCTGCACGACATGACGCTGCGCGACGGCATGCATCCCAAGCGGCATCAGATGACGCTGGAGCAGATGGCGGGTATCGCCTGCGGCCTGGACGAGGCCGGCGTGCCCCTGATCGAGGTCACCCATGGCGATGGCCTGGGGGGCGCGTCGGTCAACTACGGTTTTCCGGCTCACAGTGACGAGGCCTACCTGTCGACGGTGATCCCGCTGATGAAGCAGGCGCGGGTGTCGGCGCTGCTGCTGCCGGGCATCGGTACGGTAGACCATCTCAAGATGGCGCACGAGCTCGGGGTCAAGACGCTTCGCGTCGCGACCCATTGCACCGAGGCCGACGTGTCGGAGCAGCATATCGGCATGGCCCGCAGGCTGGGCATGGACACCGTCGGTTTCCTGATGATGTCCCACATGAACAATCCCGAGGGGCTGGTCCGCCAGGCGCGGCTGATGGAGAGCTACGGCGCGAACTGCATCTACATCACCGACTCGGCCGGTCACCTGCTGCCCGATACGGTCAAGTCGCGAGTCGCAGCCGTGCGCGATGCCCTCGCACCGGATACCGAGATCGGTTTCCACGGGCATCACAACCTGGCCATGGGCGTGGCCAACAGTCTGGCCGCCATCGAGGCCGGTGCCACCCGTATCGATGCCGCCGCGGCCGGGTTGGGCGCAGGAGCGGGCAACACCCCGCTGGAGGTGCTGGTCGCGGTGTGCGATCTGATGGGTATCGAGACCGGTGTCGATGTATTCCGGATTCAGGATGTCGCCGAAGACAGGGTCGTGCCGATCATGGACTTCCCGATCCGCATCGATCGTGATGCCCTGACCCTGGGTTACGCCGGTGTATATGGCTCCTTCCTGCTCTTTGCCAAGCGTGCCGAACAGAAGTACGGCGTACCGGCCCGGGAAATTCTTGTGGAGATGGGGCGCAGGGGCATGGTCGGCGGCCAGGAAGACATGATCGAGGATACCGCGCTCACACTGGCACGAGCCAAGGGGCGGACTACCTGAGCCGGTTTCCGGTTCTTTTTGACCAACGGAGATAGAGACAATGCCATTGGCAGAGATAAGCATGATGGAAGGGCGGACCGAAGACCAGAAGCGGGCGGTGATCGCGCAGGTCACCCAGGCGCTGGTCTCGGCAATTGGGGTGCCGGCCGAAACGGTTCGGGTCGTCATCCGCGAAGTGCCGAAAGCAAACTGGGGTATAGGCGGGGTGTCGGCGAAGGATCTCGGACGCTGACAGCGGTCAGCGGGGTCAAGCACCGGCTCGCGAGCCAAGCGCGGAGTAGCGCGCGAACGGCTGCTCGGCAACAGACGACCGGCCCGTAGTCATCACATCGATGCTGCGGGCCGGTCTGCCTTTTCTACGGATTGAGACATTGAAAATGAATGCAAGGACAGACGACACGCTGGCGAGGGTGACCCGGATTGCCCGTCGTCGCGCCCGACCCGGGTGCGAGGCCGAATACGAAGCCATGCTGCGCGAAATGCTGACCCGGATGCGCGCCCATAAGGGTTTTCTCGGTGGCGACATGATCCCGCCGGAAGTGGCGGGCGAGCCTCATCAACTCGTGGTGCGCTTTGCGTCCGAGGCCGAGTTGCAGGCCTGGGATGCGAGTGAGGAGCGTCGAGCCCTGCTTGAGCGCATGAAGGATGTCGCGGAGGGGGAGCCGGCGTTCCGCGAACTCAGCGGTCTCGAAGCCTGGTTCGAGCCGGCCGTCGTCCCTGCCACCCTGCACCCGCCACGGGCGCGCATGGCGTTCGTGACCTGGCTCGGCATCTTCCCGACAGTGTCCTTGTTCATCTGGTTGGTCCTGCCCTGGCTGGAGCCGCTTCCGTTCCTGTTACGGATTGCACTGCTGACGGGTTTGATCGTGATTACGATGACCTGGGTCGTGATGCCGAGGCTGACCCGGCTGATGCGCGCCTTTCTCAACCCGGTCCGCAAGGTTTGAAGCGAGGCGATCTCATCTCGCAGTGCAGCCCTCGCGGCACCGGATAGCCTGCGAAGGCAGGACACCGAAGGCGGATTTGTAGATCTCGGAGAAGCGGCCGAGATGGGTGAAGCCGTATTCGAGCGCGACCGCGGTCACGTTGGGACAGGGCTGATTCGGGTCGGACAGAATCGCATGCACCCGTTCGAGCTTCTTTTGCCGGACGAACTGTTTGGGCGTCATCTTGGCGCATTTCTCGAACAGCATGTAAAGCGAACGCAGGCTCAGGCCGGCCTGTCGGGCGAGGTCTTCTGCCGAGAGTTCCAGCTTGATGTTGCGGTCGACGTAGTTAGCGAGGCGCTCGAAACTGGGGGAATGCTCACCGGGCGTGACCATGCTGACGTTGTGCTTGAGCAGAACCATCAACTTGGTGGTGACCACCCGGTTGTAGTGCTGCAGCATTTGCGGAGTGGCCAGTCCCGATTCGGCCTCCTCGCATAGCAGCTTCAACAGCATCAACAGGCTTTCGATGTCCTCGAACCGCTGCGGTGCCTGGCTGAACTTGATGGATTCGTTGGGCTTGAACCAGCGGTGCTCGGTGCAGGCTTCGTCCAGCATCGATGCCGGGATCCGGACGATGAATTTTTCGCAATCGGATGAATAGGTCAAATCCAGTGCTTCGTCCGGGTTGATCACCAGCACATGCCCGGCCGGCAGGTCGATCGTCGTGCCGGGCAGGTTGTAGCGGCAGGCGCCCTGCAAGATGAACTGGGCATGATAGATGTCGCCCAGTCCGTCCGAGACCACTCTGGCCTGGGTACCGTAGCTGAGCCGGCACAGGTCGAGGGCGCCGGCACGTCGATGGCACAGGGCTGCACGGGTGTCGTGACTGCGGGACAGGCGCAGGCTGTGAGCGCCGACGTTCTGGCGCACATATTCCGACACTTCGTAGGGGTGGGCCGCGTTATAGACGGCGCTGCTGTTGTTCAACAGATGAATGGGCATCACTCGTGCCCTCCCATCATTGGCGTCGTTTCCGTGTCGACCTGACCGAACATTGTCATCTCCTCTCCGCCAATTTTATGGTTGGCGCTTATTGTTCTACTGCGTTCCGCTTCTTGATTGGCGAAATCTCGAGATATCATTTAATCTCGATTATATAGCTTTGGAGAAAGCATGTCTATGTTGCTATAAAAAAGTTATTCGGTAAAAGTGACGCAGACAAAAAAAACGCGCTGCAGTTGCGCAGCGCGTCAAAAAGGCGTCCGAAGAGAGAGGAGGGAGAGGACGGACGCCGGGTTTGATCAGCCTTGGTCACCCCCGCCGACCGGGAGGATGGTCCCGGTAATGTAGGAGGAATCATCCGAGGCCAGGAACAGGATCGGTTCGGCTTGTTCGTCCAGCGTGCCATAGCGTTTCATCAGGCTGCTGTCCAGCGACTGGGTGTAGATCTGTTGATACCAGCGTTTTTCCTGCTCGGTCTGCTCCCGGGTGTTGCGGGGAATGCGGCGCGGCGGGGCTTCTGTCGCACCGGGCGCGGTGGCGTTGACCCGGACGCCGGTCTCGCCGTTTTCCATCGCGAGGCAGGCGGTCAGGGCGTTGACCCCGCCTTTGGCCGCGCCGTACGGAACGCGGTTGACGCCACGGGTGGCGATCGACGACACATTGACGATCGAGCCCTTGCCCTGCGCCTGCATGTGCGGCAGGGCGGCACGGCAGCACCACAGCGTGGGAAACAGAGAGCGGCGCACCTCGGCTTCGATCTCCTCCTCGCCGTAGTGTTCGAACGGCTTGGTCCAGATCGTGCCGCCGACGTTGTTCACCAGGATGTCGATACGGCCGAACTTCTCGATGGCCGCATCCATGACACGCTGGCACTCGGCGAACTTCTCCAGGTCGGCGGTGAGGCTGATGACATCGGTCTTGCGCTTTCTGGCGAGGGCCTCGGCGACCTCATGGACGATCTCCGAGCGGTCGACCAGCACCAGCGCGCCTTTCTCCTGCGCCATGCGTTCGGCCACCCGTTTGCCGATGCCTTGCGCGGCGCCGGTGATGACGGCGATCTTGTTCTTGAATCGGTTCGACATGTTGTCTCCTGACTGCAGTGGGCGCTCAGACGCTGGCGGCGAACTTTTCGTAATGGAAGCTCTTTGGGTCGATCTTGCGTTCCCGCAGATCGTGCGCGACCGCCTCGACCATCGGCGGCGGGCCGCACAGATAGATGTCGACCTCGCCATCGTTGAGATGCGCCGGTTCGATATGGGCGGTGACATAGCCCTTCTTCGGCCAACTGCTGTCGTCGGAGACCACGCACACGTCGTAGCTGAAGTTGGGCAGGGCGGCCTTGAAGGCGTCCAGACGGTCGAGCTCGACCACGTCCGCGTCGGTATTGACGCCGTAGATCAGGTGAACCGGATGCGCGGCACCGCCGCTCGCGACCAGCTTGTCGAGCATCGCGAGGAACGGCGCCAGGCCGGTGCCGCCGGCCAGCATCAGCACCGGGCGCAGTACATCGCGCAGATAAAAGCTGCCGATCGGGCCGGCCAGCTTGATCGAGTCGCCTGCCTGCGCGCGATCGGTCAGGTAGCCGCTCATCAGGCCATTGGGCACGTTGCGGATCAGGAAGCTGATCCTGCCGTCGGTCGGCATCGAGCTGAAAGAGTAGGCCCGGGTATGGGTCGTGCCGGGCACTTCGAGATTGGCGTACTGTCCGGGCAGGAAGGCGAGTTTCTTGATGCTGTCTCCCTGCAGATCCAGGCTGATGGTGCTGGGCGACAACTGACGCACTTCGACCACGGCTGCGGTGAGGGTGGCATGCTTGATCTTGCACGCCTCGGACGAGGCGGGGATGTTCACCACGCAATCGCTCTTGGGGTGCATCTGGCAGGTGAGGACATAGCCGAGGCTGGCCTCTTCCTCGCTCATTGCATCGTCGATGTAAAAGCCCAGCTCGTACTGGCCGGACTCGGCCTTGCACTTGCAGGCGCCACAGGCGCCGTCGCGGCAGTCGATGGGCACGTTGACGCCCTGGCGGTAGGCGGCGTCGGCCACCGTCTCGGTGGTGTTGCAGTCGATGATGCGGGTAACACCGTCCTCGAAGTTCAGTGCGATCTTGAACGTCATGTTTGTCTCCTGGGTGGGGCGCGGTCGGCTGCCGCGGATCCGTTGGTCCCCCTGTCGGCCGGATGGAGTCGGGCAGGGGGAAGGGTGGGGCCGGATAGGCAGCGGCGCCGGGTCCTCGTTGTCAGACGTGATACACGTCGATTACGTGGCGGATGTAGTCTGTCTTCAGTACGACCTTCTTGTCCTTGATGAGCGGCTGCTCACCCGAGGTATCCAGGGTGTAGAAGCTGGTACCGCAGAAGTGGTCGGTGTGGTTGTAGCGCACGCTCATCGTGTGCCAGTTGAAGCGCAGCTTCACCGTGCCTTCACCGCGCTCCACCACCTCGATGTTGGTGATGTTGTGGCTGGTGCGGGTGTCGGGAATGGTGGCGCTCGAGCGTTCGGTGCGGATGCGGAACACGCGGTCTTCCAGGCCTGCGCGGCGGCCGTACCAGATCAGCGAGATCTCGGTCTGCGGGTCTTCGGTCAGTTCACCGTCGTCATCCCAGGCCGGCATCCAGAAGGTGCAGTGCTCGTCGTACATCGCCAGCCACTCGTCCCACTCGCGGTCGTCCAGGTGACGGGCTTCACGGTACAGGAAGGCACACAGGTTTTCGTAGGAAATGCTCATGTCGTTGGTCTCCGGTTAGCGTTTGCTTATTTGGCCGCCAGGGCTTTGCGCATCTCGTCGAGCCAGTAGCTGTGCTGGGCGACATAGAGGCCTTCGTCTTCGGTCTTGACGCCTGACAGGATCGGCTTGAGCTTGATCTTGGCGGCTTCCTCGTCGGGGCCCTCGATCCAGTGCTCGGCGCCGCGCGACATGTCATTCCATTCCAGCGCGCGGCCCATGAAGCCTTCCTGGCAGGCGCGAAACTCTTCCAGGTCGTCCGGGGTGGCCATGCCGGAGGCGTTGAAGAAGTCTTCGTACTGGCGGATGCGGCGGGCACGCGCCTCGGCCGACTCGCCCTTGGGCGCGATGCAGTAGATCGTGACTTCGGTGCGATTGACGTCGATCGGGCGGAAGACGCGGATCTGGGAGCTGAACTGGTCCATCAGGTACACGTTGGGGTACAGGCACAGGTTGCGCGAGTTGCCGATCATCCAGTCGGCCTTGGCTTCGCCGAACTCGGCGACCAGGCGCTCGCGCTGCTCCATCAGCGGGCGGTCTTCCGGGTTGTCCCAGCGGGTCCACAACAACAGGTGGCCGTTCTCGAAGGAGTAGGAGCCGCCGCCTTTCTTGGCCCAGCCGCCGGCGCTCATCGCCTTGATGTCGTCGCCGGCGTCGCGGCTCTTGCGTTGCGCCTGGGTGGCGGCGTAGTTCCAGTGCGTGGCGGTAACGTGGTAGCCGTCGGCGCCATTCTCGGCCTGCAGCTTCCAGTTGCCTTCGTACACATAGGTCGAGGCGCCACGCAGCACTTCCAGGCCTTCGGGAGACTGGTCGACGATCATGTCGATGATGACCTTGGACTCGCCGAGGAAGTCTTCCAGAGACTGCACGTCCGGGTTCAGGCTACCGAACAGGAAGCCGCGGTAGTTGCCGAAGCGGGCGATCTTCTTCAGGTCGTGCGAGCCGTCGCAGTTGAAGCTGGCCGGGTAGCCGGTCTCGGTCGGGTCCTTGATCTTGAGCAGCTTGCCCGAGTTGTTGAAGGTCCAGCCGTGGAACGGGCAAGTGAAACTGCCCTTGTTGCCGTGCTTGAAACGGGCCAGGGTGGCACCGCGGTGGGCGCAGGCGTTGATGAAGCAGTTGAGCTGGTTGTCCTTGTTGCGGGTGATGAACACCGGCTGGCGACCGATCTTGGTCGAGTAATAGTCGTTGATCTTGGGCAACTGGCTCTCGTGAGCGAGATAGATCCAGTTGCCTTCGAAGATGTGCTCCATCTCCAGTTCGAACAGTTCCTTGCTGGTGAACATTTCCCGTTTGCAGCGGAACAATCCCTTGTCCTTGTCTTTTTGAATCAGTGAATCCAGATATTCAGTGGTGATCATCGCCAGAGTCTCCCGTGTGTTGTGTTTCGCGGAGACTGCATCCTAGGGAGGTCAAAACCCCTGAAATATCCAGTTCTTGCAGCATCACTATCCATTCCGTGCAGGACGTCCGGATATGCACGAAGTGGATAACAGTCGTGCAGGAACTGGATATTGCCGCTGCCGTGCTGCCCCTAATCTGCGCTCCATCGCACTCCGCCCGACGCTTCAAAAAGGCGAGGTGCTCCAGACAAGCCCCCGGTATCGGGACGAGATAGGGAAGCTCACTCATGTCATCCGGCAAGCAAACGCTGAATCCATTCACGCAGGAATCCGGCGATATCCATCTCGGTGGGATCGACGCGATCGTCCGACTCACTCTCGACCAGGTCCGCACCGACGCGCGTCGCGGCCTGCGCACCGGCATGTTCGTATCGGGATATCGCGGCTCACCCGTCGGCATGCTCGACGCGGCCTTCATCAAGCAGCAGAAAACGCTGCTCGAGCATCACATTCATTTCACCGACGGCATCAACGAAGACCTCGCCGCCACCGCGGTGTGGGGCACCCAGATGCTGCACACCGTCGGCAAGCAGAAGTTCGACGGCGTGACCGGCCTGTGGTACGGCAAGGCCCCGGGTGTCGATCGCTCCGGCGACGCGCTCAAGCATGCCAATTACACCGGCATCGCGAAGAATGGCGGCGTGCTGGCGATCGCGGGCGACGACCCGAGCTGCAAGAGCTCCTCGCTGTGCTCGCAGTCCGAGCCGATGCTCTACCACGTCGGCATGCCGTCGCTGTATCCGGGCAATGTGCAGGAGATCCTGGACTACGGTCTGCACGGCTACCAGATGTCGCGCCTGGCCGGGCTGTGGGTGGGGATGAAGATCGTCACCAACGTGGCCGACGGTAACGGCACCGCCGATATCACGCCCGAGCGGCTCGAGTTCGTCACCCCCGACCTGAGCTTCGACGGCAAGGTGTTCACGCCCACCATGAACCTGGGCATGAACGTGCGCGCCGAGGCGCTGGAGATGGAGCAGTCGCTCTACACCCGTCGCCTCGAGGTGGCCAAGCGCTATGCCCGCGCCAACAACCTCAACAACGTGGTCGTCCCCAACCCGGATGCCTGGATCGGCATCCTCACCGCGGGCAAGACCTACAACGATCTCAACCAGGCTTTCCTCGAGATGGGGCTGGACGAGGCGGCGCTGCGCCGCTACGGCATCCGCATCCTCAAGATGGGCATGCTGTTCCCGATGGAGCCGACCATCGTGCGCGAGTTCGCGCAGGGCCTGGAAGAGATCTTCGTCATCGAGGAGAAGCGCCCCTTCCTCGAGATGTTCGCCAAGCAGGTGCTTTACGGCATGGCCAACGCGCCGCGCATCGTCGGCAAGTTCGACGAGGAAGAGCGCGAGCTGCTGCCGCACTACGGCGAGTTCGAGTCCGACACCATCGTGCGCGCACTGTTGAAGCGCCTGTCGCGCAAGACCCGGATCGAATCGGCCGAAAACTGGTTGAAGCGCCTGGACGAGATCCACTCCCGCTCCAAGCTCCCGACCGCGGTGCGTACCGCCTGGTATTGCTCGGGCTGCCCGCACAACACCTCGACCCAGGCCCTGGACGACAGCATCGTGTCGGCCGGCATCGGCTGCCACACGATGGCGATGTGGATGGGTCGCAACGTGGTGATGGGTACCCACATGGGCGCCGAAGGCACCCAGTGGATCGGCATGGCGCCCTTCACCGAAGCGCAGCACATCTTCCAGAACATGGGCGACGGCACCTATGCCCACTCGGGCAGCCTCGCGATCCGCTACGCGGCTTCGACCGGGGTGAACATCACCTTCAAGCTGCTGCGCAACGCCCACACCTCGATGACCGGCGGCCAGGCGATCCAGGGCGAAGTGCCGGTGGTGAACATGGTGGCCGACCTGCTCGCCAATGGCGTCAAGAAGGTCATCGTGACCACCGACGATCCGTCGCGTTTCAACGCGGTGCAGTTGCCCGGTGGCACCGAGGTGTGGCACCGCGATCGCCTCGACGAAGCCCAGCGTGTGCTCGCCGCCACTCCGGGGACCACGGTGCTGCTGCACGACCAGGAATGCGCCGCCGAGCTGCGCCGGGCGCGCAGCCGCGGCAAGGCCGACGAGCCGGTCGAAGTCACGGTCATCAACGAGCGGGTGTGCGAAGGCTGTGGCGATTGCGGCGAGAAGTCGAACTGCATGAGCGTCGAGCCGGTGCAGACCGAGTTCGGCCGCAAGACCCGTATCCACCAGTCCTCGTGCAACAAGGACTTCAGCTGTGTGAAGGGCTTTTGTCCGTCCTTCCTGACGATCACCCCCCATCCCGCTCCGGCTGGCGATGCTGCGCCGAAAAAGAAAAAGGGCCGTATTCCGGCGCTGGAGCGTGAGTTGCCGGCACCGCTCAAGAAGGTGGACGACAGCCTGGGTGTCGGCATCCATGTGATGGGCATAGGCGGGACCGGTTCGGTCACCGTGGTGGCGACCCTGGCCAAGGCAGCGCGCCTGGAAGGCAAGCATGTGATCGGCCTCGATCAGACCGGCCTCGCGCAGAAAGGCGGGGCGGTGATCTCGGATATCAAGATCACCCACGCGCCGTTCAAGGGCTCGAACAAGATCTCCGACGGCCGTGCCGACCTGTATCTCGGTTTCGACATCCTCAACGCGACCGACCCGAAGAACCTGGACAAGGGCAACCCGGAGCGCACGATCGCGGTGGTGTCGACCACCCAGACCCCGACCGGGCAGATGGTGACCAACCGCAAGACGCTGTTCCCGGCCACCCAGGGGCTGACCGCCGGCATCGACCGGGTCACCCGCAAGGCCGACAACGTGTATCTCGATGGTCAGGCGCTGGCTGAGGGCTTGTTCGGCGACGCGATGGCGACCAACAACTTCATGGTCGGCGTGGCCTTCCAGGCCGGCACGATTCCGCTCGAGGCCGAATCGATCGAGGAGGCCATCCGTCAGTCGGGCGTGGCGGTCGACATGAGTCTGGCAGCCTTCCGTTGGGGCCGTATGGCGGTGGTCGATCGGGCCTTCGTCGAAGCCGAGGTCGCACGTCACAAATCGGGTACCAGCGTGATCACGCTGCACAAGACACCGAAGCTGTCGCCTGCGGCCAAGGCGATCGTCGAGGGCATCGGTGCCGACGGCGAAGTGCGTCGCCTGGTGTCGGTCCGTGTGCCGGAACTGATCGCTTTCCAGGACGAGGCCTATGCCCGTCGCTATGCCGGGGTGATCGGTCGGGTCCTGGCCACCGAGCGTCAGGCGATGGGCAAGGGCAGTACCGCCCTGTCCGAGGCGGCGTCCCGCTACCTCTACAAGCTGATGGCCTACAAGGACGAGTACGAGGTGGCCCGCCTGCACAGCGACCCGGCCTTCCTCGCCGAGCTGGCCGCTCAGTTCCCGCACGGCTACTCGGTCCAGTACAACCTGGCCCCGCCGCTGCTGGCCAAGACCGACCCGGTGACCGGCCATCTGCAGAAGAAGCGCTATGGCGGCTGGATGCTCAAGGCCTTCCAACGCCTCGCCGGCCTCAAGCGGCTGCGTGGCAGCGCGCTGGATCTGTTCAGCAAGACCGAGGAGCGGCGCATGGAGCGTCAGCTGATCGAGGATTACATCGCCGAGCTGGACGACATCTGCAACCGCCTGACGCCGGCCAACCATGCTGCCGCGGTGGCGCTGGCGAGCGTCCCCGACGAGATCCGTGGCTATGGCCATGTGAAGGAGAAGAGCGTCGCCGAGGCACGCACGCTGCGCGCCAACCGTCGTGAGGCTTTCGCCAAGGCGGTCGCGGTCGAGCGCGAGGTGGCCTGAGATGGCGACCAGGACGCCCCCGGTGTGGCATGCGGTGACGATTGCCGACACCGGTGAGACCTACCGCTGTCGCGAAGACGAGTCACTGCTGATCGGCATGGAGCGGCTAGGCAAGCGTGGGATCCCGGTGGGCTGCCGTGGTGGTGGCTGCGGCGTGTGCAAGGTGCATGTCACCGCCGGCAGCTTCGCCAAGCGGGTGATGAGCCGGGACTGGATCAGCGAGGACGAGGAGGCCGGCGACATCGTCCTGGCCTGCCGCGTCCGGCCGCAGTCGGACATCCGGCTCGAGGTGCTGGGAAAGATGAAGAAAAACGTCTGCGCCTGAGTTCGGGTGCGGCACAGCGGCAAGGCTTGCCTGCCGCAGGGCTCGGGGTGTTCCCCGCGTCTGCTGGAAACCCGGGGGCGGACAGGTGCTGCACTGGCCTGTGTCCCCGATCACAACCTGATGAGGAGATGAAAAATGGCAACAACCGGAGTGATGCGTCCAGGCCACATTCAGCTGCGTGTGCTGGATCTCGATGAAAGTGTCGACTTCTACAAGAATGTGCTCGGCTTGGTCGAGACCGCACGAGACGAAGCCGGCCGGGTGTACTTCAAGGCCTGGGACGAGCGTGACCACAACAGCGTGATCCTGCGCCAGGCGGACCGCGCCGGCGTCGACCTGATCGGCTTCAAGGTCAAGGATGCCGCCACCCTGGAACAACTCGACAAGGATCTGCAGGCCTATGGCGTCGCCACCGAGCGTGTGCCGGCCGGAGAATTGCTCGAGACCGGCGAGCGGGTGCGCTTCACCATCCCGACCGGCCATGTGATGGAGCTCTACGCCGACAAGACCGATGTCGGCAACGGCCAGCCTTATACCAACCCGGATCCGTGGATTCCGGCTGCCGAGCACGGCATCGCGCCGCACCGCTTCGACCACTGCCTGCTGTACGGCCCGAATCTGGAAGAGAACCTGAAGCTCTTCACCGAGGTGCTCGGCTTCCACCTGGTCGAGCGGATCCTGATGGAAGACGGCAAATCCTTGCTGGCCACCTTCATCTCCTGCTCGCACAAGGCGCATGACCTGGCCTTCGTCGCTCACCCGGAGCCGGGCAAACTGCACCACGTCTCGTTCCTGCTCGGCAGTTGGGAGCAGGTGCTGCGCGCCGCCGACATCATGTCGATGAACCGGGTCTCGATCGACATCGGCCCGACCCGTCATGGCATCACCCGTGGCACCACGATCTACGCCTTCGACCCGTCCGGCAACCGTTTCGAAACCTTCTGCGGCGGTTATGAGACCTATCCGGACCACCAGGCCATCACCTGGACCTTCGACGAAGTCGGGGCCGGCATCTTCTACCACGACCGCAAGCTCAACGAGCGCTTCCTGAGCGTGGTGACCTGATCCATTCGGCCCGCCCGCTGTGTCTCCGGCGCAGTGGGTGGGCGGCGACCCCTCAACCTCAACCCCGACCCCAAGCCAATTCGACATCCGGGCCAGCCGCCGGTGCGCCAAAAGCGCCGGCCTCGCCCACCAGCGCAGCTCACAGGAGCGACGGAACACATCATGCTTGCAGACAATATCCTCAATTTCATCAATGGCGAGTTCGTTGCGACCGACAAATGGTTCGACAACCGCACGCCCATTTCCAATGCCGTCATCGGCCAGGTCGCCGAAGCCGGCAAGCCCGAGGTGGATGCCGCTGTCGCGGCCGCCAGGGCCGCGCTGAAAGGCCCCTGGGGCTCGATGACGCTGGCGCGCCGGGTCGAGTTGCTCGAGGCGCTGGTGGCCGAGATCAACACGCGCTTCGACGAGTTCCTCGAGGCCGAGTGCGCCGATACCGGCAAACCGCGCAGCCTCGCCTCCCACATCGACATTCCGCGTGGTGCGGCGAACTTCAAGGTGTTCGCCGACATGGTCAAGAACGTGCCGAGCGAGTTCTTCGAGATGGCCACGCCGGATGGCAGTTCGTGCATCAACTACGGCTATCGCAGCCCGGTCGGCGTGATCGGGGTGATCTGCCCGTGGAACCTGCCCTTGTTGCTGATGACCTGGAAGGTCGGCCCGGCGCTGGCCTGCGGCAACACCGTGGTGGTCAAGCCTTCGGAAGAGACCCCGCGCACCGCGGCGCTGCTCGGCGAGGTGATGAACAAGGTCGGCATCCCCAAGGGCGTCTACAACGTGGTGCATGGCTTCGGCCCGAACTCGGCCGGTGAGTTCCTGACTACGCATCCGGGTGTCGACGCGCTCACCTTCACCGGCGAGACCCGCACCGGCGAGATCATCATGAAGGCCGCGGCCAACGGCTCGCGCCCGGTGTCGCTGGAGATGGGCGGCAAGAACGCCGCGATCGTGTTCGCCGACTGCGACTTCGACGCCGCGATCGAAGGCACGCTGCGCTCGGCCTTCGCCAACTGCGGCCAAGTCTGCCTGGGCACCGAGCGGGTGTATGTCGAACGTCCGATCTTCGACAAGTTCGTCGCCGCGCTGAAGGCCGGCGCCGAGGGTCTGAAGATCGGCGTGCCGGACGATGCCACGACCAACATGGGTCCGCTGATCAGCAAGGAGCACCAGAACAAGGTGCTGTCCTACTACCGCCTGGCGGTGGAAGAGGGCGCGACCGTGGTCACCGGCGGCGGCGTGCCCGACATGCCAGCCGAGCTCGCGGACGGCTGCTGGGTGCAGCCGACCATCTGGACCGGCTTGCCCGAAACCGCACGTGTGATCAAGGAAGAAATCTTCGGTCCGTGCTGCCACATCGCGCCCTTCGACACGGTCGAGGAAGTGCTGGAGAAGGCCAACGACAACCAGTACGGCCTCGCGACCGCGATCTGGACCACCAACGTGAGCCGTGCCCACCGTGTGGCGCAGAAGATGGAAGTCGGTATCGCCTGGGTGAACAGCTGGTTCCTGCGCGACCTGCGCACCCCCTTCGGTGGCGCCAAGCAGTCCGGCATCGGCCGTGAAGGCGGGGTCCATTCGCTCGAGTTCTACACCGAGCTCAAGAACGTCTGCATCAAGCTGTGAGGAGCCCGAACATGGACCAGAACACCATCGATTCGCTGGGCGACACCCTGTTCGACGCGCTGACCGCGCGTCGCCCGATCGCGCCGCTGACCGCCAGCCACCCCGACATGACGATAGAGGACGCTTACCAGGTCCAGCAGCGCATGATCGCGCGCCGGATCGAGCAGGGTGACCGCATCGTCGGCAAGAAGATCGGCGTCACCAGCAAGGCGGTGATGAACATGCTGGGCGTGCATCAACCGGACTTCGGTTACCTGCTCGACAGCATGGTTTACAACGAAGGCGAGTCGGTCGAGATCGATTCGCTGATCCAGCCCAAGGCCGAGGGCGAGATCGCCTTCCTGCTGAAACGGGACCTGCAGGGCCCGGGCGTGACCGCCGCCGACGTACTGGCCGCCACCGAAGGGGTGATGGCCTGCTTCGAGATCGTCGATTCCCGCATCCAGGACTGGAAGATCAGGATCCAGGACACGGTCGCCGACAACGCCTCCTGCGGCGTACTCGTGCTCGGCGACCAACTGGTCGACATCGCCAACCTCGACCTGGCGCTGGCCGGCATGGTGCTGGAGAAGAACGGCGAGATCGTCGTCACCGGCGCCGGTGCGGCCTCCATGGCCCATCCGGTGAATGCCATGGTGTGGCTCGCCAACATGCTCGGCACGCTGGGTATCGCCCTCAAGGCGGGCGACATCGTCCTGTCCGGTGCGATGGGCGCGATGGTGCCGGTGGCCCGCGGCGACAACCTGCGCATGACCATCGGCGGCATCGGCGGCTGCTCGGTCCGCTTCGTCTGAGCTCCCCGAGACACCCATACCCGAACCTCCCACTTTCAAAAAAGGAAATACAGACATGAACCTCAGTCAGCAAACCATCGAACAGCTTGCCGAACACCTCGAAAACGCCGAGCTCGAGGCCCACGAGGTGGTGAAGATCACCGACGCCCATCCGGACATGGACTGGGACGACGCCTACGCGATCCAGGCCGAGATCCTGCGCCGCAAGCTCGCCCGCGGCAATCGCGTGGTCGGCCTCAAGGCCGGCCTGACCTCGCGCGGCAAGATGAAGCAGATGGGTGTCGAGACGCCGGTGTTCGGCTGGCTGGTCGACACCTTCAGCGTGCCGGACGGCGGCGAGATCAAGACCAGTGAGCTGATCCACCCCAAGGTCGAGCCCGAGATCGTGTTCGTCACCAAGCGCGCGCTCAAGGGCCCGGGCTGCCACATCGGCGCGGTGCTGGCCGCGACCGACTTCGTGATGCCCGGCATCGAGATCATCGACTCGCGCTACAAGGACTTCAAGTTCGACCTCAAGAGCGTGATCGCGGACAACTGCTCGTCCACCCGCTTCGTGCTGGGCGGCCAGATGACCCCGGTCAACGGCCTCGACCTGCGCACGCTCGGTGTGGTGCTCGAGAAGAACGGCGAGCCGGTCGCGATCGGTGCCGGTGCGGCCGTGCTTGGCCACCCGGCCGCAGCGATCGCCGCCCTGGCCAACCACCTGGGTGCCCGCGGCGAGGAGATCCCGGCCGGCACGATGATCCTCTCCGGTGGCGTCACCGAGGCGGTGTCGGTGAGCGCGGGCGACAACGTCAGCCTGCGCATCCAGTCGCTCGGTACCACCAGCGTCCGTTTCATCTGATCCCCCGGGGGCGGTCCGACTCACAGGGTCGAGATCGCCCCCGCCAGATAAATACCCTCCACCCATAAAGGAAGAGACACCATGAAAAATACCACCTCGTTATTCCGTAAGGCCGTCGTCGGCGCCGCGCTCACCGTCAGCGCAAGCGCCTTCAGCCTCGCGCAGGCGGCCGACACCGTCAAGGTCGGCCTGATGCTGCCCTACACCGGCACCTTCGCCGCGCTGGGCAATGCGATCACCAACGGCTTCAAGCTTTACGTCGAAGAAAACGGCGGCGAACTTGCCGGCCGCAAGGTCGAGTACGTCGTAGTCGATGACGAGTCCAACCCGGCCCGCGCGACCGAGGTCGCCCGTCGCCTGGTCACCCGCGACAAGGTCGATGTGCTGGTCGGTACCGTTCACTCCGGCGTCGCGCTCGCGGCAGCCCGGGTCGCCGCCAGCACCAAGACGCTGATGATCGTGCCGAACGCCGGCGCCAACGACCTGACCGGCACGCTGTGCTCGCCCTATGTGTTCCGCTCGTCCTTCTCGGCCTGGCAGCCCTCTTATGCGATGGGCGAGGAGCTGGCCCGGCGCGGCCTGAAGAACGTGGTGACCCTGGCCTGGAATTACTCCTTCGGCACCGAGTCGGTCGCCGGCTTTACCGAAGGCTTCACCCAGGGGGGTGGCACCATCGTCAAGGACATGTCGCTGCCGTTCCCGAACGTCGAGTTCCAGCCCTTCCTGACCGAGATCGCCTCGCTGAAGCCGGACGCCGTGTTCGTCTTCTTCGCCGGCGCCGGTGCGGCCAAGTTCGTCAGCGACTATGCTGCGGCCGGGTTGAACACCTCGATTCCGCTGTTCGGGCCGGGCTTCCTCAGCGAGGATGCGGTCGCGATGGGCGGGGCCGGTGAAGGCCTGCAGACCACGCTGCACTACGCAGAAGGGCTGGATACCGAGCGCGACAACGCCTTCCGCACCGCCTATGCTGCCGCCTACTCGGCGCAGCCGGACGTCTATGCGGTGCAGGGCTACGACGCGGCGCAGATGTACCACGCCGGCCTGCAGGCCGCCAGCGGCGACCCGTCCCGGAAGGAAGACATCATCCAGGGCATCCAGTCCGCGACGATCGACAGCCCGCGTGGCAGCTTCACCCTGTCGCGGGCACACAACCCGGTGCAGAACATCTATCTGCGTGAGATCAAGGACGGCAAGAACGTGATCGTCGGCGTGGTCTCCGAGTCGCTCGAGGATCCGGCGCGCGGCTGCAGCATGTAAGCGCCCGGTCTCGATACCCTTCTCAATGTAAATCACGTCCCGGCAGGCGGTCGCCTGCCGGGCGGGGGACAGTCATGGACTTTGCAAGCTTCCTGATCCAGACGCTGAACTCGCTGCAGTACGGCCTCCTGCTTTTCCTGGTGGCCAGCGGGCTGACGCTGGTGTTCGGCATCATGGGGATCATCAACCTCGCGCACGGCAGTTTCTACATGATCGGCGCCTACATCGCCTTCGTGCTCACCAGTGCGACCGGCAGCCTGATGTTGGCGATCGCGCTCGGCATCCCGCTGGCGCTGGCCATCGGCGCCTTCCTGGAATGGGCGTTGTTTTCCCATCTTTACAAGCGTGACCACCTCGAGCAGGTGCTGCTGACCTTCGGCCTGATCCTTATCTTCGAGCAACTGCGCAGCATCCTGATCGGTGACGATGTACACGGCGTGGCCATCCCGGCCTTTCTCGACATGTCGATACAGCTCACCGAAGTCATGAGCTACCCGGTCTACCGCCTGGCGATATCGGCGGTCTGCATCGTGCTGGCCATCGCGCTCTACTACGTCATCCAGCGCACCCGACTGGGCATGATGATCCGCGCCGGCAATGACGACCGCACCATGGTCGAGGCGCTCGGGATCAACATCAACATGATGTACCGCGTCGTGTTCGCGCTCGGTGTCGCACTTGCCGCGCTCGCCGGCATGCTCGCCGCACCGATCTCCTCGGTGTATCCGAACATGGGTAGCTCGGTGCTGATCATCTCCTTCGTGGTCGTCGTCATCGGCGGTATCGGCTCGGTCTGGGGCGCGCTGGTCGCGGCGCTGATCGTCGGTTTTGCGGATACCTTCGGCAAGGTGTTGCTGCCCGAGATCTCCGGGATGATCGTCTATCTGGTCATGGCCGTGGTTCTGCTGTGGCGCCCCGAAGGCATTCTGAAAAAGGCCTGAGATCATGAACACACACGTTTCCCTCATTCTCAAGCTGATCGCCGTCATCGCGATCGCTTGTGTCCCGCTCTCGGGCGAGTCCTTCTATGTCGAGCTGGTGGCAAAGATGCTGCTGATGGCGATCTTCGCCATGAGCCTCGACCTGCTGGTCGGTTTCACCGGTCTGGTCAGCTTCGGTCATGCGGCCTACTTCGGTATCGCGGCCTATTCGGTGGCCTTGTTCTCCGCCAACTTCGGCCAGATGAGCCTGTGGGTGCTGTTGCCCGCAGCCATCCTGCTGTCGGCGCTGGCGGCATTGGTCATCGGCTTTTTCGCGATCCGCACCAAAGGCATCTACTTCATCATGGTGACGCTGGCCTTCGCGCAGATGGCCTACTTCGTGTTCCATGACACGCCTGTCGGCGGTGGTTCGGACGGCATGTTCCTCGACGCGAGACCCAGCACTGCCATCGGGTCGTGGGTGCCGTTCGACCTGGACAACGAGCTGCACATGTTCTACTTCGCGCTGGCGATGATGCTGCTGGTCTATGCCTTCCTGCAGCGTGTCCTGCAGTCGCCCTTCGGGCGCGTGCTGATGGGGATCAAGAGCAACGAGCACCGCATGCAGTCGCTGGGCTACTACACCTTCGGCTACAAGCTAGCGGCCTTCTCCCTCGCGGGCGGTCTCGGGGGCGTCGCTGGCTTCCTCTATGCCGTGCTGTTCGGCTATGTCACCCCCGAGCTGCTGTCCTGGCACGAGTCGGGCAACGTCCTGCTGATGGTGATCCTCGGCGGCATGGGCAGTCTCGTCGGGGCCGTGATGGGGGCCTTCGTCTTCGAGGCGATGCGCGAGTTCTTCGCCGACATCACCAAGTACTGGCAGCTCCTGATGGGCAGCGTGATCGTCGCCCTGGTGCTGTTCATGCCGGGCGGCCTGACCGCGATCCCGGGCCGCATCAAACGTGCCCTGCAAGGAGGTGCCGCGAAATGAATGCCACGACACGAGCGCCCGAGGTCCTGCTCGAGGCGCGCAAGCTCACCCGCCGTTTCGGCGGCCTGGTGGCTAACCAGGACATCGATGTCACGCTGGAGCGAGGCATGATCCATGTGCTGCTCGGACCCAACGGTGCGGGCAAATCCACCTGCATCAACATGCTGTCGGGTGACCTGCCGCCGTCCGAAGGCGAGATCCGCTACCTGGGCCAGGACATCACCAGGCTCACCGCGGCGCAGCGCTCGCAGGTGGGGATTGGCCGCAGCTATCAACGCACCAACATCTTTCCGCAATTCACCGTGCTCGAGAACGTCCGCCTGGCCGCCCAGTCACGCCGCCAGCAACCCTGGCGCATCTTCAGCAAGGCGATGGAGGCGAAGTGGGCGCTGGAAAAGGCCCATGCCTGCATCGAAGAAGCCGGCCTGGGCAAGCGTACGGACTGGGTGTCGGGCGTGCTCAGCCATGGCGAGCAGCGCCAGCTCGAGATCGCGATGGTGCTGGCCACCGATGCCCAAGTGCTACTGCTGGACGAGCCGCTCGCCGGCATGGGATCGGAGGAGTCGGCCAACATGGTTCAGGTGCTCAAGCGCCTGCGCCAGACCCGCGGCATCCTGCTGGTCGAGCACGACATGGACGCGGTGTTCGCGGTCGCGGACAGGATCACGGTCATGGTCAACGGGCAGTTGCTGGAGTGCGGGCCGCCCGCACAGATCAAGGCCAGCGTGGCCGTCCAGCAGGCCTATCTGGGTACGGAGGACAGCCTGCATGTCTAATATGTTGCTGGAAGCCAAGGAGCTTCACACCTATTACGGTGCGAGTCACATCCTGCACGGGATCGATTTCAACATCCGCGAAGGCGAGGGTATCGCCCTCATGGGCCGCAACGGCATGGGCAAATCGACGCTGATCAAGAGCATGCTCGGCATCGTGCGCCCCAAGCACGGGCGGGTGTTGGTGCGCGGTGACGACTACACCCGTTCCCGCACCTACCAGACGGCGCAGCAGGGCATCGCCTACGTGCCGGAAGGGCGTGGCATCTTCAAGAGCCTGTCGGTACGCGAGAACCTGCTGATGTCGGCACGCGCCGGGATCGACGGGCGTCGCGAGTGGACCTTCGATCGGGTGATGGACACCTTTCCGCGTCTCGGCGAGCGGATCAACAACGGCGGCTGGCAACTGTCGGGCGGTGAGCAGCAGATGCTGACCATCGGCCGTGCGCTGATGACCAATCCCGACCTGCTGATCCTCGATGAGGCGACCGAAGGGCTCGCACCGCTGATCGCGATGGAGATCTGGCGCATCGTCAAGGAGATCCGCAAGACCGGGATCGCCACCGTGATCGTGGACAAGAACCACGGCGCGGTCACCAGCATCTGCGATCGCGCGATGATCCTGGTCAAGGGACAGGTGGTCTTCGCCGGGACCAGCGACGAGATCCGCGCCCAGCCGGAACTGATCCAGAAGCATCTCGGCGTGTGAGCCGGGACAGGCCAATGCAGGAGCCCACAATCATGACGATCCAATCTCTCGACATCATCCATGACGAACACCGCGCGCTCGCCGCCATGCTGAGCGGTCTGCGTGCGATCGCCACCAACATCGAAGCCGGGCGGCTCAAACCCGATTTCGACCTGCTCGCATCCATGGTCGAGTACATCGATAAGGTGCCCGAGAAGGTGCATCACCCCAAGGAGGATCAGTACCTGTTCGCCAAGCTGCGCCTGCGCAGTGCCGACGCGCTGCCGGTCATCGAACGCCTCGAAGCCGAGCACCGCCAGGGCGAAGCCCGGATCAACGCGCTCCGCGCCGCACTGGCGAGCTATCGCCAGCAGGGCGAGGCCGGTTTCGCGGACTTCCACGAGGCGGTGAAGACTTACGTCGAGCAGGAGTGGAAGCACATGAATGCCGAGGAGCGCGAGCTCTTCCCGCTGGCCAAGGCGAGCCTCACGGCCGAGGACTGGGCCGAGATCGATGCCGCGTTTCTGGCCAACGACAACCCCTGGCAGGGGGCGGCCGGTGAGTACGAAGCGCTGTTCTCGCGCATCGTGAACCTCGCGCCGGCGCCGGTGGGCCTCGGTGGGTGAGGCGGCCATGGCAGCGGCGGGGGCTTCCCGCGCGGACGACTTGACTGGCGAGGCGGGTGTGAGTGAATCATGGGTGAATGAAGCGGGCGCGGGTGAAGCGACCGGTTTCGACTGGGACGATCGCTATCTGCTGGGCCACCCGGCCATCGACGACACGCATCGGGAGTTCGTCGAGTGTGTCGATGCCTTGCTGACGGTGCCGGACGCCGGGCTCGCGGGGGCGCTGGACGCCTTCGCCGCCCATGCCGAAGCGCATTTCGCGCAGGAGGATGGCTGGATGCGCAGTACCGGCTTTCCGGCGGCCGACTGCCACATCGACGAGCATGCCAAGGTGCTGGCCTCGGTTCGCGAGGTGCAGCAGGCACTTGCCGAAGGCGATGTCGATATCGTCCGTGCGCTGGCCGTGGCGTTGCAGGACTGGTTTCCCGGTCATGCCGACTACATGGACTCGGCGCTGGCGCAGTGGATGGTCAAGCGCTCGCACGGCGGTGCGCCGCTGGTCTTCCGGCGTGAGCGCGCGAGGAACCTCCAAGGCGACTGAGCATCGTTCAGCCCGACATCGCGCGAAGCCTGCCGCGGTGTCGGGCGGGATGCCGCTTCGAAGGGGCTTGCAAAGGGTAAGTCTGCAACGGGCGGCTTGCCGCGGGCTGCCCGCTTCGCAAGCCACCTCTTTACTCGTATCAGTGGGCCGGGGAACGGGTCGCGGCCAGCGCCGGCACATTGACCAAAGGACGGGCGTAGCCCTCGCCGACGATATCGGCCACGAGGTGGGCGGTGCCGGCAGAGAGCGTCCAGCCGAGGTGACCGTGGCCGGTGTTGTAGAAGACGTTCGGTTTTCTGCCTCGACCCACCTTCGGCATCATGTCCGGCATCATCGGACGCAGCCCGGCCCAGGGCACGACCTGGCGGGTATTGACGCCGGGGAAGCACTGGTTGACCCAGTCGATCAGCGGCTTGATGCGGTCGGCCCGGATGTCCTTGTTCACCCCGTTGAACTCGGCGGTACCGGCGACCCGGAAGCGGTCGACGCCTAGCCGGCTGGTGACCAGCTTGGTTTCGTCGTCCAGCAGACTCACCCACGGCGCAGCTTGCTGGCTGACCGTATCCTGCAGGTTGACCGTGATCGAGTACCCCTTGACCGGATAGATGTTGACCCGGTCGCCGAGCCGGGCGGCGAGGTGGCGGCTGGCTACCCCGGCACAGACCACCATGGCGTCGAAGAAGTGGTTGCTTTCCTCTGCTTCCCCTTCCTGCAAGCTGGTCACCTGGGCAAGGTCGCCGTCACTGAATACGTCCCGCACCGTCTCGCCGTAGCGGATGCGCACGCCGAGGCGTTCGGCCGCTGCGGCGAGCCCCACGGTGTATTTGTGGATGTCGCCGGTCGCGTCGCTCTCGGTGAAAAAGCCTCCGTAATAGCTGCCTTGCAGTGTGGGTTCGATGGCACGCATCTCGTCCGGCGTCACTGCGTGCCGCTCCAGGCCGCCTTCAGCCAGCAGTTTGCTCACCATCGCCGCATGATCGAAGCCTTGCTTGTCGCGGTAGATGTGCAGAATGCCGCGCTTCTCGACGTTGAAGTCCAGGCCCTCGGCCTCGGCCCAGGCGAAGAAATGCTTGCGGGCCATGATGGCGAGCCTGGCGGTTTCGGTGGTATTGCGCCGGTAGTTGGGAATGTTGGCGATGAATTCGGCGAACCAGGACAGCTTGTGCCAACTCGGCTTGGGATTGACCAATAGCGGAGCGTCCTGCTTGAGCATCCACTTGATGCCCTTGATCAGGGTCGAGGGGTGGGTCCAGACCTCGGCGTTCGAGGCGGAGAGTTGCCCGCCGTTGGCAAACGAGGTTTCCATGGCCGCGTAGCGGTTTTGCTCGAACAAGGTGACGGCGAAGCCGCGTTTGGCCAAGGCATAGGCGGTGGTGACACCGGTGATGCCACCACCGATAACAGCGATGTTTTTCATGATAAAGGCTCCAAACGTCAGTGGGGACAGGTACATCCGGCACCATGCGGGATGTACGCCCCCTCTGTTTGGAACCTGAGAGATTCGTGACCACCGTGCGTGATCACTTGCTCCTGCGGTGGGCGGGTCGACGACACCCGCCGCTCTTCAGAGATGTCAATGCAGCGATCGGTCCTTTTGCCTGAGAGTTTCCGGGGCGGTTGCTCCTTCGGCGCCGGCCATGAGGGCCGGTCTCTCCCGATCGATCGGTAAGATTCTAAGCGTGAATCGTCATCGCATCAAATGGACCATGAACAGCGCGAGCGACGGGAAAACCACGAGCAACACCAGCCGCAACAGATCGGTGACGACGAAGGGCACCAGGCCGCGGAAAATGGTGCCCACCCGCACCGCTGGCAGGTTGGCCTTGAGCACGAAGACGTTCATCCCAAGGGGGGGTGTGATCAGCCCGATCTCGGTGACCACCACCACGATGATGCCGAACCAGATCAGGTCGAAGCCTTGTGCCACGATGATCGGGGCGAACAGGGGCACGAAGATCAGGATGATGGCCATCGAGTCCATTACGCAACCCAGGATCAGGAACACCGCCAGGATGGCGATCAGGATGCCCCAGCGCGACAAGCCGGAGTCCTGCACGGCACCGAGGAGCGCATCGGCCAGGCCCGAGAACGCGATCAGTTTGGTGAACAGCAGCGCGCCGAACAGGACCACGTAGAGCATCACCGAGGTCAGCGCGGTTTCCCGCATGATGTCGTAGAGCGTCCGCCAACCGAGTCGGCCCTTGAGTGCGGCGATGAGCAGTGCGAGGCCGGCCCCGATGCCGCCGGCCTCGGTCGCGGTGAACCAGCCGAGGTAGAGCCCGCCGATGATGAGCAGAAACAGCGTCGCGAAAGGCCACACGCCCTTGAGTGCCCGCAGTTGCTCGCGCACTGGCACGCGTTCGCCGCGCGGGGCCTCTGCCGGTCGCCGCAGGGCGATCAGGTAGATCACCGCCATGTACATGAACAGGCCGATCGTGCCGGGACTGAGCCCGGCGATGAAAAGCTCGCCGATATTCTGCTGGGTCAGGATGCCGTAGATCATCAGGACGATGGACGGCGGGATCAGGATGCCCAGCGTGCCGCCGGCGGCGATGGTGGCCGAGGCGAGCCGCTCCGAGTAGCCATACTTTTTCATGCTCGGATAGGCCACCTTGGCCATGGTCGCCGCGGTGGCGAAACTCGAACCGCATACCGCGCTGAAGCCGGCACAGGTCACCATCGTCGCCAGCGCGAGGCCGCCGCGGACGGCGCCGAGCATCGCATAGGCCGCCTTGAACAAATCCTCCGAAATACCGGTGCGGGACAGCACGTTGCCCATCAGGATGAACAGCGGGACCACTGCCAGCTCGTAGGAGAAGGCCGCGTCGGTCAGGGTCATCGGGATCAGCACCCGCGCGGCGTCGAAGCTGTTCAGGTAGGTGATGCCGGCGATCGACACCGCGAGCAGGGAGAAACCCAGGGGAATTCTGAGAAAGGCCAGCAGCAACACGGCGGCCAGGCAGATCAGGCCGATGGTCATGCTGCGGTCTCCTCGTGCATGGGGCCGGCTTCGGGAGCCGGTGCGAGCAGGGCGGCGATCGCGGCCAGGCCGGTGGTGACGCAGATGAAGGTGTACATCCAGGCGCGCGGTATGTTGAGCGCCTGGCTGACCTCGTTGATCATCCCGGCCTCACCGATCGCGATGTAGTACTCGAACGCGATCAGGCCGAGGATTGCGGCAATCAACACGTCCACCAGCTTGTGCCAGATCCGCCATTTCGGGCGGAGCAGCCAGTGGTCGAGGAGATCGACGCTCAGGTGAGCCCGCTGCATCGTCAGCAGTGGCAGGCCGGCGAAGATGATGATGGCCATCATGTGCTCGGTGATGTCGTTGGCACCGTACACCGGGGTGTTGAACAGGCGACGACCGATCACGTCGGTGAAGGTCAGGGCGACCATCAAGGGCAGCATCACCACCAGCACGAGGTTGATGCTGTTTTGAAACAGTCTCAGGGTTGCGCGCATGATTCGGACTCCAGGAACCGGTTGGACGGGCGGACACGCCTGCAATGCGACGGCGGGTGCCCGAAACACGCCCCGTCATGCTGGTCGGTGCGTTCGGACGCGCTGCGATACGACGCAGGTCCGGTCCGAACGCTGCCCAGCGGATTGGTGAATCACTGCTTGAGCGCCTCGTACTGCTCCTGGTAGAAGGTCACCATCGCGGCATAGTCGGGCACGCCGAATGTCGGGCCTTCCTGTGCGAGCTCTTCGAGCATCTCGTCACGCACGCTGCGGATCACCGCCATCACCTCGTCGGAAACCGGGGCGAAGACATGGCCTTCGTTGCGCATCTTCTGCTTGGCAGCGACCGATTGCTGGTCGAATGCACGTCCCCAGTTGCGCGACAGCCGCTCGCCGGAGACCTTCATGATGGCCTCGCGGTCGGCCTCGGACAGGCGCTGCCATTTGCGCTCGTTCATTGCGACGAAGAAGGTCGCATCGTAGAGGCTCTCGGGGACAAGGGTGTGGTGGAACAGCTTGCTGTCGACACGGAAGTTGATCACCGATTCGATGCTGTGCAGCGAGGCATCGATCGCGCCGCCCTCGAGCAGCTCATAGGCACGCGGGCCGGGCGCCGCCACCGGGACTGCACCCAGTGATTCCAGCAGCCGCTTCTGGATCGGGCCACCCATGCGGATCTTCTGGCCACGCAGCGCGTCCAGGGTGTCGACCGCCTTTGACGGGTGATGGAAGTGGCCACCGCCGAATGTGGCCGCGCCGAGCAGCACGACGCCGCGGAAGACATCGTTACCAGCCAGAAATTGCTCATAAGTGCGCCATAACGCGACCGAGTTGGCCTCGCCCTGATCGCCCATCAGCGGCAGTTCGGCAAACCAGATGTGCTTGAAACGCTCGGGCTCGTAGGTGAAATTACCCCAGGTGATGTCGGCCACCCCGCGACGGGCGAGCTCCCAGTGTTGGGCCGGTGCGCCGACGGCGGTCGGCAGCAGATTGATCACGACCCGGCCTTCGGTCGCGTTCTTGACGTCCTCGATCCACGGTTCCAGGATCTCCGGGATCATGAAGTGGGTGGAGGGGACCCAGCTCGACAGCGTCAGGGTCGTGGTTTGTGCCTGGGCGGTCGGGACGGTGAGCGCCACGCCGGCGAGCAAGCCGGCGGTGAGCGTCCTGAGGGTGCGGGAAGTGAACATGGTGTCTCCTTGCTGTTGTGATTGGAATTCTGGTTTCACGGCCGCGAGGGCTTGCCGTCGGGGATAGGACGGAGGTAATCCTGTGCCAGCGCGACCCAATAGGCCGCGCCGATGGCGATATTGCCGTCGTTGAAGTCGTAGGCCGGGTTGTGCACCATGCACGCCCCGGCTTCGTCGCCGCTGCCGTTGCCGATGAACAGGTAGCATCCGGGCACGCGTTCCAGCATGAAGGCGAAATCCTCGCTGCCGGTCAGCATCGCGCCATCGGGATTCACTCTGTCATCGCCGAAGTGGCGGCGCGCCACGTCGATGGCGAAACGGGTTTCATCCGGGTCGTTAACCAGCACCGCATAGCCTGGACGCCAGTCGATGTCGGCGCGTACGTTGAAGCTTTCGGCATGCGCGGCTACCAGCGCCTTGATCCGCCGCTCGGTCGCTCTGCGAACCTCGGGGTCCAGCGCGCGTACGCCGATCTCGAGCTTGGCTGCATCGGGGATGACGTTGTTGGCATGGCCGGCGTTGAATGCGCCCACCGTGATCACCACCGGCTGCATGGGGTCGGTGTTGCGCGACACGATGGTCTGCAAGGCCATCACCAGCGAAGAAGCGGCGACCAGCGGATCGTCGGCCCGGTGTGGCATGCCACCGTGTCCGCCGCGTCCATGCAGCGTGATGGTGACGTAGTCCGACGAGGCCATCGTGGGGCCGCTGCGAAACACGAGCTGGCCCTGGGCATAGCCTGGCATGTTGTGCATTGCGAAGATCGCATCGCAGGGAAAACGCTCGAAGAGGCCGTCTTCCATCATCTTGAGCGCGCCGCCGGCGCCTTCCTCGGCAGGTTGGAAGATCAGGTTGAGCGTGCCGTCGAACTCGCCGTGAAGTGAGAGGTGCTTGGCCGCGGCCAGCAGCATGGCCGTGTGACCATCATGACCGCAGGCGTGCATCACGCCATGATGGCAACTGCTCCAGGCCAGTCCGGTATTCTCGATGATGGGCAAGGCATCCATGTCGGCGCGCAGGCCGATGCGCCTGGTGCCGGAGCCGCGCACCCTCTGTGCGACCACGCCGGTGCCACCCAGCCCCGTCGTGACCTGGTAGCCCCAGGCTTGCAATTGCTCGGCGACCAGACCGGCGGTGCGATGCTCGTCGAACGCCATCTCGGGGTGACGATGGATGTCCCGGCGAACCTCGATGAACTCTTCCACCAGCGACGGGGCGAGGGCTACCGGCAAGCGGGTCGAGGAAGACGGTGCGGACAAACCTGGCATGCGAGCAACTCCGGTATCGGTCTGAATCAAGAAGAACGGTTTGATACATCGTAGAAATCTCGTTGACTCAAGTCCAATGCATTGTTGTACATTGATTGATAATTTTTATGCATGGATAAACTGTGACGCTGGTCCAGCTCCGCCATTTCATCGTGCTCAGCGAGTCGGGCTCCTTTGCCAAGGCGTCCAAATTGCTTTTTCTGACCCAGCCGGCCCTGTCACGAAGCATCCAGGCACTCGAGTACGATCTGGGCCATGCCCTGTTCGATCGCATCGGGCGGCGGATCGAACTCACCATGGTGGGCAAGCAGTTACTGTCACGGGCGAGACGGCTGGTGCAGGAGGCGGACTCGCTCAAGGCCATCGGCCGTCAGATGCAGGACGGGGTCAGCGGCATCGTTCGGGTCGGACTGAGCTCGGGGCCGGGCGCCATCCTGTCCACCCCCATGCTGCTTCATATGGCGCAGCATCACCCCCGCTTGCAGCTCGAAGTGGCGCGGGGCAACACCGAGTTGCTGATCCATGCGCTGCGTGCCCAGCGTCTGGATGCGGCGGTGGTGGACATCCGCGCCTTGCGCCCCGCAGCCGACTTGACCGTCAGCGAGCAGGTCGAGATGTCGGCCAGCTTTTTATGCCGAAAGGGCCATCCCCTCGACGAGGTCGGAGTGCCCGTGCCCTTCGAGCGTCTGCTGGCCTATCCCATCGCCTCGACCCCGCTCAGTGACGAAGTCGCTCGCATGCTCACGGAGCGGTATGGCGCTGCGGCCAACCCGGACGACATGGTGACGCTGCGCTGCGACGATACCGCGACACTCGTCGAAGTCGCCCGCAGCAGCGACGCCATCGTGCTCACCATCAAGGCCGCCGGACGCGATCTGGTGCCGCTCGATACCGTGCCGGCGCTGAACGCCACGGCCCGCTTCGGCCTCGTGACCCTGGCCCACCGGGCCGAGGTCCCGGGGCTGCGAATCGTCCGGGAACTGGTCACGCGATTGCTCACGGCTTGATCTGGCGGGGCCGCTTGCGATCGGGCGGGTCCCCACTGGGCCATCTGCCGGCCACCCACTGGGTCAGCCTTCCGTGCTTTGTTAACCCGATTAACAAACCCGCACCCACGGTTTGCATTTCTCGCGCCATCGTTAATCTTGGCCGAGGAAGATGGTGACCAAGCGGCCATCGGGCCGAACCCGTCGAAAGCCGATCAAGGAGAGCCATCATGCAAGTCAGTCGTCGTGAATTTCTCAAGTCGACCGCAGCCATCGCCGTCGCAACCGGTGGGCTGAAGATCTTCGGTGTCAACGAAGTCTTTGGTGCCGACACCGTGCTGATTCCGCACGCTTCGCACTACGGCCCTTTCCTGGCCGTGGTGAAGAATGGCATTCTGGTCGGGGTGCAGCCGCGCAAGGAGTTCGATGCGATGCCGACCCAGATGCTGATCGACGGCATCCTCAGCCGCACCTATCACCCGACCCGGGTACAGGGGCCGATGGTGCGTCGCTCCTACCTCGCCAATCCGCGCGGTGACACCAAGCCGCATCTGCGCGGTCAGGAACCCTTCGTCCGCGTAAGCTGGGACGAGGCGCTGGCGCTGGTGGCCGACGCGACCTTGCGCACCATCGAGGAGCATGGCAACGATGCGGTGTTCAGCTCGTCCTACGGCGGCTGGTCGCATGCCGGCGTGCTCCGCCCGCAGGTGCTGCAGGGGCGCCTTTTCGGCCTGATCGGCGGACACAGCGTGACCACCGGTGACTATTCCGGTGGTGCCTCGCAGGTCAGCCTGCCGCACATCATCGGCGACATGGAGGTGTATTCGCCGCAAACCGCTTGGGAAGTCGTGCGCGAGCACACCGAGGTGTTCGTGCTGGTCGGCTGCGATCCGTGGAAGAACAACCGCATCGAATACACCGTGGCCGACCACCAGATGTACCCGCGCTGGCAGGCGATCCGCGACGCCGGCGTGAAGTTCATCGCCATCGATCCGCAGCGCACCACCACCGCCGAAGCGATGAACGCCGACTGGGTGAAGATCGTGCCCAACACCGACACCGCGCTGTTCCTCGCGATGTGCTGGCATGTCTACACCACCGGCAAGTACGACCAGGCCTACCTGGACAAATACACCGTCGGTTTCGAGCGCTTCCTGCCCTATCTGCTCGGCCAGGATGCGGACGGCACCCCGCCCAAGACCCCTGAATGGGCGGCTGCGATCACCGGCATTCCCGCCGCGAAGATCGTCGAACTGGCCGATCTCTTCGCCAGCAAGCGCACCCAGTTCGCCGGCGCCTGGTCGCTGCAGCGCGCCCACCACGGCGAGATGAGCCACTGGGCCATCATCGCCTTCGCTGCGATGACCGGCAAGATCGGCAAGCCGGGGCAGGGCGTGGGCTTCAGCTGGCATTATGGCGGTGGCGGTATGCCGGTTTCCGGCAAGCGCGGCGCGGTAGGCATCTCGCAGGGCCGCAACCCGGCCAAGGGACGCTGTCCCGCGTCGCGGATATCGGAAATGTTGCTCAATCCGGGCAAGGCCTTCACCCGCGATGGTACGACGCTGACCTATCCCGATGTGCACATGATCTATAACGCCGGCAACAACTTCGTCCATCACCAGCAGAACACCAACGAGCTGATCGAGGCGATGGCGAAGAAGGTACACACCGTGGTCAACCAGGACCCGTGGTGGTGTGCCTCGTCGCGCTACGCCGATATCGTGCTGGCCGCGACGACTACGCTCGAGCGCGACGACATCAGCTCCGGCGGCACCTACAGTAACGACAAGATCTGGGCGATGCGCCAGGTCATCCAGCCTTACGGGGACAGCCTCGACGACTTCGAGATCTTCCGTCGCCTGGCGGGTCTGCTCGGGGTCGAGTACGGCTTCACCGAGGGTCTGACGATGATGGACATCGTCAAGAACAGCTACGCCAATACCGACGCGGCCATCCCGTTCGAGACCTTCTGGGAAGCCGGCGTGGCCGAGATGGAAGTGCCAACCGAGGCGCGCTTGTGGGTTCGCCACGGCGACTTCTACACCGACCCGGAGAAGAGCCCGCTGCACACCGAGTCCGGCAAGATCGAACTCTTCTGCGAAGCCTTCGAGCGCTTCGGCACCCAGGAATGCCCGCCGATTCCGAAGTATCTCGAACCGGTGGAGTTCCTCGGCAACGCCAAGCCCGGACAGTTGCACGTGGTGAGCCCGCACCCCTACATGCGCGTGCATTCGCAGATGGCCAACGCTTCGGTCGCGGACGAACTGAACATCCAGGGTCGCGAGTTCGCCTTCGTCAATACCGAGGATGCGCGGGAGCGCGGTGTCAAGGATGGCGACCTGATCGAGGTCTTCAACGATCGTGGCTCGATCATCGTCGGCGCACGGGTCACCGACAACATCATGAAGGGCGTGCTCAGCATCTACGAGGGGGCCTGGTTGTCCAAGGACAGCAAGGGTCGCTGCAACAGCGGGGCGGTCAACATGCTGACCACCAGCGTGGCCTCGAGCGACCTGAGCCAGGCGACCAGCGCCAACACCTGCCTCGCATCGTTCCGCAAGTGCACCGACGCGGACGGCCCCAACCGTGCCTACGAGCCACCTCCGGTCGAAACCCTCGCCCATGTCGAGCTCGACGTCGCGGCAATGAAGCTCGTGGAGCGTGCCTACGAGGCCAGAACCGCCGCCACGGCGACCATGACCCCGGGTGAGCGCCTGTTCTACAACAACTGCACGCTATGCCACGTGCCTCGCGAACCGAGTGAATTCACGACGCGGCAATGGCATGGCATCACCGAGAGCATGTTCCCGAGAACCGGTCTGACCGAGGAAGAGCGCAAGCTGGTGCTCGAATTCCTCGAACAGAACGCCAAGGATGCAGTGAAAACGGCAATCTGAGGCCAGGGCCTGCTGCCTGGCGACGGTTCGAGCCATACATCGGCGCGGATGCTTCAGGGCGTGCGCGCCGTTTCCACTTCATAGACTGGTGCGAAGCCGGCCGGCGCCATCATCCAGTCGGCCGGAAAGCGGGCCAGGGTGGCGGGCTCGACCAGCTCCACATCCGGACCGACATGCGGCTCGACCGGCAGCCCTTCCAGTACGCGCAGCACTTGGCGCATCGCAAGACGTCCCTGCAGCACCGGGAAATCGGTGACCGAGGCCAGAACGCGGCCGCGGATCAGCGCGCCATACACGCCGGGGGTGATGTAGCTCGCGACGATACCGGTCGTGTCATCGCGTTGGCGGCGAAGCAACTCGGCGACGGCGACCTCGGCCATCGGCGCGTTGCCGACCAGATAATCGAGTCGCGGGTGCGCTTCGAGTGCATCCTCGACCAGCTGTCGCTGCACCGAGCGGCCGGTGTCGCCCCAGCGCACGGTAGCGACCTCCACTGCGCTGCCGGTCAGTGCGGCGTGGAAGCCACGGTCGATGAAGCCGACCCAGCCCGCTTCCTGCGGACCCGGAAACCACGCGATCCGCACCGGCGCCGATCCGGCCGGATGACGCTCGGCCAACCAGCGGCCGATCTTCCAGCCGAGCTGATACCAGGGCACGCCCACCTTGGCGCGCACGCTGCCCGCGGCTATGTCATTGACCAGGGCCAGTGTCGGGCGGGTGGCGAGCGCTGGCACCAGAAGATCGTTGAGGCCGGCAAAGGTCACCGTGCCGACGAGCAAGGCATCGACCGCGGAATCCGCCAGGCAATCACCAACCAGCTCGCGCTGGCGCGCGAGATGCTCGTATCCGCCGGCTTCGAAGACACGTAATCCGATTCCGAGCGCACGCGCCTCCTCGACCATGCCGAAGTTCACCGCATGCCAGTAGCTGTCCTTGAGATGCGGATAAATCGCGCAGACCTGCCAGGCTTGCGACCGCGCGACGGCCTTCATTTCGTCGGCGGTCGGGCGAGTGTCGGCTTGGGCGGAGCCATCGGCCAGCCAGCGCGCCATCGGCCAGTCCTGGGCCAAACCGGGTGACGCGAGCAGCAGGGCGACCACAAGCGATACCGTCCGACCTGAGTCGAACCATGCCCGACAGGGTGAGCAACGGTAAGATGGGCGCATCTTTTTATTGTGCCGGCTTGCAGCGCCTCTGCGCTGCGCTCTGGCGAAAGCATGAGCGCTCCATCTTACGCCAAAGCCCCTTCGCCGCGACGCTTCGGTCTGCGTGAGCGTCTGCTGCTCGGCCTGCTGCTTGGTGCGCTCGGGACCGTGCTGGTGGCGGTGGTGGGGTGGTTGAGCTTTCAGCGCGTCGTCGACAGCCAGGCCGTCCTCGTGCGTGAAACCCTGCCGGCTGCCGACGTCTTGCACGACACGGTGCGCGCGAACGCGCGACTGGCGGCGGTCGCACCGCGGCTTGCCAGAGCAGACTCGATGGCCGAGCTGTCGCAACTGCGCACCCTGCTCGACCGGGAGTTGCCGCAGATTCGCGACCGCCTCGCCGCGCTCGACTCTCCGCATGTGGAAGAGGCATTGCGGCAACACCTGCAGCAGACCGCGGCGAGCTTGTCCCGGCAACTGGACGCCATGGCGGATGCCATCGCCGAGCGCCTCGCGCTGCGCGCCCAACGGGCGGCCCTGATAGACCGTCTGCGTGAGCAGATCGACAGGCTCGAGGGCGTCGCCCGGATCCAGGCCGACAACGCGACCGCGTTTCTGGTCGCGACCCTGACCGCGATGCTGCACCGGCAGGACGGTACGAGTTCGACGCCTGGACACACCCGTGACAGCGTGCTCGATCTCGACATCGATACGCTGGAGCGCATGCATGAACTCAACCTCACAGTGAATGCATTGGGTGCGGTGATCGACCGCCTCGAAGAGCTGGACACACAAGGCACGCTCGAGCTCTCGCGCCAGCACTTCGAAACCCGGCTGGCGCTGCTGTTGCGCCGTGTACGAGACATGCCCGACCCGGGTAGTCGCGCCCAGGCGATGGAGCTGCACGGATTGTTGAGTGCCGCCCTCGCGCCAGCGGGCGCGTTCTCGATTCGCGGGCGGGAGATCGCGCTGCTTCACGACATTAGCGCGCTGCAGATCCGGGTCGGGGAACTCACCACCGAACTCGATGCGCTGGCCGGTGAGCTGATCCATCGCGGCGGCCGGATGCTCGCCTCCGCCACCTTGGCGGCTGACCGCAGCGCCACGCCTGGCTTCATCGCCTTTGGCATTCTCGCGGCGGCGCTGCTGCTGTTCTCCACCACCGTCATCGTGCACATCATGCGCCGCCAGACCCTGGGCCGCCTGCTCGCACTGGAGAGCGCCACGCTGGCCCTGGCGGCCGGTCAGCGCGACGTCGCCATCGACACCCGTGGCCACGATGAACTGGCCTCCTTGTCGCGTGCGCTGGAAAGCTTCCGGCAGGATGCGATCGAGCGCGATCGGCTTGCCGAAGCGCTCAGGCTGGAGCGGGAGAATCTAGAATCCGAGGTCGCCAACCGTACCGCGCAGTTGCGCGACGCCAATGCCGCGCTGGCGCACGAGATGGTCGAACACGACGCCGCGCGGGCGCGCGCCGAGAAAGCGGACTTGGCCAAGACGGCCTTTCTCGGCACCCTCAGCCACGAGCTACGCACACCGATTTCCGGCATGCTCGGCTTGCTGGAACTGCTGCAGCCGGCCCTCGCCTCGCCGACTCAGCAGCATCGGGTGGGGCAGATCCGTTCGGCCGCGACCCTGTTGCTCGACCTGATCGAAGACATGCTGGACTTCGCGCGTATCGAGGCGGGCCAGGTGCATATCGACAAGACGCCGTTCAAGATCCGGCAGGCGGTCAACGATGTGTTCGCCGTGCAGGGCGCGCGTGCGGCCACCCGCGGCCTGGCCCTGGTGTCGGATATCGATCCTTCGATCCCGGAGTCCCTTGTCGGCGACCGCCCCAAGCTGATGCAGATTCTGCTGAACCTGGTCGGCAACGCGATCAAGTTCAGCGATCAGGGCGTGGTGCAGTTGCGGGTCGTCCCGATCGATGGGCCTACCCACCTGCGCTTCTCGGTGGTCGACCATGGCATCGGTATCGATCCGACGCGGCAAACCGAGGTCTTCGAGCCTTTCGTGCAGGTGCGTGACCAGGGCGGTCGCCATCATGCCGGCACCGGCCTCGGTCTGGCCGTGTGCAAACGGCTGGTGCAGGCCCTGAATGGTCGCATCGTGCTCGAGAGTGTGCCCGGCGTCGGTACCACGGTGAGCTTCGAGCTTGGATTCGACGCCGTGCCGAGTGCGCAGGTCACGCCCGTAGCTGATTCGGCGGCCGGGCCTGCTGCGGCGCTACTGCCTGGGCAGCACGTGCTGGTGGTCGAGGACGATGAAGTCAACCAGCTGGTGATCGAGCGTTTTCTGGGTTTGCTCGGACAGGTGCCGCTGTGTGCGGACGGTGTCGAGGCCGCGTTGCGTATCGCGGCCGAGGTTCATGTCGACATCGCCCTTGTCGACATGAACCTGCCCGATGGCGACGGCTTGGGCTTGTTGTCGAGACTGCGTGACATCCCGGGTTTCGGCCGGACGCCTGCCATTCTGATTTCCGCCCATCTTCCAAAGCAAGAGATTCAGTCCATGCTCGCCGCAGGCTTCTCTGCCGTCCTGCAAAAGCCTTTCACCCAGGCGCAGCTGGGGGCTACGCTGGCACGGGCGCTCGATGCCGCGGCAACCGGCGAGCCGGGCTCCGGCTCTCTCTCCGAGTCGTCTGCCCGGTCGTCCACCGGCCATCCGGACCGTTCCGGCCCAGTGGGGGAGGCCGGGTCCGACCCGAGCGCGGCGCCCTGGATCGATCTCGCCTTTCTGCAAGCGGAACGCGATGCGCTCGGCATGGCGACGCTGAACGAGATTGCAGCGGTGTTCCAAAGGCAGGGCGAGATGCTGGTCGCATCGCTTGGCCAGGCCGCCGCCGCGGACGATCGCGAGGCGTGCCGCAAACTGGCGCACAAGCTCCGCGGCGCGGCCGCCAATCTCGGGCTCTCGCGACTTGCGACACAGGCCGCCGGCCTGGAGCAAGGCCTTGCCCGATCCGGGCCGGAAGTCGATCTGGGGGAATGTACTGACGCCCTTGTGCGCGATTACAGGCGTACGCTCGGGGAACTGGAGGGGGCTCTGCGCGGGATCGACTCCAGCACTGATTGAGCCGATCAGGCGCGGACCCTGACTGGATCGACCGCCAGCCGATAACCTTCACCGCGTATGGTGGCGATCAAGGACTCGGGCTGGATCTCGTCGTCAAGCTTGGCGCGCAGACGTCGGACCAGAACATCGATGCTGCGGTCGTTGGGATCCCATTCCCTGCCGCTGACCGCAAGCGACAAGCGGTCGCGGCTGATGCTCTCGCCGGCATGACGTACCAGCAGCGACAACACCTCGAACTCGCCCCGGGTCAGTGACACTTCGCGGCCACCCGAGTCGGTCAGGCGCCTTTTCGGCAGATTCAGGGTCCAACCGGCAAAACCGAAGGCTTCATCCAGCTGGGGTCGATGATCCAGCGTGCGTCGCAACAGGCTCTTTACGCGCGCGAGCAACTCGCGCGGGTTGAACGGTTTGGTCACATAGTCGTCCGCGCCGACCTCGAGCCCGACCACCTTGTCGATGTCGTCGTTGCGACTGGTGACCAGGATGATGCCGATGCCCGGGTCGCGGGCGCGAAGGTCGCGAGCCAGGGACAAACCATCGCGGCCGGGCAGGTTGACGTCGAGCAGCACCACGTCCACCACATTGCCGGACAGGCTCTGCCAGAAGGAATCGCCGTCCTGAGCGAGCAAGGTCCGATAGCCTTCCTGCACAAAGTAGGCGTTCAGTCGTGCCTGCGTGACCAGGTCGTCATCAACGATCAACAAGGTGGGGCCGGCGGCTTGGGAGGCGTCTTGCATTGTCCATTCTCGACGACGGTAATGGGTCTATCGGGGATCGATGGGTGGGCGGATGGGCTGACTACGCTCGACTTGGCGCGGGCCAGGCGGGGCGACAGGGCTCTGAACCGCCTGGCTCACGACGCTCATCAAAACGTTCTACACGCTGTCGTTTTCTTTGCGAACGCCATTTCCCGCATGCGGGAAACAGGATGCTCCTAATTGATGAATTCCATCAGCGCCTTCCAGCTCGCCTGGTCGGCATGCTCATCGTAGGCGAGCGGCATGTTGTGCGTCTTGCCGACTTCGGTGGCGCCGGGGTTGGTGAAGCTATGCACCACACCGGGGAAGCTCATCAGCGTGAGGTCGGCGCCGGCGGTGGACATCTCGGTGACGAAGTTGCCGACCTGCTCGGGCGGGACCATCGGGTCGGCCCCGCCGGTGGCGACCAGGACGCGTGCTTTGACTGCGCCCGGTTCGGCCGGGCTGTCGGTGCCAAGACTGCCGTGGAAACTCGCCACGCCGGCCAGATCCGCGCCCATCCGCGCCTGGTGCAGCACCACGGCACCGCCGAAGCAGTAGCCCACGCCGTAGATGCGGCCCGCGTCGACATTGGACTCGGCGACCAGGGCAGCGCGCGCGGCGTCGAAGCGCGCCCCCATCTTCTCGGGTTCGGCGAGCGCAGCCTGCATGAAGGCCTGGGCATCGGTCGGGTGGTCGGCGACCTGGCCATGTCCGTACATGTCGACCGCGATCGCGGTGTAACCGGCCTCGGCGAGTTGGCGGGCACGGTCGCGGGCGTAGTCGTTGAGTCCCCACCATTCGTGGACGACGATGACCGCCGGACCAGGCTCGGTGGTCGCGGCGGAATAGACGACGGCAGTGCCGAGGTTGTCGGGCAGCGCGATTTCACGTCCCTCGATCGCCAGGGCGGGTAACGCGGCCGCAGCGCAAAGGGTGGCAAACCAGTGACGTAGCTTCATGGGGCTTCTCCTCGCTGTTGTTGCAGGGGTGGATGTTCTTCGTCGCTCGAGACGGAATAATGACCTACTTTCGGCGATGCGGTTCGTCAAGGTAAGGATGAATGCGGGTGAGGGCACGGCCAATCCCGGCCGTGCCCTCACCCGATCAGGCGACCCGCGAGCGCATTCTGCTTGCCGCGGTTAAGGTTCAGGGGGCGATCACCAAGACCTACTACGGCAATGCCAACAAGTACATGTTGATTTTCGAGGCCAACAAACCCATTCTGAATCACCCGGACAAGATCTACCCGGGTCAGATGCTGAGGATTCCGGTCGAAGGCTGAGACCTAGACCGATGTCGAACATTCTTGCCGGGTGGCGGCGAAAGGAAAGGATTCATCATGAGTTTTGGGAACATCATCGGGCAGTTGCTCCAACAGGGCATGGCTTCGCAGACCCGTTCGCGACTGGAGCGCACCACAGGCTCGAAGGCGCAGGGCGGCGGGCTGGATCAAATGCTGGGCGGTTTGCTGGGCGGCCTCGGCAGTGGCTCGCCCAGTGGTGGCGGTAGCGGTGGACTGGGCGGCGCAGGGGGGGCTTCGCAGCTGGACGGGCTGCTGGGTCTGGCCAAGCAGTACATGGGGAACAAGCAGGCGGGCAACCTGACCGGCGCACAGGTCGGCGGGATTGGCGCGCTTGCCGGCGCGCTGCTTGGCGGCGGGAAGGGGGCGGCCAAGGGTGCGTTGGGCGGCAGCGCCATGGCGATTCTGGGTACGCTCGCGCTCAATGCGCTGCAGGCGCGGATGGCGAATCAGGCTTCTGGCGCGGGTACTGCGCCAGCCCAGCTGGACGTCAGCCAGGCGCAACTGCAGACAATGGTCGATCCGGCCACGGAGCGCCTGGTGCTGCGGGCGATGATCTCGGCGGCCAAGGCCGATGGCGAAGTGGATGAAGAGGAGATGTCGCGCATCGTCGGCAAGATCGGGGTCGATGGTGTGACGCCCGAAGAACGGCAACTGGTCCTGGACGAATTGCGCCGCCCGCTCGATATCGCCAGTCTGGTTTCGGAGGTCCCCAATCCCCTCGTGGCAGCCGAAGTCTACGCGGCCTCGCTGCTGGCGATCGATGTGAATACCGCCGACGAGATCGCCTATCTGAAGCGACTGGCACAAGCCCTGCGTCTCGATGCCCAGACGGTGGCCCGTTTGCATGAGATGACCGGCCTGCCCAAGTAGGGGTGTTCGGACAGCATTCGGCGCGTGCCCCGGGGCTATGCATGACAGGCCCCGGGGCCGTGACGTCGGGGCATCCAGACGCGCGCCAAAGCGACCGAGGCTTGACCGGCTGAGGCTGCTGCTCAGGTGCGCTTCGAAACGCTGGTCGGCCCATTTTAGGTTCCGGATCTCGGGTAGTGGGCTGGGTGGCGAGGCCCGGGCGGGCGAGTTGGTCGCACCCCGAGCCCGCTGATATACTGCGCGGCGCGTCGATGTCCGGCTATTTTCCACGGCGACTCGACCAACCGATGGCTTGTGATCGAGTGCCACGCGTTGCCGGGACTTGCACAGGTGTAGATCGCTAGAGAGGCCCTGTAGTCGGGTCGATTCTGCCCCTGGGTACCCGTTCTGTCGAGCGGGCCGGTTCATGCCGGCCAGTTTTAGTTCGCCGCTAGCTTTTGGCTCCTCGAAACTCCTTGATTTTGCTTAGTCTTTTCGGCTCTGGCAGGGTGATATAATGCCGCGATGCCGCTAGGAAGCTCCGTTTAATGCAACTCTACGCCCTGGGTCTGAACCATCACACGGCGCCGCTCACGATTCGTGAACGCCTGGCGTTTCAGCCTGACCGGCTGGACGATGCGTTGCATGACCTGACGCGGGGGCGTGGCGTGCAGGAAGCCGCCATTCTGTCTACCTGTAACCGCACCGAGGTCTATTTCGCCGGGGAGCAGCCACAGGATGCGGCAGACTGGCTGGCCCGATTTCAGGGCTTGTCGCTGAATGAAGTGTCGCCCTATCTCTACGCCTATCCGCAGCGGGATGCAGTGCGCCATGTGTTCCGGGTCGCCAGCGGGCTGGATTCGATGGTGTTGGGCGAGCCGCAGATTCTGGGGCAGGTCAAGGATGCGGTACGCCATGCTGAAGAAGCCGGCACGATGGGGGTGTTGCTGCACAAGTTGTTCCAGAATACCTTCGCCGTGGCCAAGGAGGTACGCTCCACCACTGCGATCGGCGCCAACATCGTCTCGATGGCCGCGGCCGCGGTGCATTTGTCGGAGCGGATTTTCGAGCGGATCTCGGATCAGCGCGTGCTGCTGATTGGTGCCGGCGAGATGATAGAGCTGTGTGCCGCACATTTTGCCGGTGCCAAGCCCAAGGCGATGGCGGTGGCGAACCGTACCGAGGAGCGGGCGCGAGTGCTGGGCGACCGGTTCAACGCCGAAGTCATGCGCCTGGACGTGATCGGCGACGTGTTGCCCAAGTTCGATATCGTCGTCTCCTGTACCGCCGCACCCTTGCCCATCGTAGGCCTGGGCATGGTCGAGCGGGCGGTCAAGGCGCGCCGGCATAGACCCATCTTCATGGTCGATCTCGCGGTGCCGCGCGATATCGAGCCGGAAGTCGGCAAACTGGACGATGTATTTCTGTATACCGTCGACGATCTGGCCCAGGTCGTCGATGCGGGCATCGAGTCTCGCCAGCAGGCGGTGGTCGAGGCCGAGCAGATCATCGATACGCGGGTCGAAGGGTTTCTGCACTGGGTGCAGGCCCGCGACGCGGTGCCGACCATCCGTGCTCTCAGGCAGCATGCCGAAGCGTTGCGCGCCGCGGAGCTGGAACGGGCCTCACGCTTGCTCGCCAAGGGCGAGGACCCCAAGGTCGTGCTCGAGGCGCTCAGCCAGGGGCTGACCAACAAGTTGCTGCACGGACCGACCCGCTACCTCAACCAGCCCGAGGGTGACCAGCAGGTCAACGCCAGTCAGCTGGTGAAGAAGCTGTTCAATCTCGATTCGCGCGAATAGCGACTCTCCATTGGTGCCCCCGGGCGACCGATCAATCATCGCCAGTCTCCATGAAGCCGACCATACGTGACAAACTCGAACAGCTTTCCTCGCGCCTGGAGGAACTGGATCGCGCGTTCGCTTCCGAAGAGACCGCGCGTGACATGGACCGCTATCGCGCACTCGGCAGGGAGCGGGCCGAGATCGAGCCGGCGGTGTTGCTGTACAAGCGATTCCGGCAGGCCGAGCAGGCGCGCGACGAGGCGAGTGAGATGCTTTCCGATCCCGAGATGCGCGAGCTCGCCGAGATCGAGCAGGCCGAAGCCGACGAGACGCTGGAGGCGCTCGAGAGCGAACTCAGACTCGCGCTGCTGCCGCGCGATCCGGATGACGACCGCAACCTATTCCTCGAGGTCCGCGCTGGCACCGGTGGCGACGAGGCCGCGTTGTTCGCTGGCGATCTGCTGCGAATGTACACCCGTTATGCCGAGCGCCAACGCTGGCGGGTCGAGATCGTCTCTGCGAGCGAATCCGATCTGGGCGGCTACCGCGAGGTGATCGCCCGCATCGTCGGGGCTGGCGCCTATGCGAAGCTCAAGTTCGAGTCTGGCGGGCACCGGGTTCAGCGCATACCCGTGACCGAAACCCAGGGACGGATTCACACCTCGGCCTGCACCGTGGCGGTGATGCCGGAGGCCGACGAGTTGGTCGAAGTCGCGATCAATCCTGCCGACCTTCGCATCGACACCTTCCGGGCCAGCGGCGCGGGCGGGCAGCATATCAACAAGACCGACTCGGCGGTTCGTATCACCCACATCCCGACCGGCATCGTCGTCGAGTGCCAGGATGATCGCTCCCAGCACCGCAACCGCGCCCAGGCCATGTCGGTGCTGGCGGCACGGATCCACGACATTCAGTTGCGCGAGCAGCAGGCGAAGGAAGCGGCGACCCGCAAAAGCCTGGTCGGTAGCGGCGACCGCTCCGAGCGGATACGCACCTATAATTTTCCGCAGGGGCGGGTCACCGACCATCGCATCAACCTGACCTTGTACAAGCTGGATGCGGTGATGGAAGGCGACCTGGACGAGCTGATCGGTGCGCTGACGCTGGAGCACCAGGCCGGCCTGCTGGCCGATCTGGCGGGGGATTGAGATGACCGTATCGGTATCGCCGGACATCGTCGGGGCGCTGAACTGGGCCCGAGGCCTGATCGGTGCGGTTGATGCGCGGGTCTTGCTGCGTCACGTGCTGCGCTGTCCGGCCGCGAGGCTGGTGTCACGGCCCGAGACCGTGCTCAATCAGACGGAGTGGTCGCACTTTCAGTCGCTGGTCGAACGACGCGTGGCGGGCGAGCCGGTCGCCTATCTGACCGGCGAGCGGGAGTTCTACGGGCGCAGCTTCGTGGTCACGCCGGCGGTGCTGATTCCGCGCCCGGATACCGAGCTGTTAGTGGAACTGGCGCTCGCGCATTTCCAGGACCGTCGTGCGGTGCGCGTGCTCGACCTCGGCACCGGGAGTGGCGCGCTCGCGGTGACCTTGGCTTGCGAACTGAACGAGCCGGACATCACCGCGGTCGATCGCTCGCGTGAAGCGCTGCTGGTCGCGATGGCGAATGCCGCACGCTTGCAGGCGAGCGTGTCATTCGTGCTGAGCGACTGGTTCTCGTCACTGGCCGGCGACCGTTTCGATCTGATCGTGGCCAATCCGCCCTATGTCGCGTCGGCCGATCCGCATCTGGATGAGGGCGATGTCCGTTTCGAGCCTCAGACCGCACTGGCCTCCGGCCCGGAAGGGCTGGATGATCTCGCGCTGATCGCATCTCAGGCGCCGCACCATCTCGAACCGGGGGGCTGGCTGTTCATGGAGCACGGCTACAACCAGGCGGCCCGGGTAAGGAGCTTGCTGACCGATGCCGGGTTTTCCGCGATCGCATCGCATCGCGACCTCGCCGATATCGAGCGGGTCACCGGCGGACAATGGCTGGGACGTTGACGGCAAGCCCGGCGAGACCTAGAATTATCCGACTAATTAACTCAACTTTTAGAGCGTAAAAATGGACGTCCAGGCATTCATCCGCGAGCAGGTCACCACCCACCCGGTCGTGCTGTTCATGAAAGGCACCCCGCAGTTTCCCCAATGCGGTTTTTCGGCGACAGTCGTACAACTCCTGAAGCAGGCCGGGGTCAAGCAGGTCGCCGCGATGAACGTCCTCGAAAGCGACGATTTGCGCCAGGGTATCAAGGAATACGCCAACTGGCCGACTATCCCGCAGTTGTACATCAACGGTGAGTTCGTCGGCGGCTGTGACATCGTCAAGGAGATGTTCGAAAGCGGCGAGTTGCAGCAGATGCTGGCTGCTGCCGGTGTGAGTGGCCCGGCCGCCTGATTGCATCCGCGTCAGTCGTGCTCTTTATCGGGCAGGGGGCCGAGCATGGACAACGCAGCTCAGCCTCGAAGGTTCGAGCCGTTTTCGTTTCGGTTGCCCGTAATAAGGTGTAGTTTGAGAAAACAGCCTGAAACGATCAGAGCGATGCCGCCGATAAAAACCGTCGAAACGGGCACGCCGATCACGTAATAGTATCCGGCCAGTCTTAGCATCACCGTCGCCAGACAGACGAACATGCCAGCAAGACCCATTGCAGTCGCGCAAGCGTTAATGATTCCGGATTTCATCTGCCCTCCACCAGGATCGCACTCCTCGCCGAACTCAGGGCAAAAGAGGTTTGTCCGAAGCGATATTATGCGCTCACCGTGATGGATGTCACGAGGCTATATTGCTGCCATCGTATAATCAAAAGCGAACAATAGTCTGACGTCAGCGCCCGACTGTCGGTTTTTTTTACAGTTGGCGACAGTCTGGTGTGGGGTCAGTACTTAAGTCTTGTCTAAGTGCTTGAGGTTTAGATTGTTTGGCCATTGTGTTGCCAGGTGGTTCGGTTCTTGCTTATATAGCACTGACCAGATCGATCGGAATCCTCTTCCGCCCCGGCGTCACGTTTGATAACAGAGGATTGCGGATAAGGAAGCTTCCAATGTCCAACCTAGTATCGGAACGAACCAAACAGCGACGACGGATCTTACGGGCGGCCGTAGGCACTCCTTTAGTATTCTCGTTACCTAGCGGTGCTGCGATCGCCGATACAAGTTTGAGTTGCAAAGTTAAGAGCCATAGTTTGGCGACGTCGGAGCCAGCATTAGGAGCGACGTCGTCGCCAGATAAGTGGGTGCGTTTTGAAGTATCTGCTTATCGGATAAATCAACCGGGAGGGCACGTTCGAGGATTTAAACTGAATGATGGTCTCCAGGACTCTTGGTATCGCGTGAACAACGATGGTACTGTGTCCAACATCACGCCGAATGGAAATGCGGTGGAACAGTCGGAAAAGTTTTATCTTTTAGTCGATTACGATTCGTATATTGCGAACAAGACCAACCCGATCATGTATGTATATAAGGGAGGGGACGGAATTAGTAGTCCCATTGCAGGCACATCTTGTTGGAACTCCATTAGTATTTTAGGCGACGAAATACTTTCGACCGTGATTAGAGGTTAATGAGCATACGCTGACAATGAGTCTTGCTTTGCTTGATGTGCGGCGTCTCGGTGACGCCGCAGTCGTTTTCGACGGCCGAACTTGGCAGACCCACCTTTTACCGCCTGCCGCTGCTGTCGTCGCCGATTTGATAGAAGAGCTCAACGAGCAGGGTCCATTTACCCAAGAGCAACTCGAATCGGCGGTTCGTGTTGATCTGGAACTGGATCCAGGCACTCCCGAGATGAGAGACTTGTTCCGTATGTTCAAGGACATCGGGCTGCTCGGCGAATGATTCCCTCCTCCGGTGGATTGATAGCATCCCGTTCGGATGCCGAACTGAACTCGGCGCTTGGAGGCGACGGTTGCTTCGTTGACTACGGCGCCTGCGTGGTGCGGGTCCGGTCTGTGGCGCATCCCTTCACCGATCTGCTGCGTCGGGTTTATGGCGCGTTTCCACTCCAAGCGTCGGCCGAGTTCGCCGATTTTCATGTTGAACTGGTGCCTGGCAAGGGTGTGCGGCGATGGTTGCGGCCGACTGCTCGTTTCCGTATCGACGGGGTCGAACCGTTCGAACCGTTTCCGGCGACCAGCACGCTGCCCTTGTTCGAATGGGGAGTGAATTGGTGTTTCGGCCAACGTTTCAACCAGCATGTGCTGCTCCATGCCGGCACACTGGCGATCGGCGAGCGCGCGGTCGTGATGCCGGCGGTGCCCGGATCCGGGAAGAGCACCTTGTCGGCAGCGATGATGTTGCGCGGGTTTCGCCTGCTGTCCGATGAATTCGGGGTGCTGAAGCCGGAAACCGGTGAGTTGCTGGCGATGTTGAAGCCGGTGGCGCTGAAGAATCAGTCGATTGGAGTGATCCGCGCCTTTTCCGGTGACGCCGTGCTGGGTCCGGTCTTTCCAGAGACGCGCAAGGGCGATGTCGCCCATCTCGCCCCGGACTTGGCGAGCGTGTCGGCGATACACCAGCCTGCACGTCCCGCACTCGTCATTTTTCCGCGTTACGTCGAAGGTAGCGATCTGGAAGTGACGCCTCAGCCGCCCGAACAGGCGTTCGCCCGGCTTGCATTCAACAGTTTCAACTATGCGCTGCTCGGGCCGGTTTCGTTTCACGCGGTTGCGGATGTAGCGGAATCCTGTCCCGGCTATGCTCTGCGTTACAGTCGCCTCGACGAAGCCATAGACTGTATCGTTAGTCTGCTGGAAGACACGCGGGGGCCGCGGTGATGCGCTTGCGAAGCAAGGGACGCGAGGTGGAAGCGCATCTGTTGCCCCTGCTCAGGGACATCGCCCATGCCGACACAATGACGCTGGCCGATTGGGATGCGACCTTGCGTCTGGCGCGCCTGGCACGGGTGCTGGGTGTGCTTGCACACCGGATTCGTAGCGATCAGTCACGCTGGGCGCGAGTTCCCGAGCCTGTCAGGGGCCACTTGCGAGCATCGATCAATTATGCAGCCCATCGCGCCCAGATGGTCAGGATGGAGCTGGCTGCGCTGGACCGGGCCTTGCCGGCGGACATGCAGGTCATCGTACTCAAGGGGGCCGCTTATCAGCTTCAGGGGGTGCCGATTGCCCAAGGGCGCAGTCCGAACGACGTCGATCTGCTGGTCGCGCGCGCGGACCTCGACCGGGCCGAGTCAGTGTTGAACCAGGCCGGCTGGGTCTCGGAGGTCAGGGATGACTACGACCAGCGCTACTACCGCGAGTGGAGTCACGAGCTACCGCCGATGCGCTACCCAGGGCATGCGCTCGAAGTCGACTTGCACCATACGATAGCACCGGTGACGAGCCACGCCCGCGCCGATGACAGATTGCTGTTCGACGGGCTGGTGCTGATCCCCGGCTCTCGCTACTGGGCGCTCGACCCCTGTGATCAGATCATTCATGCGGCGGTGCACCTGTTCCAAGACTCGGAACTTGATGCACGGCTGCGTGATCTGGTCGATATCGATGGGTTGGTCCGTTTTCATCTTCGGGATGAGGGGACCTGGAACCGGCTGATCGAGCGGGCAGGGCGTCATGGAGCGACCCGGTTGCTTTGGTACGGACTGCATTACTGCAAGGCTTGGTTGGCAACGCCAGTGCCGGAGCGGGCATTGCGGCAGGCGCCGCCGCGTCGGGCGCAATGGGCGATGGACTGGGTTTTCAGTCGCGCGACCTTGCCACGTTTACCCGATCGTCCGCCCGGCGCGATGGTCCGTCTTGCCGGGGCGTTGGGTCGGCTTCGCTATCACCTGCTGCGCATGCCGCCCGCGCTGCTGTTACGTCACCTCGCACACAAAACCTGGACGAGGCGTTTTGCCAGGCGCTCCGCTTCACCGCGATAACCACGCCCAAACAGGTTGAGGTGGTTGAGGATGTGATAAAGCCGGTAGAGCGGTTTGCGGTCTTCGCTGTCCTCGGCGGGGGGGTGCTGGCGGCGATATTCGGCGTAGAAGCTGGCCGGGAAGCCGCCGAACAACTCGGTCATCGCGAGGTCCGATTCGGGGTCGCCATGATGGACTGCCGGGTCGAATACGACTGGCGTGCCGGTGGGGTCGATTGCGGCGTTACCGTGCCACAGGTCGCCATGCAGCAGGGCGGCTGGTGGCCGATAGTCCAGGAATAGTGCCGGCACCCGGTCGAACAGCCTTAGGCCGAGTTGTTGCAGCTCGCCATCGAAACCCTTGAGTCGGGCGAGTGCGAACTGAGGCTTGAGCCGCTGTTCGACAAAAAATCGTGCCCAATTTGGTGATGGCGTATTGGTTTGCGGCGTCGCACCGATGAAGTTGTCACGCGGCCAGCCGAACGACTCGCCGATGCTGCGATGCATCTGTGCCAGCGCTTTGGCGAAGCGGGTGCCGTCGTCGGCGGTCGCGAGCGGGCGAAGTTCGAGGTGCTCCAGCACCAGCCAGGCCTGGTGTTCGTCTTCACCCAGGGTGATGAGTTTCGGAACCCGCAGCGTGCCAGTTCGATCGATCGCATCCAGGCCGTCGGCTTCGGCGGCAAACATCCCGGCGCTGGCGGGTGTTCCCAGTTTGACGAAATAGCGGGTTCTACCGTCGCTCACGATCCGAGCGTCGTGAATGCAACCGCCCGAGACCGCAGCCGACTCGCGCAAGGTAAAGGCCTGGCCGGTCGCGGTGCGAATCGCGCTTTCGATGCTTGCCAGGGCCGTGCGCTCAGGGTCGGCTCTCGTGCCGGAGCTCATACGCTGGCGATCCGCGTGTTCGCCAGCGACAGACGCGTGGACAACACTTCCAGAAAGGCCTTGTAGAAGTGCATGCGGCAGGTGTCCGAAGCGCGTTGCAGCGCGCCCGCGCTGATCCTCACCACGCTTGCCGGGGTGGCGGATTCGACCGAGGCCGAGCGTACCCCGCCGCCGGCCGAGAACAAGGCCATCTCGCCGAAGCAGTCGCCGACGCCGAGCATGTTGAGCAGCTTGCCACGCTTCTTGACCTTGGCTTCACCGTCGGCGAGAAAGCAGAAATGGTCGCCGGTATCGCCCTCGCGCATCAGGAGTGCGCCGGTTTCGACCCGCTCCCATTTGGAAAAGCCGACGATTTCCCAAAGCTCGACATCGCTGAACTCGCGGAAGAAGTTCAGCTCGCGCAGGCGCTGGAAACGCTCGGTCTCCGGGATCGCGAGCGCCTCTATGGTCAGCGCCCGGTTCCGAAAAGCCTGGGCGAGGTCGTGCGAAAAATCGCTCCAGTCCTGATAGCGTTGATCGAGCTCCTTCTCCATCGCGCGCTGAACGATCAGACTCAACGCTTCCGGCACCTCCGGCCGCAGTTCGGTGACAGGCGGCGGGGACTCATTGGCGATCCGGTAGAGCAGGCTGTAATGGGTTTCGCCTTCGAACGGGAGCTTGCCGGTCAGTAGCTGATACATCACCACGCCCAGCGAGTAGATGTCGGTGCGCTGGTCTACCGGCATCTCGCGGATCTGCTGCGGCGACATGTAGGCCGGAGAGCCGACGCCGAGCACCTGGGTGGCATCGCTGGCCGAGTGGAAGGCGGCGCCGAAATCGGACAGCTTGATGTCCTGGCCATCCGGATCGACCAGCAGGATGTTGGCCGGTTTGATGTCGCGATGGGTGATGCCGTGGTGAAAGGCGTAGTCCAGCGCGCGGGTGCATTTGAAAATGATCTCGACGATGCGCGGGAAGGGCAGCAAGCGGTCCGGGCGGGTGAAGGCTTCCAGCGTGCCCCCCGGAACGTATTCCATCACGACATAGGCGTCGTCATCTTCGACCGAGGCGTCGTAGATCTGGGCGATGTGGGGGTGGTTCAGTTTGCCTGCCAGCGAGGCCTCGTTCATCAGCAGGTGTCGATACAGTCGTCCGCGCTCCGGGTCGTTCAGCATGTGCGGGTGAATCTGCTTGAGCGCGACCTCTCGCTGCGCAAAAGAGTCGTAGGCGAGATAGACGCGACTGGTGGCGCCCTCGCCGATCAGCCTTCTGATCTCGTATTTGCCGATCTTTTGCGCGGTCGACATGGCGCGTCTGCGGGGTCAGGAAAGCGTTTTGCGGGCTTGGGCGATCGCCTGCCTGACCTGCTCCGGCGCCGTGCCCCCGATATGCTTACGTGAAGCGAGCGAGCCTTCGACGGTGAGGACCTGGAACACATCCTCTCCGATCAGCGACGAATAGACTTGCAGCTCGACGAGGCTGAAATCCGGCAGGTCGCGCCCACTGGACTCCGCCGCGCGTACTGCCAGCGCGACCACCTCGTGCGCGTCGCGGAACGGCAGTCCCTTCTTGACCAGGTAGTCGGCCAGGTCGGTCGCGGTTGCGTAGCCCTGGGTCAGCGCAGCGCGCATCGCGTCTGCCTTGATCCGGATGCCGGTGATCATGTCGGCATAAATGCGCAAGGTGTCGATGACCGTATCGGCGGTGTCGAACAAGGGTTCCTTGTCTTCCTGGTTGTCCTTGTTGTAAGCGAGTGGCTGGCCCTTCATCAGGGTCAGCAGCGCGATCAGGCTGCCATTGACCCGGCCGGTCTTGCCCCGGACCAGTTCGGGCACGTCCGGGTTCTTCTTCTGCGGCATGATGCTGGAGCCGGTACAGAAGCGGTCGGCCAGGTCGATGAACCCGACCCGCGGGCTCATCCACATGATGAGTTCTTCGGACAGCCGCGACAAATGCATCATCAGCAGCGAGGATGCGGCGCAGAACTCGATCGCAAAGTCGCGATCGCTGACCGCGTCCAGCGAGTTGGCACAGACTTCGTCGAAACCGAGTTCGCGGGCGACGAACTCGCGGTCTATCGGGAAACTGGTACCGGCCAGCGCGGCGCTGCCCAACGGCAGTCGATTGACTCGGCGGCGGACGTCGATGAAGCGCTCGGCATCGCGGCGGGTCATCTCGTAGTAGGCCATCAGATGGTGGCCGAAAGTCACCGGTTGGGCGACCTGCAGATGGGTGAAACCGGGGAGCGGCGTGTCGGCATGCTGCTCGGCGATGTCGAGCAGATTGGCCTGAAAGCTGCGGATCAGAGCGAGAATCTGGTCGATCGCGTCCCGCAGCCACAGGCGGATGTCGGTGGCGACCTGGTCATTGCGGCTGCGGCCGGTGTGCATGCGCTTGCCGGCATCCCCGACCAGCGCGGTCAGCCTTTTCTCGATGTTGAGATGGACGTCCTCGTCGTCCAGGCTCCAGATGAATTCGCCGCGCTCGATCTCCTGCATGATCAAGGCCATGCCGCGCTCGATATCGGCCAGGTCGCTCTTGTCGATGATGCCCTGCCTGGCCAGCATCTTGGCATGGGCGAGCGAGCCACGAATATCCTGCATCGCCATGCGTTGATCGAAGAAAACCGAGGCAGTATAGCGCTTGACCAGATCGGAGACCGGTTCACTGAAACGGCCTGACCAGGCCTTGTCCGGGGAGGAGGTGCTAGTGTCTGTCATGATATGCTGAATAGGAAGGCGTCGCTGCGGCCGCTGGCTTGAAAAGGCAGTCGAGAAAATGTACTCGGCCTGCGTTTCGTATCGCGACGAGTATAAAGCAAAAGCCGGTCTTGCCCGCACAGCGGGAGCGCATGGCGGGCGAGCGCAAGCAAGTCCTACCCGGAAGGAGTCGATGAAGCTGGAGCGTTTGAAAGTCCTGATCGTGGATGACGAGGCCCCCGCCCGGACCCGGTTGCGGGATCTGCTAGACGATATCGCGGATCGTCAGCCGACCGAATTGATCGGCCTGGTGGCGAACGGCGTGGAGGCCTTGCGTCTGCTCGAGACGACGCCGGCCGATGCGGTGCTGGCGGATATCCGCATGCCCTTGATGGACGGGGTGGAACTGGCCAGGCATCTGGCCCGTTTCGAGCCACGCCCGGCGGTGATCTTTACTACCGCCTATGATCAGTACGCGGTAGAGGCCTTCGAGCTGGCGGCGGTCGATTACCTGCTCAAGCCGGTCCGGGGCGAGCGTCTGGCGGATGCTCTGGTCAAGGTCAGGCGCCAGCGTCCGCCTGCCGACGAGGCGCTGGCGGCCCTGCCCGGGCCGGGGCGACAGCATTTCAGTGTCAATGAGCGCGGCAGGATCCTGCTGGTGCCGGTGGCCGAAGTGCTTTATCTGAAGGCCGAGCTCAAATACGTCACTGCCGGCACCGCCGAGCGAGAGTACCTGCTCGACGAATCCCTGGTCCATCTAGAACAGGAGTTCCCGGAGCGTTTCTTGCGTATCCACCGCAACTGCCTGGTGGCGCGGTCCGCGATCGCAGGCGTCGAGCGGGTCGGCGAACACGAAGGAGAGGGGCATTGGGACGTATTGCTGAAGGGCACGGACGAGCGACTGCCTGTCAGTCGTCGGCAATGGGGCGTGGTCAAGCAGATGCTGCGCCTTTGAGGGGCGCTTTCAGGCCCTTTAGCCGCTGTTGCGCAGACCCGCCGCGATGCCGTTGATCGAGATATGGATGCCGAGCCGGATCCGCTCGTCGTCATGGGTCTCGCGGTGCCGCCTGAGCAACTCGACCTGCACGTGGTTGAGCGGATCGAGGTAGGGGAAGCGGTTGCGGATCGAACGCTTCAGCAAGGGGTTGCCGTCCAGCAGTTCCCGCTGGCCCGTGATCGCGAGGAGCGCCTCGACCGTGTCGTGCCACTCGGTCCGGATGCGGCCGAAGATGGTGTTTCGCAGCTGCTCGTCCTTGACCAGCTTGGCATAGCGCGAGGCGATCGCGAGATCGGACTTGGCGAGCACCATGTCCATGTTGGACAGCAGCGAGGCGAAGAAGGACCAGTCCTTGTGCATCGCCTGCAGGTGAGCGAGCCCCTCCTCGGGATGGGCCGCCAGCCATTGTTTGACTGCGCTCCCGAAACCGAACCAGCCCGGCAACATCAAGCGGCATTGCGACCAGCTGAACACCCAGGGGATCGCCCGCAAGTCCTCGATGCGGGTGCTTTTCTTGCGCGATGCCGGACGGGAGCCGATGTTGAGTTCGGCGATCTCCGAGATCACGGTCGATTCCCAGAAGTAGCGCTCGAATCCCTCGGTCTCATAAACCAGGCCGCGATAGGCGGCGAAGGCTGCATCTGACAAGGCCTGCATCGTGTCGAGGAAGTCGGCGCGGGGGGCCGGTGCCTTGCCTGACAGGAGCGTGGCTTCCATCGTTGCCGCGACCAGTACCTCGAGGTTGCGCAGGCCGACCTCCGGATTGCCATACTTCGCGGCGATGACTTCTCCCTGTTCGGTGAGTCGGATCTGCCCTTGCACCGCACCGCCCGGTTGCGCGAGGATGGCCTGGTAGCTGGGGCCGCCACCGCGCCCGACCGAGCCGCCGCGACCATGGAATAAACGCAACCTGACCTGATGCCGGGCGAAGATATCGACCAGCCCGATCTCTGCCTTGTAAAGCGCCCAGCCCGAAGTCAGAAAGCCGCCATCCTTGTTGCTGTCGGAGTAGCCGAGCATGATTTCATGGCTGCGCCCGCGGGCTTCGACCAGATGCATGTACACCGGCAGGGCGAACAAGGCGTCCATCACCGCTGGTGCATTTTCGAGGTCTTCGATGGTCTCGAACAGCGGGATGATGTTCGCATCGAGCGCCTGTTCATGCGGGCGCAGGATGCCGGCCTCTTTCAACAGCAGCGCGAGCTCCAGCATATCGGAGGCACTGTCGGTCTTGGAAATGATGAAGTTCGGGAGCGCGGCGATGCCGAAGCGTTGGTGCGCACGGCGGGCCGCGCGGAAGATCGCCAGCTCGGATTCGGTTTCCTGCGAGTAGTGGATATGCGGCGAGACCAGCGGCCGGGGTGATTCGATCTCGGCCGTCAGTCGCTCCACCCTGGCCGCTTCGTCCAAAGACAGATAATCCGTGCCGGGGTGCGCTATACCCAGCAGTTCGGCGACCACACGCTCGAATACGTCCGAGTTCTGGCGCAGGTCGATCGGGGCGAGGTGGAAGCCGGACACTTTGGCGGCGCGGCGCAGCATGCGCAGGCGACCGCGCGCGAGGGCCGCCGAGCCGTTGGCGACCAGCGACATGTGGATGGTGTCCAGGTCCTGAACAAAGGCCTCGGGTGAGGCATAGGGCTCGGCGGCCGCGACCGGATGGCGGGCAGGATCGGTGCCGAGCAGATCCCGGTGGGTTGCCGCGAGGCGGGCATAGATGCCGGTGATCGCGCGGCGGTAGGGTTCGTCATTACGGTGCGGCGAATGGTCTGGCGAGTTCGCCGCGAGCGTGAGCAGCGCATCGGACGCGTTGATCAGCCCGACCGCCAGCGACAGCCGTGCCCCGAGGGCGTGCAATTCATCGAGGTAGAAGGACAGCACCAGCGAGGCCTGCATCGTCAGTGCCCGATCCAGCACCTCGGCGGTGACGAAGGGGTTGCCGTCACGGTCACCGCCGATCCAGCTGCCGACCTTGAAGAAGCCCGGCAGCTCGAGCGCTCCCAGGGCCGGGTCCCGGCTTGCGAGCAAATCCTCTATGCCGGCATACAGCCTGGGCAGCTGGCGCAGAAAAGTCGCGTCAAAATACGACAGACCGTTGGCGACTTCGTCGACCACCGACAGCCGGGCGGGCCGCAACATGCGGGTCTGCCACAGGGTCAATACCGCCTGCCGCAGCGCTTCGTCGTTCTCAGACAATTCATCCGGGGTCAACTGCATCCGGTCGCGCTGATCGAGTAGCCGCGCGATGTCGGCCTGACAGTTCAGGATGCTCTTGCGCTGGACTTCGGTCGGGTGTGCGGTCAGCACGGGTGAAATCAGTGCGCCATCGAAGAAGGCGGACAGCTCGAGTGGCGTGTGGCCGTGCGTCAGCGCTCCTTGTACCGCCTTGGCCAGGCTGCCGTCCCTGGGTGCGGAGCCGGCGAGGCGGTGCACCCGGCTGCGGCGGATGTGGTGCTGGTCCTCGGCGATGTTGGCCAGATGCGAGAAGTAGCTGAAGCCACGCACGACTTGTATCGTCTGTTCGCGGGATAGGGCGTCGAGAAGCGCCTCGAGCTCGGCTCGCGCACCATGGTCATCGTCGCGGCGGAAACGCACCGAGGTCTGGCGGATCCGCTCGATCAGATCGAAGGTGGCCTCGCCCTGCTGCACGCGGATGGTGTCGCCCAGCAGGCGGCCCAGCATGCGTATGTCGTCCCGCAACGGGGCGTCCTTGTCGGTGGGTCGGTTCATCGTGGTCATGGCTCGTGTCAAGGTTGGAGCGTGGAGCGGGCTTGAAGAATCGCCTGCTCGACATAGTGGCTGTAAAAATCCGGCAGTCTCATGCCCAGGATCGGTTCGCCGAGAATCTGGCCGTCGGGGCCATAAAGGGTCAGGGTCGGCGTGAAACGCGCATTCTGCTCCCGGGCAAAGCGGCGCTGGGTCGTCGCGCGTCCGGCGAAGTCGATCAGGGGGGCATCGGAGTCGAGGTCGATTTGCCGGAACAAGGCTGCGGCGTCGGTTTGCAACGACATCGGAATCAGATGCATCCTGGCATGATCGCACCAACTGCAGTTGCGCTGACTGAACAGCACCACCAAGGGGCGACCACTCGCTGCGATCTGCGACGCTTCCTCACGCAAATCGGTGGGCTGCGCCAGGCCGGACCGTCCTTGACCTAGCGCAGGGGATGCGAAAAACGCCCATGCTAGAATCAGCCCCAAAAGTGCCGGCGGTAGTCGGAATGCGCTTGGCAGAGAGCGTGCAAGGCCCAGCCGGGGCTTGTCGCCCGACAGGGGCGCAGCCACATAGTCCATTATCGAATCACTCCAGAAACGAGTCCGCAAATCGTGAGCCTACCCCAGACAGAACGCCAACCCGAACGCATCGTCATCGCAACCCGCGAGAGCCGCCTGGCCCTTTGGCAGGCCGAGCATGTCAAGGCAAGACTGGAAGCATTGTATCCCGCGTGTCGCGTCGAACTGTTGGGGATGACCACCCGCGGCGACCAGATTCTGGACCGTCCGCTGGCCAAGGTTGGCGGCAAGGGATTGTTCGTCAAGGAGTTGGAGACGGCGCTGCTCGACGGCCGAGCCGACATCGCGGTGCATTCGATGAAAGACGTGCCGATGCAGCTGGGCGCGGAATTCGTGCTGCCGGTCATCAGCGAGCGCGAAGTGCCGCTCGACGCCTTCGTCTCGAATCGCTATGAGCGGCTTGCCGACATGCCGCCGGGTGCGGTGGTCGGTACGTCGTCTCTGCGGCGCGAGTCCCAGATCCACATGCAGTATCCGTATCTTGCGGTGACCAGTCTGCGCGGCAACCTCGACACCCGTTTGCGCAAGCTCGACGAGGGGCGGTACGACGCCATCATCCTGGCCGCGGCCGGTTTGAAACGGCTGGGGCTGGGCGAACGGATCCGGTCGGAGCTGCCGGCCGAGGTGTCGCTGCCATCGGCAGGGCAGGGCGCACTCGGAATCGAGTGTCTCGCGGGGCGGCTGGACCTCGAGGCCTGGCTCGCGCCCCTGCACCACCCGGAAACGGCGGCCTGTGTGCTGGCCGAGCGCGCCGTGTCGCGCGCACTCGGGGGCAGTTGCGAAGTCCCGCTGGGCGCTTACGCGATCGTGCGTGATGGCCAGATCTGGTTGCGTGGCTTCGTTTCCGCGCCGGATGGCAGTCGCGTGGTCCGCACCGAGCGCAACGGTCCGGTCGACCAGGCCGAGACCTTGGGACTGGCGTTGGCCGAAGAGTTGCGGGTGGCGGGGGCCGACGAAATCATGGCCGCGCTGCCCTGAGCGGATTTCGCCATGACAGAGCAGACGCTGGCCGGGCGATGCATCGTGGTGACCCGTCCCGAAGCCCAGTCGGATTCACTGTGCCGTGAGATCGTTGCGCGTGGCGGGGAAGCGATCAAGTTCCCGGTGTTGGGCATCGCGCCGGCGTCCAACCGTTCCGAGTTGTTGTGGGCAATCGAACATCTCGATCGCTTCGATATCGCTTTCTTCGTGAGCCCTAATGCAATCCAGCATGCGCTCGACGCGATCCTTGAACAGCGTCGATGGCCCGACTCGGTCGCGGTCGCATGCGTCGGGGGAGGCAGTGCTCAGGCCTTGCATGCGAGGGGTTTTCCGGAAGTGATCGCGCCGTTCAGCGGTTTCGACAGCGAAGCGGTGTTGCGACTGCCGGTATTCTCGGCTGACGCGATCGCCGGACGAAAGGTGGTGATCTTTCGTGGCGACGGCGGGCGTGATCTGCTGGGAGAGAGCTTGCGCGCGCGCGGGGCGGAGGTTGCCTATGTCACCTGCTACCGCCGTTTCCAGCCGGTACTGGACCCGGCGCCGATGCTTGCACGGGCGCGGGATGGTCGCCTGGATGCGATCACCCTGACCAGCAGCGAGGGCGTCGGGAACTTCGTCAGGATGGTGGGCGATAAGGGTGTCCAAGCATTGGCGAAGGTGCCGTTATTCGTTCCCCATGCGCGGATCGCCGCATGTGCGCGTGACCAGGGTTTCTTGGACGTCACCGAGACCGCTCCGGGCAATCTCGGTTTGTTGACGGGTTTGGAGGCGCGTTTCCCGAGTGTTCGCGGTGTTGGCTGAATCGGATATCGATGTGCCAGCAGTGCCGACGGAGGCTTGGGCAGGGGCATCGTTCGCGTTAAGCTGAGGCCGGTTCGCCTCATATGTCATGCAGGGGGACGGTTGCGGTGTGTGGCCCGGACATTCATATGGTTTTAGTGCTGGATTTCCTATAGATTCATAAATGCCATTGATTATCGGCCATCTGACTCCCGGCCACACTCGGTTACACTCGACATCATGAAAAAAGACAAGCCCGTGCTTACTCAACCGCCCGTCATCGACAAGACGGCAGCGCAGACTCCGGCCGAACCCGTTTCGCGCCCGGATGACGAGATGTTGCGTTCCGACGATGTGCCGCGTCCCGATGAGGTGCCGAACGACACTGGCAGGACCGGTGTGGATGACCCGGTGGCCAGCGACTCGACCGTGGAGTCGTCATCCGGAAGCGCGGCGACGCCTGAAGCCGAAGTCCCCCCGGGCGATGTGCGCGAAACGAATGAATCTGGCGAACCCTTTGAGAAGGGTGAGCAGCGGCCGGAATCTGACGAGGCCCCCGCGTTGCTGAAACCGCCGCCTGCCGCCGGGCAAACGGTCGCCGAGTCACCCCGTCCCAGTCGTCTGCCTTTGGTGATTTCGGTGCTGGCGCTGATCGGGGTCGGTTTGATTGGCTGGCAGGTGTGGGAGCTGCGGGCGTTGTCCAAGGAGACCCGGCAGGAGGTGGCGCAGCGTTTGTCCGCGGGAGACGGTTCGGTCGCCGAGATCAGGGCGCTGACCCGTCAGCAGCAGGAGCAGATCTCGGCCTTCCAGAGTCGTTTTGGTGTGCTCGAATCGCAGGTTGCCGCAACCGAGGGACAGGCTGCGGCGCTGGAAGCGCTCTACATGGAGTATTCACGCTCGCGAAGCGATCAGGCCTTGGCCGAGGTCGAGCAGGCGATTAATATCGCCGCCCAGCAGCTCCAACTGGCGGGTAATTTCGAGGCCGGCTTGATCGCGCTGCAAGGCGCCGAGGCACGCCTGGCGATGCCGGATCAAGGGCATCTGCAGGCACTGCGCCGGGCGCTGATCAGGGACATCGAGGAGATCAAGGCGCATCCGCAGGTCGATGTGCCCGGCCTCGCCCTCAAGCTCGAGATATTGCTGGAGCGGGTTGATCGCTTGCCGTTGGCGTTCGAGGTCAGGCTCGAGCAGGAGGTGGCGGCTGCACAGGCTAAGGCCGAGCGTGCCGCGACGGACGGTGGCGATGGCTACCTGGCGCAGGCGCTCTCGTATGCGCGCGCCCTGAGCGCGGATATCTGGGGCGAAGTCAAAGGCATGGTGAGGCTGGAGCGCATGGATAGTGCCGATCCGGTGCTGCTCGCCCCGGCGCAAGCCACGTACCTGCGTGAGAACGTCAAGATCCGCCTGCTGACCGCCCGTTTGGCGCTGCTGGCCAGGGACGGTCGCACCTATGCGTCGGACCTAGCGATGGCGAAGAACTGGATAGAGCGTTACTTCGATCTTGAAAACGAGCAGGTGCAACGCGCGATGTCCGATCTCACCGACTTGGCCCAGACGCCGATCAAGGCCGAGTTGCCTGCTTTGACCGAAACCTTCGCCGCGTTGCGCCTGGTTCAGGCTCGTTCGTCGCAGCGCCCTGTCGGTGAAGCCTCCGAATCCTCGTCCGCGCCGGCCGCGGGCGAAGGCGCACGCTGAGGAGATCGTCAAATGCGTGCTTTGCTCTGGATCATTGCAATATTCGCGCTCGCGGCCGGTGTCGCGATGCTCGCCGGCGCCAACGAAGGCTATGTGTTGCTGGTGATGCCACCATGGCGGGCCCAGGCCTCGTTGAATCTCGTCATCGTCGCGGCGGTGGTCGGGTTCCTGGCGAGTTATTTCCTGCTGCGTCTGATCGCGCGGACACTGGACTTGCCCGGTCGGGTGGGGGCCTTTCGTGCCCGGCGACAACATGAGAAGGCGGCTCGAGCCATGAAGGACGGCCTCCGCGCCCTTTACGAAGGCCGATTCACCGATGCGATCAAGTCCGCCAAGGTCGCCTATGCCTCGGGTGGCGACGCCCCCGAGGCGGCGCTCATCGCGGCACGGGCGGCCGATGGTGTCGGTGACGAGCGACGTTATCGCGAGTGGATGGACAAGGCGGCCGCAAGCGACGAGGGACGCATCGCACAGTTGCTCACCGGGGCGGAACTTGCGCTGGGGCGCGGGGATGTTGATGAGGCAGCTCGCTCTTTGGATGCCTTGCGCAAGCGAACCAAGGGCCACCTCGGAACGAGTGCGCTACGCCTCGCGCTGGAAGTCGCGCGACGTAGGCATCGCTGGGATGAGATCATCGACCTGGTCGGGCGATTGTCGGCCAACAAGGCGATCAATGCAGACGAGGCCGGCGGGCTTCTGCGTGAGGCCCGGCTGTTGCGTTTGAAAGAACTGGTCGGTGACCCGGACAAGATGGCCGAGTTCTGGCGTGGCCTGGGCAAGGAAGATCTGGCCGATCGCCTTTTCGTCATGCAGGCGCTGCCGGTACTGGCGAAGGTCGGCAAGGCGGCCATTGCCCGCAAGACGGTCGAACGATTGCTCGAGATCGAATGGAATAGCGAACTGGCGCGCTGCTATGTGCTGTGCTCGGGGGAAGGTGACGAAGCCAAGGATGCCTTGTCCCGCGCCGAACGATGGCTGACCGCCCACCCGGATGATCCCGGGTTGTTGTATTCATTGGGTCGGCAGTGCATGGTCGCTCAAATCTGGGGCAAGGCGCAAAGCTATCTCGAAACCTCGGCAAAGCTGATGCCGCGCGCGGACGTCAGCTTCGCGATCGCCGAACTGATGGACGCGCTGGAGCGTCCAGCCGATGCGAAAGCGCATTATCGAAGCGCTGCGTTGGCGATGCAGTCTTAGCGTAAAAGCGGCACTGGCGACTCACCAGGCCCCCTCGCCCGCTTACGGGTGAGGGAAATCGGTCATGGTGGCTTTCATGAGCCGGGGCGGGCCGATTCCATGATCGTTAGCCGGGAATTCGGTTCGGACGGGGTGTCAGAGTCGAAGAGCGCCATGTTCTCAGGCGCCGCTGGTAGCGCCCATTCCCTGTAGCCCGACCGGTTCTATCAGACCCAGTCGCGCGCCTTGAGGAATTCCGCGTAAAGCCGATGTTCCGGCGTGCCGGCTTCGGGCGTCCAGTCGTAGCGCCATTTGACGAGCGGCGGTAGCGACATCAGGATGGACTCGGTGCGCCCCCCCGACTGTAGACCGAACAGGGTGCCCCGGTCGAAAACCAGGTTGAACTCGACATAGCGCCCACGTCGGTAAGCCTGGAAGTCCCGCTCGCGCTCGCCGTAAGCTTGGTCGCGTCGCCGGTCGACGATGGGCAGGTAGGCTTCCAGGAAGGCGTCGCCTACGCCGCGGGTGAGGCCGAAGCATTCCTCGAACGGTCGTTGGCCGTCGGCGCCGAGATCGTCGAAGAACAGGCCTCCCACGCCACGTGGTTCATTGCGGTGCTTCAGGAAGAAATACTGGTCGCACCAGTCTTTCAAGCGCTTGTGTTCGGCTTCGCCGCCGAACGGGACCACCGCATTCCTGCAGGTCGTGTGGAAATGCCGCACGTCCTCTTCGAAAGGATAGTAAGGCGTGAGATCCATGCCGCCGCCGAACCACCACACCGGATTCGGTGTATCGGCGCCGGCGATGAAGAAGCGGACATTGAGGTGGACCGTGGGGCAATAGGGATTGCGCGGGTGCAACACCAGCGACACGCCCATCGCCTCGAAACCGCGCCCAGCCAGGTCGGGCCGGTGAGCGGTCGCCGAAGGCGGCATGGACTGACCGAATACATGGGAGAAATTGACCCCGCCCCGTTCGAAGAAGATCCCTTCCTCGAGCACGCGCGAGGTGCCGCCCCCACCGCCGGGCCGCTCCCAGCTGTCGCTCAGAAAACCGTGACCGTCGAAGGCCTCCAGCGCGGTAACGATATTCGCCTGTAGTCCGAGAAAGTATTGCTTGATGGTCGCTGTGTCGATGTGCATTCCGGCGAGCCTGGGGCGTGGGTAGGGGGCGTTGGCGGGTTGGGCCGACTCAGTTCTTGCGCGACAGCGCGCGATGGCCGATGTCGCGGCGGTACTGACGTCCCTCGAAAGTGATGCCCTCGGCGAGTTCATAGGCGCGCTTCTGGGCGCTGCGGACATTGTCGCCCAGCGCGGTGACGCATAACACCCGGCCGCCGGCGGTGACGACCTGGCCGTCCTGTTCGGCGGTGCCGGCGTGAAACACGTGGGCGTCCTCCATTTCCTGGGTCGGCAGACCTGCAATTGGATCACCCTTGCGCGGTGAATCGGGATAGCCGCCCGCGGCCAGGACCACGCCGAGCGCGATGCGCCGGTCCCACTCCGCTTCGACCTGATCCAGTCGTCCGTTGATGGCCGCTTCGATCAGGTCGGCCAGATCGGTCTTGAGGCGCATCAGAATGGGTTGTGTCTCCGGATCACCCATCCGGCAGTTGAACTCGACTACGCGTGGTTGTCCTTGCTCGTCGATCATCAGACCAGCGTAGAGAAAACCGGTGTAGGCCATACCGTCTGCGCTCATGCCGGCCAGGGTAGGAAAAATGATCTCCCTCATCACCCTGGCATGGACTTCCGGGGTCACCACCGGCGCCGGTGAGTAGGCGCCCATGCCACCGGTGTTCGGACCCTGGTCGTTGTCGAGCAGGCGCTTGTGATCCTGGCTGGTGGCGAGTGCCAGCGCATTTCGGCCATCGGCCATCACGATGAAGCTCGCTTCCTCGCCCCGCATGAATTCCTCGATCACGACACGTGCGCCGGCCTCGCCCATGCGGTTGTCGAGCAACATCATGTCGATCGCGGCGTGGGCCTCTTCGCGTGTCATGGCAACGACGACCCCCTTGCCAGCGGCCAGACCATCGGCCTTGATCACGATCGGGGCACCTTCCGACTCGACATGGGCGTGCGCCTCGGCGGCATCGGAAAAGGTCTGGTAGCGTGCGGTGGGAATGTCGTGGCGCGCCAGGAATCGTTTGGCGAAATCCTTGGAGCTCTCGAGCTGCGCCGCGGCCTGGGTCGGGCCGAAGATCGGCAGACCCTCTGCGCGGAAGGCGTCTACCACGCCTGCGGCAAGCGGGGCCTCCGGGCCGACCACGGTGAACTGCACCTCTTGGTCACGCGCCAGCTTGACCAGATCGGCGATGGTGGTGACGGGAACGTTCTGGATCAGCGGCTCCCGCGCCGTGCCGGCATTACCGGGTGCGACGAGCACCCGGGTGACTTTGGGCGAGTGGGCCAGTTTCCAGGCGAGAGCGTGTTCGCGACCGCCCGATCCGATGACGAGTACTTTCATGTGTTTGACTATCCGCAGTGTCTGGGTGAAGCCAGCCGACCGGCCTGTCCGGGGCGGATGTCCGCGCCCCGGGGTACATGCATCAGTGCCTGAAATGACGGAAACCGGTGAACAGCATCGCGATGCCTTGTTCGTCGGCGGCGGCGATGACCTCGGCGTCACGCATCGAACCGCCCGGCTGGATGACCGCCGTGGCGCCCGCCTGGGCCAGCACGTCGAGTCCGTCACGGAACGGGAAGAACGCATCCGAGGCCACCACGCTGCCCTTGACGCTCAGCCCGGCGTTCTCGGCCTTGATCGCAGCGATTCGCGCCGAGTCAACCCGGCTCATCTGACCTGCCCCGACGCCGACGGTCATGCCATCGTGGCAGAAGACGATTGCGTTCGATTTCACGTACTTCGCGACCCGCCAGGCGAACAGCAAATCGTCCATTTCCTGCGGGCTGGGTTCACGCCGGGTTACCACCTTGAGGTCAATGTGCTGGATTCGCGCTTCGTCGGCGCTTTGCACCAGCAGACCGCCGCCGACCCGCTTGTAGTCGCGCGCGCCAGCCGGTGCGCCTAGCGGACAGACCAGTACGCGTACATTCTGCTTGGCGCGCAGAAGCGCGAGCGCGTCGTCGGTATAGGACGGCGCGATCAGCACTTCGAGGAACTGCGCCGACACGGCCTCGGCCGCCACACGATCCACCGTGCAATTGAAGGCGATGATCCCGCCGAAGGCCGAGGTCGGGTCGGTCGAGAAGGCCTTGCGGTAAGCGGCTTCCGGGGAAGAGGCGAGGGCGACGCCGCAGGGATTGGCGTGCTTCACGATGACGCAGGCCGCGGTATCCGCGTCCTGGTCGAAGGCCTTCACACACTCCCAAGCCGCGTCGGCGTCGGCGATGTTGTTGTAGGACAGCTCCTTGCCCTGCAACTGGGTGTAGGCCGCGATCGTGCCCTCGGGCGTGTTCGGCTCGCGGTAGAACGCGGCATTCTGGTGCGGATTCTCGCCGTAGCGAAGGTCCTGGACCTTGTCGAAGGCCAATTGCAGCCGCTCCGGGTAGGCCTGCTTGCTGCCATCTTCGTTCAGCGCGGTCAGGTAATTGGCGATCGCGCCGTCGTAGCGTGCGGTATGGGTATAGGCCTTCACCGCCAGACCAAAGCGGGTGGCATAGGTCAGCGCCCCACCGTTGTCGCGCAATTCGTCGATGATTCGGTTGTAATCGTCCGGGTCGGTGATCACGCCGACCCCACCGTTGGCGTCGCCATGGTTCTTCGCTGCCGCGCGAACCATCGCGGGGCCACCGATGTCGATGTTCTCGATCGCATCGGCCAGGCTGCAGTCCGGCTTGGCGACGGTCTGTTCGAAAGGATACAGATTGACCACCACCAGGTCGATGCGTGAAATGCCGTGGGCCGAGATCGTGTCCATGTGCTCGGTCAGGTCGCGGCGGGCCAGGATGCCGCCATGGACCTTGGGGTGCAGTGTCTTGACCCGTCCGTCCAGCATCTCCGGGAACCCGGTATGTTCGGACACGTCGGTGACCGGCAGGCCCGCCTCACGCAACATCGCGGCGGTACCGCCGGTAGAGAGCAGTGCGACGCCGGACTCATGCAGGGCACGGGCGAAGTCGAGTACGCCGCGCTTGTCGGAGACGCTGATCAGGGCTTGGGAAACTTTCATGGCTGTGTGACTGCAAGAATGAAAAGACGGTGGGGCGGAGCCGGTGGGCAGTCCGACCGGCGTTTACAACAGATCGTGCTCGTTCAGCTTGCGGCGCAGGGTGTTGCGATTGATTCCCAGGATCTCGGCGGCTGCAGTCTGATTGCCGTTGGCCTGACGCAGGATGAACTCGAGCATAGGGCGCTCGACATTGCGGATGACCATGTTGTAGACGGCGCAGGGCTTTTCCCCGTCGAGATCCCGAAAGTACTGGTCGAGCGTGCGCTGCACGCACTCGGCGATTTCGTTGGGATGACTCATGCGGCGAGCTCCTGCGGATAGTCGGTTTCGTAACGAAGGCGGCTGTCTTCTTCCGCCAGACGCCCGAAGAACTGGTCGACCGCATCCAGTTGCGAAGGAATGTCGGGCAACTGATTCATCATCCGCCGGAACGCAGCGGAACCGATCAAGCCCTTGGTGTACCAGGAGATATGCTTGCGTGCGATCTTGAGCCCGCGATCCTCGCCATAGAAGGTATAGAGGTCGGCGAGGTGTTCGCGACATACCTGGTGGATCTCGGATACCAGCGGGGGCGGCAGATGCACGCCGGTGGCGAGAAAATGCTCGATCTCGCGGAAGATCCAGGGGCGCCCTTGCGCGGCACGGCCTATCATCACGCCATCCGCGCCGGTGTAGTCGAGCACGAAGCGCGCCTTCTCCGGCGTGGTGATATCACCGTTTGCGATGACCGGGATCCGGATCAGGGTCTTGACCCGGGCGATGGTGTCGTATTCTGCATCACCGGTGTATTGATCGGCCCGGGTGCGGCCGTGAATCGCGATCGCACGGATGCCGCTGTCTTCCGCGATGCGGGCGATCGTAGGGGCATTGCGGTTGTCGCGGTTCCAGCCGGTACGGAACTTGAGCGTGACCGGGGTGTTCGGCACCGCCTTGACGACCGCCTCGAGGATGCGCGCGACCAGCGGCTCGTCCTGCATCAGTGCCGACCCCGCCATCACATTGCACACCTTCTTGGCCGGACAGCCCATATTGATGTCGATGATCTGGGCCCCGTTGTCGGCGTTGTAGCGCGCCGCCTCGGCCATCATGGCCGGATCCGCTCCGGCGATCTGGACCGAAATCGGATCGACTTCGCCTTCATGGTTGGCGCGACGGCGGGTTTTCTCGCTGCCGTAGAGCAGGGAGTTCGAGGTCACCATTTCGGACACGGCGACCCCTGCGCCGAGCTTCTTGCACAGCTGACGGAAAGGACGGTCGGTGACACCCGCCATCGGTGCGACGAAGAGGTTGTTGCGGAGGGTGAAGCCGGCGAACTGCATGAGTGGGCGAATGACCGTGGCGGAGTCAGGGTAAAAGAAGGAAGGCGGTATTCTAACCGAAGCCGATTCGACCGGGCAGTTCGCCTTGCCGCCTTGCGTGGCTAATTCGGCCGGAAAGGCGTCTTTGCCGGACCAAGGATTGCCCGCATCGGGGCGTGACGGCGGGCGGACGGGATCGGTACGGGCCGCCGAGGATGGCCTCAGGGCCAGGCGCGGGCGCCGAACATCATGCGCCTGGCCACGAAACCGGAAAGGGGCGGGAGCATGTCCAGCGCGAACAAGCCGGCGCCACGCAAGTGTCGCAAAGGTGCAACATCGTTGCTGAAGCTGCGGATCAGCGTATCGGTGAAACCGATGGTGCCGAAGCGGTCGAGTCGGCGACCGCCCGCATAGCGCGACAGGCGTTGGGAGGTGCCGGGATCGCCAGGGGCGGCCAGCAGCTCTTTGGATAGCGCCATGACATCGCGCAGCGCGAGATTGAAACCTTGTCCGGCCACCGGGTGCAGGGTTTGGGCAGCATTGCCCAGCCAGACGGTCCGGGCCTGGAGTGAAGCGGTCTCGCGGCGATAGCGCAGCACGAGCGGGTAGCGTAGGCGTTCGCTGACGCCGTGGAGGCGGATCCGTGATCCGAAGCTGGCCTGCAGGGCCTGAAGATAGGCCTCGTCGTCCAGGCTTGCGACCACGTCGGCGCGGTGCGACGGGACCACATGTACCAGTGCCAGGGCCCGCCCGTTCGGGAGCAAGGCGATCGGACCGTCGGGGGTGAAGCGTTCGAAGGCGCGACCGTTGTGATCACCGACCTGCGTCACATGGCCGATCAGCGCAGTCTGTTCGTAGTCGTGATGTGTGACGCCCGGTGTGCCGTCGTTCAATCCGCCTTCGGCGCAGGCGAGCAGACGGGCGCCGATGAGGGTTTCGGTGTTCTCGCCGTCGGTCGAGACCAGCCTGCATTCGACCTCGTTGTCGCGACTGCGACTGTCAACCAGGCGGACATTGTCGATGATCCGCATGCCGGCCGACTCGACCGAACGACGCAGTGCGGCAGCCAGGGCGCCGGCCGAGCAGACATGGCCCAGCGCCTCCAGACCATGCTGTTCCGCTTCCAGCAGGGTGCGCCCGAAGCCGCCCTTTTGCGAGATGTGGATGCTCCGTATCGGCGTCGTCTGGAGGGCGTTCCAGACGCCCAGCCGCTCCAGTGTCAGTCTGGAGCCGTGCGCGAGAGCGAGTACTCTCGGGTCGGCGGAGGTCGCCAGCGCATCGCGGGCATCGACCAAGGTGACGGCGAGTCCGCTGTCCTTGAGCGTAAGGGCCAGGGCCAGCCCGACCGGACCAGCGCCGATGATCAGGACATCACAGGTCGCCATGGGCGCCTTCGCGCATCAATGCCTCGATCTCGTCGATCTCGCGCGGAACGCCGTCGGTGATGTAGTCGCAACCGTTGTCGGTCACGACCGCGTCGTCCTCGATCCTGATCCCGATATGCCAGAAGTGCTCCGGGATATCGGCCGCGGGCCGGACATAACACCCCGGCTCCACCGTCATGACCATGCCCGGTGCGAGCGGACGCCACTCGCCTGCCTGCTTGTATTCTCCGGCATCGTGGACATCGCGGCCCAGCCAGTGACCGGTGCGGTGCATGTAGAAGCGGCGGTAATCACCCTTTTCGATGACCCCGTCCAGCGAACCCGAGAGCAGGCCAAGGTCGATCAGCCCCTGGGCGATGACACGCACCGCCGCTTCATGCGGCTCGTTCCAGTGCGCGCCCGGTTTGATCTCGGCCCGTGCGGCATGCTGCGCCTCGAGCACGATCTGATACAGATCGCGCTGGGGAGCGGAGAACCGGCCGTTGACTGGAAAGGTACGGGTGATGTCCGAGGCGTAGCCATCCAGTTCGCAGCCGGCGTCGATCAGCAGCAGGTCGCCGTCGCGCATGGTCCGGTTGTTCTCGACATAGTGCAGCACGCAGGCATTCGGGCCGCTGGCGACGATCGAGGTGTAGGCCGGGGCCTGACTGCCGGCGGAGCGGAAGGCATGCAGCAGTTCGGCCTCGATCTGGTACTCATTGACGCCAGGGTGGGCGAAGCGCATCGCACGGCAGTGCGCATCGGCCGAGATGGCCGCGGCGCGGCGCATGATAGTCAGTTCGGTCGCATCCTTGATCAGCCGCATCTCGTCGAGCTCGGCATGGATGTCGCGGATGCTGTGCGGCGGGACCGTGCCCGCCCTCGCGTTGGCGCGTACCGCATTGAGCGCGCGGGTCACGCGTTCGTCCCAGGCCGGGTCATAGCCGAAGCCGCTCCACAGGACCGGCTGGTCGGCCAGCAGGTCGGGCAGTCGCTGGTCGAGGTCGCCGATGGTCCAGGTCTCGTCGAAGCCGTAGCGCGCCAATGCCATATCGGGGCCGCAGCGGTAGCCGTCCCAGATCTCCCGCTCTTCGTTCTTCTCGCGGCAGAACAGGATGGCCTTGGGTGAGGCGCCGGCGACCAGCGCGACGACGGCTTCCGGTTCGCCGAAGCCAGTCAGATAGTGGAAGTAGCTGTCGAATCGATAAGGGTAATGCGCGTCCCGGTTGCGGGGACGCTCCGGTGCGGTCGGAATCACGGCCACGCCGCCTCCGGCTGCGTTCATGCGGGCGATGAGCCGAGCGCGTCGGTCGACGAAAGGAGCGATGTCCAGGGCAGGTGATTCGGCAGGTGCGTTCATGGTGTGCATTATAGAGTCGGGTCCGGGTTGGAAGCGTTCGACCGGTGTCGAGCGGCCGGGTTCGTCAATGCCCGGGCCGGGTCAGTCGCCGGTCCAGCTCGGCGAGCCGCGCCGGTGTGCCGATGTCCTGCCATTCGCCGTCGTGGCGGCTGCCTCCGACCAGGCCCTTGTCGATCGCATCGCGCAGCAATGGAGCGAGTGCTTGCCGGGTGTCAGTTGGAAGGTGGGCGAACATCGCAGGATCGTAAAGACCGACACCGGAGAAAGTGAGCTTGTTTGTGCCGTGATTGCGGACCCGGCCACCTTCCAGCACGAAGTCGCCTGCAGGATGTTGCGGCGGGTTGGGAACCAGGATCAGATGTGCCAGGTCGCGAGCCCGCAAGAGCTCATCGCTGTGCTCACGAAGCGCGCCGAAGTCGATATCACAGAAGATGTCGCCGTTGATGACGATGAACGGTGCCTCGCCGAGCAGGGGGAGCGCCTTGCGGATGCCTCCGGCCGTCTCGAGCGCGGTGTTTTCCGGGGAGTAGGCAATATGCAGACCGAAAGCACTGCCGTCACCAAGGCGGGTTTCGATCCGGGCGCCGAGATGGGCGTGGTTGATCACGACCTCTTTGAAGCCATGGCGCCTCAGCCGTTCGAGGTGGTGCGCGATCAGGGGCTTGCCGCCCGCTTCGAGCAGCGGTTTCGGACAGGTGTCGGTCAGCGGACGCATTCTTTCTCCGCGACCGGCTGCCAGGATCATCGCTTTCATCTGCGGGACGACCGGGTTCTCGCCGATTATCAGAAGGTGTAGCCGACCGAGACCGGCTGCGGCTCGACCAGGTCCAGCAATCTCAGCAAAGGCTTCAACTCGCGGTAGCGGGCGCAGGTCTTGCGCAGATAGGTCATCACGCGCGGCATTTCCTTGAGGTAGCCGTCCTTGCCGTCGCGGTGATGGAGGCGGGCGAAGATGCCGAGCACCTTGAGGTGGCGCTGCACCCCCATCCATTCGTAGTCCCACAGGAAGTCGGCGAAATCCTGCCGGACCGGAAGCTCGAGCTGACGGGCGGCTTCCCAGTAGCGGATCAGCAGGTCGAGCACGAACTCCTCTTCCCAGTCGATATAGGCGTCCTTGAACAAGGACACCAGGTCGTAGCTCAAAGGGCCGTAGACCGCGTCCTGGAAGTCGACGATGCCTGGATTGCCTTGGCCGGGGCAATACATCAGGTTGCGCGAATGATAGTCACGATGGACGAATACGCGCGGCTCGTTCAGATTGACCGCGATGATCTGATCATAGAGTGTGTGCAGCGTGGCGGTCTGGGCGGCATCCAGGCGCACGCCCTTGTGCCGTTCCACAAACCACTGGTCGAACAGACGAAGCTCGGCGAGCAGGCGCTCGTGACTGTAATCCGGCAACACGCCGGCGCGGCTGCTCTTTTGCAGAGCAAGCAGGCTGCCGAGTGCGTCGGCATAAAGGTGCGCGGCATTGTCCGGTGTCAGCGCCTGTAGATAAGTCGTGTCTCCGAGGTCCGACATCAGTATGAAACCTTGCTCGGTGTCGTGCGCGATCACTTCAGGCACATGGATCCGTGCTTTGCTGAAGCAGTCGGCGACCGTCAGCCAGGGGTGGCAGTCCTCGTGCTCGGGAGGCGCATCCATCACGATCAGCGAGGGCGTGCGGCCAGCCTGGGCAACCCTGAGGTAGCGTCTGAAGCTGGCGTCGGACGAGGCCGGGCTCAGCGCAAAGGGCTGGTCGGGGAGTTGCCGGGTCAGCCACTGCTGCAATTGTTCGTCGCGATTCAATTCGATCTCCGCCGTCGTCGTTCGGGTCCCGGTCAAGGGGGAACGCTATCTCGCTACCGGTCCGCTCGTTCGGCACCGACAGTGGAACAGCCTTGGTGTAAAATCGCGCAGTTTAACAAATCCGGATGCGGCGTCGGCAGAGCCGGCACGTGGGCTCATTTGAGGGGAAGGCGCTTGCGCGCAACAGGCTTGAAACCGCGGGTAAAACTGCTTCCATTGGCGTTGTGGTGTCTGACCGGAACGGCTTCCGCCACCGGTTTGCCGCCCTTGGTGGTGTCGCCCGATCTCGTTCGTGGCACAGCGACTACCCGGCCAGCCGTCGCGCCGGTGCCGACCACGTCGCGCGAGGGGGGTGATGTCGGTCCGGGCGCTGCGGAGTCGTCCGTGCCCGTGGTCGAGCGGCGCGCGCCTGCTGCGGTTTCTGGCCTGCGAACTGGGGCTGGCGAGGATGCAGTTCCCGCCACGACATCGCAGCCGGGTGCGGCCCCCTCCGAGGCCGCAACGACGACCCCGGCCGCGCGGGTGCCCGAGCCGAGTTCCGAGGAAGGCTTGCAGGATGGGCGAGAGTCGCCTGCTCGGGACGAGGCCCAAGGGGCATCTTCCCGGGCTGCCGGGCGCGATGTGGCTCAACCGCTGTCGTCTAGCCAAGCGCAAGGCACGATGGGGCAGGCCCGAAGTGCTGCGTCTGCAGGGCGTGAGCCGGGAATGACCGAGGTTTCGGCCCTTCGTATCACCGGCGTCCGTGCGGTCGAACTCGTCGCCGAAGGCGAGGCCGAGTTGATTCGTGACACTACAACGCTGACCGCGGATCGACTGGTCTATAACGAGCTGACCGACGAAGCCCGTGCCGATGGCAATGTGGTCCTGTTTCGCGACGATGACCGGATGACCGGTGACTGGGCGCGACTGATCGTCCACGAGTGGGTCGGTGAGATCGACTCGCCGACCTACGCCTTTACGCGCGAGTCGCGCACCCGTCCCGGTGAGGCGGCGCGAAGTGTGGCTGGCAGCGGTCAGGCCGACGTGATGTACTTCGAGGGCGAGAACCAGTACCGCCTTAAGAACGCGACCTGGACGACCTGCGAGCCGGAAAGCCTGGACTGGTACATCAAGGCTGCCGACCTCGAGCTCGACTACGATCGCGAGGTCGGCGTCGCCCGTGGCGCTTCGGTGGTGTTCAAGGACGTGCCCATCCTGTGGTGGCCGCGGATGTCTTTCCCGCTGGCCGAACAACGGCAGTCCGGTTTTCTGGTGCCGACCGTGGGTTTGTCGAACAAGACCGGTTTCGACATGGCCGTGCCCTACTACTGGAACATAGCGCCCAACTATGACGCAACCGTGACCCCGCGCTACATGGGAAGGCGCGGGCTGCAATTGGGCGGCGAATTCCGCTATCTGCAGCCGGAGTACAGTGGCGAGATCCGCGCCGAGTGGTTGCCCAAGGACAAGGTCACCGGGGAGGCGCGGTCGCTGGGCGCATTGCAACACGTCCACAGGATCACGCCGCGGCTGCATGCTTCGCTGGACTACAACTGGGTGTCTGACGACGAGTACTTCGAGGATTTGAGTTCAAGGGTTTCAGTGGCATCGAGAGTCAATTTGCTGCGCGAAGGGCGCCTGAACTATTCGGGAGGGTGGTGGCGTGCATCGGCGAGAGCGCAAAGTTATCAGACTCTCGGTAGTTCAACCGGGCCTTATCGCCGATTGCCACAGCTGACGTTGGATGCGCGCAGGTCGAATTTGTTAGGTGGCACTACAGTCGCTTTGACGAGCGAGTATGTCGAGTTCAAACACCCGGATCAGAGACGGGCAGAAGGTAGCCGTTTGCACCTGTATCCTCAGATTTCTCTCCCGTTTCAACGGCCATCGTATTATGTGACGCCTAAGATCGGACTCAGCTACTCCAAGTACGACTTGGACCGACCGCTGCCCGGCGGGCGTCGTTCGATAACGCGGACGTTGCCGATTTTTACTTTTGATAGTGGGATGGTATTTGAGCGAGATACTACTTTCTTTGGTCAGAGTTTCGTCCAAACCCTTGAGCCTAGGCTCTTCTATAGTTACATCCCTTATCGCGATCAGCAGGAAATTCCGCGCTTCGACACCGGGCGATACGACTTTGGCTTCGCGCAGATGTTTACAGAAAATCGTTATACAGGTGTTGATCGCATTGGCGATGCAAATGAGCTCACCGCGACAGTGACCTCAAGAGTCATAGACCCCGCGTCGGGGGCGGAGCGACTCAGAGCAACGGTTGGACAGCAGTTTTACTTCAGTGACCAGCGGGTTACTTTGAATGAATTGGGGCGACGGCCCGTCGAAGATCCTCGCATCAGACGTCGTACGGATATTCTTGCAGCCCTGAGCGGACGAGTGACCGCCTCTACGACGCTCGACACTTTCCTCCGTTACAACCCGTTCGAAGGCCAGACCGAGCGTTTCAATTTCGGCGTGCGCTACCAGCCCGAATTCGGCAAGAACCTGAACCTCAGTTATCGTTTCGCGCGTGATCTGGTCGATGGCGGTCGTCCCGGGTTGGAGGATCTCGACTTGTCCGGTCAGTGGCCGCTCGGCAATCGCTGGTATGGTGTCGGCAGGATCACCCGCTCGATCAAGGAGAACCGGATCACCGAGGCAGTGGCGGGGCTGGAGTACATCAGCACCTGTGGTTGCTGGGTTTTCCGCACTGCAGCGCACCGTTTTGCGACCAATCCGAGCCGGGTCACCAATGCCTTGTTCGTCCAACTCGAGCTGACTGGCCTGGGTGGCATCGGGGCGAGTCCGGTCAATCTGTTGACGCGCAGCGTACCGGGCTATGGCAAGATCAACGAACCGATGTCCAACCGTTTCTTCGGCGAGGATTGAGTCCTCCGACATATGAAAAGATACATAGCCATGCGAATGAATCTACCCGCCACCTTGTTGCTGACTGCCACGCTCGCTTTCTTCGGCGCCGGGGCCTCGGCTGCGTTCGCACAACGCGCTATCGAGGTGGACCGGGTGCTTGCGGTGGTCGGCAACGAAGTCATCACTGCGGTCGAGTTGCGTGACCGGGTCGTATCCACCACCCGGCAGCTGGAACGACAAGGCATTCAGCTGCCGCCGGTCGAGGTGCTCGAGCGGCAACTGCTCGAGCGGATGATTCTCGAACGCGCGCAAATCCAGCTGGCTGAGGAGACCGCATTGCGTGTCGATGAACCGACGCTGGAGCGGGCCATCCTGCGCATCGCGGAAAACAACAACCTGACCGAGGATCAGTTGCGCGCCGCGCTGAGCCAGGATGGCATCTCCTGGGAGCGTTTTCGCAACGAGATCCGGACCGAGATCCTGCTGACCCGTCTGCGCGAACGCGAGGTCGACAGCCAGGTCGTGGTGACCGATGCCGAGATCGACAACTTCATCGCCAACAATCCCGATGCGTTCTCCGGTGAGGAGTTGTTGGTAGCGCATGTGCTGATCCGGGTGCCCGAGGCCTTGTCGCAGGCGGAACAGGCGCGCTATGCAGCGCGTGCCGAGGAAGTCATCCGGCGCCATGCGTCGGGCGAGGACTTCGGCCAGTTGGCCGCGGAGTACTCCGATGCGCCCGATGCGGTCGATGGTGGCGTGATCGGTTGGCGTGGACTGGACCGCTTGCCGGCCTTGTTCGCGGATGCGGTTCGCAACCTGCAGCCGGGACAGGTCTCCCCCGTGATGCGCAGTGCCGCCGGCTTCCATGTGGTCAAACTCGTTGGCGTGCGTGGGGGTGAATTGGCCGGCGCCGAAGCCCTGGAGCAGACACGTGCGCGCCACATCCTGATCCGGACCTCCGAGGTCTTGTCCGATACCGACGCGGAAGCCCGCTTGATCGGACTGCGCGAGCGCATGGTAAGGGGTGGCGAGGGCTTCGAAGACCTGGCCAAGGTCCATTCCGACGATTTGTCGGGTGCGCGTGGCGGTGATCTCGGCTGGATTTATCCCGGCGACACGGTGCCCGAGTTCGAGCGTGCGATGGATGCACTCGACCCGGGCGAAATCAGCGAGCCGATCCGGTCCCCGTTCGGCTGGCACCTGATCCAGGTGCTCGAGCGGCGTGTGCAGGATGTCTCGGACGAACGGATCCGCAGTGCCACCCGCAATGCCTTGCGCGAAAGAAAGGCGGACGAGGCTTACGAGAACTGGTTGCGCGAGTTACGCGACAGCACCTATGTTGAGTATCGCATCGAGTTCGACTGAGTGAGGACTCTCGCTGAACGCCCCGTCATTGCGGTCACCAGTGGCGAGCCGGCTGGCATCGGGCCGGAGTTGTGCGCAGCGCTCGCCGGCTACCGGGCGGATGTCCGGATTGTCGTCCTCGGAGATATCGCGCTGATACGTTCGCGGGTCGGGCGTATCGATCCTTCGATCAGGGTGCTGCCCTATGTCAGCGGAAGCCGTCAGCCGGACCCTGACAGGGATCACCTCGATGCAGCGACAGGTCTCCTCGAGGTCGGATCGGTACCGCTATGCACACCCTCGGTGCCGGGGCGACTCGAGGTCGCAAACGCACCTTATGTCTTGAACATGCTCGATGCGGCGGTCGATGGATGTCTCGCCGGCGCATTCTCGGCGATGGTCACCGCGCCGGTACACAAGGCGGTGATCAACGATGCCGGCATTCCCTTTTCCGGTCATACCGAGTATCTGGCGCAGCGGACCCATACTGATCGCGTCGTGATGATGCTGGTCGGGGGCGGGATGCGGGTCGCGCTGGCCACGACCCATCTGCCTCTTGCTGCGGTGCCGGCCGCGCTGACTACGGAAATGCTTGAAACCACTCTGCGTATCCTGCATGGTGACCTGGTGTCGCGATTCGGCCTGAGCCAGCCGCGCATCCTGGTTGCCGGTCTCAACCCGCATGCGGGTGAGGGCGGTCATATCGGACGCGAGGAGATCGAGGTGATCGAGCCGGTGCTGAGGCGCTTGCGCGACCAGGGGATGCGTCTGATCGGCCCCTTGCCGGCCGATACGTTGTTCGTGCCGCATTCTCTCGCCCAGGGAGATGCGGTGCTGGCGATGTATCACGACCAGGGTTTGCCTGTGCTCAAGCATGCGAGTTTCGGCGGTGGCGTCAATGTGACGCTGGGCTTGCCTATTGTCCGGACCTCGGTCGATCACGGCACGGCGCTGGAGCTGGCTGGCACTGGCAAGGCGGACCCGGGGAGTCTGCTCGCCGCAGTGGACCTGGCATGCGAGGTGGTGGTCGCCTGCGACGGCGGAAGCTCGCGCGTCTCAGTGAGCCTGGACGGGTGAGCATGGAACATCGGGCCCGCAAGCGCTTCGGTCAGAACTTCCTGACCGATCCGAATATCATCCGCAAGATCATAGACGCGATCCGCCCAGTGCCGGGCGAAACCATGGTCGAGATCGGCCCCGGGCTGGGCGCGATGACCGAGCCGCTGATCGAGCGACTCGGGCATCTTCATGTGGTCAAAATCGATCGCGACCTGATCGAGCGGTTGCAGATCCGCTTCGACCCAGCGCAGCTGACGATTCATGCGGGCGATGCGCTGCGCTTCGATTTCTCGACCCTGGGTTCACCGCTGCGGGTCGTCGGCAACCTGCCCTACAACATCTCGACCCCGCTCTTGTTCCACCTCGCCGGCTTTGCCGACCGGGTCAGCGACATGACTTTCATGCTGCAGAAGGAAGTCGTGATGCGGATGGTGGCGGAGCCCGATAGCCCGGACTACGGGCGATTGTCGGTGATGCTGCAGTACCGTTTCCGGATGGGCCGGCTGTTCGACGTAGCGCCGGGGGCGTTCCGCCCGGCGCCCAAGGTCACGTCCAGCATCGTCAGAATGATTCCCCGGCCTGCCGAAGAGCTGGGGGCCAGGGATGTCCGGATTTTCGAGAATATCGTGACCGCGGCGTTCGGACAGCGTCGCAAGACCTTGCGCAATACCTTGCGGGATTACCTCGAGGACGCTGATTTCGTCGCACTGGAGCTCGATCCGCAGTTGCGTGGGGAGCGTCTGTCGATGGCACGCTTCGTCGAGATCAGCAATCACCTCGCGACCAAGAACGGAGCGTGAACGGCTCAGGGCGTGAGACCGGGTCCCATCCGGCCCCTCCGCCTCGTAGCAAGTCCCTTATCCAGAAGGCCGCGCCGGGTTTCGCGCGATTACTTCTTGTCGGGCGAGCAGGTATTGGCGCCGATCAGCAGGTAAGCCGGGCACCAGCCCATCAACCCGGTCGCCAGCGGCACGATGCCGATGAAGGTCCACGGCGCACCGATGCCCATGATGCCGAGCGCGATCAGCACGATGCCGGCGACGATGCGAATGATCTTGTCGATACCACCTACGTTTGTCTTCATGATTCAGCTCCTGTGCATTTGACGGTCGTCGATCGAACCCGATCGCATTAAAGCAGCTGCAGTCGGGAGGGTCTGTAACCTGGGTTACACAGGCGCGCGTAGCAGCCCTGGCCGGTAAACGGCCCCGCCCCGTGTAGGCGGAGGTGCCAGGTTTCTGCCTCCGAACAGGGGAACAGCGCTGGGGTCAGTTCTGCCCCTCACTGGCCATTCTGCGCAACCCTGCCGGGTCGAGCACTTCCAGTTGCTCGCGCCCGAGCCGGACCAGGCCTTGCTCGGCAAAACCCTTGAGCAAGCGAGACACGATTTCCCGCACGCTACCCAACTCATCGGCCAGTTGCTGATGGGTGACATGCAACAGCCGACCCTTGCCGAGCAGCAGCGCGGCCAGACGCTGATCGAGTCGCTGGAACGCGCCCGCCTCGATCAGCTGCATCAGGTCTGCGATGCGCTCGGAAAAGAGGTGAAACACAAAAGTGCGGAATGCCGGCTCGGCCAGCAGGGATTCGAAGGTGGTGCGCGGTAGCAACATCAACTCGGTGTCGGCCTCGGTGATGCCGCGGGCGTTGTAGTCCCTGCGGCCGAGCAGGCAGGACGAGGAGATGATGCAGGTCTCTCCCGGGGCGACGCGGTAGAGCGGCAACTCGCGACCGTTAGGGGCAAGCTTGGAGACCCGCACCGAGCCTGTTATCAGGAAGGGGAAGCCGGCGCAGGCCTGGTGGTCGTCGAACAGCAGCTGGCCCGCCGGCACTTTCAACCACTGGCCCGACGACACCATACAAGTCCTAGCCGCTTCGGGAAGTGCAGCCAGCATCGGATACAGGGCGGTGATCCGCTCGAGCGGTGACGAGACGGCGGCATCCGCCGGGCTCATGTTGGGGCTCCGGAGGCACCGGCGTTGGCGAGCTCGATCAATACCGGGGCATGGTCCGACGGCCGCTCGAGCTTGCGTGGTGTCTTGTCGATGATGCATCGTGAGCAGGCTTCCCGCAGCGCGGGCGACACCAGGATGTGGTCGATGCGCAGCCCGAAATTTCGCCGGAACGCGCCCATCCGGTAGTCCCACCACGAGAAGCTCGGTTCGGGCTGCTCGAACAACCGGAACGCGTCGATCAGCCCGAGGTCGGTCAGTGCGGCGAAGGCGGTTCGCTCCGGCTCGGAAACATGAATCTCGTCCTTCCAGTCGGGGTGGGCGTCGCGCGCCTCCGGCGCGATGTTGAAGTCGCCGGTCAGCACGAGCCGGGGGTGGTGTGACATCTCGTCCCGAACCCAGTCGGTCAGCGCTGCGAGCCAGCGCAGCTTGTAATCGAACTTGTCCGAGCCCACCGCCTGTCCGTTCGGGAAATAGCCGCAGATCACTCTAACGCCACCGACGGTAGCGGCAATGATCCGTTTTTGCTCGTCGGCGAAGCCGGGAATGTCGCGGACTACCTCCTCCGGTGGCTCGAGTGTCTCCGGCGTCAGGATCGCGACCCCGTTATAGGTCTTCTGACCGTTGAACACGGCCCGATAACCGGCCGCCTCGAGTTCCGCAACCGGGAAGACCTTGTCTTCGAGCTTGAGCTCCTGCAGGCACAGCGCATCCGGCCGGTGTTCCGCAAGCCAGTCGAGCACATGCGGCAGACGAACCTTCAGCGAGTTGACGTTCCAGGTGGCGATCTTCATGCGAGACAGCCCATGTCTGGCAATGCGCCATCCTGCAGGTGCGGCGGCATGACCTGAACCCAGCGCGCCGATCTCATGCTTCCTCCACCATGCCGCTGTGCCTCAGCAAGGCATCTACCCGTGGCTCACGGCCGCGGAAGGCCTTGAAGGATTCGAGCGCGGGACGGCTGCCCCCGACCGCGAGGATCTCCCGCCAGAAGCGCTCGCCGGTGGCAGGATCGAGCAGGCTGCCTTTGCCTGCGCCGGCTTCTTCGAAGGCCTCGAAGGCGTCGGCCGACAACACTTCGGCCCATTTGTAGCTGTAGTAGCCAGCCGCGTAACCGCCTGCGAAGATGTGCGAGAAGCTGTGCGGAAAACGGTGCCATTCGGGCGGCGTCAGCACTGCGACTTCCTGCCGGACCTCGTCCAGCAGTGCCAGTACCTGCGCGATCGGCACCGGTCCGTCGGTGGGGGCGATCTCGCTGTGCAGGCGCAGATCGAACATCGAGAACTCCAGCTGGCGCACGGTCTGCATGCCGCTCTGGAAGTTCCTGGCCGCGATCATCTTGTCGAAGAGTTCGCGCGGCAAGGGCGCTCCGCTGTCGACATGGGCGGTCATGCCCTGGATGACGTCCCATTCCCAGCAGAAGTTTTCCATGAACTGGCTGGGCAGTTCGACCGCATCCCACTCGACGCCATGGATACCGGCGAGGGCGAGCTCGTCGACCTGGGTCAACAGGTGGTGCAGGCCATGGCCACACTCGTGAAACAGAGTCTGTACGTCGTCGTGAGAGAAGGTTGCCGGCTTGCCGCCGGACGGGCCGGAGAAGTTGCAGACGAGGTAGGCGACCGGTGTCTGCACGCCGCGGGCGGTCAGATGCCGGCTGCGGGCCGAGTCCATCCAGGCGCCGCCGCGTTTGGTTTCACGCGCGTGCAGGTCCATGAAGAAATGACCTATGGTCTCGCCGTTGCGCTCTATCCGGAAGAAATGCGCTTCCGGATCCCAGCGCGGGGCCTCCTCGGGCAGGATGTCCACGCCGTAGAGCGTGCGAATCACGCCGAACAAGCCGTCGATGACCTTGGGCTCTGGGAAGTACTGCTTGACCTCCTGCTCGGAGAAGGCATAGCGGGCCTGGCGCAGCTTCTCCGAGGCATAGGCGACGTCCCAGGGTTCGAGCGGCTCGATGCCGAGTTCGGTCGCGGCGAAGTCCTTGAGCTCGGCCAAATCCCGCTCGGCGAACGGCTTCGCCTTCGCGGCCAACTCGCGCAGGAAGTCGAGGACCTGGTCGGCGCCTTCGGCCATCTTCGCGACCAGCGACACCTCGGCATAGTTGGGGTAGCCGAGCATTCGCGCTTCTTCGGCCCGCAGCGCGAGAATCCTGCCGATCAACGGGCCATTGTCGAGTTTGGCATCGCCGAACTCGGAGGCTCGGGTCGCGTAGGCCTTGTACATCCGCGCGCGCAGCGCACGACTGTCGGCGTACTGCATCACCGGGAGATAGCTCGGCATCTGCAGGCTGAATTTCCAGCCCGGCCTGCCGGCCTTCTCGGCCGCAGCCCTGGCCGCTGCGATGGCGTCCTGCGGAATGCCGGCAAGTTCGGCTTCATCCGCTATCCACTCGGCATAGGCATTGGTGGCGTCGAGCAGGTTCTCCGAGAACTTGGCCGCCAGCGCGGAGAGTTCTTCCTGGATGGCCTTGAAGCGCGGCTTTTGCTCGTCGGGCAGTTCCGCGCCAGCCAGTCGGAAATCGCGCAACTCGTGTTCGAGAATCCGCTGTCGTACCGGAGAGAGCGACGTGAAGGCCGGGCCATCATGCAGTGCCTTGTACTTCTCGAACAACTTCAGATTCTGTCCCACATCGGCGTAGAAGCTCGAGATCTCGGGCAGTATCTGGTTGTAGGCATCCCGCCATTCCGGCACATCCATCACGCTGTGCAAGTGCCCGACGACGCCCCATGCCCGGCCGAGTTGCTCGCCGGCTTCGGTCATCGGTGCGACGAAATTCTCCCAGGTCGGTTCGGTGTCGTCGGCGATCGACTCGTCGATCAGGCGTCGATTGGTCGCGATCAACTCCGAGATGGCCGGTTGTACATGTTCGGGCCGGATCGTGTCGAAACGGGGAAAGGACGAAAAATCCAGCAGCGGGTTGCTCATACTCTATTCACCTGCGTTTTCGTTGGCTCAAAAGCAGTCCGCCGGCGAGCCGGCGGACCTCGTGTTGCTTCATTCTACGTGTTCGGGCGATTCGAACGCGCTATGGTCGCGATCGATTCGGCGCGAAAGCCGAGGCAGCCGGGCTCACTCGACCAAGTCACGATAGGCATGCCAGGAGGCGTGGCCCAGCAAGGGCAGCAGAATGACCATGCCTATCATCATCGTCGCGAAACCGATCGTGATCAACGCGACGATCAGGGCGGCCCAGACCAGCATCGCCACCGGGTTGGTGCTGGCGGCACGTACACTGGTCATCATCGCGGTGACCATGTCGGTGTCCCTGTCCATCAGCATCGGCACGGCGACCACGGTCGCGATGAAGACGATTGCCGCGAAGACCGCACCGACCATCACATAGGCGGCGACGAAGCCCAGATGCTCGCCGGACAGCAGCACGGTTCGCATGAAACCGCTCAGTTCCGCGATCTCGCCCGGGAAGAGCAGCGCGAACAGCACTGCCGAGATGCGCTCCCAGCCGAGCATCACGATGGCGAGAAAGACACCGATCGACAGAAGTGATTCACGGCTGTCGAGGATGCCGCGCAAGGACGCGCGCAAGTCGGCCGCTTGCCCGTTGGCCCCGCGTCGAGAGATCTCGTAAAGACCGGCGGCGGCCAATGGACCGATCAGGAAGAAGCCGGAGATCGAGGCGGTGATCAGATAGGGGCGCGGTGCGGCGAAGGACATGATCAGATACCCGAGCACTGCGAAGAAAATGCCATAGGCTATGCTGGCGAAGGCATGCTCGCGCAGATCCTCCCATCCGAGCTTGATCCAGTGTAGCGGGCGGGCGTTGTCGACTTCGCGAATGTGAGGCAGGTTGAAATGGCGATCGAGCGAATGTGCCGAATGTTCCATGTTGACCTCCTGTTCAGCGTGGCGGGAAAGTGTCGATCCAATCGGTAAGGCGTTTTGCCGCCTACCCGGATTTGAACCGGATTACCCTTACAAGTTCGACGATGGGGCGGGCTTGGTCAAGGTCAGATCAGTCGACTTCCCCACTAACGCAGCGGACGCGCAGGCATCCGGTCGCGACCTTGCGTGCGCGTCTGCCTCCCGGGTCACCGACGCCGCTTCTTGCGGGTGGCGATCGACCCGTCTCCGGCTTACTTGCCTTGCCAGATGTTGCGGCAGCCGGTTTCACGCACGAACAGGCTCGCGATGGTTCCGACGAGTGCGAGGGCTGCGATCAGGCCAATGCCGAGCAGGAAGGTCTGTTCGCTGTACTGACGGACGCCGTCGATCACCGTGCCGTCCCAGCCGAGGTCCATCACGAAGCCGACCGCAGGTTGGATCAGTGCGGCCGCGAGAAAGCCGCCCATGTTGGTCACGCTGGTGCTCATGCCGGACAGCTGCGGAGGGTTGACCTCCTTCGCGCAGGCCCAGGTCAGCACGAAGCCCGCAGTCGCCACACCCATCGCACCGAACACGACATGACTCGACCACAGCGGCATCGGGGTGGCCGACAGCAACAGCGCCCAGAATCCGCAGATCACCACGCCACTGCCGAACAGCACCGGTTTGCGCCTGCCGAGTCGATCCGACAGGGAGCCGACGCCCAGACACCCGACCGCGAAACCGGCGAAGTACAGCGACAGATGGCCGGCGGCGGTGACCGAACTCATGCCATGAATGTTGATCAGGTAGGGGGTGAGCCACAGGCCGCCGAAGGTGAAGAAGCTGCCGGTCAGGCCGAAGTTGACCACGACCGGCGGCCAGGTAGCGCGATTCTTCAATACGCCGGCCAGCGCGCTCAGGATCACGGTCCGGTCGAAGCGCGGCCCGCCGGACGCCGCAGGCAGGTTCTCCCGGATCAGTAGCCAGCTGCCGACCGCGATCATCAACGAGACTCCGGCGATGCCGACGAATATCATCCGCCACGACACGACCTCGGCCAGCGCGGCCAGCGGTGTACCGGCCAGCACCGAGCCGGTGTTGCCGACCAGCATCGCCAGTCCGACCAGGGTTGCGAAGCGCCGTTCGTCATACCACAGCGCGATCAACTTGAGCATGGCGATGAAGACGACCGAGACGCCCAGACCGATCAGCGTTCGCCCCAGCATCGCGATCCCCAGGTCCGGTGCCAGTCCGAACAGCAGGCTCCCGGCTGCTGCGATCAGGCTGCCGACGGTGAGGATGCGACGCGGTCCCAGGGTGTCGACCAGCACGCCGGTCGGGACCTGCATGATGGTGTAGATGTAGAAGTAGGTCGCGGCGAGCACACCGAGCGAGGCCGCGCTGGTCTGGAAGGTCGTCGCCAGCTCGGCCGCGATTCCGGCCGGTGCGAAGCGATGGAAAAAGGACAATACATAGGCTGCGATCACGAGCGCGAGTGCAATCGTGCGGCCGGAATGGGCGCTGCTCATGGTGTCTCCCTGTCGGCGCGTGATCGCGCTCTTGGTGTCTTCACTGGCGCCTCCGATGGAGGTCAGGCGTGACAGATGTTACGTTCTGGATGCAGTCGAGCTGAGGGCTGGTTGTCATTGCTGCAGCCCCCGAGGGGGCTGCAGTTCTCACACTAACCAGGCCGGTGTTTTGGTCAAAGCGTTCTGCCGGTCAGTTTCTCGAAGGCTTCCCGATACTTGGCGGCAGTCCGCGCGATCACCTCGTCTGGGAGCCTGGGGCCGGGTGCCTTCTTGTTCCAGGTCAGGGTCTCCAGATAGTCGCGGACATACTGCTTGTCGAAGCTGGGCGGGCTGATGCCTTCGCGGTACTGGTCGGCAGGCCAGAAGCGGGACGAGTCCGGAGTCAGGGCTTCGTCGATCAGGAACAGCCGGCCGGCGCGATCGACCCCGAACTCGAACTTGGTGTCGGCGATGATGATGCCGCGTGTCGCGGCGTAATCGGCCGCTGCGGAATAAAGCGCGATCGCCGCCTCGCGCGCCTGGTCGGCCAGGGCCGCCCCGTCGGCACCGGTGTCGGCGAGCGCGGCGGCGCAGCGTAAGCGGGCCTCGTCGAAGGAGATGTTCTCGTCGTGATCGCCGGCTTCGGCCTTGCTCGCCGGGGTGAAGATCGGCTGCGGCAGCCTGGCTGCCTGCTGCAGGCCGGCGGGCAGGCTGATTCCGCAGATCGCGCCGCTGGCCTTGTAGTCGGACCATCCGGAGCCGATCACATAGCCCCGCACGACCGCTTCGATAGGCAGCGGTTTGAGCCGCTTGACGACCAGCGCCCGTCCTCGCACCTGATCCCGCTCGCTTGACGCGACAACGCTTTCCGGGTCGATGCCGGTGAGCTGGTTGGGGATGATGTCGCCGAGCCTGTCGAACCAGAACAAGGCCATGGCGGTCAATACTCGCCCCTTGTCCGGGATCGGGTCCGGCAGGATGACGTCGAACGCGGAAAGGCGATCGCTGGTGACGATCAGCAAGGTGTCGTCATCGACCGCATAGATGTCGCGGACTTTGCCGCGCCCGAGCAGTTGCAGGCTGGAAATCGAAGATTCGAACAAGGTATGGGCCACGGTATCGGATTCCGCAAAACGGGATGAATGAAGTCAGGCGCCCATTATAGGTCACTCGATCCCGGCTTCCTCGGCTGCGAGCTTGCTGCGGGTGCGGCGCAAGCCGAGATAGACCAGACCCGCGATGAGCGGGATCGCCGCGGCGGTGACGATTTCCGGGGTGAATGGCGAAATCCAATCCTTGGCGCCCTTGGCCAGGTAATTCACCAGCTGTGAGCCGTAATAGGTGATCGCGACGATGGACAGCCCTTCAACGGTTTCCTGAAGCCTGAGCTGCAGCTTGGCGCGGCGGTTCATCTGGGCGAGCAGGGTCTGGTTCTGGCGTTCGAGCTCGATGTCGACCCGGGTTCGCAGCAGTTGCGAGTTGCGCGCGATACGGCCGGACAGTTCTTCCTGGCGGCGTGCGATCGTCTCGCAGGTGGCCATGGCTGGCGCGAGACGGCGCTCCATGAATTCTCGAATCGTCGGGAATCCCGCGACCCGACGCTCCCGAATCTCGTCGATCCGCTGACGGACGAGCCGGTAATAGGCGGTCGCAGCGCCAAAGCGGAAAGTGGTGCGCGCGACCGATCGCTCGATATCGGCTGCGAGTCGGGTCAGTCGTCCCAACACCATGCGCTCGTCTTCCGAGCTTTGCGCCTTGCCCATGTGATCCATCAGGTCGGCGAGCTCGTCTTCGGCACCGGAGACGAGTTGGCCGACTTCCTTCGCGACCGGGAAAGCCAGTAGCGCCATCGTCCGGTAAGTCTCGATCTCGAGCAAACGCTGAACCATCCGGCCAGCCTGCCGCGGGGTGAAGCCCTGGTCGACCAGCAGAAAGCGCGAGTACCCCTCGTGAATGTGGAAGTCGGTAAATACCCAGCCAGCACCTTCGGCGACCTGGGCAGCGACCTGGGTCGGCCCCTGCGGCGCGAGCTGGTTCATGATTGCCTCGGGGGAAACCTCGGCGACCTGACGGAGTTCGATATGGGTCGCGACGATCAGCTGGCCGGGAATCGCCTTGCGCCAGCCTGTAGGGACCACCAGCAGTGCTCGGTCATCGGCCGTCTCGGCGCCTTCGATTCGACTGAAGAACGTGTAACTCGAGAACTCGTTATGCCGCTCCCACTTCAGACGGAACTCGCCGGCATCGAGGAACACATGGCCGGACTCCGGTTCAGGTTCCGTCAGTTGAAACTGTTGTGCCAGGGACTTGAGATGCAGGGCCTCGCGCTCGGCGCTGCCATTCTCGTGCAGGAAAGCGAGATAGGTCACGAACTCGGGGGCATCGAGTGGGACCGGGGGGCGAGCGTGGACTTCGTCGTTCAGGCGACGGCGGAGGGGGTGTTCATCGAACAACGACATGCTGGGCAGTCTCTCACGGAAGAAGGTTGAATAGTGGCGGTAACGAGGGTTGGCGGAAAGCCTTTAAAGAGTTCATCTCGTCCGGATGGATCCTTAGGTCGGACCATGCTGCTGCGACTCTAGCCCGATGCCACGGCCAACAAGGGCGGTGCATGGAAATGAGCTGGCACCCGAAGCATGAGGCTACCGGGGTACAACTCCGCCGGACCAACCGCTTTCCGAACTGCAGGATGCGGTCATTTAGGTAGCAGCCCACAAGAGGGCAAGGAGGTTCTTGGGGCTGACCGGGCTGGCTTTGATCCTGTTCTTGACTCTGAACTTCACCCGCTTCGACGACGAAGTCCTGAGTCACGAGTCTTAGCAGCTCATGCTAGATGAGCGCGGGATGAAGGCGGGCCCTAATTCGTGCTATTGCCGGCGGCTTGATCGCGATCCACATCTCTCGTCTGGCCTTCTATTTCCTGGGCGGGCTTGCGTTCGGATCCTAGGATGGGCTGGCACTCGCCCAATGTGGCTGCCTCATCGTTTAGTTCATCGCATCTCATCGTGTGAGCCGACACGGTGGGATGGAGTGATCGCGTTGCGCCTGGCAAGCCGGTCAGGCGGTTCGAAGGGCTCGAGTGACAATTGCTGAGCCTGCCTGATCGCCTCGGGCTGCAGACTTCTCGCCATGGCCTCTCTTTCACGCGCGGCATCGAGATGGTGCGCGGCAGCTGCACGGTTCATCCACACATAGGCACTGATCAAGTCCTTGTCGAAGCCGATGCCGTCACGATAGAAGCGGCCAAGTTCAAGCATCCCTTCCGGGTCATTGGCAGCCGCAGCCCGCTGTATCCAGTCGGCCGCGATGTCGTAATTCTGCAAGGCGCCGACGCCGCTGCGAAACATCCTTCCCAACTGGATCATTGCTCCAGTGTGGCCGTTCTCGGCGGCCCGCGTCAGCCATTCAAGTGCTTCCGGGGCTTTTTGCGATTCGAGTGCGGCCTCCATCAGCAGCTTCTTGCCGACACGAAACTGCGCTTCCGGGTGACCTGATTCCGCCGCTTGAAGCGTGTCGCTGGCGAGGATCGAAAAGGTATCCGGCATAGCCGAATAGGATTCTGTTTCGACCGTTTCGTCTGTCATAGATAATAACTGGACGAAAAGGGAAAGGGTCAGAATTCCCGCAGCCCCAACCGATAGCGCGGCCCATCTGATTTGAGGTGGGCGCTGGGTGAGAAAACGATGGGAACAACCCAGGCAACGATAGGGCTTCAGCCCCGGATTGGCATTCTTTTCCGCACGGGACTCCCACTTTGACTCACGCAGCAAAGATGCATTGCACCGCGGACAGACCGGTTTTCTCGACGAGAACATGCGATTTGACTTCCCGAGTCGAATCTGTTCTTTGATTTTACAGCCTTGTCATGGGATTCCAAGGAAAAACACGGTGTTTGACCCGGCGCAATGGAAGGGGAAATGCACGATCGCCCATGGTCACGGAAGGGAGCGGTCGCTGGAATAGAGGGTGGCCGCAAAATAACCCCGTCTCCATGTCCTGACCCGCGACCCTGGTGGATCACCTACGACGCAACAGACGCCGCGGGTCGGGTTGGATGTTTGGCTTATTGCAGCGGGATGATCAGCATCTCGACGCGACGGTTCTGTGCTCGTCCATCCGGTGTCGAGTTGTCGGCGATCGGCCTCGTCATACCATAACCGTAGGCCTCGATCCGGTTTGCCGGTACTCCGCGTTGTACCAGGTAGCTGCGCACACTGAGGGCCCGATTTTCGGATAGGGTCTGGTTATAGGCGGCCGAGCCGACAGAGTCGGTATGGCCTTCTACCCGCAGCAAGGTATCCGGATACTGGGAGAGGCTGTTCGCGACCTGATCAAGCACCGACCTGAACTGAGGCCTCACATCGGCCCGGTTGGTGTCGAAGGTGATGTTCTCCGGGGCTTGCAGGCGAATGGTATCGCCTTCACGCTGGACCTCTACACCGGTGCCTTCCATCTGGCGACGCAGTTCCGCCTCTTGTTGATCCATTTGCCGACCGATCAGACCGCCGACAGTCGCGCCGACCGCAGCGCCGATCAGGGCGCCCTGAGTACGGTCACCAGAACCGGAAACTGCCCGGCCCAGCACCGCACCGCCGACTGCGCCGATGGTCGCACCGGTCGCGGTGCGGGCATGGTCCCCTTGGTAAGGATTGGTTGCACAGCCTGCGATCAGCATGACGCTGGCTGCGCTGAGGATTAGGGTCTTTCTCATGATCTTCTCTCCCAGGCGATTATTGTTGACGTCTGAATTGTGTATCAATAGACCCGGCGAAAAGTGTCGGGTTCGTGTTCAATTGTAAGCGGAGGCTATCGCGCTGTATGTTGAACAAATTCTGTGCGAGCCTGATCTGATCTCTATGTCGTCGAAAACGATCATCGCGAAGATCGAAAAACCTGGCAACTCAATGTAACGTAATTCCCCCGAGCTAAGTGAGCGTTGCCCAGCGTGGAGGTTGGCAGGACGCTGCAACTTTCGCAGTACAGACTTGTTTTGTCGGTGTGACAGCGCACATTGTCCTTTCGCCGTTTGTGGAACGAGGTTTAAGCGCCTTGCACTTACTCAAGGGGGCCAGGGCAGCCAACGAAGGTCGTCTGGCGTGTCAATGTCATGCAGGGTCTGCCGGATGTCTACGGTCCAGCCGAGTTCGAGGACGCGGGACAAGGTCGTCGTCGTGACGTTTTCGGTACTCCAGGTGATGTCCTCGAACAGTCTCGGGCTGAAGCGGCGCAGGCCGAGCAAGGCATAGCCGCCGTCCGCAGTGGGGTGGATCACGGCATCGTGGTGCCTCAAAGCCTGGGCTGCGCGCTGCAGCAAGGGGGAGGTGAGTTCCGGGCAGTCGGTGCCGACCAGCATCACCGCATCTTCCTGGGCTAGCGCAGTTGTGGCGGCGGTGGCCATTCTCATGCCCAGATCGCCCTCACCCTGGTCGCTGATGCGTGCGCTCGTATCGGGCAGCAAGCCACGCCAAGCCGGGTCATCCGAGTCGGGAGTGACGTGCAGTTCGACCGGGCCGAGCTTTGCATCGAGGGCAGCGTCTACACAGATAACGAGCATGCGTTGCGCCAGTTTCGCCGCGCCAAGTGCGCCGAGAGCAGGGATCAGGCGGGTCTTCGCAAAGCCAGGGCGCGGCGCCTTGGCGAGGATGACGATTCGCGTAGTGGGTGTCATGAAGGCCGGTTCATCGGTACTGGCGCGCCAGCACACTTGCCGGCACGCCGCGCCAGAACTGGCAACGCAGGCGCCACATCAGCCAGATGGTTCGCCAGAGTCCGTGGCGTTCCCAACGCCGTCCGGAGGTGACGGCGCGTGCAGTCAGGCAGACGGGGCGCGAGCGACGGCGCAAGCGTGCCGAAAGGACGATGTCCTCCATCAGCGCCAGATCGGGGTATCCGCCGACCGCATCGAAGGCGCGGCGGGTCACGAAGATCGCCTGATCACCGGTTGCGATCCCGGTCCAGCGCGAGCGCAAGTTCATCATCGTCGCAATCACCGGAAGCATCCAGTGCCGGCCCTCGATCCGCACATCGAAACGCCCCCATTCCCTGCCGCCTTCGTCGAGGGCGGCTGTGACTAGCACATCCGCATCCTGCGGGAGTACGGTGTCGGCATGTAGGAAAAGCAGTATCGCCCCCTTGCTTGCGGCGACTCCAGTCATCATCTGTCGTGCACGACCAGGTGATGACTGGATGACCTCGACCGCGGCGGACCGCGCTATCGCCACCGTGTCGTCGCTGCTACCCCCGTCTACCAAAATGAGTTGCACACCCCGCCGCTGCAGCGGGGCCAGTTCAGCAAGCCGGGCCGACAGGTTATCGGCCTCATTGAGGACGGGCATCACGATCGACAAGGTTGGTGCCGTCTCGGGTCGTATCGAATCAGCCGGGCAACGAGTCGTGCTCATCAGGGTATGCTTTGGTCGCTTCCGCCCCGGTCCGGGACAATAGTTTCGGTGGTGCTTTCGCCGCAGAGCAGGGGAAAACTAAAATCGCGATGTCTACCCGCGAACTGCGTTCAACAGCGTCGGCAGGGATCGGTTGGCAAGTTGCGGGCGAGCCAGCCGGGCCCAGCACCGCTGCCGACCATGCCTTCCTTCACATTGTAGACTCGGGTGAATCCCTGTTGCTGGAGGAAACGTTGAGCGGTTGTCGTACGGTTGCCAGTGCGGCAGATCAACCCGATCGGGCGGTGTTTGTCGCCTTCAGTCAGACGCAGCACGTTTTCCAGCATGTGGTCAGGTCCCTCGTAGAAGTCGATTCTGGCTGCTCCGGGTGCAGTGCCGGTCTGGCGCCATTCGCGCGGGGTTCGGATGTCGATGAGCATGATTTCGCCAGCTTCGACGGCTTTATGGGCTTCCGGTGCGCTCAAGTCGGGGGCGGCGAGGGTGCTGACAGGGAGCAAGGCGACCAGGAGAGTGCAAAAGAATAATTTGCTTCGCGACATGTGTCGGGTTCCAGTCATATTGATTCGCAATGGTCTGTGACGCACAGAATCCTAATTGGGTTTCCTGTGGGTGAATTTTCTGTTGCTGCTGGTGGGGACGGCCACTGTGGTGGGCATGCCGATCCTGGTCCGCCGGCCGTTGCGTCGAAAAAGGGGCGTGAGGCCGTTGGCCAGCGCTTTCGATCGATATGCATGTTTCGGGGGGCTAAACAACGGCACTCGACCCGATTCGCCGTGCTGATCCGAGCGCGTGAGAGTTTTTCCATGTCGCAAGACTTCGTTGGCTGTTTGCGGAGACAGCAACCGTCTGGATTGTGAGTCGTGTGTTGTTGCGGCCTGGATTGTAATTCGGGTCTTTATCTGTTATTTTTCCGCTCTTACCCTTGCTCCACCGGATATCGCATGCCGGGGAGCTGTCATCAACCGCAAGGAGCATGCATGCGACACTATGAAATCGTGTTCATCGTTCACCCGGACCAGTCCGAACAGGTGCCGGCGATGATCGAACGCTACAAGTCGCTCGTTACCAGTCGTAACGGGCAAATCCATCGTCTGGAAGACTGGGGGCGTCGTCAGATGGCCTACCCGATCCAGAAGATGCACAAGGCCCACTACGTTCTGATGAACATCGAGTGCGACGGCGAGACGCTGGCCGAACTCGAGCACGCGTTCAAGTTCAACGACGCCGTTCTTCGTCATTTGACCGTCAAGCAAAAGGCCGCCGTGACGACTGCGTCGCCGATGATGAAGGAAGAGAAGGCTCGCTCGCTGACCGCCGCCGCCACTGACGGTGACGCCGAAGGCGACAAGGCCGAAGAAGCGGAATCCGCCTGAGGTCTTGTCTGAAGCGCTGAATCGGTTCTCGTTCGATGCCAGGCTGTCCGAGTTGCAGCCCTTGCGTCGAACCCCGGCAGGTATACCGGTCGCAAACTGCAGCCTGGTCCATCAGTCCAGGCAGGCGGAAGCCGGTGTCGAAAGAGATGTGTCGGTGGAATTGCCGGCCGTCGCACTGGGGGACCTGGCCCATGTACTGGTGGCCGCTGCGCCCGGGATGAGTCTTCGTGTGACCGGTTTTCTTGCAGCGAGAAGCCTCAAGAGTCGTATTCCGGTCCTGCATCTGAGCACAATCGAATTTCTGGAAGGAACGAAAAATGGCGTTCAAGCCCAAATCAAAGTTCAAGAAGAAGGATGATCGCGGTAACCGCGGTCTGTTCAAGCGTCGCAAGTTCTGCCGCTTCACGGCCGAGAAGATCGAAGAGATCGACTACAAGGACGTGGATCTGCTGAAGGACTTCATCACCGAAACCGGCAAGGTCATGCCGGCGCGTATCACCGGCACCAAGGCCGGCTACCAGCGCCAGCTGTCTACCGCGATCAAGCGTGCCCGCTTCCTCGCGCTGCTGCCTTACACCGACCTGCATCAATAAGGAGAATAGAGCATGCAAATCATTCTTCTTGAAAAGGTCACCAACCTCGGCACCCTCGGCGACATCGTCAAGGTGCGCGATGGTTACGCGCGAAATTTCCTGATCCCGCAAGGCAAGGCCAAGCGTGCGACGGAAGCCAACAAGGCCGAGTTCGAAGCGCGTCGCGCCGAGTTCGAGCGTGTTCAGGCCGACAAGCTCGCCGAAGCCCAGGCGCTGGCTGGCAAGCTGGAAGGCCTGATGGTTCAGATCACGCGCAAGGCCGGCATGGACGGTCGCCTGTTCGGCTCGGTCACCAACGCCGACATCGCCGAAGCGCTGGAAGCCCTCGGTTTCTCGATCGAGCGCAGCGCGCTGCGTCTGCCGGATGGCCCGATCAAGCAGGTCGGCGATGTGCAGATCGACGTGTCCTTGCACGCCGATGTCGTCACTGCCATCACCGTGTCGGTGCTCGGCGACCAGCAGTAATCGCTGATCTCCTGTACGCGTAGAATGGGCTGCCTTGTGCAGCCCATTTGTTTTTGGCGCGCCCGGGAGGGCTTGTCTGCTCGATTCGGGACCGTTAGAACCGGTCCCCTGAACGCGATCTGGATTCCATGGCTACTTCGAAACGAACTTACTCAGACGGTCCGCGCGACGCCGACATTGCGGCGATCCGCTTGCCGCCCCATTCCATCGAGGCCGAGCAATCGCTGATCGGCGGAATCCTGCTCGACAATGCCGCGTGGGAGCGCATCGCCGACCTGGTGACGCCCGAGGACTTCTATCGCGACGATCACCGGCGCATTTACCAGCACATCGGCCGCCTGGTCGATATGGGCAAGCCGGCGGACGTCGTGACCGTGTTCGAGTCGCTGGAGAAGCACAACGAGGCCGAGCAGGCCGGTGGACTAGCTTATCTCGCCGAGGTGGCGAACAGCACGCCGTCGGCGGCGAATATCCGACGCTATGCCGAGATCGTCCGCGAGCGGGCGATCCTGCGCAAGATGGTGACCGTCGGCGATCAGATCGCCGCCAGTGCGCTCAATCCGTCCGGCCGTGACGCGAAGGCCTTGCTGGACGAGGCCGAGTCCCGGGTGTTCGAGATCGCCGAGGCGGGTGCGCGGCACGCGAGCGGTTTCGTGTCCATTCAGCCTATCCTGAAACAGGTCGTCGATCGTGTTCAGGAACTGTACGACCGCGACAATCCGAACGAAGTGACTGGAGTCCCGACCGGGCTGGTCGATCTGGACGAGAAGACTTCCGGTTTGCAGCCGTCCGACATGATCATCCTGGCGGGCCGGCCCGCGATGGGCAAGACCACGCTGGCGCTGAATATCGCAGAGCATGTCGCGGTGGATTGCCGGCTGCCGGTGGCGATCTTCTCGATGGAAATGCCGGGCACGCAACTGGCGATGCGTTTCATCTCGTCACTGGGTCGGATCGATCAGACCAAGCTCAGGACTGGACGCCTGAGCGACGAGGACTGGCAGCGCCTGACCGCAGCGATGGGCAAGCTCTACGATGCACCGCTCTTCATCGACGAGACGCCCGGGCTGAATCCCATCGACCTGCGCGCCCGTGCAAGGCGACTGTCGCGCCAATGCGGCAAGCTCGGATTGATCGTCATCGACTACCTTCAGCTGATGACCAGTACCCGCGACAGCGACAACCGGGCCGCCGAGCTGTCCGAGATATCTCGCTCGGTCAAGTCGCTGGCCAAGGAGTTGCATGTGCCGATCATTGCGCTTTCCCAGCTCAACCGAAGCCTGGAGCAGCGCCCGAACAAGCGTCCGGTGATGTCGGACTTGCGTGAATCCGGCGCGATCGAGCAGGACGCGGACATCATCATGTTTATTTATCGGGATGAGGTTTATAACCCGGATTCGCCGGACAAGGGTTCGGCGGAGTTGATCATTGGCAAGCACCGTAATGGACCGACGGGGATGGTACGGATGACGTTTATCGGGGAGTACACGCGCTTTGAAAATTTCTCGCCCTCGATGCAGTCGTACTAAGGGTGGG